>JBHIFL010000001.1:0-175025 GCA_046761065.1 Candidatus Heimdallarchaeota archaeon
CCATGTCATACCGCGGCTATGAGACCCTCACTCCCACAAGAAACTTTATACTCCCAAAAAATTATATAAAAACATTTTGCATATTTTCTATAAATTTTTTCATATATAAGTTATATAATATAACTTAAAAAAAGTCCTATAATTTAGATTTCCTTCTAATCCCCACGCAAAATTGGATGCAATCAATGTAAGTTCCAGTGACCTTGGCATCCTAGAAATCCATTGCATCCTTTGTTAGCGCAGCAAAACATCATTAAGCTTAACCAAATCCGGAATAAAAAACACGTTAATTGCAATAGCAAACCCATTACCCGCCACCTACTTGACTGACCTCACTTTTCCATGTCCAACCAACTCCCACTTCCATTATAGTCCTTCTTTATCCTGCTTCCGCTTTCCAACCCACCCTTCGATTAGAATTGAAGGGAGTATAGATATCAGGAGGTGATCCAGCCGCACCTTCCGGTACGGCTACCTTGTTACGACTTTTGCCCCCTCATCGAACTCACCTTCGCCTACACCTCCCCGAAGGGAAATGCAGCCTCAGGCAAACCCAACTCGGGTGCAACGACGGGCGGTGTGTACAAGGAGCAGGGACGTATTCATCGCGTGGTAGATGACACGCGATTACTAGGGAATCCACGTTCATGAGAGCGGGTTGCAGCCCTCAATCCCAACTGAGACCAGGTTTAGGGATTTCCTTCCTCTCTCGAGGTTGGTTGCCCTCTGTCCTGGCCATTGTAGCCCGCGTGTGGCCCGGAGCTTTCGGGGCTTCAGCGAACGCCAGCCTGGTCTCCCATAGACTGGACGCTCTATACTGACCTGCCGTGGCCCACTCCTTCCTCCCACTTTTCGCGGGCAGTCCCCACAGTGTGCCCACCAAGATACCATCTCGTGCTGGCAACTGTAGGTGTGGGTCTCGCTCGTTGCCTCACTTGAGAGGACGCCTCACGGTACGAGCTGGCGACGGCCATGCACCTCCTCTCAGCGCTTTAAGCAAGGTCTTCAGCCTGGCCATCATCATGCTGTCGGCTCCGGTAAGTTTCCCGGCGTTGAGTCCAATTGAACCGCAGGCTCCTCCCCTGGTGGTGCTCCCCCGTCAATTCCTTTAAGTCTACTGTCATAGAAGGTACAAAAGTGTTGTTCCATTGGTGAGGTGAGTTAAGAAAGTGAGTTGAGGAATCAAAGTAATACGTATAATGTGATCTGATCAAACCTTTCCGTTGAATAGTTGAGCAATAGAACAAATTCGGGCAAATTCCTCCCCCGAAGAGGAGTTAAAAGCAATGTCACATAGTTAGTTGAAGCCGATGGTAAACGATTAAATGAAAGAAATCAAAGTGGTAACTCGGCTTCTTGGGAGATCCTCGTCCCCCAGTAAATTCCAGTTATCTTCGTAGTTAAGGTATACAGCCTTCCATGATTTCAGCCTTGCGGCCGTACTCCCCAGGCGGCGCGCTTAACACCTTCGCTTCGGCACTGGGGGAGTTCGTAACTCGCCCAACACCTAGCGCGCATCGTTTACACCCAGGACTACCGGGGTATCTAATCCCGCTCGCTCCCCTGGGTTTCGTCCCTCACCGTCGGACCCGTCCCAGCAAATCGCCTTCGCCACCGGTGGTCCGTTAAGGATTACAGGATTTCACCCCTACCCTCAACGTACCATTTGCCTCTTCCGGTCCCAAGGTGGGTAGTATCGCTAGCAAGTTCGGGCTTAAGACCCGGCCTTTCACCAACGACTTGTCCACCCGGCTACGGACGCTTTAGGCCCAATAAAAGTCCCGACCACTTGGAGAGCTGGTTTTACCGCGGCGGCTGGCACCAGCCTTGCCCTCTCCTTATTCTCCGAGCACATTACACTCGGCAAAAGCTCACGGCTAGGTGAGCACTCGGCATCCCCCCGTCACGCTTGCGCGCATTGCGGAGTTTTCGCGCCTGCTGCACCCCGTAGGGCCTGGCCCATTGTCTCAGTGGCCATCTCCCGGCGCTGACTCTCATCACCGGTACGGATCATGGGCTAGGTGGGCCGTTACCCCACCTACAACCTAATCCGCCGCAGACCCATCCTAGGGCCCCGTAGGTTTGAGTAATGCCACAGTTCCAGTAGACATTACTTATCGGGGATTAAGCCCAGTTTCCCGGGAGTTTCCCCGACCCTAGGGTAGGTTATCTACGTGTTACTGAGCAGTACGCCACGGATCCGAGGATCCGTTAGACTTGCATGGCTTAGTCGTATGCCGATAGCAGTCGGGTCTGGCAGGATCAACCAGACTTGGGTTGGCCGCAAGTGAGGATAAGGGAAGACAGGAAACAAGGGAAGATCTCTTTGAGAAATGGTGTGGTTTTATGCCATGATTGGACGGAACCGGTCATATCAAGGCAAAATACCCAAGATCCACGGTTCTAACGACATTATGGCACCAAATATTGTTGAATTGGACTTTATGGAGTATGATCAAGCCAAAGGTAAGTATCACTTGCGGTTATTACATGGGTTTGCTTATGCGGGGTGATCATCGTGTGCCGTGGTTTATAATATCCATTACCCGGTTAAACCTCCGATGAGGTCCACTACACCAAAGAATCATGACTCTACTGCAATGTCATGATTCACATGAATTATTTTTAGGAGAGAGTATTATCTTCCTAACTTAATAAAACATACGTCTGGATAGGATTTAAAGGTTACGATAGAATTGGCTTCAAGTTCGATAAGAGCAGTGGGTAGGTCTCAAAGGAGTGGGGATGTGTATGCATTAACTAGCTTTATAAGCGAATAAGTAGTTTGGTTGTTTCAGTAACAGTAGTGCTGGTGTACGTGCTTGGAGTTGTTTCATGTCCGTTGGGAAGATATTCCGGAGAATGCAACTTTGATCATGGGGTTTTCGGGGTGGGGAAATCTAGGACATCTGGTGATGAACCATTTAGCAGAGGTCCTGCCAGTGAAGCCAGTTGGGTTTTTTGGGAATTCGACGTGGTATCACAAAGGGCGATTAGAAGCCTCGATGACATTATACCAGTATATCCAAGGAAAGCAAAAGTATTTATTTCTATGTCCACGAGTAATTTTTCCTGTAGTAGGGGAGGAGGCATTACAATCTGAATTTTGGGAGCTTTTAGTCGAGGACATGCTTTCGATTGAAGGGTTAGAAAAGGTGATTATCATAGCTGGGTTACGAGAAGAGACGAGATCCTTTGGAAATAAAGATTGGGTAGCCTTAATACCAACAAGAGATTATCAAGAGAAGTTTGGGATTAAACGATCAATTGAGAACCACTTAAGTATGGTTGGACCGCTCAGTGTGACATTAATGAAGGCAACAGCCGATAAAGTGCCAGCGTTAGCGATTCTGGGATATTGTGGAACCTATCAAACAGATTATGTTGCAGCAAAAGTGGTCTTGAAGGCGTTGGAGGAATATGTAGGGTTAAGGGTAGGAAGAGAACAAATCATCGAGTTCGATACATCCTTCATCACTGAGCCGATTGAGGATTTAGAAGATTTCATCTGATCAAATAGGAGTGGTCACCATTTGGTTTATAGAAAAAAAGTAAGGTAAAAAAGAGGGAGTGTCGAAAGGGATATGGATTAAAAGAAAAGGGAGGAAAGAACCTCCACCTCCATTATTGTTACTATGAGTAAGATGAATGGAATGTGAGGAGGCCAGAGTTGAAAAAGAGGTAGCAAAGAAGCATGAATGGTGGACCGGCCGGGACTTGAACCCGGGGCATAAGGCTCCGTTTGGGAAGGAGTCTCCTCGTTGCAAGCGAGGCGATCTGCCGAGCTGATCTACCGGCCCTTAGTTTTGATAGCTTTTTTGGTCGTTCATAAAACAACTTGGGAGTCCATGTCTTCTGCTGAAGGACAAGATCTATTTAAACATAGAGCGAGAGTTTGTGAACTGTTCCATCCTACTGAACGGGACTTTGGACGAAGGTTCAAGCCTGGCTGGCTTATTCGTCCTGGGTGATTCACGCACCCACTATCCACAATCCATCTACCTGACTCATGGGCTACTTGGTCCCCCTTCATAGAGGGTTGTCCGGAGTTTCAACCGGTTTCAGCCCGTTCTATTGAAGGAGGGGATCCATTAGTTGAGACCATGTATTAATCCTCCCATTTAAACCTTGTGTTGACATTTCCTTCCCCCCCATGTAGTGTGAGTCTTCTTGCTAATGTCCAGATATATTTTGGGATTAACCCGGAGGTTAGGGAGAACATAACAAGAAAATCAAAAGAGCATTGTTGTGATAGGTAGGGCATTTGGAGTCTTACAGAGAGTGTGAACATAAGTAGAGAATTAAGACATCTTCAATGCAAGAAATCAAGGAAGGAATATTGAATTTATTAGTTATTATCAAGGAGCTAATATTACCTTAGTAAATTCCTATAGGTTATTCAATTATTTTTTTGAGTTTTCTTTAGACAGTGGATTAGATTCATGCCATGAGTTTTAGATCCAGTCGCCAGTTGTGAGTTTTTCAGGGAGGTAGGTTTCAGTCATGTATTCGAAGCCGTGCATAGCGAGAGCTTGAATTTCCGCTTTTTGCTTAGTTTTACGCATAAGATTAAGGTCTTTGACCCATTCTTTACGTTGCTGAACAAAGGGTTCTTTGAGTAGTTGATCGGTTCGTTCCAAGTCGAATTTAGTCATGGAAAGGCGAGCAAGCTTGGGAATGTTGTAACGATTAAGATCCTTGCTAAGAACTCCTAGTAGTTTAAGATTGGGGGTTGCAAGGAAAGGGGATTCATAACTAAGGCGTTTACTACCGCGGAGATAGACAGAATAGATGTAATGGCCATAAGGATCAGAATCCACCAAACAAAAGGCAGGAATGCCTAATTCGCGGGTGATCCGTTTAAGGAACATGCGAGTGGCGATGTCAGCGAGACCTTTACCAGTTAGGATAATACAAGGCCATGCCTTCCACCATTCAGCTTCAGTCAAACGAATCATAGCCGCTTCTTTTTCGGCTACCAAGACAAATTCCGCGTCAGACTCTACAATTTCGATCTGATCAAGGAAGGGACTAATATTCCAAGCACCGGAACCCATTTTTTGGAGATTAATGACTTGACCTTTATCTTTAATTTTAATACGACCAACGGCAACACCTTTTGCGCCTGCTACAATGTGAGTAGAGTTACGGGTGGTTCGCAGCAGGACAGAAGCATCCTCAATGGCCTTATCGCTATTTTTCTGATCATGAAACAGATCGACAGCGTTATAAAATAGTTCTCGTTTAGTGACATGAATATCTTTTCGTAGGATTTCATGGATTATCTCAAGAACCTTCATTAGGCGGGTGGCATCGGCGACAGAACCTAAGTTATGGAAGGGTTTTTTCGAGAGGTCTTTACCCAGAAGCAAGATGTCAGATGTTTCATCCCAAATAATGTTACTAGCGCTGCGGGATGGGATTTCAAAAACGGGCTTACCAGTCTCCATGATTTGAGTGAGAAGATGATCAACATGAGTATCGAGTCGGTCAAGGACGGCATCTGTCGAGAGGTCATCCACAATGATTACATCGTCTCTTTTGGGGAGTTTGTGTGTTGTTGTGGCCGGAACGTGTTTTAGGCGACGGATTGTAGCAAGGGGGTCTTTTTTGCGTTGGGAGCGTTTACGGGGAGATTTCTTGCGTATTGAAGTGGTACGTTCCTTGGTATCGGTTGGTTTCTGATCAACCAAATAGCGATCCAAAGAAGATTCTTGTGCCTTTTTTGTAAGTTCAGCAGAGGTTAATTGTTTTGATTCTGAGGCTTTTACATCTTTTAAGGGTTTTATTCGTTTTGTAGGGGGGGACAATGTGAATTACTTCCTATAGGTCGGTTTAGAGAGTTCGTAAGTGTAGGGGAGAATCAGGATTTGTATTATTATATAAGAGGAATTACCCTTTAAGATTCAAGTTCGATGTCTTTGGAGTTGGTAGAGGGAGGGGGTGAAGAGTCTTCGTCGATAGCAGCTATAATTCGTTCCAGGAGATCTTGTTCGGTAGGGGGATTCTTGGATGGATTAGAGGAGAGAATGCGGCTAAGGGAGCGTGCGAAGCTCTTAGCATAGCGTTGGAGTACAGAAGTTCGACGTTCTCGTTGTTTGGAGAGTCGGCGTTCAGAAATGACAGATTTCAATTTGCGGCCGACAGCTTCGAGGGCGAGCTTGATTTCCGAAATAAGGGTTTCATCCTCCGCCAAGGCTTGTTTGGATTGTGTTTTAAACATTACATGAACGAAGGGGCCAGAAACGCTCACAAATATACGGATTGGGCCTTTGGGGAGACCGTTATCAAATTGATCGACCCCATAATTTTTCCAATTGACAGAAGCCGTGGCTTTCCAGATGGCACAATCACTATTATCTCGTAATTTAGGAGTACGGTTCACAAATCGATAGAGGACATCGCGAGCCCTTTTGGCCTCTTGGATATCGCCACCATAAGCGATGGTAGCTTCCACGACAAAGGCAAGGCCTTTCCCACTTGTGGGTTTCCGAGTTTCAGTTTTCACGAAATCAGGGTGGTAGGTCATTTGGATGACCCGGTCCATTACGTCGGCACCAACACGGACAACTGTATCAGTGGGAGGAGAATAATATTTTTGGGCGCGGAACGAGCGGTAGAGAGCATTGATCTGTTCATCGGCGAGATTTTGGGGTTTATTCATTATAAGAGGACGGAGTCCACCAAGGAGCTTACTGGCTTTTTCAATGATAGTCTCGGCCTCACCACGTTGTAAGTAAAAGTTATTTTCTAACCATACCTGGAGAGAGGATTCAGCGGCATTGTTCAGGAGTTGCAATAGGGTGGTACTACTATCTATACATCCTGAACATTTCATATGATGTTGAAGGCTCTCGTACAATGCGTGGATTTCAACATCAGAGTAACGGGATGGGGATTTGGTTATGAGAGAGCTATATTTTAAGCGTTTTTCAACGGTCTGGAGGAGAGGAGAAATTTGAGTCTTTGAAATCTTTAATTCATTTTGCAATAAAGCAGAGAGGGTTTGCTTACTAGAGTGCTTTACAGTCGTTTTAAATTTTGAAAAAGACATAGAAGATTTAGGGGATTGAATTTCATTCAGGCTTTTGAAAAGAGCGGAAATTTCCTGAGGTGTCAGTTTTTTCGGTTTTTTGTACCATAATGAGGTATTTCCCAGCTTTTCATCAGCTGTTATGAGGACTTTTTGAACAACTTGGAGAGAGGACGAACAAAAATGCGTTCGAAGCCGATCAAGGAGAGGGGAGGAGGATGGACGAGTGAGTTCGTGGGTAAGTTGTTTAAGAGTAAAGCGGAGCGGACATAATTTTTGTTCATTAAGAGCCGTATAGAGGCAATCGAGTTCATCTTGGGAGAGAGATGTTAGCTTTTGTGGCTTCAACCCAGCGGATTTTAACACCTTCCGAGCAGCAGCTTTAGTGATATCAGCGAAGAGGAAGGATAGCACATCAAGAATGGAGTGGTTTGGGTTGGATTTTGTGAGGAGGTTACGAAAATGGGTAAGATTCAGGTAATAAGGGCACATTTTCCGTTTAGAGAGAACCTGAAAGAGCGCTTCGGTTTGTTGTGGGGAGATTTGTTGGGGAGTAGTCATATAAAGGCCAGTTCCACGGGCATTGAGCTCTTGTTGAGCATTATCAATTATTATCCGAGCTTTCTGATTAGAGACTCGGCAGAAACTTTCTTTGAAGAGGGTGTTCAGAGAAGAGTGGGAAGAAGAGTGGATAATTTCTTTAAAATCACCAATACTGACTGAGGTGGGGTGGGGTTTGGCATAGATTGATTCGGATGGAAAAGAAGAGACGCGACGATTGAAAACCATGACCTCATTTCGAGGATCAATGTAAATGATCGTTGCATGAGCATTAAGAAGCGATGTTCGTCGGATATATGTATCAACAAATCCCTTCCGATAGGGGACATTTAGATAATAAAGGCGAATGTAGCTGCCATGAGGGAAGGAAACATTAACTTGAGTCGGTGTAACAATATATTGTTTAACATTCTTGCCCGTGGTATAAAAAACAGAAACAGTAGCTTGTTCTTCTAAAAAGTGTTTGGTCAATACGGTGATAGGTTTCCCAGTGGTATTTTGGGCATCGGAGAAGGCGCTTGGGGCTCCAAACCCTTGACTTCCACGGGTTTGTTTTAATCTTTCACTTTTGGAGGAAGCTAAGTAGCGACCAAACTTTTCCAGGTCTTCGGGAATGAGACCTACACCATTATCAAACACTTCAAGGCTGTACATTCGCTCTTTGAGTGTTTGAGAGTCAGGTAAGGATGCTAGACTATCTATATCCATTTCCTGAAGTCGGATGATGACTATAGGTTCGTTGGTTAAGCTTTCACGAATTGGACTGATAAGAGTCTCCAATGAAAGGGTGGTAAGGCCGATATCTTGATCGCTAGCATCGATAAGAAGCTGAACCCTGTCCGTTGTGGTGTTTAGATCGCCATTTCCGGAGGGTAAATCACTTTGTTCGCCCAATCGGTCAATTTCTGGAGCGACATCATCCCCATCCTCAAAAAAAATATCTTCTTTCTGGGTTCGGGTATATTTAAGGGTTGCACGGGCAAGATCGAGGTTGTAAGCCCCATATTTCCATCGGGCAGTCTCAACGGCGTCAAGAGCATTATCAAGAAATTCAACTACATATTGTACATGTTTGAAAAGACCGAAACTGAAGCCGACTAACTGAGTGCGTTTTCGCATGAATTCAGCGATAGTCCCTTGAGTTATGACGCCACGCCGTTCTTTTTTGGACATAAAGGTTGCCTCGGGCAATTTTGCGCCAAGGACGGTTCGGCAGACAATTTGACCTCCAACCCTTCCTTGTTGAACTCGTTTATACTTACTAAATGAATTGTCGCATTTAAGATATTAAAGGTCATGTTATGGGTGAATTCTTGTGGAGAATAGGCTGGTTCCAATTTAGGTGTTTCTATTGCAGGATTCTCGTACAAAGTGATTGGGAAGGATGTAAAGCGAGGTGAAGAGACCTTCCCAGAATGGAGCAAGTTAGAGTAAGTCAATGAGAGGGAATTTTCAAGAAATCGACATATTCCATTTCATGGGACTCAGAAATTAAAGAAAATCCTTCTTTTTGGTCGTTTCATGGATATTAACCTAAATAACATTCTTCGACGAAAACAAGTTCTATTTAAAAATCATTACAAATTTTATGTTATTTATTGTCATGCGACTCAAAAAAGGTATGAAGAGGGCTATAAAGGCTTCCATTGGTCCAATTGGGCTATTTTAAGCTGATGTTTCTGCTCTTGAAGATACCGGTAGACGGTTCCGTGTGATGCACCTTCAATGAGCATGAAAATGGCTTTTCGGGCAACTTTAATCTCGTTTAAGTAGCCAATGATGCTAATTGTTTTACCATAGATGGAGATATTTGTGTCAGTGGTTTGTTCAATGATTGTTCGAGTTTTTCCATCTTTTCCAATGAGTCGGCCTCTGATTCGTTGGAGGATTTTCCTGGAAGTACCAAAGAACTCTGTAAGATCAATAATTTCAAGATAGACCTCATCATCTAGAAGGCGCAAAGCTTTCCAAGGATTAAAACCGCGGCCTATTGCTTTTATGACGTTCGTAGCGACCCATACTCCTGTTGGGTCATTAATGCCTTCTTGATTCTCGATGATGACTTCGCCAGATGTCGAGTCGATTTGAAGCCTTGTCTTGGTATCAGTTTCGATTCGTTCTTTAATTGCGCCATTACGACCAATAACGACACCGATCCGTTCTTTCGGAATTTTAAATTGCATAAGTAGTTCATCCTCGCTTGTGTCAAATATTTCACGGTAAGAGGAGGGAGTTGCATAGGCACTTATCCAATTTTTGATTCAAATTCACCTATAATTTTCTTTATGATGTTTACACATTGTTGATGGGATGAGTGCATCGTTTGTTCATCTTTACTGTTCGTAAAGACACGAAAGATAGGTTCTGTTAAAGAGAACCGCATAAGGCAACTTGTATTATTTGTGTCATTCAGTTGGAGTTTTAAACCATCAATCTGGATCGTCTCATAGTTTGAAAAGTGCTGAATTATTTCCTCCATAATGGTGGATCGTATTGATAGGAGTTTCTCAGAATGGGAGATTTTTTCTTTAGTAATATAGTATTTTGGTAGGCTGTTCACTAAAGCAGATAGAGACTGTTGTTCTTCTATAAGCAATTTAAGAAGTTCAATGGTTGTGCGGCCCCCATCTCGAGCAGGGTTATCGTTGGGGAAGATGATACCCCCGTTCTGTTCCCCTCCCAAAGGAAGGTCGCGTTCTAAGCACTCGCGAGTCACTTCAGCTGCCCCTACTGCCGTCCAAACGATCTTGAACCCGATGATATCAGCAACATCCTCTATTATACCAGCTGTACTGACAGGTGTAGCCAGCGCATCACCCTTTCGTAGTAGGTGTTTGGCAATCAGTGCGAGTGTATAGTCACCCCAAATCATACGTCCCTTATCATCGATGAAGATGCTCCGGTCTCCATCGGAATCATATGCAATACCCAAATCTGCACCCGTCTGGACAACTATTTGGGATAACTTATGAAGAGATTCGGGAAGAAGTGGTTCTGCGCCACGACCTGGAAAAAGACCATCTTGGACCTCATTAATTGTTAGAACATTAGCCCCATGCCTTGAGAGGAAATTACTAATCGTACCTCCAGCCATACATCCGTTCCCAGAATCGAGGATAAGAGTGAGCCCTGAGAGGTCGGTTGTTATGTTTTTACTAAGATAATTTAAGTAAGGAGAGAGTAAATCAGCTGATGTAGTCGAACCACACTTTAGGGGATCTTTCGGACCAGAAAAAGTAGGATCGAAAAACATTGATTCGATTTCAAGCTCTCCTGTTTGTGTATCAATTTCAGCGCCATTTTGAAGGATGAATTTCACCGCATTCATTTCTGGAGGGGTATGAGAGCCAGTTATCATCAAACCGGGGGTATTCCGCGCTTTACAGGAGTAATTAAGTGCAGGAGTAGGAATTATACCCCCCATTATTACATCACTCCCCATTGCCATGATTCCTGCGTTCAAGGCGGATTGAACCATTTCAGAGCTTTTTCTAGGGTCACGACCCGATAAAATTTCGGTTGATATCGCATTGAAGGAGGTCCAGATCTGCCCGAGCCGAACAAGGGTTTTAGGGGTTAAGTGAACAGAAGTAGCAGCTGCAACGATTGGTCCAAATACGCGACCACGGATTCCTGTTGAACCAAATAGGCGTTTTTTCATAGGTGATCATCCCTTAGTATTCATCTATGCAAGTTTAGTCTCGTTCGTTTCCAAATGGGTCATGTTGTTGTATCTTAACACTAAATGCATTCCCAGACAGAAAACAGATAATAAATTTGAATACTAAATCATTCATTAACCTTACAGGGTATTTAGGATTAAAGGCAGGCTACTGTCCATCATCATCATTGCTCTCAAGTAATGCAGTGAATAGTACTTCAGCTGCGGTTGTAGCAACCCCTAAGCGAGAAAAATAGTTCGAAATATTTTCAAGATCCCGTTGGAGGAACATCGAAGATAGTGGATGGGCTATCAATACGGCTTGTGCAAAATCGATGAGAATTGGTTCATCTTCCCATATAAGGATATTATATTCTGATAAATCTGCATGAACTAAGTTTGCTTCCTTGTAGAGGGTTCGTACGTGTTCAAGAATGCGTTGAAAGGTTTTTTTTGGATTTCTTAGTTTGACATCACGTATTAATCGGGCGGGAACTCGGTTCTTGCCAATAAATTCGATCACTAACACATTCTTACGGACAATTTCGGGCTTTGGAACTCGGACTCCGACAGCATAAGCGCGTTGCAGGTTCTTGAACTCTTTTTGAGCCCAAGTATAAACAAGATCATGGGTTGTTTTCCGGATAGTACGAAACCGAGGATCTCCAACCAAATACTGCTCTCTTCGTTTAAAATCGGACGCTACCATTCGGTAAATTTTAACGGCAACTTCCTTCTTCCAAGTAGTTAAGGTATAGTATATATTTGCTTCCTTCCCAGTAGAGATAATACTGAGAATGATAGTAGGGTCGATGAACCCTTTCCGCAGAAGATACTCCAGTACAACTAAAGTCCGCGTATCAAGAACGGAATTAATCACAGAACGATCTTCAGATCGTTTATCGCGTTGCAACCAGTGCTCAATTTTCTGAACGACTTTTCGATCCAACTTTTTGTTCTCTGAGTCGGTAAACGACTCCAAATCAAGTTCAAAATCAAATTCTAGTTTTTCATCTTCATCATTTATGAGATTTTTTCTTTGTGTTCCTTTTTCTTTTTTCCTCCTTGGATTAATGGGGGGACACATGGATAATCACGTGACATACAGTTTTTAAGAAGGATGTTTGTAATACCTTTTGTCAAGAATGTTCAAGGAGCAGAATCAAGGAATAATTTGATATTATAATATTTGGTTGAGAATTTAAGGCAATATCCCATTTCAAAGGATTAAAATTCAAGGAATTGCTCAATTTCTCCAAGCATCCCTCGTTGTTGCAAGAAACGAACTTGATTCCGACTGTAACGGTAGATCAGATCACATTTTTTATCTTCATCTAGCCCATACCATGGCTCGACCAAAACCACATCGCCCATACGGAGCCACTTACGTCGTCTAAACCGTCCAGGGATACGGGTGATACGAAGTTTTTCATCCTCACACATCACTTCCAAATGGTTTCCCCCAAAGATTCGGGTTATGATGCCGAAGAGTTCCCCTTTGGTTCTATCCGGAAGGCGAACCCGAATAACTTCAGGTTCTTCTTCAGGGTTGCTGGGTTTGTTAGTCGTACGATTCTTACTCTTCTTCCCTCTTTTTATTGACAATCGCCCTGTCACCTCTTCCATTCGTGTCCATTTAATTAATAGATGGAGGGGAAATTCCGTAATTTGGCAATTCAATTACGCCTAATTAAATTTCTCCTTTCTGCTCATTATTAGCTAAACTGTCAATCGTTCCATCGTTATTGGATCTACAAGTTGCGATGTCTTCAGCGTGATAGAAGCTAATATAAAGTTTATCGTCAATAACTGTAGCATTAATAACGTTTCCAGGTTTTATGTTTGTTCTAAATTGTTCCTTACTGATTTCATACATTTGGTAAGATTGCAAATCCATGAGATGTACAGAATCGTCATGTGTTGTGATAATAATGAAGGAATGTAATGTTTGAGCAGGAGTTATTACAGATGGTTGATATTCATTAAACAGTTTTACGGGAATGGAGACTTTAGAAGCGTTTTTAAAGGAATAAAAATGCACTGTTCCTTGACTAAAACTAAGAATTTGGATGATTTCAGATCTTTTAGCTTGTTTGGGTTGGAAGGTGACAAAATCTCCTCGTCTATAATTGGGAACCCTTAAACTTATGGTAGCACGTTTTTTAGGGTGTTTTAGAGAGGGATCTGCGGAAACAAGTTTATATGATATTTGTAACCGAGCTGCGGTATAAGAAGCAAGATACCGCGCTATTTGGAGAGCTGAACTAACTGTGCTAAAGTAGAAATCAAGTCCTTCTGGCCGTTCATCCAGTTTGGAAAGGTAATTTCGTGGATCTTTTTCGAAGGCTTTGGTAATTCGATCATTCACCTGCGTAGTAATCCATTGAGCCTCTTCTTGGGTGAAACCCCTGTTATCTGCTCGAATTTGTAATAATGCCTCGTAATGTGCTTTTTTGAGCTGTGAGCAATGTGTACAGAGTTGTATATCTAATTTGATTGGGATTTCTCGGATTTCCTGCTGAAATATGCTTGGAAGAATTCTTTTTTTAGCAGTGATTTGTACATGAAGCACGCGAGGAATGTTGGTCTTGGAAAATTCAATAATTTTCCTCTGGATAAGAATCTCCACATCCTTCGGCAATCTCATAGTACGGAAGAGTTCTGGTTTCAAGTAATCAATAGCAAAAGAATCATCAATACGATACCATTTTCGGCCTATTTTTAGACGTGAACAGGTTTCACAAAAAGGGAGTTGAAGAGTTTTTTCTGGTGTAATTTGGGCTAAAAGAGGGTGGGTAGCCGAATAACAGGAAGGGCATTGACTTTCCAACTGGATATGGGCGGGTTTTTCACCACAGACCACACAATTCATTCGACCCACTAACTCACAACCAATTTATGGGAGGATCACAGCTTCCAATAAACTTGTACTTCCCTCTCCTAAAGAATGAGGCTTTAGAGGTGATATATTTGTAAGTGAGGGATTTCTCCATGTTCTGTTTGGATTACGATAACTGCTTGTTCATTTGCTAGATTTTCTTTGATTACAGCAGAGATAATGCGAGATCCAACCAAGTTTACATTTTCTGCCACTCGGATTGCCTCTATTCCTTCCTTAACCGTCATTAGTTCACCCTGATAGAAATTATGGTTTACTACGAGTTTTATACCTTTTGTTCGATCTTCAAGAGTTTTTCCTAAGAGTTCTGCATCACAAGCAGCTATGACTTTGGTGTTACTTGATCGGTGGATTTTGAGATAAACTAGCAGTTTCGTGGAAGTTTGGTTTTGATCCAACGTCGTCGCAACCGATTTGGGGCTGAGCGTCTCTAAATAGACAATTAAATTAATGGGAAGGGAGGGGGTGTCTCGCACCACAAGCATGGCAAACTAAGAATGCAAGCTTTTCTTTCTTTATAATTTCTGTATCTGGTCGCTTACAAGCTGAGCAAATTACATAATCTTTAACATACCGCTCAAACGTCCTTTCAATTTGAGAGGTGGGAAATTTTCCTTGAAGAATGGCACGCAGCCCCGAAATTATACCAGCAGTTGCCAATTCTCGAGTTAAGACTTTTAAGATATGAGATCCATCACGCCGTAGAGTATCTTCAATTTCTTTCCAGTTCCGAATGATTGTTCGATTACCTTCATAAAAAACATTGATTTGAGGAATCGTAAACCGGCTTCCCGTCTTTTTCACTGTTTCGGGCAAGCTTTTGATTGCACGATCAAGTAATTGTTCATAATCGGAATCATTCATTGAGATCCAGTCCTATTAACACTCCAATGAACGTGAGAGGGAATGAGTATTATTCTAAAAAAAGGTTTATGCATCAGCCCTTTTCTATTATTGCCTTAAGGTATTTAGGGAATTTGTTATGGAAGTAAAAAGCTGTATGAGTAGAACAGAAAAATTGTAATGATGCTTATTTTAGGATCTTGTAACGCGCAGGAGAGGGTTCATAAGCGATCCCTTGTTTGAGCAGATCCATGAGAGCCTCTTCAAAGATTTTTTCAGGTTTATCACTCATCTTTTTCCGCAATTCATCATAAGAAGCGCCTTTTCCACTGTTGAACTCTTTGATCAATATAATAATTTGATCCTTGACATCTTCGAAATCTGGTACCATGCGTGTTTCCCCTTCGTTTTCCGTAGGTGTACTAGGAAGGAGGGATTTGGGAATTGTTGGTTCTTTCATTGGTTCGGAAGGAACCGGTGCTTCTTCGGCACTTAATTCTGCCGGTTGGATAAATGTTTCTGCTTGGACCATTTCTCGTTTCTTGAATTCCTTTATTGGAGGTTTGATTCCTTGTTCTTTGTATTGTTTCACGAGTTCTAAGCGTCTTACTAGTTCCCAGGTTGGATCTGTTATAAGGATTTCCAGTTCAGAAGTGATATAGGGTTCATCATTTGATGATCTCACTCGACCAATGACATCTAACACCATACCCTCTTTAAATTGACCGAGGCGTTTAGCATCTGCACTCCACCCTTTAATGCGGATCATCCCAGTTCCATCATCGAGAGTAAGAGAGGTGTAAGGTTTTTTTCCTTCTTTTTCACTGCTATAAGTGTTTATTACGGTCCCAAGCACACGGACTCGTCGAAGGATCCCTAAATTTGTATGGAAGCCCCTCCTACCACTTGGGTCGTCTATCTCCGTTCCTACAACTAATTCAACAATGGGCACTTTGATAGCCGTGTCACGTTGTCTAAGACCAGACATCTGGGTCAGCCTACAGCTATATCGGGGAAGTAACTAGCATAATTTATAATAGGTTATCTCCAACTGCGTGTTATATTGGTATAGGGCGTTTGTGAAATATTCCTAACTACTACAGGGAGTTTCATTAGAAATATGCTTTAATGGAATTTTATTCTCACCGAGAGGTTTACCTGACTAGTTCTTCCTTTCCGAATGGACTCAGAAGCTACATTCAAACCGTCCAAGCGGGAAATTCTGCTTAATGGTTATGAAGTAGTTAAAAATCTACTCACATAGGATGTATTTAAGGGTTGCAGTTGTGGGCTGTCATCCCCTCCCTCATTGCAACGACTCACTGATTATTGTGATTCACAAGAGGTTTTTTCTTAAGTACTTCATACTTCAAGGCAGATAATCCAATCCTTCACGGAAAAGCTAACAGAAAGCTCCAATGTTTTAGTATGGAGAGGAATAGGCGCTAGCCATTCGCGCATCCCCGCAAGATGGAGTGGATGTTAGAAGAATCCGAAACATTAATCGAGGGTTGATTATTCTGAATTGAAAAATAATGAAGATCAGCTCATTAAAATAAAAGGAGGATGTTGTAATGCGAATAGGAGTAATTGGAGGATCAGGCTTCTACGGGTTCTTGGATAATGTGGAAGAAATCATTATAGAGACCCCGTTCGGGGCTTCGTCACGAATTGAATTAGGAACCGTTGAAGATATTGAAGTAGTCTTTCTTCAACGACATGGAACACCAGGTCAGCTAAAAACTGAACACGCCATACCGCCTCATGAAATAAATTACCGAGCCAACATCTATGCCCTCCATGAACTTGGTGTGACTAGAATCATTGCAAGTAGTGCAGTGGGGATAGTAGATGATAAAAATGGAACAATAAAACCAGGAACTGTGATTATACCCAACCAACTTATTGATTTTACTCCTCCAATCACGTTCTATGATGGAAAGTTCACTGTAAAAATGGGGAGTGGTCGGATAGGACAGGGTGTCGTTCATGTTGATGTGACTAATCCTATCTGCTCGGAGTTAAGGAACACATTCATCCAAGCATGGCAAAAATTGAGGGGAATAAAGTCATTAGTCCCTCAAGCGACCTATACGCGACTCACGGGGCCAAGATTTGAAACGGCAGCTGAGATAAAGGCGTTGAAGAAACTTGGGACAACCATTGTAGGGATGACAATGACAAAAGAAGCATTTCTTGCCCGTGAATTGGAGATCTGTTATGCTAGTGCATGCATTGCAACAAATTATGCGGCTGGACTCCAGGACAAGATTACTCATGAGGAAGTCATAGAAATTTTTAATAAACAAATAGAGATGGTAAAGGAATTTTTCCGAATTACCCTCACACTAATCCCTGATGAACGAAAATGTGAGTGTTCAAGAACCCTTGAGTGGGCGGGGTCTGAGGGTTGAGCATAGATAAATTTGACCCTTCAGAAAACAGAGGCGTAGTTAATGGATTTGAACGGATCAACGACTTTTAAACTTTTCAATGAAGTCGAAGGTAGCTCACAGTGGCGTTTTATATATTGTTTCTAAAAGAAAAGCAGGAGAACGTTCGAGAGGGACATCAAGTAACAATAAACTGTTTGTGTCCTCAACACTAGGGATTTCATAGCATTTTAAGAGAAACCTCGTAAAATCGGCAACCTTTTGAACCTGAATGAGTGCTAAGAGCGGATATTCTTCTGTTGTCCGATATAAGGATGAGACTTCGGAGAATCCAGCAATAAATGATGCAACTTCACTAATTTTATCAAAATCGACTTTGAGCTGTACCACAAAACCGATCCGATCGCTACCGACTCGAGCCCAGTTCACATCAACACTAAACCCTAAGATGATTCGATCATTCTCTAGGCGTTGAAGTCTTTTATACACTGTTGGTTGACTTAAATTCACTTTTGAAGCTAATTGGAGGGAGGACAAGGGGGAATATCGATTTTTTGAACACCTCTGGTAAACGAGTTGTTTCAAGATGGCTAGATCTCTCTCATCCACAATTCGGTTTGGAATCTTCTCAACGATGGAACCATTCTCTTTGAAGATGTCTACAACACGTATTACTCTATACATACGTGATCCCGATTTCGCCATGAGGGAGTCAATCTCATACATGACTTTTCCAAATGCTTTTTCATTTCTAATCCGAAAACGAGAGAGAAGAGAAAAATCCCCTGTGATTCCGGCGATAAAATCGCAATTAGGCAGAATTTTGATTTGTTCAAGAAGCCAGGGTTCCCGGGGATTTGTTTTAAAAAGAAATAATGTAGTTACATTAAAGCCTAAACCACGAAAATCCATAACAGTCACAAACCCTCTTAGTATATCCTGGTTAATGAGATTGCGAATTCTTGAGCGAAGGGTTTCCCTCGAGATACCTAAAGCGACTGAGAGTTCGCTAGCTCGCACGCGAGGATCTCTTGTAAAGTATTCAAGGATTTTCAAATCCACATCATCAATTGCACTCATGGAGTCAGTTAACACCTCTAAGTATTTAGTTATATTTTGGCCATAATTTTTCATATATGTTGGCATTTTATTCTTTCTATATTTATAATATGGGAATATTTAAATTAAGAGTGGTCAACATAGAAACTACTGGGAGTTGATCATATTTGGTAAAAACAGAAGTTGCAGCTACTTATGAAGTCCGAGATATGGCTCTCGCATCCCAAGGTCATCATTCTGTAGAATGGGCAGAAGCTCATATGCCGGTCATAATGAAAATTCGTGACCGTTTCAGAAAAGAACGTCCCTTAGAAGCTATAAGGATTGGGGCATGCCTTCACGTTACAAAAGAAACGGGGGTCCTTGCCTTAACTTGGCAGGCAGGAGGAGCCGAAGTGTATCTTTGTGCGTCGAATCCTTTAAGCACACAAGACCATGTTGCAGCGGCCTTGGCGAAACGGGAAATTAATGTGTATGCATGGCGAGAGATGGATCATGAAGGCTATTATCGATCTATTGCTAATGTGATAAAAGCAGCCCCTCAAATTACGATTGATGACGGGGCAGATCTGGTATCAACACTGCATAAATTGAAACGTGGTGATTCAGGTCCAGAAATTGATATAGTCAAGAAAACGATTGGAGATCGCACAAATTGGATTGAAGGAGTATGGGCTGGAGCTGAAGAAACTACTACTGGGATTCAACGGCTTCGGGCTATGGCTAAGGATGGTGCCCTTCGTTATCCGATCCTTGCTACGAATGACACACCCACGAAATGGGAATTTGATAATCTATGGGGGACAGGTCAATCAACTATTGATGGGATAATCAGGGCAACAGCCGAATTGATTGCAGGAAAAGTGTTTGTAGTTGCAGGTTACGGGCATTGTGGTCGAGGAGTGGCCCTAAGAGCAAAAGGCCTTGGTGCGCGGCGTGTCATTGTCACTGAAATAAATCCCCATCGTGCATTGACCGCCGCCATGGAAGGGATTGAAGTTATGCCGATGCTAGAAGCAGCCGCGATAGGAGATATTTTCGTAACGGCCACTGGCTGTAAAGATGTTATTACAAAAACCCACATCGAGCGAATGAAAGATGGGGCAGTTCTCTGTAATACTGGGCATTTTGACGTAGAAGTTGATGTAAAAGCTCTCAAATCTCTCGCTACTTCTGTGAAACGGATCAGACCCAATGTGGACCAGTTCACACTCCCGGATAATCGAAAATTGTATTTATTAGGAGAAGGTCGCTTAGTAAACCTTGCTGCTGCGGAAGGGCACCCTTCAGAGGTCATGGATATGTCCTTTAGTGATCAAGCATTAGCTGTAGAGTATATCGTCAAAAACCGGGAGGAGTTAATTGCGCAGGGTGGTCAAGTAATCGAGATTCCAGAAGAGATTGATCAACAAGTGGCATTGCTTAAATGCGAAGCGATGGGAATAAACTTAGACAAATTGACAGACGAACAATCTCAATATATGACTGGATGGCGCGAGGGAACAGCTTAATTGTTCTATCCATTCATAAAAGTTTGTAGTATTGAGCGGTTCAGGAATTGTTCATTAATTTTAAATCCAGCAACGTTCCATTAACTATCTCCTGAATCACAAAATCTGCTACTATAATACACGGCTACCCGGTGGGACGTCTTCGGTCATGATGACTGTATATTTATCTGGTTTATCGGCATGTTCGATTGCTAAGAGCATTCCATGGCTTTCTAGGCCGTGAATCTTGCGAGGTTGGAGATTGGCAACAACAATTACCATTTTCTGGACAAGACTATGTGGGTCATATTGATCTGCCAAACCAGTCATTATCTGTCGGGGTTCTTTTTCCCCCAGATCTACTACCAAGCGGATGAGTTTCTTAGTTCCTTCAACTTTCTCCGCTTCAAGAATCTTTCCTACTCGCAGTTCAACTTTCATAAAATCGTTATAGGTAATTAATGGCATTTTTTGCTCCTCTTTTTTTGGGATAATCTCAGGTGCTTCTTTGCCCCCATATCGTGTCTGTAAAACTTTAATTTGATCTGAATCGATCTTTTGAAAGAGTGGTTTAGGATTTGGATGAATTTGTATCCCGACAAAGGTATTCTTAGTGCTGATTGAGTCCCAACGCTCAGAATGAACGTCCTGTTTTAAGCCAAGATATTCGTAGATTTTTTCAGCGGTGCTTGGAATAAAGGGAGCACACAAAATGGCAATAGCTCTACAAAGGGAATAAGAGATATTTAATGTGGTTTTCGCTGATGTTACATTCTCTTTAATCGCTTTCCATGGTGTTTTTACTTGAAAATAGGCATTACAATCCGCCCAGAAATCCCGAATTGTTTTGATTGTTTTCTGAAATTCTACTTGATTCAATAAGGTTTGGACATCTTGCCGGATTTGGTCGAGTTTATTGAGAATCGCTGTATCTAGGGGCTCAAGGGGGCCGCGCTTAGGGATCTTGCCATTAAAATGCTTATTGATGAAGGTCAAAGTGCGATGGACAAAATTACCTAGACTATCGGAGAGATCGCGATTGACTGCTTGTTGAAACCCGATCCACTGAAAATCGGTGTCATGCCGCTCAGGCGCAATCACTATAAGATAATAGCGCCAATAATCGGGAGGGAATTCTTTCAACGCATCATCTGTGAAAACTCCTCGATGTAAACTTGTTGAGAATTTATCGCCTTCAAAGTTAAGGTATTCTAGCCCTTTCACAAAATAGGCAAGAACAAACCCATTATCGGCTCCCATCATAGTGGCAGGCCATGTAACAGTATGGAATGGAACGTTATCTTTGCCTATGAATTGAAATAATTTCGTGTTGGGGTCTTTCCAGTACCACTTCCAGCGATCTGGATCTCCTTTTTGCTTTGCCCATTCCATACTAATACCGATATAGCCAATTGGAGCATCAAACCAGACGTAAAAGACCTTATCTCGATACCCGTCGAGAGGAACAGGCACTCCCCATTTAAGATCCCGAGTGATTGCGCGGGGTTTTAGACCCTCGGTTAACCATTTCTTTGCAATGGAATAAGAAGTTTTTGGCCAAATCTTCCTTTTACTCTCAATCCAAGCGGCTATTCTGTATTGCATCTGTGGAAGATCTAGGAAAAGATGTTTAGATGTACGAAGTTCAATATTAGTAGAATCTGATATAACTGAACGGGGATTAATTAGTTCTGTCGCATCAAGAAGTGTCGTACATTGTTCACACTGATCACCACGCGCCCTCTCATAACCACAGTGTGGACATATCCCGATGACAAACCGATCCGGAAGGAACCGTTGGTCGTCAATGGAATATAATTGGGTAACTTCTTGTTCCTTAATCAGTCCCTTTTCATAGAGTTTGAGGAAGAGATGTTGTGTCATGGTGTGATTTTCAGGAGAGCTGGTCCTTCCAAAATAATCGAAGGATAGATAAAAGTCCTCATAGATTTTTTTCTGGATTTTGTAATATTTCTCAGTGTATTCTTCAACCGGAAGGCCTTCTTCTAGAGCAGCGACCTCACAGGGAGTCCCATGTTCATCTGTTCCGCAGATAGCAAGAACATCATGCCCTTGAAGGCGTAGATAGCGAGCATAGATATCTGCTGGCAGAAGCGACCCCACAAAATTACCTAAATGCTTAATTCCATTCACATAAGGAAGTGCGGATGTAACAATGAATTTTTTCTTGGAATTTTCAGTCATAGTATTTCACCTCTCACATATAAGAAAAATGCATAAAGTGTCCCGGGAAGTTAAAAAGTGGTATCTGTGAGAACAGAAAAAGCCCTTACTAATTGTTTGGCATTTGGCGAGTCCCCCAAGTATTCATTTCAATCACCTCGCCTTCGCATGTTTAATTTTCAATTCACACTATTTGAGGATTGTGGTGCGAAAATAAAAACAGAACTCTAATTTATGAAGTTACTCATCAATAAACGCACCTAATAACTCATAGAAATCTTAAATCAGATTAATTTCTAAAACCAATTAGCGTTTTAATTCTGAATAAGAAAGTGAAGCGTATTAAGACCCCCAAAGACCCATTTGCTATTTTAAAAAATCTTAACATCGATATTTGCGTATTATAATATTAGTCCCTCTAACTATTTAGATTATTATATGATTTACGCTTCTCGAAGTATTGTAAGAAATTTTACAGTGTTCTAGCGCCCACTTACCGCGCGAAGCCAAAGTTCCTCTTTTAGAAGATCACGAATTGCGATTCGGATCGCTTCACTTCGGTTTGGATATCTCCTCTGACGTACCAATTCATCTAAGCCGATTATGAACTCTTGTGGAAGGTGAACCGTTACCAACTTCATAGTGTCTATCACCAAACTTATTTAGACCATAGATTGTTTTATCAGACCAATCCATGAGTTTAGGTAATTATGTCGCCTCTATTATAAGATTTGGTACTCTCCACATGACATCTCGGGTATCATCTAGCTCAGACCATATGAAGAGGAGTTTACTGCTCCTCATTAATTTAGAAATTTAGAACTCAATTGACCTATAGGTTCCTCCTGGGAAGATTGGCAGCATTCTCCTTAGGTTTTTGTTCAATATTTTAGCAAATATAAATGCCCCATGAACTAAAATATCCTTTGAATATAAGTATCAATAATCTTCTTTACCTCTTCAAGCGATTGATACTCTTTTACTACTAAATCTCGACTCCCTTTTATCATTGCAGATAAATATTTCCCTTTTTTGGGGCGATATAGACATAGAATGCTTTTTTCCTGTTCAATTGCCCTCCCAATTTCATAACCTACACCTAAACTAGGCCGAGTGACTTCAGCCACTATGATATCTGCGGTTAATAACCAATTCAGATCCCGATCATGGATATACTTATCAGTATTCTTCTCCTTTCCTAGCAAATCAAGTTCAGTGTCTCCAACATGTTCGGTAAAGACTTTTCCATATGTTTTAAGATGTTCAATAATATCTCTATAGAGTTTTACATCTTCACGCCCACCTCGAATCGAACCCGCGAAATATATCTTCAGCTTGGGTGCTAGTTCTTTATTCAATAATCATCACCTGTCAAAGTTTAATATCACAGGTTTATCGGAACTACTATACTGTTCTAATACACTATTTGAACTGAGTTTTTCTTTTTATTGGAAATATGGAGTTTATTCCCCGATCAGAAAGGTTGGACGCGCTTGAAGTACTTGCACGGCTTTAAAACTCCCAAGAGATCCTCTTGTGAGGATTGGTTTATAAGCAAAATTCCGTCCAATCACTCCCATTCTTTTTCCTTTTTTATCGAGGAGCACTTTTCCCTTCCATCCAATCCACTTTTCATTGTTTTCGAGTTGGGTCCTTTTACAGAGTTCCACTAATTTCTTTATCCGTTCACTTATAATAGGCTTCGGCACTTGGGACATTTTAGCGGCTTCGGTTCCAGCTCGCTTCCCGAATTTGGAGATATTTACAATATCAGGCTTTATTCCTTTGATCAGGTTAAGAGTTAGCTGAAAATCTGAATGTGTTTCTCCAGGGAACCCCACGATTATATCCGTTGACAATGTCAAGTATTCAAAAGCGTCCTTGAATTTTCTGATGATCTGGTGAACATCTGAGACGTGATAGTTTCGATTCATGCGTTTTAAAATTCGATTCGACCCAGATTGCACAGGAAGATGAAGGAATTTGAAAATTTTGTCTGATTCGTAGGAATCCAAGAGGTCATCGAGGATGGGGAGCACATGTTGAGGATTCATCATTCCTACTCTGACGAAGAACTCCTCAGGAATCTTAACGATTTTAGTTAAGAGAATTGATAAGTCTGTTCCTAAGTCGAATCCATAACACCCTGTATCTTGAGCCGTTAACCAGATCTCCTTGCACCCGTTTTGCAGGCTTGCTTTTACTTCATCAAGGATCAATGGAAGTGGGTAGCTGAGCAAGTCCCCTTTTGCCAGTTTGGTTTGGCAGAAGCTACAATGGCCTAAACAACCTGTGGCTATGGGGCAGATTGCTATAACATCATTCTTTCGAATGCGAGGTAGCCCCACTTTGGGGAATGGCACCTCTTGTAATTGTACGCTTTTTTTCCCAGTCAGGGTTTCAGATACGGCATGGACAATTTTGTGGGTGGAGTTTGGTCCTATCAAGGATGCGTATGGAGCAATTTTTTCGATGGCAGATCTCTCTGTTTTGGGCATGCAACCTGCCACCAAGAGAGGTTTCCCGGCGTTCACAACTTCTTGGATTTTATGTAGCATCCGATGAAAGGTGGCCTCTTTGACAGTACAGGTGTTGATCACAATCACGTCCGCATCTTGCCTAGACGTCGTAAATTCAAAACCCGCCTCCTTCAAAAGTCCTTTCATCATCTCGGAGTCTGCTTGATTCGCAGCACAGCCGTAGGTGCCCCAAGAGATTGTTCCTTGGTGCGTGACGGCGCCTCGGGGAGGCGTTCGCGTCCTCTCCGTCGAATGTGTGTCATTTCGCAAGAGCATCACTATGGGATTATGGTTCATCGGTAGTTCTAGGATCTTTCACCTCGACAGGACCGGGAGTGGCGCCCGGCTCTCCTGCGAGCGTTACTGAAGGAGAGGCGATTTAATATCACTCCCCGTGCCCTGTGTATCCTTATGAACTGTGATTTCGTGGCATTCGGAGTTAAGATCTCGGCAATGAGGCGTACAATCATGCAGGCAACTCCTCTTTGTTGGTCTCTCTCGGTTCAGCCATCGTTTGGGCCAGCTACTGCGCATACGTTTCAAAGGCTTTTTGAAGTTCAGTAACGCCTGTGCAACCGATAATTTATCACGTAGGTGTGCTGAATATATTAATTGTTTTCCGTTAATGGACTGCCTACCTGTATTCTTTGTAAATCCGTCTACAACATTTTATAATTATATATTTGGTAAGGTTTCTTATTTGGTAATTAATTATTATTTGACTTGAAGTTCAGGTAGCTACTTCTTTAAAGAGGTATCTTCCCTATAACTCGATAGACAGACTTCAACCAACAATAATTTGGGTTTTCTGTGGAAGATGTCAACTTGAACAGGTGTTAAATTGATATCATTCCTCAAGTTTGCCACGTGTACCCCTTCTTTCCATAGCCATAGTAAGGAATTGCTCTACGTACCTTTTGCACCAGCCCATAATTGCTAACGAATCTTTTTGCCGCAGATAAAATTAATTGAAACTCGTGTCTCGTTAACACTTTACTGAATACTCTTTTCCACCCATACCTTTTTGATAGATTTGTGCAGTACACACACATATCTACTAGTTCTTCGTAAGAATAAGGGGTTAATCCAGCCTCGGGAGCAGAAATAATGAAGTAATTTGGGTCAATATTTCCATCTCTGACTGCTCGACGCCAAATTCGGGAACCAACAAGATAAAGCAAAACATTGCCATTAATAATGTCGGCACCATATTTAAATAGAAAGTTTATTGAGTATTCCATGTCTTCTTTCGTTTCCATTGGCGCTCCAAAGATTAAGCTCCCAAGAAAAATTATATCGTACTTATCGCATAGTTTAAGTGTTTTCAAAACATACTTAGGCCATTTTTCCGGGTTGGGGGATTTATTATACCATTTAATTAACTCTGGTTTCAACGATTCTACACCGTAGCTGAGCCCCATTACACCCATCTCTCGCATAGCTTTGTAGAGGGAGTCGCTTGGAACATCAACTCTCGCTTGGCCGTAAAAATGGAAATTTAATTTTTCTTGTTTTATAAGGCGAGCCAGTTTAATTACGTTTTCCGGATTGTTTGTGAAATTGTCGTCAGCTAGCCATACCGAGTCAAATCCCATTCGATCAAGCTCTTTTAATTCTTTTACAATGTTTCTTGGAGATCTTGCTCTATATCGAAGTTTCTTTGGGCGATTGCAATAGGCGCACCCATATTTACATCCCCTTGTTGTTAGAATCCCAGTCATTTTGGAACCAAAATGGAGGCCGTAAAAGGCACCATATTGAATATGGTCAACAAGGCTTTGGTCAGGAAAGGGAATACTGTTGACATCTTGGATCTCTTCAGGATACATGATACCACGTGGCCTTTTCACTACTATATCTTCGATGATAGTTTCTGCCTCACCAAGGACGTACAAATCAGCCCCAAGTTGCTTCAAAGTGTTCTCTGGAGCTGCTGAGATATGCGGGCCACCAACAGCTATGTAGACGTCAGTAATTTTTTTAACTTGTTTTATTATTGCCTTACACGACTCAAGTGTAAAGGTGAGAACCGTCAACCCGACAACATCAGGATTAATCGATTTTACCCTATCACCAATTTGTTTTAGAGTAAGTTGTTCCGCTTCCGCATCGATCACATGGACTTCATGACCATTGTTTTGTAGTATCGTTCCAAGGTAGAGAGCTCCAAGTGGTGGGCTATAGGCTGAAAGACCACCCCTCTCTTCAAAGCTGAGTGGGGGATAGATAAAGAGCACCGAAGGCATTTTTCTCTCCTGATCGCTTTTAGTCACTTGAATAAATAGGATTGGAAAGTTACATCCAGAATGCCATGACATCTTCAAATACAAATGAGTATAGCATAATCCAGTTTCGGAACCTTTGAGTTTTATAAGATATTCTTGATTGCTGAATCGAACTAAGCGTGATGTGATTCTTATGAAGTCTATTACATTTACTCTCCTCTCTGACTCTCTAAGTTGAATAAAACCATTTTAGGAAGTCTTAAATCGCATGGAATTTCAGTTTACTTTCTTGAAATCCATACATATCAGAGTGTAAGTCTAGATAAGATCTATCATAGCACTGTCGAATCAATCAGTTACATAAAATTGTTACAACTGCTTTAAAAAGACTTTGGTCGAGATTTTGGGTTTGAAATTGGGTATGCTTACGGATTAGGAAAAACAATAATTGGTATGCGGAGGATGAACATTACGAAGCGGACACGATAATCTGTGGGGCTCTTTACATAGTGTTACTAACAATAGATTCACTTGTAGCCTGCATCAAGGATTTACTATAATGAAATGCCTTGTATTAGTTAGTCACCACCAGAATATCGATATTACAGTTTAAGGCGTTTACATTTAATGTAATTTATTTATTATATTCAACCCGTTTCGTAGTTGAAAATACCAATTTACTTATAGAAAATATTTGAATAGGACGACCAGAGTGCGTTGAGATGACAAAAGGAGTTATTGAAACTAATAAAGGAAATATCGAGTTTGAATTATTTGATGAGGCGACCCCAAACACTGTAAAAAACTTTGTCACTCTTGTAGAGAAAAATTACTACAATGGTCTAACCTTTCATCGCGTTATTCCCGAATTTGTCGTGCAAGGGGGCTGTCCACATGGTTCTGGTACAGGAGGACCAGGTTATGCCATTCCTTGTGAAACAGATAGGCCGATGCAAAAACATGTGCTTGGAGCGTTCTCAATGGCCCATGCAGGACGTGATACAGGCGGAAGTCAATTTTTTATTGTCCTAAATCCCGATAACTGCAAACATCTTGATGGAAAACATACTGTATTCGGGCGTGTCACTGCAGGTATAGATGTAGTAAGGATATTAACGCAAGGAGATCGGATGAATCGGATTATAGTCTCAGAAGTCCCGGCAAGCATTCAAGACGCCGAGTTACATACTCTATCCGGGCGAAGATAATTCTATCAGCCGGTTAACAGATCATATGGCTTAATGTGGCTATTTCTTGAGTAGAGGAATGACTTCGTCACAGAACAATTGGATGGATTCCTCAAACGTCAGTGGTCCGGGCCGATTCAACAGGAAGAAAGAGACTTGGGTCTTATCGATAAATCTTCCGAGTTGTTCTGCCACTTCTTCAGGTGTCCCAAACGTAAAAGCCGCCCGATTTCTGTGCGCAGTATGCTGGGACTCCTTCCACTTCTTCTAAAGAGTTTCGCGATATTCTTTAATCCAGAGTGACATTAGATAGGATCGTTTGAAGTCCTTCTTCCCGAGTTCATCGCAATAGTGATCAAGTAATTCTGATTTTTGCTTATACTCTTCAAATAAGGTCCAACCCAAATTATGACCATCCCCGTATTGGACCGCAACTTTCAACGACTTCAGTCCCCAACCGCCAACCCAGATCGGTGGATGAGGTTTTTGAACAGGTTTCGGTTCGTTAATGGCGTCTTTGGTTGTATAGTAGGTACCTTCAAACGATGGTTTCTCCCCCACCTATCCGTGAAAAAAGGAATAGGTATATGGTAAGAAATATGCTACTATTCTATATGCCAGTCATAAAAAGGTAATTCTAGATAGATGAAACTTGGTAAAAGCTCTGAAAATAATCTCAATAGTGTAACCTATTTATTTTTGAGCCAATCTGGTGTAATGAAAGGTGTTTTACTTATTAGAAGAGGAAAAGTCCGGTAAGGATGTTCCTATATCCTTGGCTAGTTGCAAGAAGACTTGTGACACATTTATATTGGCTTTTGCAGAGGTCAGAAAGTAAGGGATTCCTCGGGTCTCAGCAAATGCTTGAATTTCTGACTCGTTTACTTCCCACTCATCCTTTTTAAGATCAATCTTGTTGCCACTTAAGACAATTGGAATCTTATGCGGTATATTATTACGGAGTTCTTTCAACCATTCCTCAAGATGCTCGAATGAAGAATGACGTGTCACATCACATACTAGGAGGGCCCCAAACGCTCCCTGATAGAAGGTAGGACGCAGAAGGCCAAAGGCTTCGTCCCCCGCAAGATCCCACAGCACCAAATCTACTTTTTCTTCTAGAAGTGGGATGGTTTTCATGAAAAAGTTTGTACCAATTGTCTTAATGTACTCATATTGAAACGTCTGATCTGCGTATCTCATGGTAAGACTAGTCTTTCCAACGCCTGAATCTCCGATTACCACAATCTTGAATGTTATCAACCCAAGATCGCTCCGGTACTTTTCTCCCAAGCCATTATAATGTATATTTATAGTATAGGCACGCTCACGCTAATAATTGGAGTTCTTTATATGTAGAAAGAAAATGTTTGCTATATCAGTTTTCATTTACTCAACACATTATGAAATGGAGCGCGAAGAACAAAAAGCTATTTAAAACTGAAACATAGGAGAAATCATAAATTAAGTTCCAAGTCGATTTTTGCTAACAGGTAAACACCCTAGATTCGTCCCATTGTATCAATGAAAAAGATTAGAGGTTAGTTCTTGACATTGGTATTCATACGAACTTTTTTGAAGAAACCTCGAGAATTATGATCAAAGGTGGGATTAAGTAGAAAAGTGTTATAGTTTCAATGAGGGAATCATAATGACTGATGTAGGCGAAGAAAAAACTGTACAAGCCCTGACTGATTTACCTGGTGTAGGACCGACAACCGCAAAAAAATTGGAAGAAGCCGGATTCAGCACTTTAGAAGCGCTAGCAATAGCCTCCATCGGGGAGCTTGTGGCCGCTGCGGATATCGGAGAGAAAACCGCATCCAAGATTATTGAATCTGCACGAGGTAGCCTTGACCTGTCGTTTGAGACCGCAGATTTAATTTATGAACGCCGAAAGGCCATAACGCGCCTAACAACGGGCAGTACGACCTTAGACGAACTCTTTGGAGGTGGGGTCGAGACAAATGGGATTTTGGAATTATTCGGAGAATTTCGTACTGGGAAGACCCAAATTGCGCATCAATTGTGTGTTTCAGTGCAAATGCCTAAAAATGAGGGAGGGTTTGAGGCGGGTGCAATATATATCGATACAGAAGGTACGTTTCGTCCTGAACGGATTGTTCAAATGGCGGAGAGGTTTGGTTTAGATTATAATGAGATTCTTAAGAACATCGAAGTGGGACGTGCTTACAATTCAGATCACCAGATGGTGTTAGTCGATCAATTCACGGATCGAACAAAAGACAAGAACATCCGCCTCTTGGTCGTGGATTCCTTAACTAGTCACTTTCGTGCGGAGTATGTTGGGCGGGGAACTCTTGCTGAACGTCAGCAGAAGTTGAATAAACACATGCACACCCTCCTCCGGCTTGCTGAGATCAATAATATTTGTGTACTTGTGACGAATCAGGTCATGGCTAAACCCGATCAATTCTTTGGAGATCCTACCGCACCTATAGGCGGTCATATCGTAGCACATGCGTGCACAACAAGAGTTTATCTCCGAAAATCTAAAGGAAATCGACGAATAGCACGTGTAGTAGACTCACCATGGCTCCCTGAGAGCGAAGCGGTTTTTGCCATTACAGAAAAGGGGATTGAAGACGCCTAATAAGAAAGACTCCTTCCAGCTTTTGTAAGAGCCCCGTTCACTTTCTTGATTTCGCCAATGCTCAAAAACCTTTTTCTTAAAAGCCTGTAACACCCTCACTAGCTTTGTCTGATCACGAAATAGCATCTTTGGACTCCAAGTACACAAGCTTATATGCTGGGTAAAGATAAGAAGATCTAACGGCGTGTAAAGGTGAAAAATCTGAAGGATAAAAACAGCTTTCAACAGAACACATACTTTCTCAAGCCCAGAGCTATAGCCGTAGTAGGAGCAAGTTCTAAGTCAGGATAAATTGGTTATATAATCCTAGAAAATTTGTCTAGAGCGTTTAAAAGTTCTATTTTTCCTGTGAATCCTACGAGGAAATCTATCTTGGGATCCGAGGTATATCCTTCCATAAAAGCGGTCCCTAAAGATGTAGATCTCATTATGACCATTATCGACTTAAAACAAATTCCTAACCTCATCGAACAAGCTGCAAAAAAGGGACACAAGTAGTAGTGATTGTTAGTGGTGGAGGAAAAGAACTTGGAGGGGAACATGCGGGGATTGAAACTCAGATTTTCGAAGTGGCCCAAAAATATAAGATAAGGGTGATTGGCCCCAATTGCATAGGTGTTTACTTTCCTGAAACTGGAATTGACACACTTTTTCAATCTTTTGACCGTTTACAAAGGCCAACTGTCGGATCTGTTTCTTATTGCTCTCAATCCGGAACTTATGGTGCTGCTTTTTTAGAATTCGCCGCGGCAAATGGAATCGGGATAAGGTCGTTCTTCAGTTATGGGAATCGTCTCGACGTGGATGAAGGTGATTTATTAGCTTATTTCGCAAAAGATCGGGAAACGAAGTTGATTGGCTTATATGTCGAAGCCCTTGATAACGGGTGAAAGTTTGTCGAACACGCAAAATACATCACGAATAGGAAGCTGATTGTCCTCTACAATGCAGGACAAACAGAACTGGGAGCAAGAGCTGCGGTTAGTCATACTGGTTGGGTGTCGCGGTCTAACCCAGAAATGAATGCAGGGGTATTCAAACAAGCAGGCATAATTTTAGCAAAAACATTTCATCAGCAATGCGTTATGCTCAAAGCTTTTCACTACCAACCTCCCGCGTACGGTCCTAACGTAGCGTTTGTTTCCAACGAGGCGGGGCCAGTTGTAAGCGCCATCGACCTTATCCAAGAGTCTCCCCTTCACTTGGCTGGATTACTTCCCGAAAGCGTTGAAGAATTGGAAAAGGCATTTTCATACTATTTTATCCCAGTTAATCCGGTTGATGTGACCGGATCTGCGACGAGTGGAGATTATGAAACTACCCTCCATGTGTTTCTAAAAGATCCTTCCGTGCATATTTGCATGGTTTATTGTGTTTTCCAGGACACACCTCTTGACGAAGGAATAGTTGAAGTGCTAGCTAACGCATCGAGAGCAGGAAAAGCTCTGCGAGTGTGTGCGCTTGTGGGATCATACACTAAAACAATGTCGAAGCGAATCGAAATGAAAGGGATACCAGTCTTTGCTTCCATTGATGATTGGGTAGCGGCTGCAGAAGCTCTTTATTTGCATAGTAAGAATCTAGATCTTGTGAATGAGGATAAAGGAGAAAATTCCCCTTGAGCCCAGATAATAATATGAGGCGTGATGCCAAAAACGAGTATGGCTATTATAAAACTGTTTTTGTTGACCTTTTCATGATATGAATTACAAAGAATGCCCTGAGAATGAGTAGATTCCCCTCAACAATGTACAACGACTCAGACAATATTTTAATAGCAGATTCTCACAGGAACCTCTTAAAAAGTTTTTACATAGGTTTTTAATACCAAAAAAGAGGAATCGGTTCATCTTGTTCATTTCATCCTCATAATTGATTTTTTTCATTTCTTGACGTAAACGAAGAATATGCTAAGAATCATTGTGCTTTGGGCGAAATCCATAGGTTTTTTAGTAAAAAAATATATTAGCTTTGTAGTTGGCTTAGATTTTCGTTCCAACATAAATCTGCTCAATAAAATGCGAAAGATATCATGAAATTGATGGATGGTTGTTCAGTGAGCTATAAAACAAAGCAAAAAAAGTCAGAGATATACCCAACAGACCTTTCAGAGAATCAGGTTTTCTTACGACTATTTATAGCAATTAGCCTTGTAGCGGTGATTTATCTTATCCCATCGTATTCATTTATGTTTAAACCAATCCGTAACCATGTGACATTCGTATTGGAACTTCTTGGCGTCTCTGTTGAAAAGCTTCATGGTAATGCAAGCCTTTATGGTTTTGTAGTAGTGGGAGAGTATTATTACATTGTGAAAGCGTGTACTGGGATGCAAGCCGGAGCAATCTTAATTGCTTTGATTATTGTAACACCAGCAGGCTCAAAGTCATTCAGAAAAAAACTTCTTGCAGGTTCAGTCCTTTTCGTGATTCTCTATATTGGAAACGTTCTCAGAATAGCGTTTCATATGCTGCTGGTTTCAAAAGGGATTCCCTTTTCCATAGCTCATGATATGCTTTCAAAGCCAATAGGATTTGTGGGAACAATTCTTTTTGCTCTAACAATTGAACGAATGGGTGTTCCCATCCTTGACCAGTTTTCAATCTTTCTTGAAACACTATGGCAGAGAGGAAAAACCCTCCTAGGTATTAAATCGACTCCACAGGCGGCTTCTAGTAAGAAAAGGAATCCAAGCGAGGACTCACATGATCAAGAATCAGAATCCTGAAATATTCCTAAAGTCAATAATATTTGCTAGTTTCCTCATTTCAATTGAGATTATATTAGTGGGCGGGAAGGGAGTCTCTTCAAAAAACGTTTTGTTTTTCGATTTCGAACCCTTGACTTCCGGCACACTTAACATGTGTCACCGGGTCCCAATCGGAGGTGGTGAGACTTCAACTCCATCACCAAACCCGGAATCATACCATTCCAGCCATAAAGGTAACTAGACCACCCGCCCAGGCTTGATTCCATTTATTTATTGTATTTCGTAGGAGATATTTTGATCTGGACCATGAGGCGTCAACTTTTCGCTTTTCTTGATTTGGGAATCTGCAATCAACTAAGATATAAGAGTTTTTCGACTTTCTTTTTTACCTTTACTGTTATTTTGAAGGACGCATCTTACCCTTCCTCTATGTTTCATTCCTTTATGAGCAGTTTCTCCAGTTTGATCATACAATTGTATTTCGTGATATTATTACGTTACATTTTCTTGTGTGATAGACTTCTGGGATGGAGAGGTTGCTTATTACTTTGTCTGAAGGATGAGAATCATGCTCCCATGCCAACATTACTGGACCACACCTATTAAAAAATAGATATCGAGTTTACTTGCAGGGGGTTTAAATACATCATATTCTACGGACAAAGGGAGATTTATGACTATTCTATTGCCCAATAGCAAAAGTGACAACAGCTTCTCTGGTGATAAACCAATAAAAATTTTATTAGCTGGCCTCCAAAATAGTGGGAAATCAAGCATTTGTGAAAAACTCAGTGGATTCCCCTTGTCAACCATTGAAAGGATAGCTACTTCGACTACTGTAGAATACCATTTACCTCAATCCATAATGAAAACTGTAATTTGGGTCCCCCCAGGCCAAGAGGAATCACGGAAGGATCTTCACCAGCAAGGAGGCACAATAGATCCAGAAGATGTTTTCACAACCGTTGATGTATTTGGCTTCGTGATCGATTCAGCGGATCGAGAGAATTTTGATCAAGCGAAAAAAGAGTTGGGGTTCTGTCTTCAAGATCTGCAAGTTTGGTCTCCCACTCTTTCACAAGCTTATCTTCTTGTACATAAACAAGATCTGAGGAGTGCCTTGTCTGTTGAAGAAGTAGCTAACACCATTCAAAGAGATCTCGAGTTTTCATTAGCGCAGAGGCTTGAATTACGTCCAACATCGATCTATGATGGGACAGTGGAAAAATGGTTGTTAGAAATCAGACGAAAATTCTATCCCTATGAGCGCCATCCCCTCCTGAAAAGAGAAATAGAAGATCTCAAAGTGGAACTCGGTGCAGATAGTGTTATTCTCGTAGATGGATTGGGATTGCCTGTTGTTTCCTCAATCTCGGACGTGATAGATGAGGAATTGATTTGTGCTGCCTTTTCACATCTGATTAGTGGAGAGGAACAGTATAAAAAAACAAGATTTTCGAATCTTACCTTTTTACGAGGTAAACAACTTTATACTGTATATCAATTTTCAGAAGGGTTGGTATTTGTGTTAAAACTCAATGCTTCACTCTTCTTATTCGTAGATAACCCGGCAGTTCCTTTGGGAATGGTCGTGCTTCACTCTTCTCGTGCATCCAACAGAATAGCCGCATTAATATGATATTTGTTTGTGTTATTCGATTCTCAAGAATTACCAAATGTTTTCAAATAGTCTGTACCAAATTTCACAGTATGATATAGCTATTAAACTTAAGTTGTGCCCTTTCACCTGGTTCGAGAAAAATTCAAATCTAGATTCCCACATACCCACTCGTTAATTAAGTTATAACAAAAACACAACTTGAAAACCTCTTCGAAAGAACTCCAAAAATATTTTTCGCTTCTTGGAGAGGAGAAGAAATCGCTTCAAGGAGATTCTTTTTTAAACACGAGATGATTTATGGATTAGAAAAATGTTTTTATTACTCATAACTTATATCATTTGAAACAGGTTTACATGGAATCACTTGAAAGCCCCAAGCGACGTAATATGGATAATGAATGGAGGTTCGATAAGACATCGATTTAGGCGAAAACAAAATAGTTTCTAGTTAGTAATTAGATATTCGATAATGGGAATTATACGCGAGTGAACCCAAAACGATGGTCAGTATATCACAATAAATGTATTTTCGTTTAAATTCACATTAGTGAAAACAGCAGTGTTCAAAGATGAAAGTCTGCTAACTCGTTGACAAAATATTAACCGGATGCAAAAACGCAGGGGCATTCCATGATAAAGATGAATAAGCCTGTGCTAACTCGATTGTTCATCTTAGTCCTATTTGGTACTCTGCTTGCTAATCCAATGATTCAAAGGACATCCACAAGTAGTTTTGAACTCCCATCACCTTTGAAGAACACTGTTAAGGTCAATCTAACTCACGGGATGGTTTATTCAACTTATTCTTCTCGAGTTTTGGGATTACAGGAACTATACGGTCCGCAATGGTGGGCGATTCGAATGCACAATGAAAAAGATGAAAATAGAGGGCTGATACGCTCGCCCCAAATCATTATTCAGACCCCATTGAACTGGAATACAATAACATCCATTAACCCCGTCAATAAGACAATAGATGCGGGAAATGAACGCACATACATTTGGACACGAGATTATCTTGTTCAGGGTAATAACCTTAACGCAAAGCTTTCTTCAAAAGAAAAAACAGAATTTACACTTCCTTTTGATTCATCTAGAAATTTTTCACTAGGATCTATCTCGAAAAAATATGTTATCGGGACACTGACCGTAAAAATTGTACCTCAAATCGAAACACTTCCTAACTCCATTTTAACAATCACGATTGACGCAGGAGAGACTATTGAAGTATACCCAGAAATCTTGAAACATACCTTCGTCTTACTTGGTGTTAACCATATTAAACCGTCTAATGTCTTATTTGGTACTAATTACCTCCAATTTGAGCTAGAAAAATGGATTAAAGGACAAGAAATTTGTCTGCAGGTAGATTTACGGATCAAAAACCGTTTATATAATCCAATTAATAACTTGAAAAGCTCGATTCGATATGTCCCAGGTGTATATATTGCGTATACAGAGAGGGAAGAGAACATAATTGAATATACTGGAAGTAGTGGGGCATTTAGAATCACTGGACTTGGAAAAATGGAGTTCTCAGCGAATGGAACATATCAGTGGTTAACAGAGGGTCCTTACCCCCATACAACAAAAGTAGTACGGTACCAGCAGATATCAACCCCAACAGAGTTCTTCGTTGAAATAGGAATTGGAAAATACTATCTAAAAAAGGATATGGATCCTGGTGCGAAAATTGGCGACGTCTATTTTGAAATTAACACCGGAAATATGACCCACCCTTTTCGCGCTCCAGAGCCTGGATATGAAGAGAGACTTTACCAAACGTATATTTCGAGACCTGGCCCGGTTTTTATCCCAAATCAACCACAATCCCTTCCGATTATTGCTACAATTAAAGCTTTTGACCGTGATTACTCTGAAGCGGAGAACCTCACGAAGGTTCCACAAACAATAACGATTGAATCTTTTGAAGAATTGTGTTCTAATCGCCCATACATTTTTAACCTAACAAACATCTATTTTGAAATTTTTATACAGCCAACCACTCGAATTAGAGATCCTTTCAGCAGATATCAGGAACCAGGAGTGGCACAACTCACTAATTCCTTACCAAATGATGAATTTCTTTTCAACCAGTGGTATTGGTTTGAAATAGGAGCCGATCGGATTTGGACGGCTTATGAACTGAATAGCTTTGACACAGTTATAGTGGCCATCATCGATACCGGTGTTGACACCACTCACCCTGATCTTCAAAATTGTTTTCTAAGGGATGCCTTAGGAAGAATAATAGGGCGGAATACCATCGACAACAATGGTAACGTGATGGATGATAGCCCAACAGGCCATGGAACAATGATGGCTGGAATTATTGCTGCTGAAATAAATAATAGCCAATTTTTTGCTGGAATTGCACCAAATGTTCGAATCATGCCAATCAAAGCTGTTAATGAGTATGGCATCTCTTTAGCCTCGGATGTTGCTGAAGGAATTGCATTTGCGGTGGATCACGGGGCGGACATCATTAGTGTGAGCGTCGGTAGTTATTTGACATCAAATGTGGTGGGTGCTGCAATTCGAAATGCTTATGACAATAATGCTTTAGTAATCGCCGCAGTAGGTAATGAACGTACACAGAAAGCAACAATTCCTGCAGTCTATCAGGAGACCCTTTCTGTGACAGGTGTACAGAGGATTGACGACAACTTAGTTTTTGCAGATGAGTTCAGTAATTATGGGCCGGATCTGACGAGCTCATTGAGGTCCCCTTGGGTATCAGCACCAGCAATAAATATTTGGTCAACAAACACAACTAGCCTTGGAAATGGGACAGGGATTGCATCGGGGACCTCATTTGCCACCCCAATGGTGAGTGCTTCAGTCGCGCTCATCTTGGGTTATGCGATTCATAAACAGATTGACATCACTCCGGATTTGATCTGGTGGCTTCTCCAAGCAAGTGCTATAGATTTAGGTCCAAAGGAATGGGACCCCTATTATGGTTATGGCCTTGTGAATGTCTCTGGAGCAATTGAATTGCTGAACTTACTGGGAAATGTCTCTATTTCATCAAAAAGCTCTTATTCCACTAGTTATCTTCAACAAACTACCAATTCCCAACGTTATTTAAGTTTAAACGTAAAAACTTCCGAAATTGAGCTTAAAACAACTAAAACAATCAACTTGAAAAAAATCCTTCAAAAGATTGAAGAACATGGAGAAAGCATTTTAAAAAAGCTGGAATTTTTGAGATCACCTCGGTAGAATTATAGCCGTGGAAGTCTCACTAGAAGAATATGACCCATCCACGACTCAAGAAAAAACTTTATAGGATTAATCATAGTGCAATGAATGACATATGCGAAAATATTCAAGAAGTCATGGAGTCTAGTACAGTTAGGATTTCAAAGTTCTTAAATAAAAGCCGGGGTCTCCTAGTGGTATGGAGCAGACCTTAACACAAGGGCTCAAGCCTGCTAAGCCTGTGACCCGTGGGGTCACGCGGGTTCGAATCCCGTCCCCGGCGCCATATTCCTGAGGAGAATCATTCGACCCTGGTAGCATGGCTTCGACACGGTAGTAAGTTGGTTCAATTTTAATAGTGAACCACATCCCGATATTGCTCACCAAAGGACTCTGGGAGTCGACTACGAGTTCTTACCCAACTGGATGATGACATACGATCCTTAAGAAGCAACAGACAATTGAGAGAAAAATAAAACTCAAAATACCTCTTTTTTATTGATGGTGTATAAACAATGATCAAAAGGTAGATCAAAATATTGGTACCAAGAAATGCAATTTAACCAATGAAGAAAAACTCTTATTTCAATTATTAATTTTAAAAAACAACAACGTTCATAGTATTGAGGTTAAATGGGTTTATGAAATTAATTCTGGTGAGAGCAAAGAGCATCTTGTACATGAAAAGACAGTTTTCATAACTCCTAAGCATATGAGGAGGTTAAAAACGAGTCTGGTTGAAGGGAAAAATATAGCAGAATCGTGGTATATCACTATCATTTAAGCCTGCAGCGAGGTCGTTAGAAATGGAATTAATTCTTGTTTATAACGCAGATAGTGGTTTCTTCAACATCATCAAAGATGGCTTACACAAAATAATCTCACCTAATACATATCAATGTAATCTATGCACCCTAACTTATGGAACAGTTCAAATGAAAGACGAATGGAAAACATTCATTGACAATCTCAAGGTACCTACAGAATTTCTACATCGCGATGAATTTCTCAAAAAACTAGAGTCGCATCCACATAACATAAAAGATGCGAAATTCCCGGCCATTTTTCTTGATAAGGGAAGAAAAATAAGTCTACTTATTTCACATGACGAAATCAATAAATGCAAAACCTTGAAAGATCTTATGAATTTAATAACCAGAAAACTAGCGAGTATAGCCGGGGATAAGCTGTAACCAAGCACCTTCTGAGTTATCCAATTTCAAACTCCTATAACGCGTAGATTCTAATTTTTGTGCACGTATAATGCCAACAAGAAGCTATGAAAACGGTGATTTGATGAGAGATAAGGCTTTTTGGGCTGACAGAGAATGAGGAAAAATGTTACAAAGCTCCCATTATTAAGTGTTGATCTTGGATGCACAAAAGTTAAGACAACTTTAGTAAACGTTAATGGTCATATTTTGTTAGTTCATAAATATCCAACACACCCGGAGAAGAGCCTTGATAGAGTCATAATTGACACGCTAACCTGTATAGATGGATGCGTGCCTTCGCAACGCGAGACAAGAAGCAAAAGTTCTAGTAATTAACAAAGCCTGGTAAGTAGATTTGAAAGGTATTATGCGATACCCCCCCCAACCTGCAATGAAGAAATATATCTTTAAAGGATAAGTTAGAAAAGAAACTAAAAATGCCAGTGGTTGTAACCTATGACGTACTAGCCGCGACTATGGAGAGAATGGCGCTACTGCTTAGGAAAGGGAATAGAAGACCTGGTTATTCTCTTTGTCGGCACAGGTATAGGTAAAGGCATCATAAGTGGCGATAACATGATAGTGGGTTGCAGTAACACAGGTGGAGACCTTAGACACATCACTATCGTTGTAGATAGACGAAATTGTCATAATCCTAGCATGTGGGTTGTTAGGAAGTTTATACTGACGGTTGAGCAATTGCTGAACGAGCGCAAGAGGCTGTTCATGCTGATCCTAAGGAGGGGCGTCACTTGACATCCTTGGCTGGCGATATCAAAAAATATGGCTGCTACCATTAGCCAGACCTACAAGGAAGGAGACCAGTTAACTAATCGTTTGGTAGAAGAGACTAGACGATACCTTACTACTGGTGTAGTCAACATCGTAAATGCATTTAACCCCTACTTATTGGTATTGGGAGGAGGCAGTTTTAAAGGTCAGCCAGAGCTAGTTCAGATGATGGAAGAATTTATTCGGAATAAGGCACTAAAAGCGGCCACTGTAAACTTCAAAATTATCAAAACCTCTCTCAGTGATAATGCAGAAGTGGTTGCGACAGCTGCCTTAGCTCAAAATAAGATAGGAGAGACTTCGTGACATAACAGTAAGGGATTTTCAAATTCCTATGATCACAACAGAGCAGATGCAGAAAGTAGATCGTCTGACGGTTGAAGTGTATGGCACTCAGATTATCCAGATGATGGAGAACGCTGGACGGAATCTGGCTGAACTTATAAGAAGGTTAACGGAAAACTCCGTGATAGGAAAACATGTGGTCATCGCGGTTGGGAAGGGCAATAACGGGGGTGGCGGGCTGGTAACTGCTCGGCATCTATACAACTGGGGCGCTAACGTTACGATATTGCTACCTAACGAACCTCTTCATGGCATTCCAGAAGCCCAGCGAAGAATCATCGGAAAACTCCCTCTCGTAAGAAAAACAGGGGAATCAGCTTATCGATACCTGTCCTACTTCAAGGGCCAGATGATTATCGATGCTCTGATTGGATACGGCCTTTCTGGAAGACCCCATAGATGGATTTTCGAAATGATTAAGGCTATAAATGCAACCAATGTTCCTGTCATCGCTTTGGATATGCCCTCGGGCCTTGACGCTACTACCGGAGAGATCTATAAACCTTGTATCCAAGCTTCAGCCACGATGACCCTTGCCTTGCCGAAGAAAGGCCTTCTGGAGCAGAAAGCAAGAAATATTGTAGGCTCATTATATCTCGCCGATATTGGCGTTCCGAATGTACTGTATAAAGAACTAAGTATCGATGTTGAATCCGTGTTTATTCATGATACTATTATTAAGGTGCACAATTTTCAAGGAGAGATGCATTCGTGAAATCTTGCTCTGCCTGATGTGCCACGACCAGCCGCGAACAAGTCAAACCCTTCTTTTTCAAGATCACTGATAGCTATTTTTCAAGACCAACTTCTTAACACTGTGTGGAGAATAATGCTTTTAAGCAGATAGAAGTGAATATTATTTTGCGATGAGGCTAGGTGGGGGGCTCGGGCTCCCTTGTATCGCAAATGCTCGATATGGCGGACCGAAAGCCGATATTGAGGTATCATAAGCGACCAAACGCTCCTCGTGTGACGGCTGCGAAGCCAACGTCCCTTGGGATCGGCGTTAACAGATTCCCTTTCGGAGGAAAGGGGTGGACTGTTGTACCAGGCGAACCAGGCCAGTCAGCTAGGCCATATGGCTAGGCTGGGCTAAGCCCGGAAGGGAGCAACCTAAGTCTGGGCGTCCGATGCTCTTGGTAAACGGGGTGGAGCCTGATCCTTGGAAGACGCGGTTTGTTTGTGATATCGAAGATCGGGCCTCATCGCCCTTTCTTTATGAACGAGGTGGTTATTAAGCAAAGTTCTCTTTTTCAAGAATCTGGCACGCTTTGCAAATTTCACTTACACTGGGTTCTGAACAGATCTTGCATAATCGAATCTCTTCAGCTCCCATACTCTGCTGAAGCACAGGTTGAATTTTCTCAAAGGAGCGAAGGATACCATGCAATGTCCCGGGGTGTTTTTGTTCCTGACGGTATAAAAATTGTCGAATATCTGTTCGCATTGCATCCTCAGCATAAGGGCACCTGAAAGTGTGATACCGAATTTCATTAACATACAAAAAAAGTGGGATTTCAGGTTCTGGAATATTCTCGAGTGGCTTTACTCTTGGAATTAACTTTTTATGTTTTTGAATAGGTGTATTGAGTCTTGCTAAGTGGAGGATGTCACCACGTAGGAGGTTTAACAAAACTGTTTGTGCTTCATCATCTAAATTGTGTCCTGTTGCCACTCGATCGGCTTCAAGCTCTTGTGCGGCAATATTAATCGCTTTCCGTCGTAGAATACCACAGATGGAACATGGTTTGAGGGCACCTTTTTTACCAGCGGAATTTGTGACAAGTTCATCCAGCGAAGCTGTATAGAGTTCCTTAAAGGAAACCACTGAAAAATCTACTCCTACTCGTTTTGCATTCTCCTGAGCAAGTTTTAGCGCGCCATCACGGTATCCAACAATCCCTTCATCAATTGTCACAGCAATTAGCTCAACTTTCGGATATTTGGTCTCAATATTTTTTAGAACGTGAAGCAAACAGACGCTATCTGCGCCTCCTGAAACCGCAATCAATATCCGATCATTGGGAGTGAACATTCTCTTACGAGAGATAGTTCTCTTAACCCGATTAATAAAAAAGGCTACAAAACATTCCTGACAAAAACTCCGCCCGTTTAATGGACTTATATAAAAAGCCCACTTGTTACACTTAGAGGTTGAACATTTACGCATCTCTGGAACTTCCAGTCTATCCCTAGAGTTAAAAGTTTAGTATTTTGCGTGGTATCCCCAATTCACTTATTATTTCCCTCAGATTTCACCACCAAAATAGAGAAATCTTCACTTTCAGCCCAATACCGCGCGTAAAAGGTAGTAGAGGAATGTTATGGCGCTTCCACCAAAAATTAAGAGATACCAAAGCCATCTATAACTTTGTTGCTCCCCTGTCCACTTCCTCGTCCGTTCGGCTTCACTAAGCACCTTTCTCACAGTTTTTATTTGCTTTTCATGAGTTTTTTGATCAACAGCAACAACAGTTAAGGGAGCAACCGCCTTCAAACCACAAGAGGGGCATTCGACACTGACCAATGTGATATGCTCTCGATCGCCAGATTCAAGGAGCTTTTGGGCAAGGGATGTTGCGTCCTCTACTTGCTCTGGGTCAAGCTTTCCAACAGCTTCCGCGTTGGCGATAGCAACATCCAACACATCTAAACGCACCTCAAACTGCCCTCCTGTCCCTTCACCCCGGATCACTTCGGTCATTTGACTTCCATCTTTGGGGCAAAACCAATAAATCGCAAAATCTTCGGTCGTATATGCCACCTCTCTTAGTTTCTTCATTTATTGGTTCTTGACTTTCTTAAAATATTGTTGGTGTATTGTAGATATATATTAAATGATATTTTGATTTGCACACAAAAGAGCTTTTGTGTCTTTTCTATATTTATTGTTATAGTAGTCCAAACACCGCGACCTTTAGGGATTGAAAGATAGTAAGAATCATATATAATAATCATAAATATCGAGTAATTCCTTTCCGCAATGACGCAGGCTACTACAAATCATAGCCAAGTAGTAGGAGGACCTACGTTCACTTCAATATTGCTGAATTCTGATGGTTAGCAAGTCAAATGGAGGGCTGCTATCACTTTTTTCCCTTTCAAAAGTTTATTGTAAATGCTACACGCTTCCTCCGTCGGTTTGGCGATCAGTCGAATCCCTTCAGATTTAAGTCGTGCTTCCGTTTCAGGGAGGACTTTCATCAGGCCAGGATCCCCCATCCCGACTATCAACACATCTGGTTTCTCTCGGAGCACATCCTCTAGATCTTCGACATAGAGTTTATGACCGCTGCTCCTCCACCATGTGCTATCGACTCGGTCAGGATAAATGATCACATCTGATGTATACTCTTTACCGTTTATTACGATACAACCGAAGTGGTAGGCTTCAATCATCATATTATCACACCTATGTCTAATCAATATCTCGTGGCTTTAAACATCCCTGATACTTTGGATATTGATATTGTACCATGCTTTGATAGTACCGTTTCGAGGTAGTGATAAAAGTTTTCTACTCTCCCTCCTAAAAGGGTGGATCGTATCTTATCACCAATATTACCCGCGGTAGATAAGACAGACGCAACAATCGAGTCGACCTCTGGCACAATCAATGAATCCTCATAGACACTTAAGTTGACTTTTCTAAAGTAATCAGATAAAATCGTCTTCCCATTTTCTAGTCCAAAGTTCTCAGCTACTTTCTCAGGAGAGAAACCTATTCTTGGCTCAAAATCTAACAGTAGGACTTTCAGTTCCTTGAAAAGGTCTTTTCCAATAGTCGATGTGTATAAGATGCCCTTTAGTTTTAATACTCTCCTGATTTCTGTCAGGACTTGCTCTAAATCGATCATATAATAGAGCATATGATTAGCGATCACCACATCAAAACTCTTCTCCATAAAAGGGATATTCGAAGCATCAATCACATGGGATTCTATCAGTTTTGATATCTAGGAAAGTTTGCATTGAGCGGCTTTAACCATCCCCGGGGAGATGTCAGATATGATCAATTCCCAATCCGAAGAGATACGTTCTTGATTCATCTCCCAGAGTGGCCCATTCCCACAGCCTAGTTCTACGATCATGCTATATTTTGGAATAGTCATCTGGTCAAAGAGCCAAGAAAACCAATGATATTTGTTTGTGCTGTTACGATGGATTCTTATTCGATCCCTAAGGTTTTTGTCATTTTTTTCCATCATAAAGCAGAAGACACCGCTACTTGTAGTGGTGACGAATACCGTTCAGCCATACTCCAATCGCTCAATAAATATTTACATCATTTACGGCTCCCCTCCCCTACGGTTCCAGTATAATAACTTCGCGACCACAACTTCCCTTACAGGACTTATTTCTTAGCTTGGAAAACTTGAATAGACCCCGAAACCCTCTGCGCTTCAGTGAGAAGATGAATAAAGCTTAAACTATGAGAACACACGATTTACTTGGATCTTATTTGAAAGTTCCTCCCCTATTCGGAATAGGATGTCAAAGGACGACCCACAAGATAGTTCGTCAGGGATCTATTTATACAGATCTGCCCTAAAAGTTGATAAACTCCAAGGAGCATAAGGGAGGGAGGAAACGGCCTCCAATGCGCCACACTAACACCTTTCGCCTCTGTCCTCCGAAATCTCAAGAACCACACCTTGCCTTGAAGACGATACAGTGTGGCATCGTGCATCTGACTAAGATCAAAAAAGAAATCCTTAATCAAGAATATGAGAACTTTCAGCACTTCTTGCAGACTGGAAACGATTTAGGAGTGTATTCCGCAAATAAACAACAGGCTAAACAGTTCTATAAGAGGATTAAACCCAATAAGGAGTATCCCGTTTCCATCCGAAAGGACTTACTCAGAATTGAGCAACAAAATACGAAACTTGCCAAATACTGGGGGTGAATCCCTGTGAAAGGGAGGCGAGGAGGAGTTTGGGTCGCCATTAAACCGCATTGTGCATTTCCAGCAAAGTATGAGGTTTGTGAGCCTAAACTCCTTAGAAAGAATGGACACTTCATTCTCCATCTCACTGTTCAGAAGAATCCTCAGCCGAACCTCACATTATACCTAAACCCCTCGAAACTGGCAGTTATCGCTTGTGACATAGGAGAGGCAACCCCCATCATGTTTGTGGTGTGGTGGAATGGGACGGTTCAAGAAGTTGCATTTCATGCGACTGAAGCCCAGGCAACCAGAGCGCACTATTCCCACCTCCACTAGCAAATTGGTAGGAAGAAGGTGAAACATGCCTTGAGAATTGTTAAAAAGATCGGCAACAAGGAGCGGAGGAAAGTGCAGGATCTCCTCCACAAGGCAATCGAATTAAGGCAGAATGGGTTTGAGCCAGTAATTTTCGTCGGGGATTTGAAGAACCATCGAACCCCACAGAGGAAGTGGTACCCTCGATGTAGGAAGAACTACCGCAAACTCCATTCCATGCCCTCCTATCAGGTAAAGACCCAGCTCGAATACAAAGCCTTGTAGGAAAGTATCCCAGTGTTCTATGTGAATGAAGCTACACCTCGCAGATATGTCATAGATGTGGGAACAAAGGTCTACAAACCAAGAGACGGTTCAAATGCTCCTGTGGGTTAGACTATAATGCGGACTTGAATGGAACAAGAAATATCCTCACTAGGTCTCTCGGGTATATCCTGCGAGATAGGGCGGCTGTGAGCCCGCTTCGATCCCCCAAAGCGACCATGGTTTCGGATAGGGCACAGTGAGCGATGGGGGAAGCTCTGTCCCTTATGGCGGAGTAGTTCACATTGCTTGTGAACCAATTAATTCGTATCATAATAGCACATATGGATTCTTCAGAAGAATGGGTGGTCGTGGATGATGTCATTCTTTTGGTTTCATTTTCCAAGACAGTATGGGGCGTCTTGCAGCAGTGACTTCATCAATCCTCCTAGCTGCCGTATTTTGAGGCATCGATTTAAAGTCTTTAGGATGCTCCTTTGCAATTGCCACGATTTTCTCCATGGTTTTAACAATGAGATCTAAAGTCTGTTTTGATTCCGTTTCAGTAGGCTCAAACATCAACGCTTCTGGTACAATAGGTGGAAAGTATATTGTGGGTGCGTGAATCCCGAAATGAATTAACCCCTTCGCAATATCAAGTGCTGAAATCCCAGTTTCCTCTTTCAATGGCTTGGAACTAATTGTGAATTCGTGTTTTCGTAGAAGGTTACTATCAGTTGTAAGTTGTAACCCCTTGATTTTTTCCAATTTACGCATGAGGTAGTTCGCATTTAAAACCGCTGTTTCACTAACCTTCTCTAAACCTTCTGGTCCTAAGGAGAAAATGTATGCAAGAGCTTTTGCTAATACCGCAAAGTTTCCGTAATAACCATGAATTTTACCAATTGAGTACGGCCGATCATAATCGAGGATGTATTCATCCGTAGATTCATCATAGGTCACCACAGGAACGGGGAGGAATTTAGCTAACTTTTCAACCACTCCAACCGGTCCGGCTCCGGGACCGCCTCCCCCGTGGGGAGTACTGAAGGTTTTGTGGAGATTAAAATGAACAATGTCGAACCCCATATCACCCGGTCGTGTTTTACCTAGGATTGCATTCAAATTGGCGCCATCATAATAAAGAAGTCCACCTACATCATGAATGGTATTGGCGATTTCTTCAATTTCGGATTCAAAGATCCCTAGGGTATTTGGGTTTGTGATCATCATTCCAGCGGTTTTTTCAGATACGATCGATTTAAGAGCCTCAAGATCTACTTGGCCTGCTTGGTTTGAGGGAATCACAATCACCTTAAATCCGGCCATGGTCGCACTAATGAAGTTGGTACCGTGGGCAGAGTCTGGAATGATCATCTCAACCCGCTGTTCCAACTCGTTTTGCGCCTTATGGTATGCCCGAATAAGCAACACCCCTGTAAACTCCCCATGGGCACCAGCTGCCGGTTGTAAAGTTACAACAGCCACTCCAACTATCTCAGCAAGGGCTTGTTGGAGGCGATACATTAGCTCTAAAGCACCTTGTACTGTCTTTTGAGGCTGTAGGGGATGAATGTCTGTTAATATAGAGAAATTTGCAATTTTTTCATTAATCTTGGGGCTTAATTTCATCGTACACGAGCCCAAGAGATACGAACCACTATCCACTCCAAAGTTCATCTGGGAAAGCCGGACAAAGTGTCTAACGACATCTATCTCCGAAAGGGCTGGAATTTTGGGGGGGGTCTTTCTTTTAAGCTTCTCTGGAATTAACTCTTCAATGTCGATCTCTTCTGTAAAACTAGGGGCAGGTAAATACCCTCTGCGCCCTTCTGAGCCCAACTCGAACAAAATCGGCTCATCCCATCTAGCTTGCTGAGTTCCCATCTTAGGTTCCTCCAAGATACCCTGTTAGTGTTTTCACAAACAGGTTGAGGTCGACCTTACTGTGCTTCTCACTCACCGAAATTAATAATGCATCAGGCTTTGTATGGAATCCTTTAGATGAAACAGGAATGCCTCCAAGAATTTTGTGTTCTAACATGTAATCAGCAAACTTATCTGGCACGAAGAGGGTGGGATCTTCAAACCCAATACAAAATTCCCTGAAAAAGGGAGCTTTAAAGAAAGGAGAAATAATTTGGTTAACCTGGTCAAGTTGTTTCGCTAGATAGTGAGCCCGCCCCAAGAGTCCACGTTCGAGTTCTTTAAGACCATCTGCACCTAATAATGAGAGGTAAACTGCCGATGCAACAGCATTCAGAGCTTGGTTTGTGCAAATATTGCTTGTTGCTTTTTCCCGACGAATGTGCTGTTCCCTTGTTTGAAGCGTCATGCAAAATGCTAGCCGGTCTGAGGCTTCTTCAGTGGTGAGGCCAATAATTCTTCCTGGAAACTGGGAGACCCGTCGACGGTCAAATCGTGTCGCAAAAATTCCCAGAAGGGGCCCTCCAAAGTTCATCTTGTTTCCAAGGGCTTGACCTTCTCCAATGGCTATATCAGCACCGTAAGCTCCTGGAGGCTCCATTATTCCCAAACTTAATGGGTCAACTCCCACAACCGCCAGTGCACCAACACGATGAATTTCGTCAATACTTATATGAATATTTTCTTCAATTACGCCAAAGAAATTTGGATTTTCAATATACACACCTGCAATGTCGTCATTTAATATTGCCCTTAAAGAAGCAAGATCAAGCATTCCAGTTTGAGGGTCAATATCGATCTCAACTAACTTGATTCCGGGTCCTAATACATAATTTTTTAGTACCGCTAGTCGATTCGGGGCGATAGATTTTGCAAAGGCGAATTTTCTCCGTTTGGTGATACGAGCAGTCATTGTGCATGCTTCCCCCAATGCAGTCGCCCAATCATACATGGAGGAGTTCACTACCTCCATCTCCGTAAGTTCAGCGATTAGGCTCTGATATTCAAACAATGTCTGGAGCATGCCTTGGGAAATTTCTGCTTGATATGGAGTATAGGATGTGTAAAATTCTCCTCGTCTCAAGATTTCCTCGACAACTGCTGGAACATGGAGATCGGTGATTCCTCCCCCAAGGAACGAAATACAATCATTTGTTGTTATATTTTTCTTCAAAAGGTTATGAAATTCCTTCAAAAGCTCGTATTCGGCCAATGGACCTGGGAGATCCAGATTTCTGTTCAATGCAACTGATTGAGGGATATCTAGAAATAACTCATCCACAGAAGTTAGACCCAATTCTTTCAACATTTCACGCCTTTCTAGGGGTGATGTTCCAAAATAAGGGTGTTGTAAATCCTCATTCATCGTTATATCCCAACAATGCAATTAATTTTCAGTCTTGCATGCTTTGACACCTTTCCTACAAATAACTTTATTATGTTTTGTTCGATCATAAAAAGACATCATAGAACAAACTAACAATCAGGAGGAGTTTAACCTTGAAAAAACCACAACTTTATGATTGGCATAAAAAACACGCTGAAATGACCGAATTTGTTGGCTGGGACATGCCTATTCAATATAAAGGGATTATCAACGAGCATATGACGGTTCGGGAAGGTGTGGGGCTTTTCGACATCAGTCATATGGGTCGTTGTTACGTGAGTGGGGAAGGTTCCACCCACTTTCTTGATAGTGTTCTTCCACGAGATATTTCAGTCTTGGTAGATGGGCAAGCTGCATATACTTTCGCATTAAATGAGTATGGTGGTTTCCGTGATGATTTGGTTGTCATAAAAAACGAGCCGGATAATTATCTTGTCGTTTATAATGCAGTGAATCGAGCCAAAATTGCCACATGGTTTAGTGAACTCATTCAATTTTCAAAGAATTTCGCGGTAACAAATCTTAATTTTGTAGATATTGGAGATAATTCAGCTATGTTTGCTCTTCAGGGACCTCTTGCAGAAAAAACCCTTCAGAAACTCATAAACACTCCAATTCCACACCGCTGGCGTACTACTATGTCGGAGATCTCTAATACGACTGTTCTTATTTCAAGAACGGGATATACTGGAGAAGATGGATTTGAAATAATTGTTTTTGAAACCACATTTCAAAACTCTGAAAACGCTTTGGTGGTTTGGAATAGCCTTCTCGAAGCAGGTGAAGGATATCACATCCAACCGTGCGGACTGGGAGCAAGAAATACCCTTCGACTCGAAGCGGGGATGTCATTGTATGGACAAGATATTCACGAGAATGTAACACCTTTTGAAGCACGATTAGCTTTCATTCCTTTCTTTAAGCTAAATAAAGAAACGTATTTCATAGGAAAGAATGCTCTGCGTGCCAAAGCTAAAACGCAACCCGAACGACTCCGGGTTGGCTTCGAATTGATTGAAAAGGGAATTCCACGTCATGGATATGAGCTAGCCCATAAAGGTGAAAAAATAGGAGAGGTGACCAGTGGTACTTTTTCTCCCATCCTGAATCGAGGAATTGGAATGGGATACGTCCAAACCAAATATTCCGAACCGGGAACTAAGTTATCGGTTGTAATCCGAGGAAATCTGATCGGCTGCAAAATCAGAGAGTGGCCATTCTACGATAAAAACCGTTACGGCTATACTCGAAAATAAATAGCTTATCGTCTTGGTGTTTCGAGTCTGAATATCCCCCCTTACATGATAAAGACTAAAGTAATAAATCAGCATTAAGAAAAGTGAAGGCCATATTAAATAGCAAAAGAAACAGTGAAAGAATTCCCAAGAACCAAAGCCATTTTTTACCCTTACCTTCACCGATTGTTCCATCAAAAAAGGCTTGCATCAGCTTGCTTCCGTCGAGAAAGGGAATAGGGAGTAGGTTAATGAATGCAATAATGAAGTTTAAAATTTGAGTGAGGAATAAAAATTGGCGCGCCCGATAAGGCCCATAAGGTGAGAAGCCAAGTTGTGAGACCCACCCTCGAGGCGCGTAATGAGTCATGTATCCAATCCCTATAATACCGTAATTATCACTTTCGATTTCTAAAATCCCATGATTTTGGATTTTGAGAATCACAGTTGTATTCACTATTGAATTCACTCTATTTCGATAATATAAATCGGAATATTCTTTTGAAAATTCTTTTTCATTCTCTACAGGCACTCCATTAATGGCAGTAATTACATCTCCGACTTGAAGTCCAGCTAGCTCTGCAGGTCCATCTTTGCGGAGACCTAGGATCAAAACCCCGTCTTGTGGTTCATAGGCCGGTGAGAGTATTAGATAGAAAGGAAGTGGAAGAAGTAAGATCAAGAGAAAGATCGCAAAGAAAAGATTTGCAAAGCTTCCAGCGGCATAAACTTTCATACGACTACGGGGATGGGCTGCTGCAAGATCTTGTTCGTCTGGTTCGACAAAACCTCCAAGAAAGAATAAAAAAATTGCAAAGCCCGCTGATTTGATTGAGATTTTCTCGATAATAGCCACAATCCCATGGCTAAATTCGTGAATGAAAATTGCAATTACCGCTATAGGAAGAAATCCAATAAGAAAAAGATCGATAGGAATAGTAATTCCAGGGATCACAGGTGCAATACCTACTGCGATTCTTGGTTGGGTGACAAGGCGGAAAGCATTTATTAAAAACAGTCCAATCGCTAGAAATACGCTTCCAATAGAAACTAACAGAGCGACATTTGTCAAAAAGCGCCAAAGACGGTTGACTTTTTGTGACAGATGGTGAATAAACCCCTTTAATTTCACACTCTTATATAGCAGGAAGCCTGGCCCTATGACAAAAGATTTTGAATCTTCAGGGTGGAAAACCTGTTTGATTAGATAGATCAAAAGCCAGATAAGTAATATAATAAGTAACCACTGCGATGCGTCCATTATAAGCTCCTCCAGGATAATTGAGGTTTTCTCGATAAGTCCATTATTTTTATATCATCCGTGAAAAAGAAATTGTACTGTTTGAATTCTATCGAAAATTGGCAAGAAGACTCCCCCTGCTAAAGTAGGGAGAGGAAATGGCCACACAGGATCTAGATTTTAGGGAGTTTAATAATTTGTGAGGATGGGGCAATGTATCTAGTGCAGAAGAACCAATTGTGTGGACTCCTGAAATACGAATACCAGCTCCTTCACCACCTCACCCAACTGATCAAGAACCTCTAAAATCAGACCCTCTTCATGGTACACCAATATTACTTTCCTATGACTCCTTTTCGCCTTACGAACAAGCTTATCAACTCCCTAAAAAAGACGTGAATAGTTGTATGTTGCCCTCCCAAGTCACTCAACAAACCATGAAAGTAATCCGTCGACCCATTCGGTCCTTTTATGGGTTACTGCAGGAGCGCAAGAAAGGGGATTATAAACGCCCTATCTGAAAATCTCATTACTCGCTGAAAATGGATACATTGTGTTCCTAGTAGGAAAGTATAATTGTTTTTAACCCCTCTGAAGGCAAGATCGTATACTTTGCAACCTGAAGTAAGTCCAATAATATCGTGAAGACACTCTTTGAGGCTATATTGTAGGATTTTCTGGATTTTAGATGATGGTGGTGTCACTTTTTAAATCTTTTTTATTTCATCTACTAAGATATGCGTAGCCAAAAAATATTTATATATCTAATATCTTATATAGTTAGATTTTTATCTAAGTAATTTTACAAAAAACATTAGCTTGTGTAATTATTTGGTGAATGAAGATGATTGTTTTCATAGCACCCTTTATCATAAGCTTACTACTGTTTGGTTTGCTCTTAACCATCTATATAGTCGTTAAAATTACTATAAAATTAGTCCATTGGGTCGTTAGAAAACTAGCAAATCTCGTTTGCTGGGAAATTCAAACAACAAGACAAGGCATTTCCAAGGGGTCGGCTGCCGTGCGCAGAGTTGCTATTTATGTAATCCAAGCAATTAGACGTTTGGTTATGGCGTGTAGCCGATGGATTGATTCCTTGAACCAACACTTTCACCACAGAGGGTACCCTACATACCATACCCCAATCCCTTATAATACGGAACAGGAGAAAGGGCTAGAAACTATGTATTGTTCCTCTTCTGATCTTATTAACCGTACCCTACCTATAGTTACCAGTACATCATTGACGGAAGATATCAATCTTAGGACCTCAATCGAGCGTAAATCGGCAAGACAGGTGGGACCGATTCATTTCTGCCAGATTTGTGGCGCTTTTTTAGACTTGAGCCTCCCCAGTCCTGAAATGTCAATCATCTGCTGCGAATGTGGTTCGGATTTATCCTTGGGTATTGATCCGATCTGCCGTAAACATGTCATCCGTGGAGAGGACGCTGTTCGTTGTCCCCATTGCCTTACCGTATTTCACCGCCACCACATTTCTGTCTGGCTATCTACACAAGGGCGCTGCCCATTCTGTAATTCTTCCTTTACCCCTGAAACCACTAAAATAACTTGACAATCCACTTTATACCATTGGGGTTGGATATCCTAGCTCTCGTTAGAATCAAACACAAAGGAGGAATACAAGCTTAAATTTAAAATTTAACCTCAAAAAGTTTGATTTCACTTTCAAAAGTCTTGAAATAATGTTGTTCACTTGATTCAAAGAAGACAAAATCGCCTTTTTTTAGTAAAACAGCATCTATTCCATTAGAAACTTCCGCTCTGCCCTCGATCACATAATTTACTTGCCGTTCTGTGTGAATATGGGATCTTGTTGGGACAATACTGTTTTGTGGAATAATACGGATTCCTATCGTCTCTTTTTCTTTCAAGAAGTCTTTCACCGTCACGCTACCTTTCTCTCCTTCGAGGATCTGCATATTTAACTGGTCTTCATGCTCTATTTTCATATGAAACCACCCTGTTCAAAAGCTATTAGCTTAGGAGTTTAAACTCTATCTAGAAAGTATCGGAAAATTAGTATTGCTTCGCAACAAAAATATTCCCTCTTGTACGTATAATTTGAACACGCACGTTTGATCCAATGGAAGCTTGAGCATTTATTACTTGAATCGCCCTGTTTCTCGCACTGGCTATGAATTCGCCTTTAACACGCCCGGGGTGCATAAGACGGACAGTTACTTTTTCATATTTACGAAAAGGAATTGGTATAGGACGGCGGGGATGAATACCGAAATTTTTTGGTGTTAATACCAGAGGTTTGTAGCCTGTTTGACGTTCAAGCGAAGTAAGAATTTGATAAAACTTCTCCCATGACCATGGGGTGGTATTCGGGACCCTTCGGCCCATCTGATAGATTAAATATTTTTGAATTCCAAGGCTGGGACAACGTCCACTAACTCCCATAGTTCTTGCGAACTGAATGATTTGAGACATATCTTCCTCGTTGACACCTGGAATAAGAACTGGCGCAAGTAGTAGGTCAAGTGTACTGTCAGCAATGCATTGCGCCATCTGTATAACATGCTCTAATTCATATTTTTTGGTTCCAGCCATCCACGTGGCTTTTTCCGGATTAAGAGAATTCAGGGAGAGGTTGATTCGGGCAAGTCCCGCTTCTTCCAAGTCTGCAAGGAGTTGGTCACTGAAACTGATCCCGTTGGTCTGCATTGAAACTGTGTCGATCCCTCGAATTTCACTTAAGCCCATGATAATTTCAACAATTTGGGGGTGTAAGAGCACTTCTCCTTGTGCTGACAAATGCGCCTCTAACCGTTTCTTCCCCAGGTGTTCAGCAACCCAATTAACGGTTCTCAACAGATAGTCCAAGTCATCAATGATGTAATCAGTCACTCGCGTTTCAGAGTTTCTTCCTTCTGCAACATAACAGTGGCGGCAGCGAAGCTGACACCCCGTCAAGGGACGAACTTCTATGATATTTGTTCCATAAGTTCGAATCCCGAAAGCTGTGTGCCCAATTAAAGGAGGTCCAGTATCTTCCGTGATGTGGATGAGAGGACGATCTGTTATTCTGTCCAAAGTATATCACCAAAGTTGTGAGTATTTAGGTTGGAAATGGCGATGCAACCAACGGGTGTATCAGTCATTGGCTTAGGGGCTTATAAAGGGAGATAGGTAGTTTGAAGTTCATCTGCAGTTGGGTATTTTTCTACGATCGCACAGCTAAAGCCCTTCTTTTTGAAGAAGGGAGCAAGGGATTCCACAATATCCCATCTAGTTTCAATTCGCTTCTTTGTTGGATGGAGGAAGATCAGTTTCCGAGGAACCCTAAATTTTTCTCGCAGTAATCTAACAGCTGTTCGGAGATGAACATTTGCTTTATCAGACACAATTGTGCCAACAATTAGGAGTCCCTCCTCTGTGATTTCATGATAAGGACGTGCGATTTTTTTTGCAGTTCGGATGAGTCGATTTTTCAACTGGACCCCATCTTTAGTAGAAGCTGAACAATAATGAATAGTCAAGTGCGTGTGAGTCGATCCCCATTCCAAAGCCTTTTTGGCTATTTTTTCGCTTCCAATCACAGTAAAAGGGCGGTCTTTATCTTCAATAAAGCCTCGAGCGAGTAGTTGCCTATAATTCGATTCACTAAGCTCTAGCTCATTCAAGTTCATGAAATTTATGTTAATTTTATTTAAAAACCACATCGTTTCTTTTATGATTTCCAATTCCCCTGGAATGGCAGGAATTTCTACACCAACTGCCCAAGAAGGGTATTCTAATGCCATTTGGATGGCTTTTTTGGTAAGTTTATCTACTGTATGAAAACGGATCTCATCTAACCGTACATCATGGAGGGCTTCCAAGGATTTTTTAGTCGCAGATAGACCTGTTGTATACAAATGAATATGGAATTGATCCCCAAATTTCGTTTTCAGGTCTTTAATAATTTGAAGAGATCGGTCCAATCGGGTAAGCGGATCCCCGCCACTTATACTTGCACCTTCGGCATCCATTTTCTCGCATTCAGCAATTATTTCCTTAGTATTGTGGGTTTTCCGCTCATTGACATAAACATACGGGATATCTTTACCACGTTTTTCTATGGAGACAGGGCAGTAATAGCAGGGAGGATTAACGGAACATAATCCGGTTACAAATATAACAGCTTTCGCACCTTTCAAACAAACCCGACAACCTTCTGGTAACTCCCCCGTTAGACGGTTTCGATCAGGAACAAATTGAGTTTGATTAAACCGTTTCTTGACCATTTTGGTGCCCCATTCGAATCTCAAAAGGAAAGGCGGCGTCGAACGGCGGGATTTCGCGCAGCAATGTCGTTTAACACGTCTTCAAAAGTTTCCCAAGGGGCAATTCTGGTCTTAAGAAAAACCCCAGTCCTGCCAACTTCATCTCTTCGAGTTAATACCCGAACACGTTCTTCTACGACATCAATAGATACTCCAACGGTTTTAGCAACTATACTTTCCCGTCCAATAACTGGAGATTCGATGTGTCCGTCTTCTGTTGGTTCGATCAGCAGCAACTGTTTGCCGACTCCGGGTTTGCGCAAATCTTTTGAGAGTTCTTCCAGGTCCAATTTCCCCCCAAAGGTGTAAAAGCCCCATTCTCGCTCGCGGAACTCAACTAAAGGAAAAGTCACAGAGATTTCAGGACTCAGATAGATATGGCCTTTGATGGCGTGGTTTGGGGTGGCTTGGGCCAAGATTTTCTCTACAATAGTAAAACCGCCTTTTTGCTCCAAGAACATCTCTATCTTGAAGCTTGACACCGGAAATAGAACGACAACATCCACATCGCTCTTGCGTGACACATCCCCTCGCACAAGGCTCCCATGAGTGATGGTGGGGATCCCTCCTACTGCTAAAACAGACATGATCTGTTTTGCTTTTTCTCTTAGAGATCCGAGGGTGGTCCAATGCTCCTCAGAGTAGTGAATCTCACGCCGATCATGCTTTCTGTAAACTTTTTTGCGTCCGCGAGTCCCTTTTATCACACATATCCCCCTAGTTGTCTTGATTGGTCCCCCAATTTGGAAGATTTTGTGAAGATTAACCTTGAAAATTGTGTAAATCCAATTAATTTTTTTTATAATGGAGACTTACAATATTTCTTTTTAAGCAATCAGTGTGCGCAACCATTTAATGGGGGTTATGTTAAGTAGGCATTCTACTTTTTGAAAGGCATAACATCCTTGGAGTGCTTCAGAGCTGGATTAGCCCTTTTTTAGAACCTAGGTACACCAATAACCCTGAGACGAAGCCAACTACGATGTTGAATGCCACGGAGATCAGTGCGGTCAAAGCCATGATAAAGAGTTCATCCCTCGCTTCCAGATCAAAGGCTACCCGTCCCAGTTCGGTTGCTGCGAAAAAGAGCATGACTCCGATAATTGCGATTGGAAAAGCGGAGAAGATAACCAGAAGGGATTGGGATAAAAAAAGACCCAACATAATCTCAAGGGTCCCCTCCATAATTAAGGCACCTCCGGTTCGTGCTCCAAACAGATATTGGGCAGCCAGACCACCGGCTCCATGACACAAGGGCATCCCCCCAAAGAGAGGGGTGGTCACATTCATTAGTCCCATATTGATGATGAGGTTTTGAGGAGTCACATCCACCCGATCAGGAAAAAGGTCATGGATCAACGCAATTGTAGCGAGAACTGCATTGGTCAGGGTCAAGAAAACCTGTGCAATACCCGCATACACCAATCCATAGATTAGATCATCAAGAGAAAAGGTATAGAGCGAGGGTATGTCCAAAGAAACCGTAAGGTTTGACAACTGGAGGGTTCCTGTAAATCACGCAATTACAAACCCGACCCCGATGAGAAAAATCGCGGCTGGTAGAAATCTGTTACGTAACAAGAGCAAAGCAATTGTTAGTAGTGGTACTGCTAGGTAAAGATCCTTTTTGAGCATCTCTGCTCCTGCTAAAGCAAGGATGAATGCTAAGCCAAGTTGTATGCCCCGTATAACACACTTAGGCACCTTGTTGAGGATATGGCCCCCTCTTACGGCTGCCAAAAACAGCCAGATCACACCTACCCCAAAACCTGCACCCAACACTCTACTAGCAGGCCATTTGTTTGCGATCGCTATGGTTCCAATCGCTTTTTTCGGTTGAACTGGAAGGGGCAGCCGATAGATTATAGCCAAAAATAAGTTGGTTAGACCGATCCCCAGCAGTAGGCCTGATGGGCTAAAACCGCAAACCACAATATACCCAATGGTGAAGGGCATTAGTGTCCCAAAATCGCCTAATGCACCTGCAAATTCACGTAAACAAAAATCAAAGCCCTGTATTTTCATGAGGGTCGATCCCTTACATCAAACTGATCTCAAACGTTTTAAGATAGGCATATTGTTTTTATATCCTTTATGAGTCCCCATATGCATAATAGATGGATGAAACGCTGGAACTCTATTTGTTGGCTCGCAGTTTCTTATTGCGGTTTCTATGACAGAGGCTGCATCTAGATTGAACTAAAGAGGGTCTTGTTTTGTACTGAAAAGGATGTAGAAGTTTAATCACTAGTTTTTGGATGAAGTAGTTCATGTATCTAACCAAACTGCATAACGTAGAAGGGCAGCAATATCTCCAAAAGCGTGCAGACGCTTCCCCGGTTCTTGGAGCGAATCAAAGATCACTACTTTCCCCCCGGTACTCTCAACCAGTTTTATAATCGCACTCACTCGCGTGCGTTCCTCTTCTACCCGCATGGTCAACAACCGATCAGTAAGCATTAAAGTCTCGATGGCACCCATTTGTGCGGCCTGCTCAACGTGCCCCATACCGTATGCAACTTTGTGCTCATCTCGTCCAATTCGAGCAAGCAGTTCCTCAAGCAACTGTGTTTCTTGAATGATCGCATATTCTTGAGCAAACTTTTGTAACTCATCGCGGTGAGAGATTTCATTCACCCCTGCGGCACCTCCACTGCTTGCTCCGATTAACTGTGTATTCTGTACGAGTTCAATGGATTTTTCTTTCAAAAAATTGAAGTAATTCTCTTTGACAAATCCAGGACCTCCAATGAGTAGAAGGCTTGGCTTAAACATTCGTTCGATCTCTTGTAAAGCAGAAGTGACCTCTCCAAAGAATTCTCGAAGAATGATGTCGTGTTCATGAGTGTTAGAGAAATATTTTCCAGGAATATGTTTCTCAAGTTCTATATGGAGCTCGAGTCGGTAGTTGTCAAGGATTCCGATGGCAGCTGAGCCTCGATCGATAGCTAAAATTGCTAATTTAGGAAGCATCCCGGCTTTTTTCGCTTTCTCCAGTTTTTCTAGCAAAAAACGAGGCCATTTTTCTTTTTGAATAGTCAATAGATCATTTTTCCCGATATTAAAGGTGTGATAAGAGCCTAAAGCGACATACTCCTCCGGACCCTGTCTGATCTTTCCCTTGATTCGAAGGCGACGTGTAAACTCATGAAAATCCACAGCCTCGACTACAAGTTGCAGTGTCATAGAGACTCGCTCCCCTTTATCACCAGCTCCTTCCTCGTCTTTTTTCCTCACGCGTCTTGACGTCCTAGCCCGCACAAGGTCGCCGGGATAAATCACATTCTTCAAAACATAGAGATCTGTCGGAACCTCCGGCCGAACTTTAACAATACCATCTCGGAGGTTTACTTTTACGATCTGAATCTTGAGTCCTCCTCGACTTTAGGCTTGAATCAGGATTTATTGCTTCGTAACACAAATCATTTAGGGGAGCTTTCTAAAACGGGACGGCGCCCGTCTGAAAAGAATTTATACCCGCATCCCAGGTTTCGGTGTCGATTAATGAAAATGATTGCGATCAGGCAATTTAAAGCATCCGCTTGTAAGTGATTTCCTATAAGAGCCCAAGCGTCATAACGCCATAGAACAGACAAAAAGGTATCTCAAAGCGTGCAAGAATTAAAGGAAATGCAATTGAAAGAATAATTGGTAAAGGTAGTGGCATACCAAATGAAAAACACCAAGTTTTCGAATCAACCAGAGACCGAGAGAAGGAATCAAGTGGTCATTAGAAAGGCAAAGCCCTCTGATATCCCTGAGATCCGAGTAATAGAGCTTCAGACCTTCCCTCCAGCCGAAACGTTCTCCTATGGCTTTCTGCATTTAATGACAACCCATGGTCGTCCTTTTCTGGTGGCCTCAGATGCCCAAGGAGCACTTCAAGGGTATATTTTGGCTGTCCCACAGGAGGATTTTGTGCACATCATCAGTGTGGCAGTGAAACCAGCTTACCAAGGACGTGGGATTGGTAAGAAATTACTCACATCTCTAATAGACCTGATGCGGAAAGAAGGATATTACTGTTTTAGGTTAGAGTTGCGAAAGAGTAACAAACGTGCCCGCCAGCTATACTGGGGCTTCAACTTTCGGCCGGTTGGGATCCGGAAAAACTATTACTTTGATGGCGAAGATGCTATCATTATGGAGATGCAGCTATAGGTCTCGAAATGACAGTAAAACATTTCCCGAATTTTTTCGGTTTACTTTTAAGATGTTAGGGTATTCCGATACACGAAAACAGTCAATTTATTAGAATCATGTCCTGTTGCGCTTGTTAAGGGTTGAACGGGGTTTAGTGAACTTTTATATGATTAGTATAGAAGCTTCATTTTGGTTCTTTTTAAAATAAGAATAGAGAACTTTATTTGTAGCTCGTGAAGGAATTTGGACTTTCCCATGTATGACGTAACAACTTACCGTTGAGCACACCAGTGTGCATGCCTTCCTCTATGGTAAGCTGTCCATTCACCAAGACATAATCAATCCCTTCAGGATATTCATGTGGATAGTTTTCGAAAGGAAATGCATGTGGCCACCGATTACTTGCCTTATCTTTCACCTTTTCTAGCTCAAATATGGTGATGTCCGCACACATTCCTTTTCTTAAAAGTCCACGATCTAAGAGGCCAAGCTTAGCCGCAGGGAATGAAGTCATCTTTCGTATCGCTTCTTCCAATCGTAGAACTTTCTTTTCTCGAACATACCTTTCTAAGACTCCTGGATATTCTCCATAACTGCATGGCGTATAGGGTGGTGGTGAAATGGTAATTCCTTGTTCCGGAAGGACCCAACCATCCGAAGAAATTATAACGAGTGGATGTTGGAGTAAGAGTTCGATTTCAGCTTCATCTATATAATCGAAAAGAACTACGGGAGTATCACGCTCTTCAATTAGAAGATCGAAATAAACATCAAAGGGGTCTTTATTGCGAAGCGTAGCAATTTGAGCGAAAGTTTTTCCTTCGATATCCTTATTTTTTTGGCAATACAGAAGAAAGATCCGATCCCAGCGTCCATGGACTATAAGGCCACTAGGACCAAATGCAGGTCTTTTATCTAGTAGAATTTCTTCTTTAATGATACCACGTTGCTCTTGGTCCTTTAATCGTTCAACTATTTCATTTGTACTGAACTCTCGGAGCCATTGGGGGAGTATTGCACTCATTTTTGGCCCAAAATCAGTGTGTGTATCGTTATCCACAGTCACTTCAACGCCACGGGCTCGCGCGGCTTCAATTAACGGAAGAGTTTCTTTGGTCTTACCCCATCCACCATATTTCGGAGCATTGTGGGAAATCTGGACAGAGATTCCTGCCCGTTCCCCAATTTTGATCGCTTCCCTAACGGCTTCAGTAATGGTTTCACGTTCACCCCTAATATGTGATGCATAAATGCCATGATATTTCGCGACGACACGACTCAAAATGATAAGTTCGTTAGTATTTGCAAAACATCCCGTCGGATAGACAAGACCAGTTGACATTCCCCAAGCTCCAGCAGCCATGGCTTCCTCCACATACTCCTTCATCTGCTCCATTTCTATGGTAGTTGGCGCGCGGGCCTCAAATCCCAAGACTGCAAGACGAATGGTCCCATGACCAACTAAAGGTACAATATTTAGGCTCATCTTTGTTTGTTCAATTCGATTGAGATACTCACCAAAGCTTTGCCAGTTCCATTCGATCTCGAACCCTACTTTCTCCCACAGCCGTTTAAGCAATTCTGAATATTTTTTACTCATAGGCGCTGGGGAAATACCACAATTGCCTGTCACATGGGTTGTGACCCCTTGTCGGATCACATTCTCTGCTGTGGGGGCGAAGAAAATCGTTAGGTCTGAATGGGTGTGCATGTCAATGAATCCTGGACAAACGAACTTTCCCGTAGCGTCAATAATTTGACCAGCAGTCTTGTGAGAAAAGTGCCCCAAGGCTGCAATTCGCCCATCCAACAGAGCAACATCGCGCTGGATCCAAGGACTCCCTGTTCCATCAATTATTTTTCCATTCCTGATTAATATGTCGTAGATCATATCGATTTTCAGCCTCCTTCTTATATACACCAAAAATGCATTTGCGGACATCCATTTATCAAATCATGCAAGAGGATATCAAAAATACTAACTACCAACTAACTGAATATGTCCCGCCAATATAATATTCTAATTGTCTACCTCACGATATTCTTTTAGATTGAAGGAATAAATATTCAATAAAAGCGAAAATGCCTTGATTCCCTCCAAAGCTTGCTCCTAAGATTATAATGTGTTAACTTTTACACAAAGGAGTTCTAAACCCCCATAATATTTAAATTGAATATCAATCATCTTTATTTTTTGATCGATAAAAATCGATCTCGACATAAAATGGAGAAAATGGAAATGCGAAAAAGAGTAGTACTTGTGACCCTCTTCCTTACCAGTCTAGTACTCTCAGTGGCAGCTGGCAGTGTACAAGCACAAGAGAAAGATCCCTCTGAATACCAGGAACTATATTATGACAACATGATGACTCTTAGCTGGGATGCCCCGTCGGCTGATGCTGGTCCCCCAATCTCAGAACAGCTTGCACAAATTGGTATTCGCGTTATCGATGTGCCTACGGACGATGGCATTATGTATCCAGCCCTATACGACTCTCCCGAAGGTCCAGATCAACCACGCCGTTTTGACATATATCAAATGAGTCACGGGTTCCGTGCTTTCCCAGAACACCTCTATGATCGCTTGCCTTCATGGATGGACATGGACTGGGGCAGTAACATCTACAACCTCCATGATGATGTAATGGACGACCTGATAAACCAAATGAACTCCGCGGAGACCAATGAAGATCTGCATGTAGCCGTCGACGCCATTCAGATAAGATTTTCCGAGATCCTGCCTTGGATCCCCATCTACTTGAATGATGACGTAAGGGCGATGCGAGAGAAGTGGCAAGACGTTATCTGGGACCAACCTGCTTCTTCTTTTGGGCCGTTTTTGGCCTATAAGAACATCGTCAGTATGTGGGCGAATGATGGGGACGAAGAATTTATAATGGCGTATCCTTCTGACTTGAGAGGCACTAATCCAGTGGATGGTGAGCAAACCGATGGACGATCTGCCTATTTCAAAATGTTGGTTTACGCTCCGCTCCTAGCTTGGAACAAAGATCTAAGCCCCGCTCCTTGGCTGGCCACCGATTGGAAGCATGAAGTGGTTAATGGCAAGTCAGTTATCACTTATACAATAAGAGACAATGCTTTTTGGCACGATGGGGTACCCGTAACGGCTGAAGACGTCGCGTTTACATTCAGCTACACCCATGAGTCGGGTGAGGCATCCATCTGGCACTACCAGAAGCTCATAAATCTCGAGTCGGTAGTTGCTGACGGCAATAAAGTGATAGTGACAATGAATTCGGTGAATGCTTGGGCGATGTTGGATCTGGGGTTACTTTGGATCATTCCCAAGCACATTTGGGAAGGTGAAGACCCCCTCGGTGATCGGTGGGATGATCCGAACGACGTGGAGGCGCACGTAGGGTGTGGACCCTTCAAATTTGTTTCGCGAGTACCAGAAGAAAACTTTGTTTTAGAGCGGTGGGATAAATTCTGGGAACCCGCCAAATTCCAGTACTTTAAGATGAAGGTCATCCGAACAGCCTCGGCGCGTGTCCTTGCCATCCAAGCGGACGAAGTGGACGCTGAGCGCTATAACCTCGATGTAGCGTACGTGAAAACTATGCAAACCGCCGAAGGTGTAAAACTGACCAGCTATGCGGACATGTGGGACTATGTACTTGGCTTCAACCTAGAGACACCTGGATTGGATGACTATGAAGTGCGGAGAGCTATTGCGTATGCGATCGACAGAGAAGCTATTGTAAACCGCGCCATGCTTGGCTGGGGTACTCCCATCTACTCTGTAGTCCCCGAAGCTTTCTATCCCACGTGGTACAACCCTGCGACCCCGAAGTTTACCACCGGTGATCAAGCAGAAGATATTACGATGGCAAACAAGATCCTTGACGATGCGGGGTACATAGACGTAGACGGAGATGGCATCAGAGAATTCCCTGGAGTCACTCCCATCACAACTGGGCCCACGACTGTCACAGTTACAGTCGCGGAGTTTTCACTAAGAGCTATTGGTGTCGTTTCTGCAGGAATAATCACCACGCTGATCGCAGCAAAACGTAAGAAAAAGTGAAGCCAACACAGGTAAACTTTTTTTCTTTTTTTTTCTTGAATTGATTTGATCCTTTGGATATTCTAATATGGTAGTTTTAAACCATAAGTAATTGAGGTAAGGCAAAATGGGAACAAAGGAATATATTCTTTCGCGGGGGGCTCACGGACTTCTTATATTATATTTGATGATCACTGTCAATTTTCTCCTCTTTCGAATCATGCCTGGTGATCCTAGGATGGCTCTTCTGGAGCCAGGAATGACACCAGAAATGCGGGCAGCGATTATAGCTAAGTTTGGTCTTGATAAACCGCTTCATGAGCAATACTTAATTTATATCTGGAACCTTTTCCATGGGGATTGGGGCGAGTCGTTTCGTTTGCCAGGTAGTGTATTGGACATCCTCTTCTCAAGGCGCCTGACAAACACCTTCATTCTCATGGGCGCCTCTATCGCCCTTTCCGTCGTTCTAGGGATGTTTGTAGGAGTCATTTCGGCTTGGAAGTTCGGAACCCGAACCGATACGTCTTCCCTGGTTTTCTTCCTAGTTACCTATTCGATTCCAATTTTCTGGTTTGGATTGCTCCTTTTGCTCGCATTTGGACGTTATGGTTTTGGGGTTCGGGAACCATGGTCCATTTTCGCCTTCGTAATAGGATGTGCTGTCCTCTTGTTGTTCGGAGCAGGATATGCTGCTCGAAGATACCTAGCCAGCAGAAGTAAAGGTGATGCCTTTTTTGGAATCGTTTTAGGTTTCTTTTTTATTCTTGTGGTGTACTCTATTAGAAATCCTTGGAAAATTCCTATAGGAGGGACGGTATCTGTAGAAGAACATGAAAGCTGGCTCCCTTATATAAGGGATTACTTGATCCATATGGCAGCACCTTTGCTTGCGTTGACACTCTCTTTTATAGGTAGCTTTTATTTAATTATGCGTGACTCGGTTCTAGACATTTTTACGGAGGATTATATGTTAGCCGCAAAAGCCAAAGGCTTGAGCACTCGACGGATTCTTTACAAGCATGCAACGAGAAATGCCATGCTTCCGATGATCTCAATCGTCGCTGTGAGTATGGTTTATCTCGTCGGAGGGGCGATAATGACCGAAACGGTATTTTCATACCCTGGAATCGGATTGCTGACCATTGAATCGCTCCGGAATTCTGATTATCCAATATTACAAGGAATCTTCGTTTTAGTTTCTACTGTGGTGGTTCTTTCGAACTTTGTAGCTGATTTACTGTACCTATACCTCGATCCACGAATAAGGTATGATTAAGAAAGTAAAGCGAAGCTGGTAGAAATGGAGTTTAGCTTGTTTATTATGGCAGGACTATGGTTTTTTATGGGTTCTTTGATTTTTCCCGCAGCCCAAAAATTCTTCCCGAACCTTCATGCATGGTTGATGCGTGTAGGAATTAGTGAAAACGAACGTAATCAAGCCATGAAACTATTTATCTTAGGACTTGCTGCTATATTGAGTTGGTGGGCGGTAATAACAAGAATATCAACTTTACCTATCTCAATATTTCTGAGTGGGGTGACACAGAGCATTGGAGCAATTTTGATGTTTCCATTTGCCCTCCAATACGCAGATATCCTTCGTAAATATCTCAAGTGGTTTTTTATTGCTGGGTTACTGATCGTTCTAACTGATTGGTGGATCATCATCGGTCTTACTATCTTGGTAATCGTTCTGGGTGTGGTAATTGATGTCAAAGTCTTTAGAGTTGTCACAGTGTTTAGAATTGGCCTGTCCACGATTTGGGGACTCTGGATTCTAAACCGCATTACAGACTTGTGGATTTTTCAGGGGGCATTTTACACTCCAAAAGTTTGGGCAACAAATAGCATCTGGGCAGCCGTCCCAACGAACATCCTCGTGCCAACTGGCATACTTATGTTCATTCCATATCTCTATATGCACGTTCCTAGTTTCTATGCTTATGTGTATAAATCACGAGAACAAATAACATCCTTCTGGGGATTATTTTCTGAAAGTAAGATGGGCATTGTAGGGTTGATAATTGTCTGCGTGTTTATGGTCATTGGTATCTTCGCGCCTTATATTGCTCCTTATGATCCTACTGAAACAATGGTTGGCGAACCTTTTGAGTCACCATCCCGTAAGCATCTACTCGGAACTACCATGGATGGTAAGGACATTTTTAGCCGGATTATTTGGGGCACGCAAATTTCACTGATTGTTGGATTTGTTGTTGCATTCATGTCAGTCTTTGTGGGGACATTAGTAGGCCTTACCGCGGGTTATTACCGTGGAATCGCTGATACCGCCTTAATGCGACTCACAGACATGTTTATTGCTTTACCAACGCTTGTATTCATGCTCATCTTTTTGAAACTTTTTGGGCAAGGGCTCCAAAACATTGTATTTGTGTTAATCATTACCGGATGGACCGGAACGGCACGAATGGTTCGTTCACAGGTGTTATCCCTACGCGAAAGGCCATTAACTGAAGCTGCACGGGCTATTGGAGCTAAAGATCAGCAAATCGTCTTTCGGCACATTTTACCCAACACTATGCCCCTAATTTTTGCGAATGCCGTTCTTGGGATTGTTAATGCCATTCTAGGTGAAGCATGGGTCAGCTTCCTTGGTTTTGGAGATATTTATCATGGGGTGCCCAGCTGGGGACAAGTGTTGTTCTGGGCGGATAAACGAGGTGCCATGCTTATTGGAATGTGGTGGTGGCTGGTTTTTCCAGGATTGTGCATCATGTTACTGGTACTCGGATTTGCGTTCCTATCCTTCTCCCTAGACCAAATCCTTAACCCAAGACTACGTAAAAGACGGTGATCTAATGTGAAGGTTCTTGAAGTATCCAACTTGACAACGTATTACACCCTTCGTGAGGGATTTGTATCAGCAGTAGATAAGGTATCCTTCTTTATCGACGAAGGAGCGACATTTGGCATTGCTGGCGAATCAGGTTGTGGAAAAACCACCATGGCCCTATCCATCATGCGAATTCTCCCTGAAAACGGTCAGATCATCGATGGGCAGATCACTTTAGATGGTGAGGACATCCTTGCAAAGTCCGATGATGAGATGAAAAAAGTTCGCTGGAAACATGTCTCGATGGTTTTTCAGTACGCCATGAATGCCTTTAACCCTGTTCTTAAGGTTGGGGAGCAGATTGTGGAAGCGATTATGAGCAAAGAGCAGGTTCGAAAAGAAGATGCTTGGGATAAAGCCAGCCAATTGTTTGAAGTAGTCGGATTGGATCCTTCGCGTGTGACAGATTATCCTCATGAGTTCAGTGGAGGAATGAAACAGCGAGCTATAATCGCTCAAGCGTTAGCATGTGATCCCAAACTTATCATTGCGGATGAACCTGTTACAGCCCTAGATGTGATTGTTCAAGCCAAAATATTAAATCTCTTACAAGAACTACAAAAAGAGTTTAACTTGGCTGTTATGCTCATCACTCATGACCTCTCAGTAATTGCAGAAGTCTGTGACCAAGTAGGAATTATGTATGCAGGAAAGCTTATGGAAAGGGGGAGTGCTGAGGCCCTGTTTAAACAATCAAAACATCCATACACCAAAAAATTGATAGGTGCGTTTCCAAGTGTGACAGGAGAGAAGAAACATTTGGAATTCATCCCAGGTACCCCTCCCAATCTTCTGAATCCACCATCGGGGTGTCGGTTTCACCCCCGCTGCTATATGGCTCAACGGATTTGCGAAACTAAAGAACCTCACTTTGCGGACTATGGAAACGGTCACTTTTCTGCTTGTCATTTTGCCGAAAAGGTGAACGAAAGTGACTGAAATAGAGTGATCCACATTGAATAATGTAGTAATTCAAGTAAAAGACCTATTTAAATGGTTTCCTGTCCGTACAGGGCTTTTTTCTGCATTTTTTCGAACAAAAAAGGAGTTTGTGCATGCGGTTGATGGTATCAGCTTTGATGTGCGAAGAGGAGAGATCCTGTGCCTTGCTGGCGAATCAGGCTGCGGAAAAACAACGACTGCCCGGGTAGTCCTACGCCTAATCGAACCCACTGCTGGTGAAATCTACTACGAAGGAACAGATATTGTTAAACTCGAAAAAGAAGCGCTTCGAAAACTGCGCGCAGATATTCAAATGATTTTTCAAGACCCGTATGAGTCATTAGATCCTCGAATGAGTATCTTTAATATCCTTGATGAGCCACTTGAATATCATCACCCAAATTTAACTCGAGAAGAAAAACGTGTCCGTATCCTCAAAGCCTTAGAAGATGTTCGCTTAATCCCTCCAGAAGATTTTGCAGGTCGATATACCCATGAACTAAGTGGTGGACAACGTCAACGCGTTGCAGTAGCTCGATCCCTGATCCTCCAGCCTAAATTCATTATCGCCGATGAACCAGTGTCTATGTTAGATGCTTCCGTCCGTACGGAGGTTCTAAATGTCTTTACAGAGCTTCAGAAAAAGTATAATTTAACCTATCTCTACATCACTCACGACCTTGCTCAAGCGCGTTACATTGGAGATCGGCTCATTATCATGTATCTCGGTCAAATCATGGAACAGGGTCCCATGGAAGATACTGTCAGCGCGCCTCAACACCCTTACACGAAAGCTCTCATCTCGAATGTGCCGATTCCAAATCCCACGATCCAACGGGAACGTATCATGATTAAAGGGGAAACACCGACCCCGATCAATGTGCCTCCCGGTTGCAGATTTCATCCACGCTGCCCTTGGCGCATGGTGGTCTGTAGTGAGGTGGAACCAGAACTGAAACCTCTCGGGAAAGATTGGTTGGCGCGGTGCCACCTCTTAACTTGACCCTGATTAGCTCTAGTAACTTTCCTTCCCTCTGACACTTGGCTGCTGGGCTCATCCAAATTGGGAGGATTCGTGTGTGAGTCGGAATCGTGCGTTTTTGATTACATTACATATCATATTCGTTCTACTCGGGCCAGTGGGACATCAATTAGTTCAAGGTAGACTTAGTGAGTTTATCTTCACACTAGCCACAGGTGATTTAGATGGCGACGGAACTCATGATGTGATCGTTGGAACCGACCCCCACACTGTTCATGCCTTCAATGGGATTACTGGACACCGCATTTGGACGAATACTGAGCCCAATGAATATGTCTATTGCGTAGCCTCCGCAAATCTAGATCATGATGATGCTGATGAGATCCTCGTTGGATCATGGGACCATAACTTCTATGCGTTAGATGGCCTCACCGGGACAACGCTGTGGGTTAACGATGCCCCGTTTAATTCCATTATATCCTTAGAGGTTGGGGACTTCAATGGTGACGGGATCGAGGACGCACTTGGCGGAGCTCAGGACACCAATGTCTATGCTATCAATGGACTCACGGGAGAAACCTTGTGGATAAATCGAGAGCCGTGGAGGGACGTTCTCTCTGTCGCAGTGGGGGATTTAACTGGGGATGGGGTGGATGACGCACTCGCCTCTTCGCTTTTCTATGTTTACGCTTTCGAAGGACTTACAGGGCGAACACTATGGATTAATCGTGATCCGTTCAATGTTGTCGGCTCCATAGCCATTGGGGACTTCAATCACGATGGGGTAGATGATGCACTCGCGGGTTCCTGGGATTCAAATATCTACGCGATAGATGGGCGAACTGGTAAGCTACTGTGGGTCAATACAACTCCCTCTCAACGAATCCTTTCCCTTGCCGTTGGTGACCTTTCAGGAGATGGAAGGGTTGATGCACTGGCGGGGACACTCAATGGTGGGGTGTATGCTATAGATGGAGCTACAGGAACCACTCTCTGGGAATTTACAAACGAATCCTCATCAATTATTTCCTTAGCTACAGGTGACTTCAATCAGGACCACATAGATGATGCTTTAATAGGATCTTCGGCCTCCAATGTCTATGCATTCGATGGCCCCACAGGAAGGGTTTTTTGGATTAATACACGAGGTCGAGCACGAGTCACCGCCCTAGCAGTTAGTGATCTTAATGGGGATACATTTTCAGATGCTGTCATTGGATCAATGGGCAATATCTACGTAATAGACGGCTCAACCAACCAAATTCTCTGGGAAACTGAGAAACCTTGGGAAAAAGTTCAAGGGTATGTTGTGCCCCTCACTCTTCTCACATCTGCCAGTGTAATAGTGATAGCCTATGTGCCATTTGAGCTGCGAGGGAAAAATATCCAAAATGACAAACTAGAATCATCTGAAGAACCGAAAAAAGACCGATTTGGGACAGGATATGCTATCAGTATACTAATTGTAGGCTTGGTTGCTGCATCTGGAGGCCAAGATTGGCAAGCAGTTGATATGGTTACAGAAATTTGGTACATCTTTTTATTGATGAGCCTCCCAGTCTATTTGCTCAGCGTGATGATCGCTTATATTAAAGCCCCTTCAGTATCTGCTTTTCGAGTGCAAAAACTTGCTAATTTTTACTTTGCAATCCTATTCTTTTTGACAATATGCTTGTTTCTATTATTTGTACCCAGAGTGAGTTTATCACACTAGAATTGCGTCTTTTTGATCAACTAATCCTCCCACGTATTAAAACCGTTGTTAATACAATAAAAAGAAAGATACACAAAGTTACAACATAGAAGACGAAGTGTTCTGCCCATGAATATTGAGTGCGTAATCTAACCTTGGTGTCATCAGCTTTGATAGGATTGGTACCCCTCGCTAGCTCCACCCAATCATAAATTCCATCCTGATCTGTGTCAGGTTCAAGGGGATTAGTCCCATAAAGGATCTCACTTAAATCTTTCAGTCTGTCTCCATCGGTATCTGGAGATATCGGGTTTGTACCGAATTTGTTCACTTCATCTACATTGGTGATGCCATCCCCATCGGTATCTGTAATTACAGCATCTGGGATTAAGGGGTTCGTGAAATAAGTAGTCACTTCTTCCACATTGAGCAGGCCGTCTCCATCGGTATCGGCATCTCCTGCATCCGGAACTTGAGGATTAGTGAAGAACTTGATTACTTCTGACCCATCCCGAAGTCCATCATGATCCGAATCCGGTACCGTGGGATTCGTCCCGAACATTTCCAGTTCGGCCCTAGTGGCTAATTCGTCTCCATCATAGTCTGCCCCATTTCCCGTATTGGCTGAATTGCCACGGAACATGCCCCAGAGGATGTATTGCATGTTAAATGGTCCTGCACAATCCCAAGCATAGACCTTCCCATCATGAGAGCCCACAACGATCTCTGTATCCCCATCTCCATCTAAATCCCCTAATGCCGGGGAGGAAAGAACCCAACTCCCGGTTTGCTGCGGCCAGCCTTTTACCAGAGTGCCGTTGGGGTGCCAAGCATAAACCTTGCCATCGGAGGAGCCCACAAGCGTTTCGACGATGCGATCACCATTGATGTCCCCGAGAGCTGGGGACGAGAGAACCCAACCCCCGGTCTGCTGCGGCCAGCCTTCTACTAACGTACCATTGTGGTGCCAGGCATAGATCTTGCCATCATACGAGCCAACCACAATTTCTGAGAGCCCATCTCCGTCTATGTCCCCTAGGGCCGGAGATGAAGACACAACATCACCGGTCTTTTGCGGCCATCCCTCTGCGGGGTCACCTGAGTGATGCCAAACATAAACCTTGCCATCCTTCGCGCCGACCACGATTTCGAGATCGTTGTCGCCATCAATATCTCCAATGGCCGAAGATGAGAAGGTACTACCCCCAAAAGGCTGAAGCCAACCACCTTTAAGCATGCCATCGTAGTTCCACACACCAAGGTTCTTTTTATTCGATCCGCATGCTGCAATCAGCTCCATCTCCCCGTCCATGTCGAGATCCCCAAGCGCTGGGGACGAACGGAGGTGGGAACCAACATTCTTAGGCCAACCGGATCCTATTGTACCATCATGATGCCATACATAAATTGTGCCAATAATCGATATAGCGACTATTTCTATATTGCCGTTGCCATCGAGATCTCCAAGAGCGATAGAAGCTTCTATCGGACCATTTGCTTGTCTTGGCCACCCTACAACGGAGGAACCATTGTAATGCCACGCGTGAACCTTCCCATCCGATGAACCCGCAAATATCTCCATATACCCATCTCCCTCCAGATCTATAAGCGCCGGAGAAGAGGACAACTCACTTCCCGTCCGTTTTGGCCATCCGCTCACCGCTTTACCCTCGTGATGCCACGCGTAAACCATTCCATCGGAGGAACCTACAATTATTTCCACGTCTCCATCCCCATCAATATCACCAAGTGTGGGCGAAGCTTTTATAGGTCCCTGGGTCCGGCGTGGCCATCCTATTTGGTATGGTGCAACCGAAGAAGTTGTATCGATGTTTGTAGCACTAATTTTTTCTTCAAAAGGCTTGTTTGGTAGCATAATTGAATCTTCTCGTTCATTCGACTGTTCCGCGCTAGGAGACGTAAAAACACTAATCAACAAGCCAAGGAGGATTAGAGCATATTTACTTTTCATCAAAGAAACTCTATCTCCTCTCACGTTCACATCAAACCTTCCCTTGAATGAAATGAGAAAAAGGGCCATAAGGTTCTTTTTCTACATTCCTTTACCTATATGGTTCGTTAGATCCCTCTTATAGGAGAAAGCGCATCATTCCTGAGTGGTGAAACATTATTTGTCAATTACAGCTTCCAATGTCGCTCTGCAGGCATCATCCACACTACACAAGCGACTTAAGGCATCATCAAGACTTCCTCCTTTTTTCTGCCCCAATCTAACAAAGTCTATTATAATAAAACGGTCTTCCCCTGTTTGTTGATTTTCGACTGATACAATGAGTTGGGGGCAGTAAAATACGCCCGCGTTGGTCACCTCTGTGAACAACGCGTTATCGGGTAACCCTAATCGCATTAGAAAGGAAAATCTCACTCCGGAAATCTGGGCAAGCCGTCGAGTGAGTTGGTCTTCTCTGATTCGGGTAGCTTTTGATGTAGGCAAAAATAGACTCATGGTCTGCATTCTTCGGTGGATTTGGCGAAGTTCCTGCGCCATTTCTTGCCGTTCGATGTCGATTTCAGTACGATATTCAAGTAATTTGTCAAAAATGGTGGGGATGTCTGCTGTTTCAACAGATCCCACCACTTCTTGGGATGGGTTATGATTTACCAACTCCAATTCATGGATATCCGGACGAAACAGAGATAAAAGATCATTCTCCTCCACCACGCAGGAGCTGAACATAGCGTTGAGAGCTGTCATTCCCGATCCGGTATTTTCTTGGTTAAAACTTGGATCATTCCCTTCGTTGGTGAATTCATAGCGGATTTTATAATACGGCATCCAAATCTTTGTTTCCGAGCAAACAGTTTCTAGAATCCGTCTATGTATTAGACCTTTTCTTGCGAGATTTTTGTTAATGGTTTTCTCAATTTCCATTCTTTCGATTGCAGGTATTTGAACTACCTTGATCATGGATTTTTCCGCCTTATTACACCAACTGTTAATCCAATTAGTAGACGTCTTATTTATATCTTAAGTTGTTGAAGAAAAAGGCAGTAATAGCTCCCTAGAGGACATATTTGTTGTTATTTACTACTGCAATCCTGTACACATGTTTTATGGTTCTCTGTATACATTTCCTATGATATTGACTTACTGAAAATGAAAATTCAATGGTTTTTCCAGATTATAAGGAATGATATTCTTGCGTGATCAATATGAATGTACCTTCGGACTCGATCTTGTGAAATTTAGATTATTAGGCATGAAGAAGCCGCTTTCCTCTTAGAAGCCAGAAAATGAGGGGAGAAGGAATTTACTACGAGGAGAACCAAAAGGTTATTTTAAATCCTATTAAGTGGAAAATTATAAAGATACACCAATGTATTTGGTCTTTGAACATCCTATACTAAATGAAACAAATTCTCGACAGGTCAGAAGCGTAATATGCTTAATGAGGGGTTTTTGTGCAAAAAGAAACAATAAGTCTCATTGGTGGTACAGGTCAACAAGGACCTGGAATCGCCGCTAGATTAGCATTAGGTGGAGTTAATGTTATAATAGGTAGCCGACAGGATGAGAAGGCCAAACGGGTGGCTAATGAGCTCCGAGAAAAGCTCGGAGTGGACAACATAACTGGGGTGATTAATGCAGAGGCGGTTAAAAGCGCTGATGTTGTTTTTCTGACCATACCTTATGATTATGTAGAGGCAACTCTGAAGAGGCTAGAGCCTGCGTTTAGAGAAGACGCCATTTTAGTTGACACAACCAATCCCTTAACCCGTGAGGGCAAACATTTTGTGTTAGCGGAACTCCCTAAAAGAAAGTCAGCTTCTGAAATAATTCAGCAGTTAGTTCCCCCTAATGTGACTGTTGTGGCTGCATTTAAAACAATAGGATTCGATCTTCTGATGCAGATAGATCAACAGATCAAGTGTGATGTGTTAATCTGTGGTGATAATTCTACTGCCAAAGAACGAGTGATCAGAATGATCAAACAGGCTCCAAACATGGGAGGCGTTGTAGATCTTGGGCCCTTACTTAATGCTCGATTTGTTGAAGGACTCGTTCCTCTAGCTGTTAATGTAAACCGGGTACGTGGTGTGAAAAGCACCTGTGTCAAGTTCTTCATTGGGTAGTCGTATGGTTGTTAACCCCACTTAAAAGGGATTCATTCACATTCTAAATGACTAACCAAACGTTTTTTACAGCCTATTCTTTCCTTTTTAAAAATCTTCAAGGGCTTTTTTGTGATTGGTATGTGAGGTTCAATAGGGAATAAGAGAAAAGATTGAGATAAACCTTGTCAGTAGAAGTGTGGTGTGTTGTTTGATGGAAAAAGAGGGAGATGGGTTAGTTAGGTTAAAACCAACGAACTAACCCTTTGGGTATGCTAAAACTTTGAGGTTAATCGGGAGTTTAGCCACTTCTCCAACTCGTGCGCCTACTAGATAGGTAATGTTGTGTTCTAAGGCCAAATCAACGAGCCTTTGGGTAACTATGCCATCAAAAATTATGGCATAGATGGTTTTATTTTCCTTGATTTTGTTTAATTCTTCTGCTAATTTCCGTACAGGGACCTCTTTTATTAATCCCCCATTTTCATCCAGGAAGAATCCTTTCTGCGTTCCTTGGACGATCTCGATTTGTGGTTCAAACACTGTGGGGATTTTAGGCTCTCTTAGCATCGTTTCCGAACGCGATTTCTCTTTCATCTCTTCTGGCTTTTCCGGAGTTTTCCCGGGCGGGATAGGTTCGACTTTTTGTTTTCCAGCTTTTTGGGATTCTCCAAGGAGCTGTTCGATCGGTACACGATTCCGTAATGCTTTTGTGATTTCCTTGCGGGTAAGATCTTCTACTTCACGACCAGAGGAGGCTCGCGCAACATAGTCGATATCAGCGACTTGCGCTAGTTCTCGCAAGATCAGATCCCCTCCGCGATCCCCATCCAGAAATGCGGTCGCTTCCTTCTTTTTTGAGAGCTCTGTAATAACAGATGGGATATTTGTCCCTTCAACAGCTACTACATTTTTATAACCATGTCTTAACAGATTGATTACATCTGCTCGGCCTTCAACGATTAAAATAGAATCACTTTCATCAACCGTTGGACCGGCAGGGACTTTACCTTTATACCGAACAATGGATTCAATTCGTGCGCTCTTCAGAACTTCATCAACGAGTTGAGAGCTCTCAGGAGAAATATCTCCTTCCCATTTTCGTAAAATATTCGTAGCTCGCTGAATGATCTTCTTCCGCTTTGATTGGCGGACATCTTCGATCTTATCTAAGGTTAGTTTTGCCCCACAAGGACCAACACGATCGACTGTTTCTAAAGCGGCTGCGATGATAGCAGTTTCAATTCTATCTAAAGATGATGGGATTATAACGGTTCCAGTGGTCTTTCCACTCTGTGTGGTTGTATTCACAATGATTCGACCAATACGCCCTGTTCGTTGCATGTCTCGTAAATCCAATTCTTCACCTAGGAGCCCCTCAGTTTGACCAAAGACTGCACCGATTACATCGCTACGTTCGACGACTCCCGTTACCTCGAATTTACTATGAATCAGGTATTTTGTCGTTGAAACATCTGTAACATTAGCATTATTCGTCACTAGACACTGACCTCCTTGTTATATTGTTCAATATAGCTAGTTCTTCATAGGATCGACAGATTCTTGATGTAGCTATTTGGTCCTAGAATTACTAGACACTTATCACTACTATTAATCTATTACTCCCGTTCTTCTTATCTATTTCTTTTTTGACCATTCTTGCTCCTTATCTCTTCGTATTTTTTTTATTTCCAATAAATAATCGTTTTAGACTAAAAAAAGTATATAAAACCCTTTTTTTTGCCAGACAGGGTGGGAAACAACCTTACTGTCCCAAACTAGTGCTTTAGATAATTTTATGAAAAATGATTTCTTAAAATGAATAATTATGGCTTTTCGATGAATATCTCTGGTTTTAACGAAAAAGAATAGGAGAAGAGTTACTAACTTTAAAACGTTTTTCCCATCAACTCAACGAGTTCGACGAGCCTATTTGAAAACCCAAATTCATTATCATACCAAGCCAGTATTTTAGCCATGTTGCCATCTATGACTGAAGTAGATAGAGCATCGAAAATTGCTGAATAGGGGTTACCATTAAAATCAATGGAGACAAGGGGTTCGCTCTGATATTCGATGATCCCTTTCATGGAGGTTCGTGCTGCTTCTTCAAAGGTGGAGTTGATTTCCTCCACATTTGTAGGCTGATCTAAGAGCACGACTAAATCAACCAATGACACATTGGGAGTAGGAACTCGGATCGACATACCATCCAATTTTCCCTCAAGTTCAGGTAAAACTAAAGCAAGAGCTCGTGCTGCACCTGTAGTCGTAGGAATCATATTTATTGCGGCCGCTCGAGCTCTCCGTAGATCTCGATGACCAAAATCTAGGAGCCGTTGATCCATAGTATAGGCATGAATTGTGGTCATCAATCCTTTTTTAATTCCAAAGTTGTCAACCAAGACTTTTGCTAAAGGGGCAAGGCAGTTCGTTGTACATGACGCATTAGAGACAAGATGATGCGTCTTCGGATCATATTTCTCATGGTTTACCCCCATAACAAGTGTAATATCGGGATCTTTCGCAGGAGCTGTAATTATTACTTTTCTGGCGCCAGCATCGAGGTGTTTCATTGCCCCAGGTCGATCTCTAAAAATTCCTGTAGCTTCGATGACTATATCAATATTTAACTCGGTCCATGGAAGCTCTACTGGATCCCTTTTAGAAAACGTTTTTATTTTTTTCCCATCGATAGTTATGTTGTCGTTTTCAGCCTTAATTGTTGCCTTAAACTTTCCAAGAACTGAGTCATATTTTAGAAGGTGCGTCAGAGTTTTCGCATCGAAAAGATCGTTTACTGCAATAATTTCGAAGGTTGATTTACCATAGGCAGCTCTATAGAAATTGCGGCCAATTCGACCAAAGCCATTTATTGCAACTCTTACTGGTTTCAACCATTAACCTCCATTTGTTTAAAAACATGCAGAGAAGATGTGCTTGTGATTTTAGGTAGTCTGCATGATTCGCCGACCATATTAGGGCTAAAAGGCTCTCTCCCCTTTAATTTTTTTCTTTGACCTACAGTTAATCAAAGTAAATTTATCACCATTATGCGTTCTTGATAAAGATATTCTATCTCTATGAACCTCTCAAGATATAATTTACCTAATAAACCATTATGCGTTTTTCGATCTTGAAAAGGGATGACTAACTCATTCTAAATCCCTCAAGAACTAGTTTTTGGGCTTTAAAATGTCGATAAAGAGAAAGGTGCTACTTAGCACCTTTTGAAATTATTGTATGTGTTTAAGGTTGTAGGTATCTCGATCTCGTTAGAAATGTGAATGTTATTCTTTGAATGCCTTTAAACTCTTCAGACAACTGTGAATTTGGAATGGAATGTTTGATTTACGAATTACTTTTATTCTACTGTATTAAGGGTTTGGTTCGGCTCCTTAGGCTTGCGAGATATATTCAGACAACGTTTCAAAAGTTAATGGATTTCCAAGGATAATTAGGACGCCTTGAATGATGCAAAGGAGACCTAAGAAGGTTGCCACTGGTTGAAACCGCAGAATCATTGTGGTAGCTTTAGTTACGTCCTCAATAAACTTGAGGGCCAAGAATACTAACAGGAATATAATAACCATGATTGCCCCTAGGATATATTTCATTTCAATCCCTAAAATGGTGCCAGTTACTCGATCTCCATAACGGAAGCAGATTAGTGCTGCAATACCTCCCCCTGCGACGAGACCTACCAGAGCAGCCCAAGGAATGTCCTTAAACGGTTCCATAAATAGTGCAAAGCCTACTATTATCAGAAGTGTGACTGTGAACCACCCTTGATTTAAGTATTCGTTAGTTTTGAAGATCGCAGCTGCAGTTATTAAGCCTAAAGCGCCGAAAATCCAGCCCGCATGCTTTGCAATTGTAGAAAGTGCATCGGCAATATTATCGATAAACCCTGGGAAAACATGAAGTACGTTTGAGATGAACCATGCACCTGATATTATTCCAATAATGATTAAGACGATAGGCGAGAATTCTGCTAGGGTAGAAATATAAGTAGCAATATCCGCCAATTTGTTGTCCTCCTTACTGTTTTACCCATTCTTACTTATACCGATATAAAAAGTATCCTAATTAGGGTCTGGGAACTTATTATTAACAGAAGACGCAGACCACACAAGACTCATTCACTTGGAATGCGGGGGAGTGGGAGTTGGAATGATCTGTTGTCTAGGGCTGTTGTAGCTCGATACTAACTCTCAACTTCCTAGATGAGACGATCGCCTTTCTCAGTTGAGTTCTCCCGTATCGAGCTGCAGAAGACAGCCCCCAACAGCTTATATCTCCCGAAGGATGTGAAAAAGACGGGTTGACTCCACACTCATTGCTAGACGACCCGTCCACTCGCTTCAGTGAGAGCCCGTCCGCTTTTCCTAAGCATCTTGGTTGGACGTTAGTCTAACCAAGTTCACGAGTTTACCCCGTGACTCTAGGAAACCTCCTGATAGATTTATTTCTCTAGCACCAGGCAAATTACTAACTCCTTCTCCTCCATCCTAATAAAATTTTCTTCTGATCCTCATGAGGGACGGATTTTCAGAATCTATTAGTGAGGTAAGCCGTTATTATTCTTTAGATTCGCACTCATCCTTCAGTACACAAATCTCGCTAAGACTTAAATTAATATAGAGATTATTCATCCTTTTTGAATGATTGAAAAGCCTTAAAAACAATGCGGGACTAGACGAAGGTCCGATTGATCGACTTGCATATCTGGCTCGTCTTCAAATCCAAGAAACTGATTGATCATTACAGCAGCATAATTTCCGGTTCCTACAGCCATTGCAACCTGTTGAGTAATGGCTCTAACATCTCCTGCGGCCCAAATACCCTCCACGTTAGTTTTACCGCGATGATCAGTTATAATGGAGCCAGACTCAGTCAAAGCCACGCCAAGTTGGGCAGCCAGTTCGGAACGTGGAACGGCCATATAAGATGCAAAAAAATGTTGACATTCAACCTGTTGCCCATCAGTAGTGATAAGGATCTGCTGTTGGCCCGGGGTTTTAATTTCCACACGATCTATAACTCCAGACATCCATTCAAACTCAGATTGATCTAAAACTTGACGATCTGCATCGGTGAATGGTATAGAACTATCTTCTGTCATAAAAATGCGGATTCGCTTGGCAAAACGTTGGATCGATCTAGCAACGTGCAAAGCACTTCGAACTGTCCCTACATTCACCACTAAAATGTCTTTCCCAGCTGTCTCGGGTGCTTCACAGTTTGCACAGTAGAAGCATATCGATTTCTTACCCGCGTATGGGAGCCATTTCCGCCAATCTCCTCCCACAAGTGGGTGTTTGCGGGCTACCCCGGTGGCGAACAATAGAGTTTTTCCCTGATACTCCTCTACACCTCGTTTTGATTCGGTCCAAACATAAAATTCGGGACATGTTCCTTCGATTCTAACAACATTAGCGAAACAATATATAGCTCCAAGTGCCTTCGTCTCCTCTTGGAACATTTGGAGTAATTTACGTCCTTCGATCGCGCTTTGCCCACATAGATAGTTGTGAATTGGATTCGTGATAAAATACAACGGGGAGGATCTTCTATCAATCACCAACACGCGACGACGATGGTATGCGAGGTGTTTGGCCGCAGTCAATCCCGCAGGTCCACCCCCTATAATTAATGTGTCATATTTATTGCTCATTGGAAAATTCCTCTCAATTTTTTGTGTGGGAGAGACTTCATGGATGATACGATTAAAAAAGTCAAACCCTCTAAATATAATTGGATCGAGATAGTAGGTTAAGAGGCGTTAGTCTTCAGAATCGTTATTAATTTAAAGAAATCTAATTTCTAATATTGATACAATTCATACTAACCCCTTTCTCGGTCAAAGATCCTATAAAGTGAGATACAACACCTTAAACCTTAATTCAATCCATTTTGTATTTGATTTACGAAAAATCCATTTTAATTCAATAATTTATAGGTGATAATATGAGTGTGAAAATTGGGTCTATTGCTGGTATTGATATAAAAATTCATCAAACGTTTATTTTGTTTATCATTGGTCTACCTCTCCTAGTTCTGATTGTTCAAGGGCTCCAAGCTGCCTTTGATTTTGCAGTAACACTTGTTATTCTCTTTAGCTCAGTTCTTTTCCATGAAGTAGGTCATGCATTGATGGGACGAAAATTTCAAATTGAAACCAAAGACATTACACTCCTTCCTATCGGTGGGATGGCGGCAATGTATGAAATCCCCGAAGAACCAAAGAAAGAGGGACTTATTTCCATCGCTGGCCCATTTATGAGTCTACTTCTAGCTGTCATTGCCTATGGCTTGACCCTCGTAATCAAAGTTGATCTTATCTATACCTTCCTCGAACAAGTCGTTATACTGAACTTATTACTTTTTGGCTTCAACGCATTCGTTCCAGCTATCCCACTTGATGGAGGCCGAGTATTACGGGCAATCCTTGCTTCTAGAATGCCCCACCTCCGCGCCACCATGCTTTCCGTCAGAATCTCCCACCTAATAGCCATGGGAATGGCTATTATTGGACTTGTTTTCATTCAGAACCTCTGGCTTCTAATCATCGCAGCATTCATCTACGTAGGGGCAAATGCTGAAGGAGAACAAGCCACCCAACGGTATCTGCTCAAAGATATTAACGTGGGAGAAATTATGTCTTCCCCCGTTCTAGCAGTTCCCACTTCCATGACCTGTGACGACTTGCTCGAATTCATGCGAAAACAGGGGCACTTGCGTTTTCCTGTAACTGATGAACAAGGGAAATACGTTGGGATGGTTTCACTCCGGGATATAAGTCAATTCGGTCCGAATCGACGGTGTGATGTTTTGGTAGGGGACATCATGCGTAAGAATATCGTTACTGTTGACCCAGTGACTCCCGTCTCTCAGGCTATTAAAAAAATGCAAGAAAACGATATCGGAAGTCTATTGGTGGCACAGTCTGATGAACCAGATACAATTCTCGGGATTGTAACAAGAACTGATGTTATGATCACCCTTGGAATTGAAACGGTTCGCAAAGGCATCCCAAGTGCAGCTTGAAACTGACATACTAGTATAGTATATAGTATAAGGCCGATCTAGACAACTTCTCGAAAATCTTCTTCATGATGATTCAAAACTTCAAACAGCACACATCGATAGTCGAGGAAGAGCAATTCTCAATACTATTGCGATATATTCTCTTTTTCGCTCGTTTTTAGAGGATACAGAAGGCAAAAGCTTCCTATTCCTCTTCTAGTCGAAGATCAGTGGAACGGTATGGTCGGCCTGAATTTGTGAGAATATAGGGTACAAAGATCTTGACTAACGGGGTGAGACCTCTTGAACTACGCACCGCATTAATTTTATCCAGCATAGGATGTGTTTCTTCCGAAACGATCATTGCATCAGCATCTGCTAGCTCCTCGCTTATTCCTTCCGGTTTCGTAAGCTGGGCAATCTGAAATCTTCCTTGAAAATTCCCGTTTGCGAGATATTCTTTAAGTTGTTTAACGCGTTCTTTAAAGGGTTGAATCTTCTCCGCCGCCATTTTTCCCTGTACCATCTCATCTGAAGTCACGCCTATCGCTACCTGTTTTGCGAGGGTGAGAGCCACTTCCAAGAGCACACGATGAGCCACATGCAAACGATCGAACGTGCCTCCGTACAAGCATAGCTTGAAACATCGCTGGGCTTCATCACGAAGGCCAATCAAGATACCGCCCCCTATAAGGTTTATCGTTTTAGATTGAAACTGTTTCGCCAGGTTTCAGAATCCTAACCTCCGCCGCTTCACCTACAAGCTTTTTGAACTCCTCCGCATCTTGTTCTATCGCCGGGAAGGTATTGAAGTGACAGGGAATTGCAATCTTCGGATAGAGCATCCGGATCGCTTCTGCAGCTTCCCTCGGTCCCATTGTGTACGTCGATCCAATCGGAATCAAAACGACTTTCGGCAAGTAGAGTTTCGCAAGGAGTGCCATATCCCCGAATACCGCAGTGTCTCCCGGAAAATAGATCGGGCCTTCTGAAAGGTGAACAATAAAGCCACAAGGCATACCCCTTTCACATGAATGGAAGGCTTGTGTAAATGTGATGGGAATATTTGTTGGGGTCACAACAGTCCCTCCAATATTGCCTCCAATCGCACATTTAACCCCACCCTTCTCTGCTTCGATAGCAAGCTCATGAACTCCTATAAAACATGCATCATGTTGTTTGCAGATTGTTGCCGCATCATTAAACCCGTGATCCTCATGATCGTGTGTAACGCAAACGATATCCACCTGCTGGATTTCTTCTACGCTTTTAAATGGGTTTGTCGGGTTAGCCGTGATCCAAGGGTCAAACAGAACTACAACTTCACTTTCTACCATGAATGCGGCATGGCCGAGCCAAGTGATTTTCATTATCAAACCTCGTTGAAATTCATTATTTCGTTCTTATCTTATATTTGGTGATCCCGTCCAGTTTTTTTACTTTCTGTCATTAACCAACGAGCCTACCATTAAAGTCCCATGGTTATCCAAGAGTAATCATCCTTTCTACGAATCCGTTAATCCCTAAAAATATTTACAGTGATAATGATCTTAGCAAAAGATTAATAATTGAATTTAATTCACCATTACTCACTGCAGTGGAGCCGAAAGATAAGCTCGTTTCCGTTCTTGAGTGTACTACGCTGCGAGAGCGCGTGGGAAATCAGGGAAGCTACCATTTCTCTGAGGTGGTGGCCAGAGGGGCGAGGAAACTCCCGGTCTCATTCCGAACCCGGAAACTCCATTGCAGTCTATTTCTTCAATTTATTTCCCAAAAAGGGATTAGATGTTTTGTTTTTAACTGAATTTCAGAGGCTCATTAATAATAGGATCCAAATCAATGGTTGAATGGCAGAATGAGATAGTTGTCCTTATCCAAAACTCCTAGTTTTATAACTTCACTTCGTCCTGTAGTTTTAGTCAATGTTCTGGAGGGATGGTTTCTATAATACCTCCTTTCTCTGGAGTGATGACTAGAACATCAATTCCATCCCCCGATGTAGCTTCTCGCCGTGAAGCCATCCGAATAGTCTCGATCACAAGTTCTCGTCCCTTATTTGTTGTGATATCAGTAAAATAGCCATCTTCAAGGACCCCAATAGCAATTTGAGCACCTGTTCCAGTTGCCGCATAGTCTTCAGCCATCAGACTCCCAATGGGATCCAATACATAAATATGGTTGCCTTTTTTGTCGGTCCCACCAACTATCGGTTCAACATAATATGGAAATATCCGGTTATTAAAAAGAACATTCGCCATGAGCTTTGCTGCAGTGCGGGTACCAATCATTTCCCCCTCTCGTTCCAAGTTATAGAGATTCACATAAGCCTTGATTAACCGAACAATTTGCTGGGAGTCGCTGAAAAGTCCTGCCACTGCGGCTCCGATTCTTTCATCAACTAAAAACACTTTTCGAACATTTCTGGATTGGATGAACCTTCCTAATGCCATCCGTTTCTCCGCAGCTAGAACGACTCCATCAGTACAACTTAACCCTACAGCTGTTGCTCCTGCAATCATCTATATCACACTCTTATTTGCAATTTTTGGCTTCATCAAATTCCGTTATTTAGTGTGTTCTTACCGTCTTTGGGAGTTTTGATTGCCAATGCATATTTCTTTATTTGTAGTTAGTATTCCTAATTCGCCTTCAACATTCATAAATCTAGAGGGTTTTTAGCATTTTGTTTCTGGGTGGTTTCTTAAAATCCAGTTGTGGATAATCAGTATCGTTATAGCAACTCTTGAAAACCCATAAGATCGGGACATGCATTGTGGGCTGGATATTCTCTGAATATTCTCTTCCATTGGGAATTTTTATATCCATTAAACTTTTCTATTCATTTATACGGGTTTTTGTTATTTTTGACTAAAAATGGATTAAGGCTTATTTAAAGAGATAAACAGGGTGCTTCTAGGATTTACAAGCAATTATCAAAGGATTTAAATAAGAAGTCCTATTAACTACATTTAGAATTATAAATACAATCTGGTGGGGTTTGATCCCTTGGACTGGAATTTGCTTTAATGAGAACATTATTTTTCCGAAATCCCCAGTCCATTTCAGATTCGTACCCTCTGAATATTGGGTTTACGCAAAATAAACACCTATTCCTACTAGGTTATATCCCTAGTAGGAGAACCCCTCAATCGTATGCTTCACGGATGCTGAAATGCTTGAAATTGGAGGTTCTACCTTATGACTAGAGAAAATTCTGAGGAACTAGTAGTAGATGCATTTGGAGGAGGAGTAAGAGAGGATGATTATGCTTACTTGATGACGGAATTCGGAATCGAACGTATCCAAGATATTCTCTCCAATATCCCTGAACCGCACTTCTATATGACGCGAGGGATCATGTTTGGACACACGGATCTGGGTCGTATACTCGAAGCAATTCGGAAGAACCGGCCCTTTGCGGTTATGACAGGGATTAAACCCTCATCATACTACCATCTAGGTTCTTTCATTACAGCGACAGAAGTCATCTATTTCCAGAGATTAGGAGCACACGTCTCCTTTTGCATTGCAGATCTAGAATCGTATGCGGATGGGCGCCAAACACCGCAAGAAACGACCAAATATGCTATTGATAACATAACAGATGTTTTGGCCTTAGGCCTTGACCCGAAGCGGGCCTATATATATCGACAATCAGAGGAGCTCGACGTGTTACGATTGGCTAGCCTTTTTGCAGCCCACGTGACGTATAATATGATGAAGGGACTCTATGGGGAAAGAGGGTTTGGACATTACCACGCAGCGTTGATTCAAGCAGGAGACATTCTACTTCCCCAACTTGAGCGTTTCGGTGGTCCTAAGCCAACAGTAACCCCAGTTGGGGCAGATCAGGCACCACATGCCCGTTTAACGCGAGATCTCGCAAAAAAAGAAGTCTTTCAGAAATTCTATGAATTTGTCCCCTCTGGTTTCACCTATCATTTACTGCTTAAGGGACTTGATGGCACTAATAAAATGTCTAAACGAACAGCTATGTCATTTTTCAATTTCCAGGAAGAAGACTTCTTAATCAAACAGAAAGTGTTGAACGCCTTTACCGGAGGACGGGACACCGTTGAAGAGCAAAAACGGCTTGGCGGACGACCCGATATTTGTCGAAATTTCGATTTAGGCAAATTTTTCTTTATCCAGAGTGATAAAGAACTAGCAGATTTACGGGAAGAATGCATGAGTGGCCGATTACTTTGTGGAGAATGCAAACTGCAAATGCTCGAGCGGGTCTTAGAGTTCAAGCATCGACATAACGCCAAAAAAGAGAAATTACAGGATATGGCTCGTGAGATTATCTTGGGAGAATAATACGCTCTTGTGAGCTTATTCGAGGTATTCTGAGTAACAAAGAACTTGAAAGATTAAGAGAGAGCAGAGAAAAGAAGAAAGATGGTCTTTTAATGAACGAAGTTCAATCACTGTATTGTTTCAAGTGAGGAACTCCCAATAGGGAACCAATAAAGACAAACATCAGGAAGCGTAAAAGAAAATTCTTGTATTGAATAGTTGATTTTTATTACACATTAACCTTAAGTATCCCTGAGTGTGGAAAGGATGCAGCAAATAACGGAAAACTGGCTTGACAGCGCATTTAAGCGAGCTATGCGGATTTCTGCGAAATCCTCAAAGACACTCCCAGCGATTGTTCGAGCGAAAAACCGTGAAAGTGCACGGGTACGAACGGCGGCACAAGTCCTGAAAGATCGGCTTAGTAGGGTTCAGCGATGGTTTCCAAGTTTCGATAAGATGCATCCCTTCTACAGAGCAACACTGAGCATCTTCATTTCGCTTGATAAGGTGAAACAAGCGATTGGCTCCATCGTTGGCGGACAAAGCGTCATCCAAGCGATTGAACGGGATCAGATTAAAAAGATCAAGCGCGCGACAGAAAGTATCCAAGCAATTAGAGCTAGAAAGCAAGCCTTTGCCCGTTTTGCATCATTTTTAGGTAAATTGGAGCAAAGGGTACAATTTCTTCAGGAACTACGATTTAAAATGCGAGGGTTCCCGAACTTAGATCCCAATCTGCCAACTGTGGTTTTAGCTGGTTATCCCAACGTAGGAAAGAGCACTGTTGTTCAAAAAATCTCGTCCGCTAATCCTGAAATCGCTCATTATCCTTTCACGACAAAAGAAGTCTCTATAGGACATGTAAACATCTTAAACGTCAAGACACAGATTGTGGATACGCCAGGAATACTAGATAGACCCGCTACTGAACGGAACCCAATCGAAAAACAAGCACTGGTTGCTCTACACCATCTTCCAGATCTGGTGGTCTTCATTTTTGACCCTTCGTTCAGCTGCGGATACGAGCTGCAAGCCCAAGAAAATTTATTTAAGGAGATTTTAGATACCTTTCCTACGACTCCGATCATTATTGCAATAAATAAAGTGGATATTGCCTCAAAAGATACAATTGATCAGTTGAAAGAGCGACTAAATGAAAATAAAGATTGTGTAGAGATTATTGCAACTGAAGAAAAAGGTCTTGATATCTTATTGAAGAATATTGGAAGATACCTTCATCAAAGGAAATTGTAGCATCGAGTGTCTGTTTAAAGCTACCAGCTCCTATTATCCATCCCTCAATGGAAGCCAATTCACCGCTAAATATTTATAAAACTAAAGAAGGACAGTGATATGCCTGTATTACCGATTTTGTTATTAGGGAATCCTCTGCTACGCGAACAAACAAGTCCTGTTGAAACCTTCAATCTGAAAGAATTACAACATACAATCATCAATATGGAAGACACCCTTATCCATCTACAAAAACAAGAAGGATTGGGTCGAGGCCTAGCAGCCCCACAGATTGGTGTTTTAAAACAAATCATTGTCTTTAAAACACCAGGCGCTCCTCATGTTATGATTAATCCGAAAATTCGCGAAATGAGTTCAGAGCAATTTGTTGTCTGGGATAGTTGTTTTTGCTTTAAACTAGCCTTTTTTGTTGAAGTCAAGCGGTTTCAGAAAATAAGTGTTGAGTACCAAGACGCAAAGGGGGTTCAGAAGGTCATTGACGCGGAAAATGCGCTTGCCGAACTCTTTCAACATGAAATTGATCATTTAAATGGCATTCTTGCCATTGATCGAATGATCTCCACACGTCGGATCTTAATGAGAGAGGAATGGGAGAATCAATTCCAATGATTTTAGCAGCTTCTTTTGGTCATGAGGACAGAAATCAAATCACCGTGTAATCTGAGCATCAAACAGTAATACGAACAGCTTATGAGAGAATAAGGAAGATTTGTCTAAGTTAATTGAGATCAAGTATTAATAAATACAAAAAACCGGTTAAATCGTGTTATATCTAAATTAGGATGAAAATCTTATATTAGGAGGACAATTAAAACTAAAACACATTTAGTTCTGTTATGTTTGTCATTAATCGTTCACATTTTACTTTTATTAGAACTTTTATGGGGGTTTTTCAATAGGTGGAGTCTTCGGATTGTAATTGCTGCCCGTATCACTATAGTAACGTTCCATGGTTTAAAGAGACTCTAAATGACGTTCAAACGAAAAGGAAGAGAGATCATAGAAAGGTCCTTTGAAAGATTGAATAATATGCATCAAAGAGAGATATCGAAGAAGAAATTCCAATAATCTCTGAGTCGGTGCTGGTGTCTATGCTATTACTATAATGATCTTCCCGCCCCATGACATTCAATAGTAACAGGTTCCCCAAGTCGTCCAATTACATTAAATTCGGCTCCTGCAATGGTTTCACATAGTTCAATAGCTGTAATAGCATGTAATGTAAGTTCTGTGCAGCCTATTCGACTAACACCATCAGCCAACGCCATCCAAACGATCAATTGATCTGAGAGGTGTTTGTCGATGGGCTTATTTCGCTGTAATTGAGAAATGAACTGACGTGCAGCTTCTTCTCCAACATGTTCGGCCTTTTTACCCCGTTCACCTAATGAATCCGCCCCAATAATAGCACCTAAGGAGGATTTAGCCCATAGAACAATCCCTGATCCGGGGGATCTAGCGCTCATATCGGTTTTAACTTCGATTGATACCTCGTTGAGCCCGTGTTTGGCAAGGGTACGCCTCGCAGATCGAGCTTGCCTTTCCGCCACATGTCTTGGCAGCTTTGAGCAATAAGATATGCCCTCAATGGCCTCAATTTTTCCTCGTTCAGGCAGAACAATGGGATTTATTTTATGAATCGGTGTTGCTTCGACTTCGACCAGTCCACCCCCTTTAGGATAGTAACCACGTCTCACTAGGTTCACAGTGGGTTCAAATCCCATATGTGTGGAGAGGATCGGAAGAAAAACGTTGGTCATATAGGGAATTGGAGGGGCCCACTTGACACTCGTCCCCCCCATTATTTTCAGGGAGGATCTGACTTGCGTGAATGCGAATACTGGAAGCACACATTGCAGGAGCAAAGTGATACTTCCAGCAGTTCCAATATCAATTGAAAAAGAACCCCCTCGAATTGATTTAGGAGAAAATCGTACCTCCATGCTGTTCTCCTCTAATCCCCACATCTCAGCTCCGCATACCCTTCCGACCAGCCTCACAGCTTGCCTATGTTGCGGTCGAAGTCCAGGATTTTTTCGTTTCTTTCTGATATTATAGACTCTGATTTGACGGCCATAAATAGCTGCTAACGCCACGGCATTACGTAACAGTTGCCCTCCGCCCTCACCTTGAGAGCCATCGATGTCTATTAGGCCTTCATGCATGGTTATATCCCCTAAATGAAATCGATGCTATACTGAGTAAATCACTTCGTCTTTATTACCAACCTAGATTGGATTATAGCAAGTATACTTTCCTATCATCTTTTAAGAATTAATAATATTGCGTATACGATGGTTTCCAGGTGATAAGATGTCAATAACACCTTAAAAATTACTCTAAACTTTACGTTCAGTTTTAGAACGGATATTAACAAGACCACGATGAACCGCACAACTGACGCAGTAATATACAATCCTTCGCTCCCTGGGAATGTAACTTCCACGTTGACGGAGTTCACGTCCGAGGACTGGATCTACTAGACTGCTGTACCGCGTCTTCTTTTTTGCTTTATCACGAGGAACCATCTGGCCACAAGCCGTACACTGAACCATCGAGCTTCGGCCTTTCTTTCCTTTTGTACGGCCTCGAGATTTTCGTTTTTTTCCCAATCTCCAGTCTCTCCAAATTAAATAAAATACCGAGATGTTTAGACATAAATGTTAGGGTACTCACGGATTATCTGAAGGTTCACTATGTAGACTTCCTTTGGTGGATTCTACAGTTTATTTTGCATTTCTGTTCTTACTTCCCTCAAGATTGCTCTTTATTATCACTTTTCTGAGATGTCACGAGGGTTCCTTCCCCCTGATCATGTTTAACGCTTTCTCTTTGTTTATTCATCAAAAAGTATTTGGATATCACCTGTTAGATCCCGAGTGGCCTTCTCGAAGATTTCCGCCACACGGTGTGCATACTTCCGTAAGACCCGAATGGCTAACCCAAGTGAACGAGATTCGCGACTGGCACCAATCAAGATGAACCGTCCCGCATTGGCCAAGATGGTATAACCGGTTTCCCCACGTACCATGACTTCCCACATTTCGGGGCCATGATCCATACGTGAGACTACCATCTCACCAGTACTTAAGACCGCAGCGGCTATTGCTGCAAAGAGATCAGGATCTGCATCTGTTTCGGTAAAAAAAGCAACTCGTACACCTTCGCGGGTAACCAAAGCGAGAGCATCCATATCGCAGTATTTAACGATCTCCTGTAAAAGTTGATAAAGTTCTGTTTTTTGTTCAGCAGTAAGAGCAAATTCTCCAGCTAATTCGTTCACCTTCTATTGTAGATAATGTCGCTTACAAAACAAAAAAGGGTTTTCATTAAAGTTTTTATAGAGGTGGTTGCAGGCAGGAGGATTTGTTTGGGTTATGTCTAAAAGAATTACCTGTGAATCATTCTTACTAAGACCAAACTATGGACCCCAAAACGTGCCATTTTCTATGGTATGCAAAGAATATAAATATATGATGAGGTGGGGGAGGAGACTCTCGTTGGACAATTTTAATAGGACCTTGCAAAACGCATTATTGTTATAGCCCTTTTACCACAAGCAAAACAGACTCCTTCTACATCTTCAAAGTTCTGTAGGTCCTCTGGGGTCCCAAGAACGGAACCTGTTAATTCTTCTTCCAGAAATTTCCCACATTCCTCTAACCCACACCATGGAAGTTCTACCACGCCGATACGCTGCCCAACTACTTCTTTTGCTTCTTCAAGTGTTTTAACACGATAAATACGACTTTGTAGGAATTTTGCTTCTCGCTGCTTGATATCTCGAGTCAATCGAACGAGAAGATCTGTAATTCGAGTCGTTGCTTCAAGTCGGGGGACGATTTCACGTTTAAGGGTGTCCCGACGGACTAAAGTAACTGAGTTTGTTTCAAGATCCGTTGGTCCAACTTCAACCCGAACAGGTACGCCTCTCATCTCCCAAAAGAAAAATTTGGCCCCAGGGGTTTTTTCGGACCTATCTACCGTGACCCGAATGTTTTCGTGTTCCAACTCCTTCATTAATTCGTCACAAACCTTATTGATCTCTTGTTCTAGGCTTGCAAATGGAATAGGGATAATAATTACCTGAATTGGGGCAACCTTTGGAGGGAATACAAGACCGTGATCATCTCCATGAACGATAAGGGTTGCTGCGATACATCGTTCGGAGATCCCATAACAGCTTTGATAGGCCCATTGTGATTTTCCATCTCTGGTCTCAAATTTAATGTCAAAAGCTTTGGCGAAATTCGTTCCCAGATTATGGACTGTTCCAATCTGGAGAGTTCGACCATCTGGTAGAATTGTATCAAATGCAATTGAGTATTCTGCACCCGCAAATTTATCCCATTCTGGACGACGAGTGATCAGATAGGGGATACCCAACTCGTCGAAAAACCTCGCATAGATCCCTACCGCCTCTTGGATTTGCTGTTCTAGCTCTTCATACGAGGCATGGACGGTGTGAGCTTCTTTAAAGCTGGTTAACTCCCGGACACGTAGTAACGGACGGGTATGTTTAGTTTCATATCGAAACGTGGATACGACCTGATAGAGTTTCAAAGGAAGATCTGCATGGCTCCGCACCCATAAATGATACATGGGGTAGATTGAGGTCTCTGAAGTGGGGCGTAACACAAGGGGGACTTCAAGCTCATCAGTACCTCCTCGAGTGACCCAATAAACTTGCTTTTCAAAACCCCGGATATGTTGAGCTTCCTTGAGAAATTCGGCTTCCGGGATCAGCAGTGGAAATAAAGCTTCGTCATGGCCGGTCTGATCATGCAGAGTGCGTAAGATCTCATACGTGTATTTCCGCAACTTAAACCCAAAAGGCCGCCAGACTCCTGCGCCTTTTAACGGATATCTAAAATCAACAATTTCAGCATCATCTAGGATTTTATCAAACCATTCGGAGAAGTTTCTTGCCCATTCGTCTCGTGTTGGGGATTTTTGCTGTTCTTCGGCTTGCTGCTCGTTACGGTCACTTGTCATGTTTAAACCACCGCAATTGGATGAAATTCGTTCTGCAAATGAATTCTAGATTGTTTCTCTTTTGCTTGTTTTAAACTCATTTTTTTTATGTAAAAAAATTCTTTTAAAGCTCACCTTCAAAACTCTTTATGAAAAACGTGATTGGCGGATCAATCCAATGCGAGCTTTGCTTATTATTGCAGATGGCATGGGAGATCGCCTTATCCCCGAATTAGGTGATGGAGAAATAGGTAAAACACCTCTTGAGGCCACAGAGACTCCATCTCTAGATGAATTGGCTCGAAGAGGGATTAATGGGCTGGTTGATGTAATACGGCCAGGAATCATTCCTGGGAGTGACACGGCTCACCTTTCCCTCTTTGGTTATAATGCATTTAAGACGTATTCTGGACGAGGTGCACTTGAAGCGCTCGGTGTCGGGCTCCAAGTGAAGAAAGGGGATGTTGCATTTCGTTGCAATCTTGCCACGGTCGAAAATGGAGTGATTATTGATCGAAGAGCCGGAAGAATATCTGAGGAGGGGGATGAACTGATTCAGGCGTTACAAGGTATTCGCTCAGACATTTCACCTGATACTAAAATCATTGTAAAACATACAGTGGAACATCGATGTGCTATGATCTTAAGGGGACCGGATATCTCCCCAAAGGTGTCTCCAACAGACCCCAAGAAAAATGAAGTGAAAATTGCAAGATCTGTTCCTCTTGAAGAGACTAAAGCTGCCTATAAGACATCTATGCTCCTTAATGAGCTTTCTGATGAATTTTATAATATTTTAAGCGCTCACCCTATAAATTCCGAAAGACAAGCTCATGGCTTGCTTCCCGCAAATTGTATACTATTTCGCGGAGGAGGCACTGTACCGGACGTGATTCCGCTCCCGGAGTTATACAAAAGCTCGTGTGCGTTTATTGCTCCCAGCTCATTAGTTGCCGGTGTTGCTATTGCTGTTGGTATGAAGCCTATTGAAGTCCCAGGGGCGACTGGGACTTATAATACAGATCATCGAGCCAAAGCCACGAGGGCACTCGCTGCCCTTGAATCGAATGACTTTGTTTTCATTCATTTCAAACCTACTGATAATGCTAGTCATGATGGAAATGTTGCGCTGAAACAAAAAATGATTCAGAAAGTCGATGAAATAGCAGGAATCATCCTTGACGCGAACTTGCCCGATTTGCATATTGCGATATGCGCAGATCACTGTACACCTCTTAGGGTTCGCGAACATACTGCAGATCCCGTTCCTTTGGCAATCATGGGATCCCAAGTAAGGACTGATGATATTAAAGTTTTTGATGAACGATCCGCCGTAAGAGGAGCCCTCCAGAGGCTCCGAGGGCATGACATTATACCAATTCTGATGAATTTAATTGGACATCAAAAAATGTTTGGCGCATAAGGCGATCATCTCCTATGCGTAACAACCACGTTAGTTTGGTTCTTATTCGATCTCTTGGAAAAGCAAAAACCGCCGAATATAAATTTCTTCGGATTCAAGGAGTTATAGTTTGAAAACAATAATTCAAAGCTTTATCAGGTCATATTTTTGGCTATTGGTTCAGAGGAAGTAAACCACCCCATTCTCACGGACGGAGTTTCGTGAGAAGGGTGCTGTCCCGGAACGCCAGACAGCCTTTTTGCACCAGGCAACTCATGCGCCCACGACTTCCTATCCTGTTGGGCTCAGAAGCCACTTTTTTGAGAAGGTTAAGGACATCATTGACATCGGCATTGAACACCATACCACAAGCACGCCACACATAGAGACCCCGATATTTCCGATTCCACTTGTTTCATAGCTCACATTGGAACACGTTTGTGACGTGTATGCTTCCTCGCCTTCTTAGAAGGCTATGTGTTAATCCAACTATTCGTTTGCGGTTTTTGTTTAAACATCCTGAAGGGAATAAAAAGAAAGTGCTGATTCGTTTTTTCCTAAGTTGAAGTGTTGTTTGATATCCTTCAGTTCCCCGATTATCAGCTTCACAATCTTCTGGTCGAGGCTCTCTTGAATAATCCGATGGGCTGTTTAAGCCATATAGTTGTTCATAATAAGGAACATTCCTGAAAGAACTATGTCAGTTTTTTCCAAATTTTGATCCCTTGCTTGGCATAAATCGCTTGTAACCTTGCTTTCTGTTTGTTCCACCAACGGTTATAGGATTTCAGCCCTTTCCTTTCAATGATGAAGGTAGTCCCATCCGTGGACACACAGGTTGCAAAGTTATTCACTCCCAGATCTATAGCCATGCACTTGGAGGGGCCTAACTTGGAGCGTTCCGGGTCAACCACATAGACATATTCAATCTCTAAGAATAGCCCGCTCTGCGGGGGAAAAAGGCGGACTTACTTGATCAACTTCCACCGGATGTGTGGGGGCAATTTATAGCGTAGATATCGGGTTCCGAGTTCTTTCGTAAATTATCTGCCAAGTGAGAGGTGAATTGTCCCCCCATCGACTTTGTACATGTCTTGCGGGAAGATACACACAAAAAACCCATCTTTCGGCAAGTAATATGGCATTCGGATCGGACGAGTATAGTTCCCTTTTTCGCATTCTCGGACAACCTGATGGATGATCGCATTGTGCGATTGACCACTCTCATGGTTTGCTGAGTGACTTGCGATGGTAATTGGCGATAATTCTCAATCTCCTTGAGATAGTGATAGGCGCTCTCATATGGCAGATTGGATCCTTTGGGAAAGTAATATTGGCGGAGGGTGAAGAAGGTCTGATTGTAGAGGTTCTTGGAGAGACGAGTGAGTTGGCGCAGGAGCTGGTACTCACGTTTTTGCAACCCCGGCAAATGATTCTTTTGTACCAAGTACATTACCCAGTTCCTCGGAGGTTAGTATACGTCAAACAATATAAAGGTGGTATGGGTTCAGAATTCTTCTCCTCGCTTTTGCAAGGAGTCTTCTTGCAAGTTTTTAGATAAAAGCATAAAATGGGTTATCAAGTTAATATTTTATAGCAGAAAAATAAATAATCCGAAACCCATAAATAAGGCGAACCCCTGGAGCCTCCTAAATTGTCCTGATTATTATCTATTAATTCTGTCTTAATTTATGCAATAATCAAACGTTCGATACGATTTTTCATGTAGAAGAGATGTGTTAGTATCCCTCGAACGAAAAAGGAGGAGAAGTAAAAATGCAAGTAGGAATTGTAGGATATGGAGTGTATATTCCAAAATTTAGGATTAAAGTTCAAGAAATTGCACGCGTCTGGAATCAAGATGGCGAAACTATGACTAAAGGACTTGGGGTGTCCGAGGTCTCCGTGCCAGACATAGATGAAGACACCACCACTATGGCTGTCGAAGCTGCACGAAGCGCCATCAAACAAAGTAAAATTGATCCTTGTAATATCGGAGCCCTCTATGTGGGCTCAGAAAGCCATCCCTATGCAGTGAACCCTACAGCCTCCACCGTAGCAGAAGCCATTTGTGCAGGACCAGGAGACTTTACATGTGCCGATCTAGAATTCGCCTGTAAAGCGGGAACTGCGGGGATTCAGATGTGTATGGGGATGGTAGCATCGGGTCAAATCGACTACGGGATAGCAATTGGATCAGATGCAGCGCAAGGCCGCCCAGGTGACGCATTAGAGTACACAGCCTCTGCGGGGGCGTGTGCGGTAATCGTGGGTCGAACGGGACATATAGCTGAAATTGAAGGGACTTATAGTTATTCGACAGACACTCCCGATTTTTTCAGGCGAGAAGGGGAAAACTTTCCGTCCCATGGCTCAAGATTCACTGGTAAGCCCGCATACTTTCGACACGTCATTAATGGGGCAAAAGGCCTTATGACCAAGCTTGGGTTGACAGTGGAGGATTTTGATTATGCTTGCTTCCACTCGCCAAATGGGAAGTTTCCCATTATTGCCGCGTCTACCCTCCAGATCCCCTTTGAAAAGGTCGAACCCAGTTTGGTGGTTCGCGCAATCGGCAATACTTATAGTGCTTCAGCTATGATAGGCTTAGCCAGAATTCTTGATATAGCTGAGTCAGATCAACGCATTCTTATGGTTGCATACGGATCAGGAGCAGGGAGTGATGCCTTTAGCATCAAAACAACCGATATTCTTCTTGAAACACGTGATAAAACGCCTACTGTTGATGATTACGTGAACAATAAGGTTTACATGGATTACGCTGTCTATGCTAAGCATCGCGGTAAAATCTTAGATATGACTTAGCAAATCCACAGGAATGGAGAACTATGACACGAGATGTTGCGATTATAGGACTAGGTATGACTAAATTTCAAGAGCACTGGGATCGTGGAGTTCGTGAACTCGCAGCTGAAGCAATATCCGAATCACTCCAAGATGCGCAAATCACTCATGATCAAGTCCAAGCCCTCTTTGTGGGTAGTATGGGGCGTTTTGCAGGTCAAGAGCACATTGCTGCGCTCGTAGCAGATTATGCAGGGTTGACCCCTATTCCCGCAACACGTGTCGAAGCTGGCTGCGCTTGTGGAGCACTTGCGATGCGAAGTGCCTTCTTGGCAGTGCTGTCAGGATTGTATGATATTGTTGTTGCGTGTGGAGTTGAAAAAATGACCGATCTCACTGATAGTGGTGACGTTATTTCGGCGTTGGGCGCAGCTGCAGATCAAGAATGGGAACTTCAAACAGGATTGACATTCCCAGCGGTGCACGCCCTAATGGCGCGAGCACATATGGCGAAGTATGGGACAACAAAAGAACAACTAGCTATGGTTTCTGCAAAAAACCATAAGAATGCTGTGAATAACCCTAAAGCACACTTCCGGCGGGAATTCACCATCGAACAAATCTTACAAGCCAAAATGGTCTGTTCACCTTTAGGTATTCTTGATTGTAGCCCTATAAGTGACGGTGCAGCAGCAATCATAATAGCGGCTGCTGAAATTGCCGAGACGCATGAACAACCAATCTGGATCCGAGGTTCAGGCCACGCCAGTGATACTATTGCCCTGCAGGACCGCCAAACCATCACGAATATTCCGGCTGCCCAAAATGCCGCACAGAAAGCTTATGAATATGCAAGAACTTCACCCAACGAAGTAGATGTTGCAGAAGTGCATGACTCCTTTACAATCGGGGAAATAATGGCATTAGAAGATCTTGGATTTGTCCCAGAAGGTCAAGGAGGGATTGTTACAGAATCAGGTGAAACACAAATTGGGGGACGAATACCTGTCAATACTTCAGGTGGGTTAAAAGCCCGTGGGAATCCCATAGGCGCAACAGGGATTGCCCAAGCAATTGAAATCGTGTTACAACTGAGATGGAACGCAGGAAAGCGACAAGTTGAAAATGTGGAGATGGGACTTACGCATAGTATTGGTGGCTCCGGTGCAACAGCGATCGTAACCCTTCTCAGTAGCAAAAGGAGGTGACTATCGTGGGAGAGTCGAGTATTCCCGAATATTGGCGTGGGATTAACGCTCGTTTTCGTTTAGAAGGTTCTGAATGTGCTGCCTGTGGTCATCGCACTTTCCCTCCTCGACTTGTCTGTCCAGAATGTAAGTCGACAAAATCCATTCCGAAACCATTCACTGGAAGAGGAATCCTCCGTTCTTATACAATTGTTCATGAGGCTCCCAAAGGGTTGGAACTTCATATTCCCTATATAATGGGCCTTGTTGAACTGGAAGAGGGGCCTACAATTACTGCCCAACTTGTCGACATCAATCCAGAGGAACTCAAAATCGGATTAGAACTTGAAGTGGTATTTAGAAAGATCTCTGAGGGGGGACGTCGCGGTATCGTCCGATATGGGTTTAAATTCGGACCAATAAAATATCCCCCTCGGATCTCAAAATCCTGAGATTCCAGAACGTTTAAGAGCTTTTTTAGCCCTCTCATCGGAAATAATCGCTCAAGGAGCAATTTATTGGTGGATAAAGACCCCACAACCTATGAAACCGAGTATACTGATGTACTACTGAAAAACTCTATGTGCCCAAAGGCTTAAAAATCAAAAGTCAAAGCATAGATAGGACGGAGGAACATTCAGATGCCACGAATAGTGTGCCCCAAGTGTGGTTCTCACAATATAAAAACAGTTGAAGATAAATCTAAACCGATTGCCTATGCTGGACACACCCCAGTCTACAAGAAAGTATATGTTTGTAAGGATTGCACAGAGAGATTTGAGTAATTAACGAGAATTGGTGTGCGATAGTCATGGGTGATCCTATTTCGTACGGTAAGCAAGAAATCCAATTAGTAATGGATATTTTAAAGATAACAGGGTATGGACCTAAGCGTAGACTTTTGGTTCTCTTTTCTTTTTCTTCCTTTTAGGTTCTTTCTTCTCCTTTTTTTTCACAGGAACGTGATTCATAGACAATTCTTTGACCCTCAATTTACGGATTTGTTGCAACAACCAGGTTTCTAACTCCAAAAATTCCACAGGTTTTGCTCTTTGAAGCTCTTCAAGGATTTTCCTGAGAAGCTCGTGTGTTCGAATTGGTTTCCCAGATAGGTCCTCCAGTTTGTTCCTGAGAAGTTTTTCGAGTTTGTTTTCGTCGTCTTTAGTTAGGTATATGAAGTACTTAGTTTGGGCTTTTTCAAAAGTCCGCGCAAAAATTTGTAAAAAACAGGGCATCCTTTTACATCCATATGTTGTCTATAATAATTAACAAACTAAATCCATATTAAAGATGTGTTGCCTTATCTATTTTTTCGAAAAACTAGGAACTTTTTAAAAGTGAAACCCCGAATTTTTGAGAACATACTTTAAAAGAACACAAATGCGGAGTCCTTGTTAATGGAGGATGTGCCCTGTGAAATTTGCTTCTGAACGTTCTAAAACTATAAAATATGCAATCCGTGACTTGATTCCTCTTGCTTCACAGCTAGAAAAAAAAGGGAAAAAAATCATACGATTGAATATAGGAGATCCCGCCCAATTTGATTTTGAACCTCCCAATCATCTCAAGAAAGCACTGTCTGATGCGGTGATGGATGGTGGTTATAACTGTTATTCCGACTCCCAAGGATTGTTAGAGCTTCGTGAATCCATATGTCATAAAGAATTGGGAGGAGGAGTTTCCTTGAGCCCAGAAAACATCGTTGTGACAAATGGTATCTCTGAAGGCATAACATTGACCTTAGGTAGTCTTTGTGATCCTGGTTCGAATCTTCTTATCCCTGGCCCGGTTTATCCTCCCTACCCTGTCTTTGTCAGATATTATGGAGCTGAAGTAAACTACTACAAATGTGACGAAGAGAATGACTGGCAACCTGATACAGAGGAGCTCCGTTCAAGTGTGACAGATCGAACGAAAGGAATCTTGCTTGTAAACCCGAATAATCCCACTGGAGCCGTGTACGAGGAAAAAATTCTTCGAGAGATCATGGATATCGCAGGTGAGTTCTCAATTCCTGTACTCAGTGATGAAATCTATGATCGATTGGTATTTGATCAAAAACATGTAAGTACCGCTTCTCTAAGTAATGATATTCCCGTCGTCGGCTTCAACGGCTTTAGTAAGGGTTACATCATTACTGGTTGGAGATTAGGGTATATCTATTTTCATGATCCCGCCGAAAAAATACAGGATCTCCGTGATGCGATCATTCGTACAGCTCGTGTTCGATTATGTGCTTCAACACCTGCGCAAAAAGCAGCTGTAGCTGGATTGGAAGGATCTCAGGAACATATTGGTCAAATGATGCGAAAACTTCGTCCCCGTCGGGATCTTGCTTACAAACGATTGAATGAGATCCCGGGACTTTCTTGTACAAAACCGGAGGGGGCGTTTTATGTCTTCCCGAAAATCTTGAATCGCAAAGGAGCGAAAGACGACCGAGAATATGTCATCAACCTCCTTGAAGAGACTGGTGTCTTAATAATTCATGGCTCCGGGTTCGGTGAACCTGGAAGAGACCACTTTCGAATGGTCTATCTTGCACCTATACCCCTCCTAAATGAAGCATTGGATCGGATTTCGACCTTCATGGAGAAAGATGTTTAAATTTTTTTCACTTAAAAATGAAATGCTGACTCTTTCCCTTCGTCTCAAAGAGACGTCTCTCACATCATTAATTCTTTCCTTTTTTGGTCCACTATAAGAACCTCGGCTTTGGCACCCAGTTCGATAGATGGAATAGGATTTTTACAACACTGCGTCTTAAACCCACGATCCATGTTATTTTAATTTTGGGGTTTTCCACGTTTTTTCCCTGCCTTACGCTTCAGTATATCATTCACAGCAATAACCTTTCAGCCGAGACTCAACTAAGTTACCCAATTGGCATAAAATGCTATGTGGGGTAGTCTTACCATATGCTTAAAAAACTCTTTCGAAGCGTTCTTTATAGATCCTTGGGAGAAGTATTTGTACGATCTTTTTCTTGAAAGGCCATAATGGTCAATCATATATAAATATATAAGGACAACATTTTGCCAACAGTTCTGGTCATACCTTCCATTAACATAAAACAAGCCGTAAAATAAGAAACGATCCGCCTAGATAAGTCAACATTATTCCAATTTTTCCATGACACTCATAAAATGCTTGTTCTGGGGAGATCCACACTCCTGTGGCAAATTTATGATGTGAAAGTAACCCAATTCCTATTACAAACCAAATAATGGCTATTTGTGCCGTTGTTTGCAATGCACATGTCACCGTTATTATACCTGAAACACACTGAATGGCTGCACCGAGTTGCCCCAATTAAATTTCCCAAATGTATATGCGCACTTATGACTTCTTCTAAAAAGGAAATGAGCAAAAATTCTTGGAGGGAGCTGTTAGAAAGCTAGCTAGTCCTCACATACCTTTAAATCTCGAATATCTTCATGGTGAACGAGCATAGATGCAATATAACATAGGCAGCCGTTAGTGTCCCCTGAAACCTCAAAAAGGTAAGGAATCAACTCACGATAGGTTGTTCGCATCCACAAATCTTGGGTTGCACAGACATAGCCTTGGTCGGTTCGTAATAGACCAAAACAAAATACTTCATCTGTTATGTTTTCTGAGCCACTTTTGATATACTTCTCAGAGATGATGTCTAATATCCTATCTGGATCGACTAACTCCAAGTTTGGAAAGAGCTCTTGTCGTTTCTCAAGGCCCCTCGAAACAGAGCGTACTATATTTCGAATTGCTTCTTTGATGGGTAACCCCTTACCATATCTACAAAGCGCGCATTCAGAAGATCGAAGTCGAAAAAAGATACAAGGAAAACTCGCACGTAATTTTTCAAGTTCTTCAAATGGGATCATTGCAACGTCCCGACCAGGAATATAATTGTAAATGTTCAGCTTTTAAAGCCTTTATCTTTTACTCGTTTCAAGCATAGTAATAAATGTTTATACTCTGTTCAGGACCCAAGAAGCTTAGCAGGATTTTCGTGCGTCATAACGCGAATTTCGTCTTCGGAGATTCCATTCTCAAGCATTTTTCCCATAAATCGCTTGAACATCTCCACCGGTGGAGGATTGACTCGTTGGCCCCCATCACTTGCCATTATGATGTTTTCCACCCCAATAGATTCGATCATTGTTGCAATCTTCTCGGGAGAGACCATCCTTCGGGCGATTGAGGTACAATACGCATACACATGCTCGATCAATGCTCCGTACTGCACAAATTCCTTTAAGAGCTCTAATGGGGGATCGAGAAAACTCGCTTCTGGATGGGTTACGACCAGTTTATTGGCCCCTGTCTTGGCGGCTGTTTTTATAAGGACTATGGATTCTTCCAGAGCCAGATGCCCGGTTGCTAAGATGAGGTCATGATCTGCGATCATCTCCAAAATAAGCGATAATTCATCAATGAGGTTTCCAACATTGTCTAATATTGAAATTCCTCGTGGGAGGGTCCGCTTTCCTGCAGTTAACATGGGGACAGCACCTGGATCCTTCAAAAAATGCGCTGCATCCACAGTCGGCATCCAAACTTCCACTGCACCTAATTTTATAGCGTTTGCTACAGCGGTAGGATTAAGTCCTCCAACACCCCAATTCAAGACGATCCCCCCAAAAACAGGGAAATCTATGACTTTTCGGGCAATTTGGGCTCTATCAGCTGTACAGGTAACATGGTTCTTTAGGACAATGGCTCTCATTCCGGCCTTCTTGGCTTGATTCGCCGCCTCGATATCATCGAGGCAACGAGGGTAAATATCTGGAGCCGTGTGCATATGAAGATCTATTGCATCTCTTATAAGCTTGTCTACGATTTTTGGAGCCATTTCTGTTTCCTCATTATTTACACTAACCAACAATTCGGTATTACTCATTATCGTAAAGCTTGCTTGGTCTTTAACTCATTTTGTTCGCCTTTTAAAAGCTTTGGCCACGTCGGCGTGTCGCAGTGCTTTTGTATGAGTTTATTGATCTCCGTAAGTTTTCTGTCCTTTATATATCGTTCACAGGATTCTTTTTGGTTTCTTCAAAGGTGAATGCCAAAAAATAACGTCTTATTTGTATAACAGATCATGTCTATAAAGATGAAAGCCACCGGGGTCCAATGTTTCCTGCTTGTCAGGACAAAAATGGTAAGCCGTTACTTGAAGTGACTCTGGTGAGAAGGCTCACAAGGTCTTGCTGATGACGATAATTCGAGAAAACGATCATGTTTTGCTTTGTTTAGAAGACAAACGGAAATCTTGGCTTGTCAAAATTGAGAAAGGGAAAGAGTTCCATACACACCGGGGGATCATTGATCTTGAACAGGCCATCGGCTGCGATTATGGCTCCCGGATTCAGAGCCGCGTAGGGACGGAGTTTTTAGTTTTGGATCCGCTCCCCAGTGATTATGCGCACAAGTTTTTTCATCGGACGCAGGTCCTCTTCCCTAAAGACATTGCCATGATCATCCTCTTCGGAGGCATCGGGCCCGGGTGCCAGGTAATTGAGGCGGGAACGGGTAGCGGGAGTCTCACCGCCAGTTTGGCCTATCAGGTACACCCTGATGGCCGCATCTATACTTATGACATCCGTGAGAAAAATGCTGAAACCGCCCGGAATAACCTCGAAAAGGTGAAATTGGATCAATTTGTAGACTTTAAGGTCAAAGACGCAAAGAGGGGATTTGATGAAACCGATGTTGATGTCGTTGTGATTGATCTGGGGGATCCGTGGGAGGTCGTTCCCGCCGCCGCATATGCCCTCCGTGGCGGAGGCCGGATTTGTATTTTTGTACCGAATTGGAGTCAAGTGGAACGGACCGTTACTGCCCTCAAGACGCCGGATTTTGGGAAAATCGAAATTTTTGAGAGTTTGAAGAGAGATATAATCGTTGGCAAAGACATACTTCGTCCTGCTACACGTATGATCGGATTCACCGGGTTCTTGCTTTTTGCCCGGAAATTGGTTTGAGGGTGATGGATAGGTTGATAGCAACATAATTGGTTTAGTTTTCCACCATAATCGGCGGATCTCCCACTCATTATTTGTGGATTTTTTTATTTTATATACAAAAAATATATAAAAGTTTAAGATTTGATTTGTTTCGTCCAGGGTAAATCTTTACACGTGTTGCCCTGCACAATTTCGCTATAAGCGTATAGAGTATAGATGAGTACGAGTAAGATTCTGCCTTATATCGAAAGTTAATCGGAGAGATGGGTAAAGATAGGTAGTAGAGAGCCGTATTTCATGGGAGAGAAAGAAGAGGTGGACTAAATATGATTGATGGTGAGATATCTATTCATACTGAAGAATTGCGAGCCCTTGGACGAGTTTTCCTCCCCTCCATGGCCCTTTCTTACTCGGTGGCAGTTCTCCCGACGCTTATGATAGGAGTCCTGCTCCTAGATATAGGGCCCACCTTCAACCAGTCAGTTGGTGTGACAGGCCAGCTTCAAACGGCGGCTTCTCTTGTTGCAATGCTCTCTGCTCTGCTTATGGGCGCGTGGAGTGTGCGTTTCAACCATAAATCGTTGCTCCTAATGGGTTTGCTGGCCACCAGCCTTGCCACGGCTGGGTGTTTTTTGGCACTGAATTTCCCCATGCTGCTGATTTTTTTGCGCTCTCGGGAATGGGACTGGGGATGGTCGAACCTATGGTGTTTGCCCTAGTCGGAGAGCATTTCTCGCTTGCACAGCGGGCTCGTGCCATTAGCTGGCTCATTACTGGTGCTGTCCTAACAAGCATTATCGGTACATCGGTTATTGGTTTCATCGGGGGAAGATGAGAGGAAGACAGTTGGCGCTGGACATTCTTTGGAGTCTTACTACCCCTTACACTCCTCAGTCTTGAGTTGACGATAAAAGAAGTACCCTATACCACCCAGAACCGCCACCTGAAGAGTTCAGGAACATATTGGGAAGGGTTTAAGGAAATCGCCACCAACCGCTCAGCGATGATTTGTTTGGTTGGAAACATGTTGTTATTAGCTGGATGGTAAGCCGTTCTCGTCTACTATGTAACATTTCTCAGGAAACACTTCCCGATCTCGGTAGAGGTCGCATCTATTTTATTCGCAATAGGTGATGGGTTATTCTATACTTTGGGGAGTCTAATTGGCGGGCCTACCGTCTCACGGTTTGGAAGAAAACGCGTAACTTTTGTAACGACTTTCTTCATGGGTATTTTTATCATCACTTTCATGATACCATCCAACCTTTGGCTGGCGGTAGGGCTTAGTTATTTAGCTGGTCTTTTTAGCGGGATGCGGATGACTGCATCAGTTAGCCTCACTCTGGAACAGGTGCCTCGATTTCGAGGGAGTATGATGTCACTGAATTCGGCAATCACAGCTCTAGGTGGCGCGCTTGGAGCTAGTGTCGGAGGCTTGATACTGCTCTGGTGGGATTTTGAAGGGGTTGGACTAACATTGGGAGCCCTGTGTCTTGTCGCAACCCTCATCTACTATTTCTTGATCGTTGATCCCACCCGTGAGGATCTCAACTAAGCGTTTCTCTCCAGTATTCCAGTGTACTCCACTCTGACGTAGGGTAGATAAAGAAATAGGAAATACTGGCTGATACCTGCGTGTCGCCGCTTCAGCTACCAGCGATTTTTAAAAAAAATGGCTCCAAACTGCGGATGCCGTTATAATAACTTCCTGGCAAGCGGGTACTCATTGTAAAGAATTAATGACAAACAGATAGCATTGTAAACAATAATGGCAAAAGAATCCGAGCTATTGTAGATAATTACTAACAAAAAGGAACGGTTCAGCCCTATTTGTATGGTTTATTGTTAAAAATTACTAGCATTACCATTTTCCTTGGGTTTAGCCTTATGAACCATGAACCCTTCAGTGGGGGTTTGGGTTTTAAATACAGTTTGGTTCCATATGTATCAATAAAGCTTAGTCGCTTCTGAGCTAATAGATTATATTGGGGTCGTATGATAAGCTGAAAACCCAAAAATTAGATAGAATGCCCCATCTTACAAATTCAGACAGTTTGATTCCCAAAATGAAGCCCCAACCTTATTTCAGGCACAAGTTCTACTTGCTTAACCTCAGAAGCCATCATCAAATCGATCAAATAATAAACGCAAAACTATTGAGAAACTTATTAGAAGGATTCTCATACTTAGGATATGGGAGTGATCAAGGCGATGGATAAACCCATGCGGGAAATGATCGAACTCCCCGCAGCCGTTTATCGAAAAATCATCCGCCATAGCCTTATCGGGCTTCGCGAACCTACAGAAAATGGTACGTACCGGTATGACCGTTGGAAAGAAGTCATCGGAACCCTCCTTGGAAAGTTCAAAGCTGGGAAAATCGAGATCGTCGATGCCATCGCCCTTGGCGAGGGTAGCCACACCCATGTTCTTGCCACTAATTACGAAAAAATTTTTGAAACCCGCGATTTTGAAGCCCAGCTCCTCCTCGACGACGCAGACCGCGTGAGTATCTGTGGTTGGTACCACTCGCACCCCGGTTTTAGCTTCTTTCTGAGCGGGACCGATAAAGCCACCCAAACAACCTACCAACAGCAACACGACCGAGCCATCGCGCTGGTGGTGGATCCCACGGCCATTTTTTGGGCGAATGAACCAGGAATTAGGGGGTTCCGGGTCCAAGACCGGGGGATTTTCGGAAGGAGGGAGGTGTCGTTGAAGGTTTCAGTAATTGGACTGGAGAGGGAATTTCGGGAGGTTCTGGGGGAACTTGTTGAGGAGCTGGGCTTTGACAAGCCCCTAGCCGCGGTTCTCCCCAAACCGGTGGTAGCCGCGCCGCCGAAGTTCCTGCCCACCCCCCTGCAGGAGATCCGGGTCTTTTTTAGAGTCCCGGAACAAGTCACTGTTGGAAAAGCCTTCACGGTAGCGGTGGGAGTCGAGGGGATTGAGACAGGGGTAATCCAGCTCGAATACGAGCTAATTCTCCCAGAGGAGCTCACAATCATTTCACAACTCTGGCACAAAGAGCGGGCCTACGCGTATCATGAGGTGATGACCAACGGGACGGTACGGGTTTTCAGGGTGCGCGCGGACCGAGCGGCTTCGGTTGACATCATCTTTGATAATATTGTGGTGTCAAACGCGCGTGAAGCGGTTTCTATGGGGCGGCAAACCCTCACGGTAATTGCCATTTAATGAAGAAGTAGCTTTTTTAGGAGTAGACATTACTCCCCTCGGCGGCGTTTCCGTTCTTGATAGGAACCCACAAGCCCAATAGCGAAGATTGCTAAGAGAAAAGCAGAGGCCCCAATAAACAGGTAGACCAACCAGCGGCGGCGAGGTAGTGGTTCTGTGACAATTAGAGTCAAATTTGTATTTGGGAGCAGATCTACTTCGGTCGCATTAAATGGAGTTGTATACCCAAATTTCAGGGTCACATTGTAGTCCCCTCCCTCCAGGTTCTCGATAAGAACGGTCATGAGTTCGGTTTTGGAGGTATTAGAGGGAATATTTAGCTTGTCATAGGTGATATTAAAGGATTGAACCTCTGCGGACTTGTTATAAATTGAGATCCAAAAGTGTTTCAGGGTAATCTGATGAGTCTGTTCATTCATTAGACTTGCGCTGAATGTGACATTTGTTGGGCCAGTGATGGTATCAGGAACCACAGTCTGATCATATATAAAAAGATCGTTCTCCACAATAGTTGTTTTCGCCGGAGAAGCCAGGATTTGGGCGACCAAAACGGCACTCATCATGATAAGTCCGTAAATACCTTTTGAGTTCACCTCAATAGGCCTCCAAGTAGTCGTATAGACACATTCCCTGATGAAGTATCCTTGGTGTTTTATAATGGTCTTTGCATATGTTCAGTCCATTGATTGACCGATACTAGTCTTCAAACAACATTTTCGAGATGAACAGTCGAAGTTCTCGTCGCTGACGGGCGACTTTTGCTTCAAACGTATTATCAATCATTATCGATCTATCAGCCTTTTGTGTTCGAACCCCACCTATACAATTGAGTCGATCTGGCAGAAGATAGAGGGTTGTCGGGGTTTTTATTCGATTGGCGACGAGTTTTTCCAGTTTTTGAAGGTTCTGCAGTAATCGTGCATCGTTATGGTTGGTTTGCACATGAATTTCCCCCCCACCAAGTCCTATCGCACCTTCGATGATTAAATTTTCGAGTAAAGACGCATATTCCGGGGTCTTGGTGAATGCTTGTAGTTTTTCCATCACGACTGTGAACGCTTGCTCAATCATTTTTTCCTTTGTTGCTAATATTTCCATCCGTGTTTGGAGCCCCGTCCGAGCAAGTTCCCGTCTCTTCGACAGCTCTCCTTCTGCTCTGATATCCCGTAAGATGCGTTGTCGGCGCCGTTCCGCTTCCTCTTGGGCTTCTCTTATTATCCGGGCTTTCTCCTCCTCGGCTTCTGCGAGGATTTTCGTCGCTTCCGCCTTTGCTTCGTTCATTATCGTCCGTACCAGCTTCTCGAGCGTTTCTACGGTCTCCATGCTTTACCACCAGCTCACGTGTGGGATATAATCGAGGGAAAAGGTGGGATTACTCAGCCAACGAGAGTGTGATTAGAATACAGGGGCATTATAACCCTTCGGGATATTTTTTGACCTTTTTAAACATTTTGAATAAGAGATCTTTTAGCTCTAGATAGTAAGATAAGGAACTATTGTCTTCCCCTCATGAGAAGACCCTTAATATTTTTTTCCTTGCAGGGAAGTTCCTAGATCTAGAATCTTCAAATTATTGCTTTCTAGTTTTGCCAGTTCATATTTGTATTGAGCACAGGAAAATTTTACCCTTTATCTAAAAATAAATCGGACCCTAAAGAATCTTAAAACAGGATGGGTGTTTTAGCAGTTTTAAACTATATAGGGACACTTTACCTTAAGTTTTTGTATATGAAAAGAGGTTACTTCCTCACTAATGAGTTTTAGGCATTGGTTATAACCTAATTTACCTCCATCGAGAATAGGATCAGCAGCTTTTCTTTTGCTAGCTACCCTTGTCTCACTATAGTTTCGCGTTCTGTTTTTTTTCTCAAATTGGCGAGAAGACTCCCTCCGAACGGGAGGAGATGAATCGCCTCAACGGGGTTTAAATGGGACGAAGGCTACAGTAATTCGTGAAAAGGTAATGTATCTGGTGCAAAAAAATCACTTGCGAGGACTATCGAAACGCGAATATAAACTACTCCACCAATTAACCCATCTGCCTAAGACCCTCTATAACTATACGCTCTACACGGTGCGCCAATATTTCTTTGCGAAGGGAGTGTTTCTGCCCTACGAGCAAGCCTATCATCATGTTAAAGTGAATGAGCATTACCGGAGGTTACCCTCCCAAGTTGCCCAGCAGACGATGAAAGTTGTAACGCCTGCGATGCGACCCTTTTTTGGCTTGCAGCGGGCGCGGAAGAAGGGGAAGTATCCTCACCCGATTCGGCTGCCTCACTATTTACCGAAAGATGGCTTCTTTGTGTGTACCTTCCCAAAAGATATGTTCAAAGTCGAAGGAGAGATGCTTCGCCTCTCGCTCGGGCGATATTTTGCTAACGAATGTGGGGTCCGATATCTCCATTTCAAAGTCCCCTCTCATGTGGTCGGGAAGCTGATCAAGGAAATTCGGCTCCTCCCTCGCTATCAAGGATGCTATTTCAAGATCGAATACGTCTATACCGTTGGCCCGGAAGCCCCGGAATTAGATCCCACGAAATACTTAGGCATTGATTTGGGGTTGAACAACTTTGCCACCTGCGTTTCCACGGACGGGACTGCCCTCATTCTTGAAGGTAAGGGAATAAAATCATATAACCGTTGGTGGAACAAGCAGAAAGCGATATTACAATCAGTCTATGACAAGCAAGGAGTAAAATTTGGACGAAAGATGGCATGGCTCCTACACAAACGCAAACATGTCATAAATAACTTCATGGCTCAAGCCGTCCATTGGATCCTTCAGGAATGTCTCACGCACCAGATTGGGACGGTGGTGATCGGCGAGCTGAAAACCATCAAGCAACACATCAACTTAGGAAAGAAAACGAACCAAAACTTCCAGTATATCCCCTTTGGGGGTTTTAAGAAAAAACTACGAGCGAAATGTGAGTATTACGGGATCATGGTACTTGAAATAGAGGAAGTGTACACATCCCAGACCTGCTCCGCTTGCGGAGTCCGCGAGAAGAAGAATCGGAAGTATCGGGGATTATATGCGTGTCGCACTTGTGGGATAGTCCGGAATACGGATGTCAATGGAGCGATCAACATCCTCCAAGTAGCCTCTGAGTCCATCAAGATAGGAGGTAGTGGGCGGGTGAATCGCCCGGGGCGAATAAGGATACCAACCGTCGTTGGACAGCACCCTTCGCCCGAAGCTTCGCCCGGCAGGGCGGGGTAGTTCACAGGTCCCCGTAGACTCAGAGGAGGGAAACTATTGAAAGTCATTGCGGACCTCCATATCCATTCGCCGTTCTCATCTGGCACTAGTCGATCTATTTCGCTTGAGCGTTTAGTGCACTTTGCTACCCATAAAGGAGTGAATCTTCTAGGAACTGGGGATTTTCTTCAGCCAAGATGGTTGAAGGAATGCAAGAAGACACTTCAAGAACTTGATGTGGTTCCAGGAATTTACCAGATGGATCCTGGTCGAAAAGTTTTCTTTCTTGTTGCAGGAGAAGTTTCTGTATGTTTTGAGACGCAAAATAAATCCAAAAAAATTCATATTCTGATTCTCTGCTCCGATTTTGCAGTTGCGGAGCAATTACAAAGTCGCTTAAGACGATTTGGTGATCTCGAGGATGGACGTCCCGAGCTAGATCTCACTCCCCCAGAGCTTGTGGAACTCGTCAAAGAAACGGATCAAAATGCAGAGCTCGTCCCCTGTCATATTTTTACCAGTTGGTATTCAGTGCTGGGGCAGCATGGATTCGATTGTCTTCAAGATTGTTTTGAGGATAAAACTAAAGATCTCCTTGCTCTAGAGACCGGTTTATCGGCAGACCCATTAATGGCTTTCCGGATCAGTGAGTTAGATGCGTTCCCCCTCATTTCTAATTCGGACCTGCACAGTCCCTGGCCTTATCGCCTGGGTAGGGAAGCCAATGTTTTCGAGCTGGAGGAGCTATCATATTATCATGTTCGCGATGCGATCAAGCAGCGGGATCCGACTCACTTCAGATTCACCCTTGAACTGGATCCCCGCTTAGGAAAATACTACCATACAGGGCATCGCAAGGATCGAAAATACCGAATCCGTGTGAAACGAAATCGCCAAGGGAGTTGGGAGAATCAGTGGATCCCTCATGAACATGATGTCATCTTTACTGATCCAAAATTAGCTATGGCCTGTGGAAATTTATGTCCCTGTGGCCAAAAGTTAACTATTGGTGTTTTACAACGGGTTGAAGAATTAGCAGACCGTGAAATGGGTTATATCCCTCTGAATATAATTCCATTCAAAACTGTGATTCCTCTTATGGAGATTATCTCAAAGACAACTCATGCAGGACTGTTTTCAAAACTTTTATGGGATAAATATGTAAGATTGACCCGAACGTTCGGAAATGAGCTTAATGTCTTATTGTCAGTCCCATATGAATCACTCCGAGTCACAGCGGGCAACAAGCTAAGTGAAGCGATCCTTAGAGTCCGAGAAGGGCGTATTACCATCTCTCCTGGGTTCGATGGAGTGTATGGTACACTCAATATTCTTTCTAATACAGAACTCGCACAAGACTCAAAAAAATCGAGTCAAAAGAGCTAGTATTCACTTCATACATAAGAATTAAGTCGGAAGAAACAAAACATGATAGATGATTTAGTGTTCTTATTGAACCGCAAGACCATTTCCTGTCTATTGTATATTATTTACTTGGACTTCGAAAATCCTTGAAATAATGATCTTCAGTCATACCGGTGATTCTTTTAAAATATTGGTCTGGCTCGATCCCTGCTATTATCATTGCTAGTTCTTTTTTCTTGTCAATGCCACTTCGTCTTGTGATCATGATTTTCTGAGCTGCCGGTGAACCAGCTCCATGTAATGCTTCAGGTAATCCTGCTCCAATCGCCATATTCTCAATAAGCCGGAACATCCGAATCTTATCCTCGGTCCGAACTCCTTCTTTGGCACCTAAGGCCCACTCCATATATTTCCCGACATTAAGATTCTTGTAGTCCTGTTCAGATGGGAGGGTGATAATGAGCCCGCCTGCGACATCCTGTGCAAGACGCATCCACTCATAGGTTGACCTTGTGATATTCAACTTCACAACGTTGGCTAGCAATGGATGTGGGACGTAAGCGCCGGATGGGGTCTGGTAACCTTCATAGGAGCATGCTAACGAGCACGACCAGCAGGTTTCTGCAAGATGTACCATTTCCGCAATCGTATTACGAATATTTGATGCCTTCTCGACGCCATGCGCCTCAGCGATCCATTGTGCCGCACCTGTCACCACATCGGCCAAACCCACTTTACATCCTCCGTAGTTCTGCCGATGATAGCCAGCAAATGTCTCTACGAGCTCTGTGGAGAAGTCGGCCTCACCACACATGAAGACACGATCCCAAGGAATGAAGACATCGTCAAAGATAATAAGGGCTTCCCCGCCAACGATACCGTACTTAGCATTCCCAGCATCAACTTCACACTCGAGCCGTCTTGTATCATTTGTTTGGCGCCCAAAGATCAAGGTTACCCCCTCCGTGTCAATAGGAACCGCATAAGAGATGGCAAAATCCTTGTCATCTGGGCCCATGGTGCGGGTCGGCATGGCGATGATTTCATGGGAATTGACTGTACCGGTGATGTGGGCTTTTGCACCACGAACGATGATCCCATCCTCTCGTTTTTCGGTTACATGGACGTAGACGTCTGGGTTTGGCTGCTGATGTGGGCGAAGACTACGATCCCCCTTCGTATCGGACATCGCGCCTGCAGGCATTAAATCGTTCGTTTGCACGTATTTCACATATTCTTTAACCCGCTCATGATAATTGGTACTCCCAGATTTACGATCAATGTCATAGGAGACGACATAAAGTGCGTTCAGGGCATCAAGCCCTACGCAACGTTGCCAACAGGTCCCAGTTTTCTGACCAAGCAGCCGCATCATTCGAACTTTATTCACGAGATCTTGGTGTGATTGATGGATGTGAACGAACCGGTTTACCCGCTCTTCGGTTAGGTGGCTGACTGCCGTCATAATAGTTTGGTATTCTGGTTCATGGGCCAACTCGTAGGTCATCGCGGCAGCATTCACATGAGGTTTGAAAAGCGGAAAATCCACAACACTCTCAACCCGCTCCCCTAAAGCGTAAACTTTAGGATTCAGTTTACGTAAGCTCTCGGTATATTCTTTCCCAGTCATTAGCATCAAAGGACACCATAGTCCTTATGAGAGGATGATAGCTTAAAGCTTCTGCTTTGAGGAAGACTTAAATAGGAATAAACGGATGTAGAACTTATAAATGACTTAAAAAGGCGAGAAAAAAGCACTTAAGGGTCGGAATAATACACAATAACGCTGTTGGTCGAATCGGAACCATTGCTCAAGTTACAGAAGAGCTCTTAATGAAAAACTTAAAGAGTGTTAACAAAGGGTAATTCCTAGATAGAACAATAACACCACCGAATACAGGAGATAAGCATGAACGAGAAAGAACCTGAATTACAACCAGCTTTGAAGATCAAAATTTCGTCGCTACCAGATCTTCTTCGTATGATTGCCTCGACTGCACTCCCAGAACAGTCGCCCACCTTATTGTCATTTCAGGTAGGCTCAAACAAATGGATTCTTGCGTCTTTAATACTATTACCCGCGTGGTATCAGTTAAGAAGCCTCCCAATCCTTGTCTATATAGAGCGAGAGGAACCTCCTGAGGGACCGTTCTTTCGATATAGAGCCACTGAAAAAGAAGAGGAAGAAATCGGGTTCTGTCACTCTACGAAAGACTCAAGCTATGGCTATATACCGATCATCCACCTCGCGGAAGTCCCTGAGGTTTTCTGGATCGAATAAGTTGCGATAAGAGGACTAAGATCGTTTTTAGTTAACGTAGGGACTCAGAAACCTAGTAATTGGACTGATCTGCGGCATGCCAGCTCCGAAAGAGGATTAGGAGGAACAATAAGGCATTCAATGTGACCAAACTACTTTTTTCAAAATTGCTACGCCGAAGCAGTTCGAGAAGGATGAAGGGTAGAACAAGCAAAAGACTCACGAGATTCGTCCCAGAAAAAAATCTTTGTCCCAAGCCTTTTACTGTCCGAATTAGAAAAGTCAGAATTCCAAAACCCAATCCCAAACCTTGAAAAAGCCGCAAATAGAAAGGAATCTGCCAATCGCCTTGGATGAAGAGAGCTTCAGTGCCAATAAAGATCCCCAAAGAAATAATGGTTATAAAATTCGTAGGAATCTCGACATAGCGGTCTATTTGCGCGGCCCCCTCATAGATCAAGTAGAGAAATCCACCAATAGCTGCCGCGGAGGCTAAATTTACGCCTGAGGTGTAGATTTTGTCAATATTATTTAACCAAAGGGTACCAAGATAGGTCAGCAAAGTCCTTAGAAACGCCCGATAGGATACGATTAGGAGGAGGGGAATTGGAGACAACAAAAGTGTAAGAAACACCCGAAGTTTCGGTGTCGCTTTTTCTTCCATTTCCTCTTCATGGGACTTAAAGAGGAGGCTATAAAGGAACCAGCCGGAGAAGATGGCGAGGAAAGAGGAGAAGAGTGGAAGGATAAAAAAACAAAGGGCCAATACAAAGTTAAATGTATAAAAAATACGAATGACTGTGGGCATTCGAGCGATGGTTTCCCCAGCGAAGCTGTACGTGTCAGCTAAGCGATACCGGTGAATAATAGTGAAAGCAAACCATGGAAAGAGTAAAAAAAGTGGTCCAATAACTTTTGCAATGAGTATTTCTATAGTAGGATTTGAAACAAGAACAATATCCAGATCTGGAAGGGCAACCCAAAATAAGCCAAAAAAATAGACCGGTAATAATATGGCTTGGAGTAAAACGATCAGTCGACCAATGAGCAATTCCATGCGTTCCAAATTTATCCCTCAACTAGTAAATCTAAACTCTCCTATAAAAAAAGAGAGGAATCATTTGAATTACTAGTTGGTGGAAATCAATTGTTCTATTTTTAGCTTATGCTAGTGATTGAGCCATCCTTCATATATGCAACCCGATCAGCATAGTTCTTAGGCCATTCTTCATTATGAGTTACGACTACTAAGGTGGTTTTCTTTTCTTCTTGGAGCCTTTTTAGAAGTTTGAAAATTTCATTCCCGATTTTCGAGTCAAGGTTGCCGGTCGGTTCATCCGCAAAAACCACCTTTGGGTTATTGATCAGTGCACGAGCAATTGCGGCCCTTTGCTGTTCCCCTCCTGAGAGATGGGTAGGCCGATGGTCCTTGCGTGACAATAAATCAACGGCTCGAAGGAGTTCAATGGCTCGATCTTCGCGTTCTTTAGCTTTGATGCTGCTAACCGGCCATAATGGGGCTTCGACGTTTTCAATAGCCGTAAGATCGTCTAATAAATTATAGTCTTGAAAAATAAAACCGAGCTTTTCGCGTCTCATCTTGGGAAAATCCCGTTCAGTTACTTGGGCAGTATCCATTCCATCAAAGATGACACGCCCACTAGAGGGTTGATCAAGGCCACTAAGCACATTAAGGAGTGAGGTTTTGCCACAACCACTAGGACCGACTATAAAAAACATCTCGCCATTCTTGATTTCGAGAGACACGTTTTTGACTGCTTGGATTACGGTTCGCCCTTTTCGGTATTCCTTATAAACTTCTTTCGCAACGATTATCGAATCTAACGACATCTTACTCACCACACATGTTGTTAGAGCGCCTGCATGGCGATCATCGGTTTAACCCGTAGGGCACGGTTATTGGCAAGAAGAACTCCAGGAAGCTGGAGCAAGATGATGATAATGAACGTATTAATCATGATATCCCGAGTAAAGTAAAGGTTTTTCACAAGGACAGCTTGAGCCAATGCTTCAGGATCTTCCAAGCCGAAGATGTAGTAACTCATGCCCAACAGATGGATATCAAGTTCAATCAACAAAAAGAATCCTACAAAGGATAAAAAGAGAATTTCGCCCACAATACGGGTCCATACGTTGCGATTTGACCAGCCTATAGCCTTCAAGGTGGCAATTTCCTTCTTTCGGAAGGTAGTGAGGATGAGACCATACATAGTCGATAATATCATGCCCCCACACACAGTAACCAGCAAAAGCACATAATTTCCTGGGTCTTTTTCGAGTTGCTTGAAAGAGGTCGCTATAGAGAGAGCAAGCATCGAATACACGATAATAAACCCAAAGAAACGTCGTTTATTACGAGTTGCAATACGCCAAGATTTGAAGAAGATTCCCAAAATAACCTCCTCCGCATTCTAGATATCTTGTAATTCTCTTTTAAAAAAGGTTCCTTAAATACGTTTCAGATTTATCAACAACCCCATACGAGGAATGCAATTAAATATGATGAATAGAGAAGAGTTCCCATCACAAGAAAAGGGTAGCTTAAAAGTACCCAGCGGTACCACTCACGTGTTATCAGCGCTTATATCTTTTTATACAAGAATTGCAATTTATCAATAACACATTTGTGGGACTACAGCATGCTCCATAGTGTGTATGTATATGGTCAAGATGGGAACTGTATTTATGTAAAGAATTTTAGTGAGGAAAAAATCGACAAGGATCTACTAACGGGATTTTTTTCAGCCCTTCACATGTTTAGCTCCCAATTTGGGGAAAAATTAGAATTCATTCAAACTGACAAACGCACCTTTGTGTATGATCAGGCTGCCGGCCTCATTTTTGTTGCATGTGTAGCTAATAATGCAGACATACGAGCAGTCAGAAATCGGTTAATAGAGCTTAAGGACTCTGTCTTGCAGCGTATACGCAGGGGCCGTCAGGTATGGGGCAGAGAAGCTAGGACCATTAATGGAACTATTCATGATTCGCTCATCAAAAAGATCATGGAACCTCAGAGTATCCCCCTCAAGCCATCAGCTAAAGAAAAATACAAACCCGTTGCTCGACCGGTGTATGGGGCTTTACACACCACAGAAAATAGCGCCCTTTCCTATTTGTTTTTCAAAGGTGTCGCTTCACTTCATGATTTGATTGAGTATCTCCATTGTTCTGAGGAAGAAGCAACTTCCATTATCCAAAGCTTGCGGCAAAAAAAACTTGTAGAACCGGCCTATAAGGGTTAGAACCCAGGTTGTTATACGTGGCTACATTACAGAATCGATCTCTCTATTTTTGACTCATTTCCACACTCCTCTGCTATTTTAAATGAGGTGATGTCTAAATAAGTTAAAAGGTAAACCTCACGCTTCATTTTAACATTTATGGCTTCTAATGAAATGAAAATACAACAAAAATTAAACAAGGAAATATTCTTTCCTATTGAGAGTTTGTTCAGAGTTCAGGCTTAGGAACACCAACTAACTATGACGAATAAAAGGGTGATTGTTTTGAATGAAGAACTGCGCGAAATGTATCTTATGGCGTTGAAAGAAAACCCTACGGTTTTTGATAGATTTGTATCTAGAGGCGATGTACGAGATCCGGTGGATATCTCCAATCCCCGAATCGAAGCTGAAAGGATCACTTCTCGCGCGATTCGCTCAGTCTCCTATGATCGAACCCCAAGATATGTGCCGATCGTGGGAACTGCAGGGTCAGGAAAAACCCATTTTTATTGGGTGTTAAAAGATAAACAAATTGACCTACCAGACGTTGACTATGAGACGGTTTATGTTCCGAGCCCTCCTGCACCTGTGAGGATGCTTTTACATATTTACATATGTGTGATGGATGAAATTGGTTTAGATATCTTAAAAACCGTTTCAGAACGTCTTGTAACGGCATATGGAGGGAAAAAAAAACGTTTCAAATTGTTTGGACCTGAAATGGAGGAGATCATTGGAAGGGCGATACGTTGGTATCCAGGTGTTAGTGCAGATGTAGTTCGAGCGCTGATCATGTATCAAATGGCTCCAAAAGAAATAAAAACGATTGCAGAGTGGTGGCTTCTTGGAGAAACGCTTAGTGAGGAAGAGATGGAAATTTTAGGAGTGTCTCATATAATAGAAGAGGATGATATGTGTCTTGCCACCCTTAAATTATTAGCCGAGAACATTGATCAGCCGATCATCCTTTATTTTGATGAGCTTGAAATCCCATATCGAACATTTGGTGATGAAGCTGAAATCCGACTTTTTGAAACCATTAAACGCCTTTACAACGAGGTACGGTCCATAATAGTTGTCACCGCCTGTTTATCCGATGTATGGGAGCGCATCCTTGATCTCGCAGATCCTGCGACGAAAACACGGATGGAACAAACTGCAAATCTAGTTCCCTTCGCCGTAGAAGACATTAAACAATTCTATATCGCGGCGCAGCAGGTTTTTTGGGATGCTCAAAATTTAAATCCCCCCGAAGATCTCTTTTTCCCCTTAGAGGAAGACATTTTCCCACAAATCCACAAGGCATCTGAGGGAAATCCCCGAGAAGCGATACGACTAATTCGTGATGCATTGGATAGTATATTATTTGAAAGACCATTGCCACCTTCACTTATTAGTACAGAAGTTGTTCCTAAACTACGACCACCGCCTCTCTTTGTAGAAGCAGATATCCCGAAAGCAGAAGCAACCCTAATAAAAAGACCGGAATCGATTCCTGAGGAAGAAATTATCGCAGTGGATGTCAACCCAGGCAGTATAGGGGGAAGTGCGATGGCCTCCATATTGACGGTAGCAAAAAACCTTGGGCAAGAAAAACGGATTAAAGTTGAAATGGAGTTTGTGTTTGAGGCTGCAGGAAAACGACGCAAACTAACTGGAGTGATCAAATCCGGGAGTGAGCCGCCTATAGGAATCGAAGTTCCTTCCTGTAAGACCTTTAGTCGAAGCGGAGGAGTCGCGGCTTATTATTCAGCAAGACGCCTTAATGAAGCACTGGAGACAAACACCATTGCGAGAGGTTGTCTAATCGTCCCTAAGGGAACAAGTGGCAATAAATATAACCAAATCGTAAGTTCGATGAGAGAAAAGGCGTTAGTCATCGAACTTTCACAGAATGAAGCTGAAGCCCTTATTCGGAAAGCTCGGACGCATCCTATCGAACAAATTTTTCCCCTTATCAAATTATTTTTCCCCAAATACGAAAGACTTCCTGAAAAATCCATGCAAGAGACCGAAGAACCCTTTAAAACGGTTGGAAACTCGTAATGAGGTGATAATTTGTTAGTAGGTGTCATTGCAGATACTCATGATAACTTGATGAAACTAGACGATGCCTTGAAAATTTTTAATGAACGAAATGTCACCCTTGTAGTTCATGGCGGTGATATTATTGCTCCCTTCGCTGTCCCCCCGCTAGCACAGCTTAATTGTAAAGTAATCGCGACATTTGGTAATAATGATGGTGAGCGGGCGGGATTAAGCCGTAAATTTGCGGAAATCAATGGGGTTGTACAAGAACAACCAGTGGTGGAGACCACTGAAGGAAATGCCATCTGTATTGTTCATGGTGATCATCTGAATCTTCTAAATACCGTTTTAGTATCTGGGCAATTCGACCTTGTTGTATCAGGACACACTCATCGACCAAAAACAGAACTTGTGGGTAGAACTCTGCATGTAAATCCGGGGGAGTGCGGCGGGTGGCTGACAGGCCGTTCAACAATTGCTCTTGCAGATCTAGAAGATAAAACCGCTGAAGTCATTGATATATGAATAATCAAGGACAATTCGAAGTCAGAACAACCCCCGAAATTCACTGATTTTGTGGAGTTAAATCGAGTATATTTCAAGATTGACGAGCGATGCGATAATGGGAAAATGTGGCTATTTCAAATTCATTAGATTTTTAGAATTACAACCCAATAAAAGATATTACGAGGATAAAGTAGATTGAGACGATCCCAACCAATGTCCAGTTACCTTCTTCTGCATCAAATACGGGATTAATGAGGTAAATAGTTGTTTAAAACCTTTTTTCGATAAAAAAAGCTGGTAACCGCTTAGATTACAACATTTGCCTTTATTCAGAAATTTATTTAAGTTATCCCCCCACAAACGGTGCTTTTAATCCTTTTATATGCTATGATAATATCTTACTTGAAACAAAAGGAGCTAGAATTGTGGCTGCAAAAGATGTCCACGTCCTTATAGTGGTCCCGCAAGGAACCCAAAGTAAAAGGATCTTAGCTGGATTAATGAAGGTTTTGCCCGTGATCGCAGAACAATTTAACGTGTCTTTTACGATAGATTGTATCTATCGAGACGAATCTCTCCCAGTAGTTCAGGTTATCAGATCTATTTCAAAAATGCAAAGCTCAAAGGTGCGTATAGGCAAAAGATACTGCCTTAAAGAGCAACCAGAACCTGATGATGCTTATAAAAACGCATCTCTTGTGGTAGTAGGAACACCAGCAAATACTGAGGCACCATATGTGGTAGAAGCACTCATCAGGTATACTCCTGTGGTTCTTTTAGGAGGAGCAAGTCGAGAAAAGCTTCCAGACCTAGTTAAATCAGAGATTGTGAAGAAAAACCTCTCGAAGAGGGATTCGGACTATATCTATGAAGAAATCAGAAAATGGGTGAAATCCCCCTTTTTCTTTATGCCTATAAGTGGTTCGAGCGGTTTCAAATCCTTATCTGTAGATGTAGATACTTACAAAGAGAACAAAATTATTCAGACGCTGAGCTGCAATAGTACCGCTTTAGCAATGTTTGCAGAAGTACTCGGAAAATTAGGGTTGAACTATATCAATGGGAATATTATTCGGCGAGGACTTGATCCCCATGTATCGGGGAAAACACCTCCACCAGGGTCTATCGAGTTTGGATCGTTCGGACACCAAGGTCAGGATGCAATGTCTGTATTAAGAAATATACCCATGGAAATAACGGCCTCAAGGTCAGGATCAAACACACGTACACACATTATGCAGCTTGAATGCTTTTTCGAAAAAACAATCTCTATTAGTAAAATAATAGCTGAACTCGAAAACACACGTGGCATTTTGGTGATTCCAAGTAAGTATCAAGGCCGAGAATACAAAAATACTGGCATCCAACTCGAACTCGTTGCTGATGATGCAGCAGATAACCCTCGACCTTGGAATTCGGTGTTCGAGTTAATAATTTCTGACCAGATCCTTGAACTAGCAATTCCAAATCAACAGGAAAAAGCTTTTTCATTTTTCCTAACAATTGAGCAACAGTCTATTGCAGTCCCTAATAGCATCTCTGCAATACTTTACCAACTCGGCTTTCGTTGTGATTTTATGAAAACGATACATCACGCTTTGGGGGTTTTGACATCACTTAAGCGTACCATTGAAAACTGAAAAATCACTTACCCTGAGTGATTAAGATAAGTATGAAGAATAACAGATCATTTAAAAAATACTCTGAAATCGCTGAAATCATATGAACTGATTGGTATTTAAAGCATTTTGATCGAAAATCCTCAGATTGGTGAGATACAAGTATACGGGGGAATATTAATGCCTAATTTCATGCTACAAGAGATCAAGGAACAGCCAGCAATCCTTCGCCACTTAACAAAGCAAAATAACACTATTATGGATATTGCAGATCAAATTGGGACAATAAATCGGATTTATTTAACTGGTTGTGGCGATCCGTATTTTGCTGCCCTGACAAGTCGCTATTATATTGAAAAGGCGACGAAGATACCAACTATTGCCCTACCGAGTATGGATTTCCGTTGGGTACGAAATGACCTCCCCGTTCGCTCCTTAGTGGTCGCATCAAGTGTCAGTGGGAGAACAAAACGCACGATTGAGGCCTTAAAAGCCTCCAAAGAAGCCGGAGCGATAACAGTAGGCATCACGGATAATGCTGAGAGCCCGTTAACCACTTATTGTGATTTTGTTATAGAAACTGAGACGAGCCCTCCCGAAACCCTTAATCGACATGAATACGCAGGATATCAGTACGTAGTACCCCAAACGAAAACTTATACCGCTGTTATGTTTGTTCAAATGGCATTGGGATTCGCTCTTAATGCTGGAACTCGTGAAAAAACCCCTTTTTTCAATCACTTTTTGAAAGAAACTGCAAAGGCGATTCAAACAGTTGTCAAACGTCTAGAAGCACCCTGCAAAGAGCTGGGAACAAGATATTCGGAGAAAAGCCAGTTTGTGATTCTCGGCTCGGGTCCTTATTTCGGACTAGCAAAATATGGAGCAGCTAAATTTCTCGAGTATGCCATTCCAAGTTATAGTCAGTGTCTTGAAGAGTTTAATCATCAAGAAATCTTTTTAGCAAATGATCGGTGGCTCATTGTTTTCATAGCACCTGATTATTTTTCGCTTCATCGCACACGAGAGCTGGCACCTTTGTACGGTAAGCTGGGAGCAAGATCCCTTACTCTCGAACCAGCACTAAACCCTTTCAGTGAAAATATAGATTTTATCATAGTTGGTACATATCCAGAAGTCATCAACCCTTTCACCTATGTAGTACCGCTCCAGCTACTAGCATTCTTCATTGTCAAAGCAAAAGAGTTAGATGTAGACGAATGGTGTGGAGGCAAACGTACAACACAAATTGTTGAGCTTAGTATACAAACTATAAGGAATTCGGAAATCATTTAACGGAAATAGAATACCTTGTTTGATAATAAAGGGTGTAAAAGAGAACTGAGTCGGCGAACCAATTGGATCCCATCTCCGTAGCTATGTTCGAAGGGTTGTATATTTGTTGTCAGCAGAGTTCGCAAGTCAGTTTTTTTAACTCACCTTGGTTCGCACATCGTAAAGGCCTAGCCATTGATATTTATAATGGGTACTTTGGGACAGAAGCACTTTCACCGGTCAATGGAACAGTCTTCGCCATTCGACGCTTTCAATCTCCGAAGTCAAAATATTTCGAGAGCAGTCCTTGGGAATGGGCTATGCTCCTCAATCCTTTCGATAACGAGTCTGTTTGCTTCAAACTCCTTCATGTAGAACCGATCGTTGAAGAAGGGGAAGAAGTTAAGATTGGAACTCCAATTGGCAAATACATTCGAAATGGCTATTTTGAACCTTGGACAGGCCCACATGTTCATCTGGAGATACGTCGCAAAAAACCCTCACTAAATACAATGTATCGAGCTTCTGGAGCCTTACATTTCGAATCTCTGATCGAACCTGAAGCAGATCTTGATCCTGCACAAGAGCTGGTAGGTCAAGTACAGCAAGTAGACACCCATTTCATTTCAGTAGAGTTTGGAAGAGAAGTAAAACATAGCTGGACGGGCTTTTCAGCGAAAGTTAGATCAAATTTATGCCTTATTGATGGAGGCTTTGTGTACTATAATGGGTTTGGGGGGATCTTGGGAAATACAAGAAAATTCTTTCTAGGAGCCCCAATTACCATTGAATCTCGTATTATTGGTTATATTATGCGAATAATCGGTCCAAAAAGAGCCATTGCTCAGTTTTTACGGATTTGGATAAGTGTGAACAACAAACGTGTGATGGGACTCTCTCTTGGCACATCATTTGTAACAAAGCAATTGAAAATAGTAGATCGAAACCTGAATCAGCTTGACCTTAAGGAAGGCGATGAAGTAACTATTAAAATTTTATGAAGTGTTTTTTTAACCAAAACTCAACATCACAAGTGTTGGTTAAGAATAATGACATCAATAGCAACCCTTGGAAGTCATTCGGCACTTCAGATCCTTAAAGGAGCAAAAGATGAAGGGTTAAAGACAGTTCTCGTGTGTACAAATGATCGAAAGCCCTTTTATAATCGTTTCAACCTCGTGGATCATTATGTGATGGTGGATCAGTTCTCAGAGATCAGTCATAAAGAAATTCAGCAACACCTAATAGAACTCGATTCTGTGCTTGTACCTCATGGCACACTCATCTCGAATGTGTCCTTAGATACAATTGAACAATTAGCAGTGCCTTTTTTTGGTAACAAACATATACTGCGGTGGGAAGCGGATCGAAATCTGAAACATGAGCTTATGAAATTGGCGGGAATGAAGGTCCCCCAAATTTTTCAGACACCAGAAGAGATAGATCGCCCAGTAATCGTCAAATTCCCCGGAGCCGAGGGGGGACGGGGATATTTCCTCGCTAAAGACTCCAAAGATTTCTCTAAAAAAATTCAAACCATGATAACCCGGAATTTAGTGAATAAACCCGCTTTAAAAGATGTTTTTATTCAAGAATACGTTTTTGGCATCGCCGCATATCCACATTTTTTCTATTCCCCTCTTTTAGGTCGTACCGAACTTCTGGGAATAGATCGTAGGTATGAAAGCGATGTGGATGGGCTTGGGCGTATTCCTGCCGAGCAACAACTAGAGATGACGCCACTTCCAACTTACAGTGTGATTGGGAACATCCCTCTTGTACTGCGAGAATCCCTAGTTCAACATTTATTTGAAATTGGTGAGAGTTTCGTGGAGGCTGCCCGTCAAAAGGTACCTCCCGGAATGATAGGAGCATTCTGCATTGAGGGAGTTTATAACCAGAAAAATCAATTTATCCCCTTTGAATTTAGTGCACGAATTGTAGCTGGGACTAATCTATTTATCGATGGCAGCCCCTACTCCCAGTTGTACTTTAATGAACCGATGAGCATGGGAAAACGCATTGCACGAGAAATAAAAATAGCTGCCGAGCAGAAAGTACTCGATCAAATAATTACCTAGGTGAGAGTGATGATAGATCACGATGAAATTGAGACCACACTCGACGATTATAACGTAGCGGAAATCCATATCGGCTGTCTGGGTAGTCATTCCGCTCTGGAAATTGCTTATGGAGCCCATGCAATTGGGTTGAAAACCGTGGTGGTGTGTCAACGGGGCCGTGAGAAGACGTATACGCGTTATTTTTCGAATCTTTTTGATGAAATACTCGTGTTGGAGAAGTTCACTGAGATTTGTAATCCTGAAATAATTGATCAGCTCCAAGAATTGAACACGATTTTTGTCCCAAACCGCTCCTTTTCTGTGTATGTTGGATATGACAATATTGAGAAGCAATTTCTTATTCCTCTCTTTGGAACGCGGAGTCTTTTACGCGCTGAAGAACGTGATACCCCAAAAGGTCAGTATTACCTCCTCAAAAAAGCCGGCTTAAGGTATCCAAAACTATTCACCTCACCGGATGATATTGATCGGCTAGTCATGGTCAAACTGCCGCACGCCAAAAGACGTGTTGAACGTGGATTTTTTACTGTGGCATCTCCGGAAGAATTTGATAGCAAGTCCAAAGATCTCTTGGCCGAAGGAATCATTAAAGAAGAGGATCTACGTAAGGCTCGCATTGAGGAGTTCGTTATTGGGGCACTTTTCAATTTGGATTATTTTTATGGGCCGACAACGGGAGAAGTGGAGTTTCTAGGTGCAGAACAACGGATTGAATCGGATATTGAGGGTTTTTTGCATATGACCGCAGCGGAACAAATGGCAATTTCTATGACGCCACACATTATTCCGGTTGGCCATCGAGGAGTGACTGTACGGGAATCCCTATTAGAAAAGGTCTTCGTCCTCGGGGAAAAATTCCGTGTCACAACGGAAAAAGAGCATCCTCCCGGGATAATTGGCCCATTTGCCCTTCAAGGGGTTTTTGATAAAGATACCGAATTCTGGACATTTGATGTGTCCCTTCGGGTCCCAGGGGCGCCAATCCTACTAACGACTAGCCCCTATACGCTCTACAAGCATGGGACGCAGCTCAGTGTGGGTCGGAGGATTGCCATGGAGATTCATACCGCAATAGCACAGAACAAATTAATAAGGTGCTTAACCTAGTGGGGGAGACCAAAACTGAAAAATCTTGTCACTGAGTGGGATACTCTACGGATAACCTATCCGTAACAAGAAACTTATGTGAGGATCTAAAGATGCAAGGGTTTTCTGACAATATAGCAAAAGTGGCCGAAGATAATCGATCCCCGCTGGTTTTTGCGCTCGACCCATCGGCCCGATTCGCTGGGAATTTTAATCGAAAAACGGCGATCCAAGCCAATCTTCTCAAAAAAAGCTTAGATCTAATTGAAGAAACAAGTGATCTTCTCGCCGCTGTGAAAATCAATAGACACCTCATCCTGCCCTTAGGGCTCTATGGGGGGATCCTAGAGATCCTTGATCGAGTGAAGGAGGCGGGTCTCCCAAGTATTGCGGACGCGAAGATCAATGACATAGGTAACACTAATCGGTGGATTGTAACCCACTATTTGGATGCAGGGTTTGATGCGGTCATTGCTAACCCATTCGTAGGGTGGAAAGGAGGTTTGGATGCCGTTTTTGAAGAAGCCAATGAGCGGGACAAAGGCGTCATCCTGCTTGTTTACATGTCTCATCCCGCCGCGCCTGAAGGGTACGGAAGAATGACTCTAGATGACCAGGGGAAACGGCTCTTCTATATGGTCTTTGCAGAAAAAGCCCTTGAATGGGGCGCTTCCGGAGTCGTTGTTGGAGCTACCCATCTTGCAATCTTAGAAGAGATTCATAAAACCCTTGGAGAGAAAATCCCTATTTTCGCGCCAGGAGTAGGCGTTCAAGGCGGAGATCCCCGGCTAGCCCAAGAAGCAGGAGCTAAATACTTCATAGTTGGTCGGACTATCTTCGAATCGGCTAAACCCCGGGAAACAATAAAGCAAATTCTTACATCGCTGAGATGATGCCTAATTTCACTTTGGGGAATTTGTCAAAAAAAACCATGGGAATTATCTGTTAAGTGATTATTTTTTAGTTGCCAGATTTCAATAAACTTCTCCTTTTTGTGTTTTTTTTCGACAAGCGAGACTGTTCCTTCCCGTTCTAACTTTCTCAAGTGTACGTGCGCGGTGTGTGCGTCGATTAGAGAACGATAAGGCTCTCCCCAGTCAATGTTGAGGGATGTGTCAATGTGCTGCTGAACAGTTTCAGTGGAGGCAGCCCCTTCAAGCAGCGCATCTAGAACGATTTCTTCCACATGGTGTTGCGATTCCAATGCCAAGCGGATCATATCCTTGAAATCGCTTCCCACAAAAGCGGCATCATGACTCGGACAAAAAAGATCAATTTTTGCTTTCAATAGGAGTTGAAGCGCTTGTTCTCTTTTTTTCAAATCCCCTGTGGCATCAAAATAATAGCTATAGGGATTCTCCGGATAGATTTGCACTTCATCTCCCGCAAACATCGCTTGATCCTCTAAACAATAGAAGAACATATGCGCAGCTGAATGGCCACCTGTCGACCGTAGGAGGACTGTCTTTCCCCCTAAATCAAATTTCTCATCCCCTCTGACTACATGCAAGGATTTTTCGTCTACCCCTTTCATTTTTGAAAACACATCTGTCCCTAGGGCTAACTTCACCCGTTGCATTTTACCAAGCATGAAATTGCGATCCAAGAGGGATTTCACAGGATCGAGAAGTGCTTCGCGGCCTTCTTCATGAATGACGAATTTCGCATTGGGAAACTCATTAGCAAAATCCTGACATCCTCCGATATGATCAGGGTGTTCATGCGTGAGAAAAATGTAATCTACATTGTTAGCATTATACCCATAACTCTTGAGGACTTTATGAACCTGAGTAGCGAAGCGGCCGGAGGGCAATCCTGTATCAATGATCCCAACTTTATCCCCAACAACGATATAAGTCCCGATAATCTCGCCTCTTGGCCCATAATGGTCAATGATTCGATAAATTCCCGGCACAATTTCACTTGTTATGGACATATGATCACTCCATCACTTTGTTCATTAATTCACAGATACTTCAGTTCTTAGCCAGTTCGATTTTTCAAATGTACAAAATCATTAATCCTCACAATTGATCTTAAAGTGTTTACTGCTCATACGGCTTATTCTTCGTGAACATTATTGGAACAACTGATAAGTCTATGCTCACATTGCTCTTCAATATTGTTCTAGAGATTTAATCTCATCCTTGAAATATTATAATAAAGAGATTTCGGATTTTCCCACGCCATACCCATTGTAAGTGGGAAAAATTAATTATTTAACATAAAGATGGGTTTTTTCCTTTTTTTCAATAAAATTGATACGTCATCAATCTATTTATTCTTACTTTGAAAATGAATGGCGATGCTAGCCTTTTCTGGGCCCATATTTTTCAGATATTTAGTTTCATGCCCGTATTTCTTTCGTTGAATGTGAAACACTAGCGGTTCATCGTTATTTATATAATTTTCCAGTATTGATCTTATTTCGTGGAATTGCAGCATCCCTTTATAGAAGTTATTTTCAATGGTTACCGGTTCGATTTTTCAATCCACTTCCTGAAAAAGGAAGAATTGGATGGAGTTTATTCTTTAAGCGGTTCTAATTTGATATGACTAGTTGAAACTTACGAACAAGCTCTTTGTGCTGGTTATGTATACTGTGATTTCTGTTACATGTGCCATCACAACGATTTTCCCGTTGGATCCGATTGCTCATCTTTAATGGTGCTTGTAAAGTAGCTGGCTATGGCTGCTAGCCATGTCGGATAATTCATGCCAGTTAAGCTTTATTTTTAGCCATTATGAGAATTTCTTCTATAATATATTTTCAAAAACTTATCAAGAATGTTATATAGGTCTTGAAGTCGTCCCAAGCCTTATATCCGCTTAAAATTTGGGATAGAAGTGTCTATATATTTACAGCTCAATTATTTTTTCTGTTAATAAATTTGTTTCTCAACAATTCTGAATTTTTAGTAAGATATTATTTTACAGATTAAAATGAGAATTTATTCCCTTAACCATAGTTGCATCATTCATTTAAGTTCTACTACATAGTGGGTAAAAAGCCGTGGAAAACTCAAATATAATGGTTCAATAAGAATTACTATTCTCCAAAAGAACTGCTTTACTTCTTGAAGATGAGTAATTGAAAGTGGATTCCTATCGAATGGCAGTCTATCTAATTATTTATGAAGGTTGTGGGGGTAGGAAAGTTTAAATAATTTAACAGTTCAACTTTTTGTTCAGTTAAAAAAAAATTGATCTTCACACAGTTTTAAAGATCAGATGGAGGAATTCCTGCCCCTTAGAAGGGAGCACTAATCCCCCATTTTCCATTACCATCTTGTACATCCGTGGAGATGGTTCTTGGGTTCATGAAAAGATCCATGCAGGACTCTAATACAGAACTGCGCCAAGAGATCTTTTTGCTTCCTTCTGTGGTGGTGATCTGATGATTGATGCAGTAATTCTTGCGGCTGGATATGGATCCCGATTGAGCACGCATATTAACACCTTACCCAAACCGCTCGCTCCACTGCATGGAACTCCCTTAATTGAATGGGTTTTGAATTCGCTCGAGAATATGACCTACTCAATTCGACATGTTGTTGTGGTCACGGGACACCGCTGTAAAGTACTGATCGCGCATTTAATGGCAATTCAAGCAAATTATGAGTTTAAAATTGTTCCTGCGATCAGTCACCAGTTCTGGAAAGGAAATGGTTCCTCTTTATGCGCCGCTGAGAAATATATCGGAAAAGACCCTTTTTTACTCCTAATGGGGGATCACATCGTAGAACCAGCTATCATTAAAGCAGCGCTTTGTTCTAGGAATAAGGCTTATGCAGATGTGGCTTTATGCACCGATAGATCGCCTTTCTTTTCCAACCGAGAGCATGATCGGCCGACAAAAGTGCTCTTAGATGACAATTCACAAATGATCGATATTGGCAAACGAATCCCAATATGGAACTGCATCGATACGGGGGTCTTCCTTATGACCCGCAACATCTTTAACGCCCTCCATTCTCTCAATATGGAAAAATTAACAATCACAGAAGGAGTTAAACATTTAATCCGCACGAATTACCCAGTCATTGGAGTGGACGTTTCTGGGATGTTCTGGTCAGATGTTGACACGTATCAAGACTTAATTCGTACTGAAGAGGCTCTTCAGGAAGCGTTCTGGGGGGGCTCCCAGTCCAGCTATCGAGAGGAGGAAGTTGTACTAGGGGAGGAATAAACCCCATAATGGACGCCCTTATATTAGATATTGTGTATACCATCGCGATCAGTGCCATCTTTGTGTTGGGTGGGGTGCACATTCTGTACACGGCTCTGGTAACAGAAGAAGAACAAACATAAGAAGTGCTTAGAGAAGGATACGAGGAAGGATTACCGGAATTAAATGGTTCATTAGTTTGATGCCACGTAAAAAGTTAAGTAAACTGTAAGTCCAGAGGAGGTTTGAATATTTCATGGGATCCCCAACGCCAACGAGAAAAGAAGGAGATGGGTTCGTCTCCCGTTATCTAAATAGACGACTCTCTTTTCCGATCACTCGTGTCCTTTTACGGGTTGCCCCAAATATTTCCCCGAATACGGTTTCATTCGTCAGCTTTATTATAGGGATTGTCGGAGCGTTGCTATTTAGCATGGAAATTGGGGTCCTTGGAGGAATTGCAGTTCAGCTTTCAAGCGTCCTCGATGGTTGTGACGGCGAAATTGCCCGAATTAAGGGTAGATCCTCTCGGTTTGGTGCGTTTTTTGATTCCATCTTGGACCGTTATGTTGATAGTCTTGTTATTATGGGACTTGTCGTCTATTGTTTTAAATCACTCAATGGGCATCGCATTTTTGATCTTGTTCGAATAAATGAATTGTTAATTTTGGTGGTCAGCGTTTTTACGTTGATAGGAACCTTTCAGGTGAGCTACTCCGCAGCAAAAGGGCAAGTCAATTTCGCCCGAGACTTTTCACGGACTTTACAAGGAAGAGATTTCCGTCTTTTTGTTATTTTCCTAAGTGGTCTTGTTAGCCCTCTGGACGCGAGTTTTATTTTCTTAGTCCTGTTAATCCTTGCGGCGTTAACGAACGTTTCAGTGGTTTGGAGGATGGTAGTGGCTTCCGATTGGGAAAAACAAACCCGAGAAACAAGGAGGAAGAAAATCAAGTGAAACTGGGAGCAACAAGCTTCATCAACTTTAACAAGTCCATAAAAGATTTTTTGGCGATATTAGCAGCTCAAAACCTGCAATATGTCGAATTGAAATGTGATTGGCGCGTGTGTGATCCTGAAGTTCTTGTGCCAAGCGCAATTAAGGAATGGCAAGAATTTTTACAATCTTATGGACTCCAGCCGGCGCTCCATGCGTGTTTCATTGATCTTAATCTGGCCAGTTTGAGCGAACTTATTAGAACAGCGTCAATCAAACGGGTGACCAAGTGTATCCAGATGGCTTCCGAACTTGGGGCTTCCTATGTCACCATTCATCCGGGGAAATTAAGTCGAGACTATCCCCGCTCCCTATTCCCGAAGGCGTTCGGGTTAGCATTAGGATCGATCCAGAAACTCCTTCCAGCTTGTGAGGAGCAAAATGTGCTGCTCGCATTGGAAAACGCCCCAAATGGACCCGATCAAGGAGTTCTTACTGATACGAAAACAATGAAGACGTGCCTTGAGATGATGGATTCCCATGCGATAAGGATCGTAGTGGATATTGGGCATGCCCATACCCATGGCTTGGATCCGTTGCTTTTTTTACATTCCTTGGCCCCCCATGTCTGTGCGGTTCACATTCACAATAATGATGGGCAAACGGATTCTCACAAACCCTTAGGTGAGGGGACCCTGAACTATCGGCCCATCCTTAAAGAACTGGTCACAATGCATATCGATGGGCCGATCCTCATAGAAATGCACCAAGTGGAGGATATACTGGCTAGTCGGGATTATCTGAGGAGAAATGGGATTCAACCATAGCGATGAAGTTGCTAACGCTTCGACTCTTTTTTGAAGTTAAAGGGGAGACTGATAAGTCACGAATGAGCAACCCGCATCCGCCAGCCGGAAATTCGAACCCCAGTTTCCTCCCATCTCTTCTTGGAGGTTGATCTAAGATTTCAAGTTCGATATCTATATTTGGAGATATTTAAAAAGGGAGTTTTGAAAATTAAATACTGATGGTGATGGGTCTAGGTGGATGAGATGTCAGATGTTACAATTATTGAAGACCCAGCAGCTTCTATGCTGTTAGAACCCATTAAGATGAAGATATTAGATCTGCTCAACAAGAAAGAAATGACAATATCCGAGATCTCCCGTGAATTAAAAACAAATAAAGCAAAAATTTCTTACCATATGAAATTATTGCGGAAAGCAGGTTTAGTGGTCATTTCGCTCGAAGAAGAACGCAAGGGAATGCATTACAAATACTTTCGAGCCGTACACAAAGTGTTGATCCCAGATATCCGCTCAACCCTCAATGAAGAGAAGAAATTCGCGATGCTTTCCCCCATTAAAACCTTTATTGAGGGCTACTTAGCTGGAGCTGGACTGATTCCCGATTTTAAAACCCGGGAACGGCTTTTTGAGGCTGTTTCCGAAGAGATTCTAGCCATCACAAGCAATTTTTCTTCTGAAACTGAAAAAGTGAATGACAGCGATGAAATTCGTCGGAAGATTTATGCTACCGCTGTCAAAAATGTTCTCAACCAGGAGGACTTTGTTTCAAAACTTAAGAGAGCTTTCTGAAATAAAATGAGATTTTTCTCTCCGTTGACTTTTAACCATATGACACGCGATTAATCCAATATAAGGTTAAAGTCTTGGGGAGTGCTAGATTGATTATAGTCAACCAATTGAGAATCCTTACCCGGTTTGACATAGGAATTGGACGAACTCGGATTAGGCTAGGTCATCCTCATAGAACCTTTAAAGTTAATTAGCTCTTCAAAATCATTCTAAAACCGCTAATACTTCCAAAAAATAATTCATCAGTTGGATCTTGTATTTTTCCGCGCAACCGCCGTAATAAGCGGCAAGATGTAACCACATAACATGAAGGTGGTTTCTATCCTTTTTCCAATAGGGAAAATATGCCACCAATCTATTTATGATTCGCTTGAGAGGTTAAGAACCGTGTTCACTTTCTAAGCTCTCTCTGAGCCAACTTATTTAAAACAATCCTATAACTTATGGGTTTCAAAAAGCAATAATCTAATTATACCAGTCCCTATCTCCCATACCTCAAAAAAGACAATACCAGTCAAGCCATCTGCATCTTGATTCTTTATAATATCTCTAATGTTCCTCTGAAAATACTTTAATCTTGAGCGGATTCCTTAAAATTAGGCGATTCAGGAGATTTGTTTGATGCGATCCGTCACGGACCAAGGGAATTTACAATTGAAAGAACATACTACCCGTCTAGACAAGTTTTTAAAGAAAGAAGTCTCGCCTGATGTTGAAGTGCCTCGGAAAGTAGAGGATGAGGATGTTTCTATTATTGTTGTGGCAGATATTCATGCAGGGTTAAATTTTGATTTTAAGATCGATCCTGATACGGGGATCTCAGAGAGAGCCCGGGATTTCCACCATAATTTTGTGAGAGCAGCCCAATATGCAATCGAACACAAATCAAGATTATTTGTAGTTTTAGGTGACCTATTTGAACGGGCTCATGTAAGCCCAACGTTTAGAGAATGGATTCGGAGCGGTATTATCGAGCCCCTTGGAGAAGCAGGAGTGGAGATCTGGCTGGTTGCAGGAAATCATGAACAGCCAAAAAGCCCAGCCCGTGGTACTTCCATTCAAGATTTTCGGGGATACCCTCACGTCAAAGTCTTTATGGAAGCCACTGAAGAGCGCTTGGAAATTGAAGAGAAGTCGATTGGCGTCTTAATTATCCCTTATCTTCATCCAGAACAGGTCATAAGACTCACACAGAAAGATACCTCACAAAAAGTTTCTATTGAACAGCAATTTCAATTAGGACAGAGGATCCTTCAAGATCAGATCTTAAAAAAAGCTGAATCGCTTCAGACCGATTTCAAAGCGCTGTTTGCACATTATTATATAGAAGGGGCAAAACTGCGTGAAACAAGGTATCTAACAGTATTGCCAAGTGAATTCAAATTTACTTTAGATATGATTCCAAACAACTTAGATCTAGCCATTTTCGGGCATGTGCATTTACATCAAGTTGTAGGAAAGCGGGGTTCAACAGAAATACTCTATCCAGGAGCCATCGAACGTATTGATTGGGGTGAAAGAAAAGACAAGAAAGGGTTCCTCATCATAAAACCTTTTGCCCCACAGAAATGGGAATTCATCGAATTGCCGACTCGTGAAATGGTTAAGATATCCGTTCAAGTACTTATGGGAACTGAAGATCCAACAGCAGTAATTTTGGCAAAAATCCCCCAGAATATCACAGGAAAAATGATACGGTTAGAAATTGAGTCGGGAGAGGGGATCCAGGAGAAAATTCTCGAGTCTAAAATCGAGGAGAAGCTCAAGGGAGCTTTTCATTATGAAATCCGAATAACAGAACTACATACAGAGAAAATTGCTCCTGTTAGCTTCACGATGGATCCTTTCAAATTATTTGATGAATTTATCAACCTTAACTACAATAACCATTCAAAAAAGGAACAGATCCTCCAAATTGGAAGACAATTGATGGCGGAGGTTTTCCAATGACCCTCCTAGCTCAGTCCGAGACTCAAGACGAGAGATTAATGGAAGGATTTGTGATTAATAAGATCGAGATGTACAAGTTCATGAGATATCGCCAAAAAACGACAATACCCTTCACGTATCAATTTACTGTGATTTGTGGCCAAACAGGTCATGGGAAGACTACGATCTTAGATGCGATCACATTTGCTCTGTACCGGCGAACAAGCCGTACGGATCTTAAGGGGGTCAATATCGAAGATATATGCGATTATTCAGGATATACTAAGATTACATTTAGTCACAAGGGGAGCACCTACTCAGTTAAGAGAGGGCGAGATCGCACTGGAAAATCTACCCTTACTTTAGAACAAGATGGACAGCGGATTGCAGGAACCATCCCTGAACTGGATGCAAAAATCGAAGCCATTATCGGATTAGATTATTTGGGGTTCAGGAACTCTACTTTCATCCGCCAAGATGAGATGAAGTCTTTAGGATCGGAGATCGGTTCTAAACGTTTGGAAATTTTCCAAAAACTCTTCAGATTAGAACTATTCGAGAAAGCCCAGAGTTTAGCAGATCAAAATCAAAGAATAACGCGTGAACATATTTCGAAGCTCCAAGGAATGATTGAATCTGAGAAACAGCAGATCCTAAAACTATCAGAACTGAGGAAAGAGAAAATAAATTTGGAACAAGAAATGCAGACAATCCGTCCCCAATTAAATGCGATAACTATTAAACTGAACACGACCGAAACACGTCGGATAGAGCTTCAGAAAAAACATGATGAATTTATTAAACTAAGAGGACTGAGTGGAGAACGGGAAGAAGAAATTAACCAATTAGTGAAGAGGCTTGAAACCACTGAAAAATCACAAGACCAAATAAAACACCTCCAAACTCAAATTGAAGATCTTGAAAAAGAAACATACGATTATGAATCACTTTTTGATCAAGTAAAAACTCTTAGTATACGCCTTACCGAACAAGCGCAAAAATATAAGTCCCTTCTGGAACAGAAAACCCAGTATGAACAGAACGCTAGCGATTTAACAAAAAAATATGAGGAAAGCATGATTAATCTCAGTAAAAGGCTTTCTAAGCATGAAAACCGAGTATTAGATCTAAAAAAAACAGTTATTGATAAAGATACCGCCTTTGAAATCCTCAGAACCGAAGGAATGCTCAATGAACGAATTTCACGAATAGAAAAAGAAATTAATTGGTTATCAGACAATATAAGTTTAGTCCAAGCATTAAAAAAAGAACAATTGCAAGCCAAATCTCAATTAAGTGAGATTCAAACAAAAACGCAACTGATCAATCAAGATTCATTTGTTTTATCAGAAATACAAACCCAGATTACTCAACTGAAAAAGGATCTTGATAAAATAGAAGCCGAATATGCACAAGAATTATTGCATATTCAAAACAAAATTAGAGAAAAGAATGAGGCCATCAAAACTCTTGGGTATCAAGAGGAAGATTGGGTAAACCTTCATAAACTTGAGCAAGTTATGAAAGAAAAAAGAGTCAAAAGAGGAGTCTTGGAAAAAAAACGCAATGAGCTCAAAAAGCTAGGAGATCAAGCCGCACTCGTTGTTGCCTTAACACAGGAGCTCCAACAAAAACGTCATAATTTTAACCAGATAAAAGATAACATAGAAATTTTGCAACCATTTGAGATGGAATTTAAGCAGATTCAAGAAATGATATTAACCCTGTATGACCAAAAAGAAAAAATACAGACAGAAGTCGCTGAAAAAACCGGGATGTTAAAAAAAATAACCGACAACATCGTGAGTTTGGAAGAACTTGCAGGGATTATCCAAGAGAAAGAAGCTCAACTTACAGAATTGCAATCCACAGCAGAAATTTTTACGATTCTAAAAGAAAATGTGTTTCATAAGATTGGCGTCCCAATGTACGCAATCCAGCAACTCCTTCCCCAGTTAAGCCGCGAAGCCTCCATGAATCTCAGCGATCTAACCGATAAGCGATTCACTCAAATGAAACTCACAACATATGATGAGGGAGGCTCTTATGGAATTAAAATTGAGGTTGCAGGCGCAGCGAATCGTTGGATGGATGTTCAAGAATTTAGTGGCGGGGAGAAGACTCAGATTAACGGTGCATTACGCTTGGCCATTGCAAAAGAACTCGCAAGAATGCCACAAATCGGTAAAACCTATGGCCAGATGCGTACCCTGTTTATTGACGAAGGCGATCTCGGGTCCCTAGACACTGAAATCAGCCGAACATTATTTATCAAAAAACTATTTGAACAAGGGAAGTTTTTCAGAAAGGTTACCCTGATAACACATCTAACAGACCTAATTGAATTGTTTCCTGGAAAAATAAGAGTCTATATGACCCCTACAGGAGAATCTCGCGTTGATATTGGGGAGGCGTCGGAGAAATGAGTATACCCACTTATTCCAACTCGTACGACTTAAAAGAAAAGATGCAACATGTCCTTAATTTACTCAGTGAATATTCGGGAATAATTCAGGAGGGGGCTCCAGGTATAGCAGAAAAGTTCCAGATCCATGAGTTCGAATTGAGTGATCAATCTCCTCCAGATTTAGTAGCTGTAGACGGTTCATATTCTTTCATTCTGAATGTATCAAGCGTTTGGATCGTTATATTGCGAATTGGGGCACTACTTTACGAATTCAAAGAAAATTCGAGCCAGATTGGATATGTGCTTAAGGAAAGTTACTTTGAGGACAAACCAGAGGTTGTAGCTTCTTACCGGGAAATTGTAAAAAAACAGTCAGCGCTGCATCAAGAACTCTTTAAAATCTCATTAGCAACTGGAAGAAAAGCGCATCAAACCATTGCAGATGGTTTAAGACGATTGGCAGAACATAATCTTGCACATAAACTAGCAGGACAAATGCGGGACACAATCATAGCTTTAGATGGCTCCCTCACTACCCAACCCTTACCACCGTTTCAAGATGCTATGCAAGAACTGATAACAAATTGCAAACAAAATAATAACACTCTTATTGGAGTTTCTAAGGATTCCAAGACTCATGCCTTCAGATCGTTCATGACAGATGAAGAATTGCTGCGAAAGGCGGTACCCGATCGAGGATTAGCATTCGTCCGAGCACCTCAATCGTTTGAGCAGAATTACACCCCTCCTCTCTATGGGGACGTCTATTTCGCTCACCTTTCGCCTAGTGCCCCAAAATGGTTTCGAATCGATCTGGGAACTAATAAAGAAACCCCTACAGAAGTTTTTTCGAATTTAGCTCACTATGCGCGATCTGAAATCTGCCCTGGATATATTTTTCCGTTAATAGAAGCACATCGTTATGTGGTAGCCGTCCGACACTTCCATCAAGTCTATGAAGAGTTAGTCTTTGAACTTGGGCCCCAATATGGGTTGAAACCAGATGATATTGTTCTAGCGCGAACAAATATTGAAGGGAGGCGATATGGCGCGTTTCATGAATTCTTAGACAGGATCAGCCGTAGATAAGAAAATGGAGGAGGAATTCAATGAAAATTGGTGAAGTGGTTGCAGCTTCAGTTCTTAAAGGAATTGATGTTAAGCTTAGCCTTGAAAATCCCGAAGAAACAAATGTCGGCTTTCCTATAATCATTGAAGGAGAATACTACGATTTCTACTGTGTTATCGAGGATGTATATCTCCCAGAAAACAATATGATTGAACGGCTGGCAGATTCCAAAGTGGGTAAGTCGATAATACCTATGACGGCTCCCGGAATTCATGAAGGGTACAGTGGGCGGATGTTTTACGCCAAAGCGACTTTACAAAGTATTCAGCTTATTGATAAGAAAACCGAGCGTTTAATCGATCCTGAAACAATCCCCCCATATTTTTCCAAGGTTCGGAAGGCAACCCAAGAAGATGTAGAGAAGATTTATGCAGCTACGCCTACGAGCATGCATATCGGAACACTTCGAGGAGTCCCCGACTTTACAATCCCTATTGATTTCGAAAAACTCACCGAAATGCCCTTTGGGTTGTTCGGTAGAACCGGAGTAGGGAAAAGTATTCTAAATAAAATTCTTAGTAATTGCATCCTTACAAGAGATATCGCAAGCCTGTTTATCTTTGATATGCACACCGAGTATGGTCTCTACTCTCGAACCGACAATACACCCGGACTGAAGTTCTTCTATCCAGACAAGGTTGAGCTTTTCACTTTGGATCCTACCTCCAACAAGGAGGCAAAGCCGTTCATTATTGACCCTATGGCGATCCAACCAGGTGACTTGATCGTTGCTTTCCAAGACCTTACTGACCGGATGATTGATGCAATCTACGAAATCGATCAAAGAAAGCACGGAATGGATTTAATCACTGCAATCGAGAATGCGACCACGGATGCTTTCGCAAGGATTGCGCCGAGTACTTTACGAGGTCTTCAAGGGCGAACACAAAGACTCCACCGCTTTGCATTCGTAAGACCACTCCCAGCAGGGACTAGAGACACGTTTGATCAGTTGGTGGAGTATATCAAGCATGGAAAATCCATTGTATTAGACTATGGAACCTTTGGTACCGATTCCATGGCGTATCTATTTGTGGGGAACCTCATTTCACGGCGACTCTATAATCTCTATATTGAAGATCAAAGCCTTCCCCGATTAGTTTTGCAAATAGAAGAAGCTCATAAATTTTTAGATCCCCGAGTCGCGTCATATACCATCATGGACCGGTTAGCCAGAGAGATGCGAAAATTCAATCTTGTCTTAATGTTAATTGACCAAAGACCAAGTCGTATTGATGAAGAAGTCCGCTCTCAACTTGCAAATCGATTAATTCTGTCACTCAAAGAACCCCGAGACATCAGTGATGCCCTAGCAGGAGTCCCAAACGCTACCGTTTGGGCCAAGATCATTGGGGCAATTCCTCCACGAACCGTATTAGTACAAGGGGACGCTATCCAGGTTCCAACCCTAATTGAAATAATGGAGTACTCCCCAACCTCGATGAAAGCACTGATTGACCAATATATAACCGCGGAAGAGTCTGAACGACTAACTGAGCAAGATATTAAAAAGATGGTGGAAAAAGCCAAAGATCTTTTTCAGCCATCCGAATAAGTTATTGTGTTGAGTTGTGCATTTTATGGGTATAACTTAGCTTTTGGATCAGTATCTACTCTTTTAAAACAGCTAACACCTAAGATATAGGGGTATCTTATATTCTCACTTAATTTCTATTGGAGTTTAAAAATCCCTAGATCGACTAAGGTCTGACTGAAAGAGGAGACTGAAAGTAAAGGTCAAGACCCCACTCCTAAAAGATGTGGAATTGTGATGGTGATAGCAACGCAAGATCAAAACCTTACTGAAAGCAAAATTGGATACTTTACAGGTATTATTGACGGTGAGGGGTGTCTCACAATTACAAAGGTAAAAAAACAAGAATTATCTGAGTGGTTTTCGCAATATACCCATCCATCAACTCACGGAGGGCCTGAACACTTGAAAAAAATGAGGAAATCTACCAAGAGATTCTAAAAATAAATGAAATACTTAAACCTTGTCTCTATTCAATTCCAATTTAACAGAACATTCCATATCAGGCTACAAGCACGGTGTGGTGTACGCCAGAGTCTTGTCCTCTTTGACAGACCCACTAAATACCATGTTCTTCCGTGGGGATACTTGATGTGATTTGCCGAAAGGTACTCAACTCTAACAGGAAGACTATCGAAAATGTAATCGTAATTCCTCCCCCTACTTAACTAGGAGATTTTAAGTAGAGGTAGAAGGTGATAATATATTGGATCATCTTATGGATCAAAAGCTATTTTCGGGCGTAACCCGACGTTTAGCAATTGCCTCACAACAAATATTCCCTAAATCTGCGTTTAATTTTGGGTGCGCCCCAAAAATCCTTGTTGCAGGTGAAGAACGACTTATCGCACTAGATATGGGGTATCAGATTATTTCTGATTATGCTGATGCTGACAAGCCACTTCGCTTTCTAATTTCAGGGGTACCTTATTGCGGGAAAACTTCTCTTGGCCATGATTTCGCATGGTATGCCATGGCACAAGCTGTAAATAGTACGGGTGATACCCCAGTAGTCCTTTATGAAAGCGCATTTGAACGTTCTCCTATTTCATTAGCCCGTTCACTTGTCCGAAAAACAACAAAGGAAGCTGAAATTCCTTTCAAGACCTCCTTGGATGTATTGATCTCAAAGCTTGTGGAAGCCACAGGAAAAAGGAAACACCTCATCTTCCTGGATGATCTCTATAGTAGACATGTCGAGTTCGTTAATGAGCTATTAATGAGTGTAGAAGATTCAGATCTTGATATATTCCTCTCGGCGATGCCGGATTTGGAACGAACATTGAAAAATAGGTATAACCACACATATCTACGCCAGATCAGCAAATGCAAAGTGGTCCTTCCTGATTTCGATGTGATCCACCTTGCAGCTATTATTAAACAAGAAGCCGCGGATTTATTTGATGTGCCACTCACAACTGAACAAGCATTATTTTTTGCCGAAGTTGATCAAGTTTTGACAGCAAAGTTACCGGTGAGTTACGGAACAGATCGCCCTTTTATTACAATTCTTGGCCAACTTGCAAACTACAAGGGACGCGTCCTTTGTGGGAATGCTTGTAGAGAAATTACACAAAATACCGCGATCTATGATGACTTTTTAACCGTTTTCGACCTATCTAATGATGCAGCTCGACTTCTAGAAAAGGTTCTTGCATATTTTAAATTCGGCAATGAAGCAAGTAAATGCTTTGTTGACAAAGCAGACATTTTCTGGTACTTCGAAGAACTTTTAGAAGGCATCCAGATTCCTAGCTTAGATACACAGCAACGATTCAACGAATTGATGGGTGAATTAGAAGAAGTGGGATCCCTCCTTCCAGCCGAACATTTAAACTGGAAATACTTTTGTTTTTGTGATATTGAAGATGCCTTATGGGTTTTAAAATCTTCAATAACCCGTTTTTACAATCCTTAATTGTTAGTTACCATTTAATTCGATGAAAACATCAAATAAGATTCTTTCAGAAAAAAAAGTTAAAATAATGTATATTTTCGAGCCTATGGGTCCTCGATTCCGGTCTGTCTAATTGCAAACACTGCTTCCCCTTCGGCCAAGAGCGGACTGTCAACAATTCTCGCGATTCTTCGATCCCCTTTTGATTTGCGCAAGTAGATCCTGGTAGTGGCTGCATGACCGACAATGTGACCACCAATCGGAGCGAGAGGATCCCCAAATAGAATATCAGGGCGACTCATGACTTGATTCGTAACAACAAGGGCGACATTGTGAATCTCAGCCAAAGCTAAAAGTTGGTGGATGTGCTTATTTAGTTTCTGTTGCCGTTCACTTAATGTTCCCCTCCCAACGTATTCCGCTCGAAAGTGACTTGTAAGGGAATCAACGATGACAAGTTTGATGTTATTGTCTTTCACAAGCTTTTCGGCCTGTTCTGCTAATAACATCTGATGATCACTGTTGTACGCTCGGGCTACACTCATAGTATCAAGAATAGCTTTTGCATCTCCCCCGAAGCGCTCACACATATGAATGATTCGTTCAGGACGAAATGTCCCCTCTGTGTCGATATAACAAGTATTTCCTCCAAGTCCCCCTTCTTCTGGAGGAGAATGCACCGTTACGCAGAGTTGGTGAGCAAGTTGGGTCTTTCCTGTACGATACTCTCCAAAAAACTCGCAAATAGATTTTGTCTCGATACCTCCGTCCAAGAGGTTATCCAGATTTGAACAACCAGTGGTGATCCGCCCTATGTTCCGTCGTTCTTCCAGCATCTGAGTCCCAGATTTGAACCCAACTTGAAGTTTCCCCCTTGCTGCTTCGATGATCTTTTCGGCAGTTGTTTCCCCAACGCTGACGGCAGCAGCTAGTTCTTTCACGGTGGTTACGGCAATTGACTCGATGGTTTCAAGTCCCGCTTCCCGGAGTCGATTTACAGTTGCTGGGCCCACACCAGGTAGGTCTTCTAATTCAATAGTCAAGAATCTCACTTACCATAAATAAAAGGAGAATCCCAATTTATATATCTACAGAGAGGGTGATTTAACTAAAAAAATCATTTAATCTTATCTTTTGGATTATAAAGGATTAAAAAAAGGCATTGATTTGATTTCATTAGATGAGTTGCATTTTACTGATTTCAATGTGAACTTGGAGACAAGTTGTCACCTAGTTCGTTAGTCGTTTAACTCGAATGGAACCCTCGAAGAGTTTTGGGTCAGCTCAGATTATAAGTCAGCTTTAGGTTTTGCGTCTTGCACGGCCTTCATGAGGAGTTCTTTAGCTTTAACAAGCATATCATCAAATTGGCTAACATCGGGTCCCCCTCCTTGCGCAATTTGACCACGTCCTCCGGCTCTACCTCCAACGATTTGAGCAAGCTTATTCAATATTTCACTAATTTGTATGTTGATTTTACCGACGGCTCCAACTAAAGTCACGCGATCTCGTTTCGCTGCTAAGACAATGACCACCCGTTCTCGTTTCTCAAGGACTTTTTTCGCGACCTCTATCATTTCCTCGGGGAGAAGATCTCTTTCATTGACTACGATAGCAATATCATTGACCATGGTTGCCGAAGCTAAAAGACTTGGCGCTATTTGTTCAGCCATTTGTTGTCGTAATGCTTCTATCTGTTTTTTCTGCCCTTTCCATTCATTAAAAAATCGTTTTACCGTACGAGGTAATGCCATCTTCGGGACACTTACATACCCCGCCGCTTCTTCTAGGACCTTTTCGAGCTGCTGGATCTTTTCAACCGCCTTTATGCCTGCCGAAAAGGTCAAGCGGGCCACTCCATCTTGGATACGTTCGGTATTTTCTATCTTAATATACCCAAGCTCCCCCGAAGACAGGGGATAAAGGCCCCCACAGGCCTCAACGTCCCACCCTTCTACTGTACAGATCCGAAGTTCTTTTCCAGGGACTGCACCCCCCTGGTAGATAGTAAACCCATAGCGCCGCTCCGCCTCATTGCGGTCCAACCATTCCACGGAGATGGGGCGATTTTCCATTACAATACGGTTTGCTTCAAGTTCGATTTGGCGCATTTGCTCAGGGATAATGCGTTCATAGTGTGAAATATCTAATCTGGCCCGTTCAGGAGTTTTGTCGGCGCCTACTTGCCAAACATGGTTCCCAAGAACATGTCTAGCAGCAGAATTCACAATGTGAGTCGCGGCATGGTGACGCATCAATGCAATTCGGCGGTCCCAATCAATGATACCGTGAACAGTCTCACCTTTCATGAAGGGAGGACGCTGTTCAAGCCCATGAACTATCGTACCAGCAACTGTGAAGACTGCTGTTACTCGGATCCCATTCAAAGATCCAGTGTCATAGGCTTGCCCCCCTCCCTCAGGATAGAATGCTGTTTTATCGAGTACCACATAATTATCGATGAGTTTAACAATTTGAGCATCGAATTCTTGCCGATATTGGCCATTTGGAACCGTATAATACAGTTTTTGCGGCGGCGGACATCCCTCAACAGCGTGTTCCAACCTTTGGTCGATCGGTTGTTCTATGCTTTCAGGTATGTGCTGTTTTTGTTCAACCGCCTGAGCCACCCTTGCCCAGAAATCTCCACAGATTTCAATTGGTTTTCCTTTGTTCGATCCAATTTCTTGGACCATTTCTGGAGGGATACCTTGTGAGACATAGAGAGTTACCAATTCGTCACATGATAGAGAGGGTTGCGATTCTAATTTCCTACTGACATACTGCGCCCCTTTCTTAATGGTCACTCTGTACCGGTTTTCTTCGACACGGAAAATCTCCTTTATGATCGATCGTCCGTTTTCGACTCCCGGATAACTACCTTTCAAATACTCTAAATGCTTAAATAATAGCTCTATAAGGTCGATTTCGAAGTTGTAAATCTTAGCTAGGGTGATTGATCGTCGTAAAACATTGCGTAAATTATAACCCCCACCCACATTGGAAGGAATTGCGCCATCTGCCAAAGCAAAGACAAGAGTCCTAGTATGATCAGCAATTGCGTATAGAGCCTCAATAGGTCCAAGCCGTCTATTGAACTCCTCAAAGTCTATATTCATCAACTTCACAATTTTGCGTCGCTCATCTTCGATATTTACGGTCTCATCCACATTTAATAGTCCTGAAAGTGGACTGTAATGATTTAAAAAGTCCCAATCAACTTCTACTCCACTTTCTGCGATTAACCAGTCGAGAACCGGCCCAAAGGTTGCTTCATAGATGGTTGGAGTTCCTTGTGTAATCCAAGCTACTCGTTCAATCCCCCACCCGACATCGATTACCTGCATGTCCATCTGTCTAAATTGTGAGCCATTCAAAAGCTCATACTGCATAAACACATTATTCACAATCTCTAGGCCTCGAGCAAAAGCCTCTAAAGTCGGACCGAAGTTTCCTCCGCCTAACCAGAAGGAACTGACATACGTAATTTCCTCAGGAGCAAGCTTCAACTCCTCGGTTAAGAACTTCCAGTTCAGTTCGATGCAACGATCCATCCAATAACCTCCCTCCAGCCCCTCTCCATAAAACGCATGTTGTCCTCCCATAATGAATGAGGTCATATGGCGTCCAGTCTTCCCGATGTTGTCTAAATCATTAAACTCCCCTCCAAACCGTATACACGGCTGAGGAACCACCAATGGATTTGCAGGAGGAGGAACAACCTTCTTAAGGACCCAAGGTTGGAAGTCCGCAATTGATGCGATTGTAAACTCCATGTCCTCCCGCCACCGGGAGACCACGGGGTATGCGGTTAGTATTGTATGGTCATGTCGCTCGAAAAAAGTTGTCCACTTTTTGATCGTTTGATGGAAATCCCATCCTCCCGCCAAGGTTTTCCCAATGAATTGATAACTCCCAACACATGCGGTCTCCCCACAGACGGGACGATCTGGGTCAAGAGTCCAGAAACCATGTCCACAAACAGGACACTTTTTCCAAGTAAAATCTAGTTCTTTGAATAATTCGACAATGTAATACTTCTTATCTCTGAATTTGGTAGCTAATTCTTGTTTTAAACTCATTGGCTATCCCTTTCCATCGTTTTCGTTATGAGAAAAGAGATTTACAGAAACATTTGATATCCCCAAACCCTATGCTTTGTTACCCCAATAAGAACTTAAGGTATCCGCCCTACCAATTTATTAGAGAATACTTAATCACTTTAGAAAGCACTTGAATATACCCAAATCTTTTGTTTGTGGCATTTCATATCTCCAATAAAAATATAAAATAAAGGACTATTCCCCTTGTGACATGAACCTCGATTCTAATGTGTAACATGCAATAAGAGTAACCGTTGACTTCGCCACGTTTACCTTCCCCTTTCATCTTTTCGAGGGCATTTCTCACCAGCTTGCAAGCTGTTGGAATTTCAGGCACTGCAATGCTATAGAATATAAGTTGTCCAACTTGCCTTGACTACTTTTTTTGCTTTCATGGAGTCTGAGATGCTGCGACGTAGTACTCCCACTGTTAAGATAACTTATGTGGTGTTTGAGAATTGTACAAATTTCCTTAATGACCATTATGATATAGGTGTTAGAAATGAAGGGATTTGAAAACAACTGCAATTGCCCTTGCCTTCCAAGGTTAATAACCTCTTCGCACACTTAGATATGACTTCTATTGCCAAATGGACGTTTGACTTTCTCTTCTTTTCTAGATTGTTTTAAGTCGATTGAGGATTTATTGAAAATCTGATTCAAGACCAGTGAAGCATATCTGGTTAGCAAAATAACTACCTATTTTAATAATTGGAGCTTATAACTGTCACGTAATTGATACTTCTGCACTAGATAAATTGCCTCCAACCTCATAAATTATTATATTCCCTACAATATAAATTTTGTATGAGCGATTCATCTTCCTGCATTTGCAGGGAGTCTTTTCGCCAATTTTTGATAAAAAAACATTAAGACCTACACCTATGTAGAATTCTTCAGGAAGTTAGGAATAATCAAAAACTGCTAGAACTCCATGTAGCTTATATGATGACAACACAAACTTTGCAGGGGACTTTCTTGTCGACCTATTTACCTATGAAGGATGATCTTAATACTATTCAAGATGATCAACTCCCAAATTGGTTTGTTTTAAAGAAATTTCGGAATTTGGAAATAGATATCAATTTATGGGCGGATTATGCCAATAGCCGAGTAGATAAATTCATTCGAGAAAATATCTGGTCTGCTGCTTCAGATGATCCAGAAAAGGAGAAACAAGAAGCCGCAGGGCACCTTTTGTTACGGTTAGCCGCCTCTACGAATCCACGACTTGCGTCATGGCTTGTGGAAAAAGAAGGGGATTTGTTTTCTTACCGGTATAGAAATGCAAGTTTGAAGGAAAAACTAAAAATCGCCAAGGTATTATTTGGTTCCCCCCATGTGAAAACAATAAAAGAGCTGGAACTCGATTTTGGAAAAGATATTATAGCGCGCTTTGATCTAGATCGTCAAATAAAATATAAGAGCAAAAGATATGAAAAGGTATTAACGAAAACAGGAAAACCCGCAATTCGCGCTGTCTCCGAAATCCAAGTTCTTCCTCCAAAAGATGGAACGCATGTAGCATTCTATTTTTCAACTGTTCCAGATGTGATTAGTGAGCGGAAAACACTTCTTTACCTTGGCTGGGCGATTGCTCCTATGTTTGTTTTTCACCTAAGTATCAAACGGGCTTTTGAAGCTCAACTTCAGGAAAAAATTGAAGAATCCGATGAAAGATTAAAACTCGATAAGCGTGTGGCAAACTTAGCGAATCGCCTTGCCAAAAAAATGGAAGATGTAGTCAGTATTCCAAAGCAACTCGATCTAGAAGAAGACTTATCAGACACACGCTTATACAAACGTTATGATTTATTTCCTTTATGTTCGCGGGATCTGATTTCAATATTACTAGGAAAGGGCCATCTCTCGCACCACAAGAACCTCCAACTTGGGTTTTACTTGAAAGCTCTTGAGATGCCTTTGGACGAACAGATGTGGTTCTGGTATGAAAATTCGATTGATAATGTAGGTCTATCCTTTGAAGAGTATGAACGGAAAGTGGGCTATCTAATCCGTCATATCTATGGACTTGAAGGGCGAAAAATAGATTATCACGCACCAAAATGTGAGACAATATTTAAACGATACTATTGCCCCTTTATACATCGCTCCCTCGAAAATATCGAGGTATTAGTTCGCGAAAACTTGGATTTTAGTCCGAAGGCTCTGACAGAAAAAGGATCGACTCTGTCCAAAATTCAGGAACTCTCTGCCACCCGCCAAGCAAGAGCCGCGTGCTCTTTACTATTCGAACTCAAGTTTGGCCGAAAAGTCTCCATCTGGCACCCCATTCAATACGCACGAGAAGCAATGTTGATTCAGAAGACCTTGTCTGAAAAGAATAAAATAAAAAAACATAAAGATTGAATCCAAAGAAATGAATCTATTCTGAAAAACCCATTAATGCTCACTACACAGGGTTTTCCTCCACACCAGGAATATTTGGTTGTAGCTACATGCTTCGCTCTCGAAAAATTAGATGTTCCCCTCAACTATCATCTTAGTACGCTTCGCAACCCATTAAAAGCCTGTCTAAAACATGTGAGGACTTAAATGATGAGTAAACCTTGGAAACCCTCCCTTGAGCTTTTAGGTAGATACTATCGCGAAGTTTTTCAACCGGATCAACTCGTCTCACTCGTCGGTCTAGCAGATTTCCGACAACGCGAATTTGGGTTTCTCTTGGCAGATAATGTCTTTATACGAAATATCTCTTTTAAAACACCTTCAGCCATCAAAGAGTTTATGAGCACCCGCGTCCCCCTTCAGGCCCATGTGGGGGGGGTCTATGACAAACCTCCTTCGAAAGAAAACCCCATATCGCAAACTGGTTGGAAGTATCGTGAACTAGTGTTTGATATTGATCTAAACGAATATGATGCAGTTCGTATATGTGGCTGTCGTGGCTCAGAAACCTATTGTGATGAATGTTGGAGCTTGATAAATGATGCGATGCTTTTCCTTGATGATACCTTTCGAATGGATTTCGGGTTTAAGCAGTTAATATGGCTTTTTTCTGGTCGAAGAGGAGTCCATCTGTGGATTGGTGATGATGAAGCAAAATTTCTGAACCAAGAGGTCAGAGCTGCGATAATCAACTATCTTACAATGATTCGAGGCGATGAGTATCCTTTTAATGTAGAACAACTCCCGTATTATGGAAAACTGCTCGGTGCAAGAATCATCGAGTTCATCGCGACTCCATATATCCGTCATGCCTCCCTCGAAGAACTTCAAGCCCAAGGGTTTCGAAAAAACGAAGCCCAGGCGTTAAAAGAAAGTATAGTGAATAAACGCATTCGAAGGGAGAGTTTTGCCCAGACTCTTCCGACGGACGTCGAACCCGGTAAATTGCTTCACCAAGCGATCCGTATGAGATACCCCCGCATCGATCGCTCTGTGACACTTGATACACGTCATTTGCTTAGAATGGTTGGATCCATTCATGATAATACTGGTAAAATGTGCTGCATCATCAAAGATATTGCCAATTTCACGCCGGATATGGCTCCAACTATTTGGAACCTGCTTCAATAGTTCCCCAAAAATGAAATTTATCAGAAGCCGTTACATACTTAATACGATAAAACCTGCTTCAATGAAGTCTTTCATTCATGATTAAGTTCTCTCTGAGAATAAGTGGCGGGCCTGGTGGGATTTCCAAAGGAAAGACAATCTTTCGCTATTATTTGAACCCACGACAGCCAGCTTTCTCCTTTTATGGCAAAGAGCCAAAAATGGCCCCAAATAGGAGGCTGACGCTCTATCTAGCTCTTAGTTCTTAAATGAACGAAGAAATCCATGCTGAGCTACAGGCCCAACTTTTCTCTTGGTGTTCCGGGGGATAGCAGAGAGCATTATCTATCTCATGTGAAACCTTATATCAAGTTATTTATTCTTGTGCTTAGTTAGTGCAAAAAATCAATAGTAAACCAGATTTAACCCTATGATTTATTGGGAATGAATTCTAATGGTTAACAGTTGATGGTTTCCAAAAAAAGGGAAAAATTATTCAAAAGTTTTAATCAATTTTCTGAACTTCCTTCTGCAGTTTAATTGAAGATATGTGCCCCATAAACTACGTTCGTGCATAATTTGTTTGTTAAATAAGGGGAAGTGGGAATTATATCCCAGTCGGGGTGAGCATCCTAGTTCTCGTAATCTTCGTTAGCGATGACTATGAATGGACGCATCATTTCATTGTCTTCGTGATCGAGGATGTGGCAGTGCCAAACGTATCCTGGGCCTTCAGTGGCATCAAATGGATAGTCAGGGCTTCCATCGATGGGTGCAAAGCGCACTCGAATGACAGTGACCTGCCTAGGGTGAGCCTGAATGGTATCCTTCCAACCCTGCTCGTTCGGTGGTGCTTCCATCGGCATTCCCATCAAGTAGGGTTCAATGGGCAACTCATTTGGTGTATAACTCAGTGGAAATGGTGGCTCGCACGGTGCATTAAGCTCGATCCAATCATCCCAGTACTCTTCGGCATCAATCCATTGCCGACTGATGAGCTGGAACTGAACCAGGTGCAAGTGGATTGGGTGTGTGTCCTCTGTAGGATTAACGATTACCCACTCTTCTGTTGAACCGAGCTTAGGCAGTTCAGTTATATCAGCAGCCCATTTTTGACCGTTTAGGAGGACCTCCAAGGGTTCGTCAGCCGAACTCATGACTTCGACCAATGGCAATATTCTCTCCTCACTAATCTCCTCTGGCAATGTGGGCCACTCATCAGTAAGGAGATTGTTAAGCGGATCTTGTAGCGGTTTTGACGCAAATCCTGCACTATCAGTTACTGTGAATTGCATTATTTGTCCTACTGTCTTTGGATCAGCTGGGTTACCACCTGGTGCGCCACCTTTGAATGGTGCATCGGCAGTGTTTGTAAGTATCACTTTGGTTCCTGTTTCTAAGCCTGAAAAGTCAACCAAAATGTCCGCCCTTTCACCAGGTGCGATAGTAAGCGCTTCTAGCCCATATACTGCTGATTTCAGGTAGCCACCATCACTCCCAATCTGTGTGAATGGTATGAGATCGCCATATCCTAATGGATTCCCCATTGAATCTTCACCGTCTTTTTCATAGAAGCTGAGCGTGTAGAAGCGTGCGTTTGACCCGTCCAAAAGACGGAGTCGGTACTGTCCCTTGTCCACGTTCAAATTTGGCCAGACCTTGCCATTAACCATTATTGTATTGCCAAAGAATTCAGGCTGCCAGTATGGGTGAACATCAGGGTTATTGCCGTCACTAGGGAAATACATTGAGCCGTCCTCCAGAAATATACGATCTTGAATCACGAGGGGTATCTCATATTTTCCAGAGGGCAGTAATGGAGCAACTTCGTCGGTGGGGTCTCGTAGGAGGTAGAAACCGGCAAGTCCCGACATAACATTCAGGCGGGTGATGCCCAAGGCATGGTCGTGATACCACAGGGTTGTCGGCGGTTGCTCGTTCGGGTATACAAAGACGGCAGTATTGCCACCTTTAGCGCGTCTAGCTGTGTTGTACGTTGGACCGTGTTTCCCATTGATAGTGAACCAAGCATCTGGGTGACCGTCGGAGGTCGACTGGACTTCGCCTCCATGTAAGTGGGGGATTAGTGGAACTGGCCTTTGAGCTTCTGGATAACCTGGTGGGAAGAGGGGAGCTTCGACTGGATATTCTGGCATTGGGAAGTTATTGGGGTTCGCCCAGTGAAGAGTTGGGTCAATCGCAAACATATGCGAAGACCAAATCCTGTTTTGCCAGTTCACGTAAGAGGGGATGCCTCTAACTGCTTCGAAGGTAGGTCCTGGCGAATTTCGGACAAAGCCTAACCGGGTTCCTGTTACCGCATCTTTGGCTATACCTCCATAACCCCAAACCACTGTGGTCGGGTATCCGGGAGGTAAAATCTGCTGCTTGAAACTTTGCATAACAACGGTGTACTCATGTCGTATCACTTCACTGCCTCTGCCTTTAATCACTCTTGGAACATATTCTGGCGGTGGACCAGCTAGTTGATTCACATACTTAGGAATAGTCTTCGGATCCAAAAAAACCGAGGCATCGGCTGAAGCTGGTGATGCTAGTACAAACACGAAGATTATGAGTAAACCAAGACTAAGGTTCTTTGTGTTGTGCATTTTTTATACCTCAATTTTTTGTATAGTTTGTGATAATGTGAGATATTGTCCTTTTATGTTGGATAGTTTCTTTTTAGTTAGTTAATTTCCATTTGGCTATTGGGTGTACCTTACATTTCGAAGGCAATTATTCTCCAAAAAGTAGGATCCACAAGGATCTACGAGAGAACCTCCAAATAGGATGCTATTGCTCTGTCTGGTTCATAGTCCAGTTAAATGAACTAAGGAATCCATGCTGAGTTACAGATCCTGTTCTCCTTTTTTTATGGAACATTAGAAATAGTACCATCTTGAATGCAAGACCAAAAATAAACCTAATGTAAAATTATAGTTGTTTATGATAGTGTTTTGAGCACATCTTCAAAAATGTTTAGACCTATTGTTAGCTCATCCTCATTGATAATCAACGGGGGAACGATTCGAATAAGGGATTTCCCTGCCGGGAGCACGACAAGCCCTCGTTTGAATAGAGACTTAGTCATTTCGCTCTGTTCTTCTTTTGCAGGCTCCTTTGTTTTTTTATCTTTTACAAATTCAATACCAATCATAAGGCCTTTGCCCCGGACATCACCAACAATCTCATAGTCCTCTTTCCACTCATTAAGGCGTTTGAGAGCGATTTCACCCATGCGTGCAGCATTTTCGACAAGCCGCTCTTCTTCGATAATCGCAAGGGTGGTTAACGCCGCTGCACATGCTAGCATGTTTCCACCATAGGTATTGGCATGAGCTCCCTGAACCTCAAAGTTATAGTCTTCTCGCATCACAGTAGCACCCAGTGGGATCCCGTTGGCAATAGCTTTCGCGATTGTCACTACATCAGGAGCGACACCATAATGTTCAATTCCAAACATCTTACCTGTCCGCCCTATTCCCGCTTGGATTTCATCTGAAACAAATGCGATACCATGGCGCTTACAAGTAGTTGCAAGGTCTTGGATAAACTCGTCAGGAGGAGTTACATATCCCCCTTCACCTTGAATTGGTTCGATAAAGAGAGCGGCTACGTCAGAAGCTGGAAGGAGGGTTTCAAACAAGACTTCTTCTAAGAATTTTCCACACCAAACTCCACAATCGGGGTATTTAAGCTTGTACGGACAACGATAGCAGTATGCATAAGGAATATGAACTACTCCTGGCATAATCGGCATATACAGCTGGCGGTGAACGGGTTTACTGGCTGTTAAGGCTAAAGAACCCATGGTGCGGCCATGGAACCCCCCGATTGTACTGATAAAAAAAGGGCGCTTTAATGCCCGTTTTGTGGCTTTGATTGCCGCTTCATTTGCTTCCGTTCCAGAATTTGATAAGAAAACTCGCTTTCCAAAAGTACCTGGGGTAATTTCTGCTAATTTCTCAGCAAGTTCTACTTGACGGGGATTGTAGTAATCTTGACCAGCTGCATGCACTAGGGCTTTTGCTTGTTCATATATCGTCTCGGTGTATCGCGGGTGATTATATCCAATGTTTGCTACAGCGATTCCTGCCGCAAAATCCAAAAACACATTCCCATCGACATCTTCGAGATAAACTCCATCGCCACTTGTAAATACAACGGGGAATACTTTGGTTGATGTGGCGAGTGCCTTCGTGTCCCGTTCTACAACCCTTTTAGCAATTGGCCCCGGAATTTCGGTAACAAGTTTCGGTTCTTTTTCGATCTTTGACATTAATATCACTCCTGCTTTTTACTTCTTGTTGCATAAAAGCCCCTGAGTGAGGGATTCGCATCCAAACTGTCGAGTGTATATCTTTTCACATTGGACTCGTTATAAAACGAATGATTCATCTTCATCCCACGAATATTCCATCTCGACAGGGCCAGGAAGTGTGTCTGGCTGTCCTGCGAGTGTTGCCAAAGCAAATAGGCAGCAAAGTTCTAGATTCATGGCAGGAAAAGTGTCAAATATAAGAGGGGAGACAAGAGGAATAACTCATAGATAGGGGGATTGTATTCTTTTTAATATTTGTGGGAGAATACACCGCTGCTTAGAGTGTGGTAAATCCAACGAGGGTAAAGATAGCTGGACCTCTTCATATATCTATGGATATCCTCCTTTCTTTCCTCCCCCAACCGTTCCTATGGTATAACTCTGCACCCAAAATTTGTCCTGAATTCTTCTCTTAATTCCAAGATCTATATTTCCTCGGATTTCCCCGTCCACCACACAACAATTACAAAAACAACGATAGGAAAAGCTTCGTCCCTAGGACGGAGTAGTTCACTACTTATCATGGAGTAAGAAGCTGTGCTTGGTGGAAAGTGCTGCATCTTGTATATTAATTGCCTAAAGAAAAAAAGAACAGCCTAGATAGTCTTTAATCTTAAGGTTAGCGGGCCCAGCGGGATTTCCAAAGGAAAGGCCTGCTTTCTCTTCTTTGAACCCGTGACCCCCAGCTTTTTACCACCAATAACAGCATTTAGGTGTCCGCAAGCTGGTGCTCTAGACGACCCATCTTTTGAAGGGGGTTCTATCCAAACTGAGCTATGGGCCCAATGATTTGACTTGGGATTCGGTTTAAATGCTTAAAGTTTTTGGGTTGTAGAGAAGAATTCAATGGCAACCTTGTATCAAGCTCTATAAAAATATTTATTCTTTTTTGATTGAAAATCAATTAGCAATAGGCTTTATATTTGGAAAAATGGCAAGAGTAAAGACATATTTCGACAAATCAAAGTCTTGCCTTTCTATAACACAGCTCTCTTGGTTTCCACCTAATCATAAGTAGCTATTTCCAATTCACCATACTGTTCTCACCATTCTTCTAATAAATGAATGGGGAAAGCTTCTTAATTAAGAAAGCAATTTCTTAGTAAAAAAATCTATGCTGAGGGGTTGAGAGCCGACGATGATATTATCATTTCTCAGGGAATTCTTTGGTTAATGGGAGGTTCCGCCAAGCCCAAACTGCTGTGGCGGCAAAAATCATGATTTCAGCCACCAGAGAGGACAGAAAGAATATTCCTATTGGTTCTGTGTACAAAGGGCTTGGAGGCGGATTAATATAAACTTTGCCATTGGATACTTCCAAATAAGAATACCCTCTCGTGTGTACGGACACGGTGGGGGTAACCCATCCACGAAACATCCCTGTTGTATCGATTGTACCGAAATAGGTTCCATTGACCTCTGCCGTCATGGTAACATTACTTTTAATTTGTTCTGTTTTCTTTAATCCAAAGATTGGGGGATCTTCACTATTTAGACGTTCAATGACCGTCCCATTCTGATCCGTTATAATTATTGTACCTGTTATATTTGTCCCATAATCAATCGTGGTACTAGTGTTATTTCCTAAGACATCCACAACAAAGTCTCTATAAGTAATAACTCCCGATAGTTTTGCTAACCATTCCATTATGTTTTTTAGGAAGACGGCTGTGTCCCCGAAGGCGCTTTGTAGGTCGAATCGGGATTCACCGGATTCAGCCGTTGTGTTCTCATAAGTTACAAATGTAGTGTTGACTATCGCAGAAGATCCTACTCCAACAAGTCTCGCGCCAAGAGAAGTTTCCATAGCGACTCCTAAAATAACATCGGATCCGGTTATGTTGCTATTTTCCCGTGTTGTAGTGGTCGGTGCGCCCCACATGAAAGCGTGAAGATCAACCGAGACATTTTGGAAAGAGATTGGGGGTTGCCACGGTTGTATCTCGGTTGAATTAATTCGAATGTTTTGGCCATAGAACCCAACTTCTCGAACATTGGCAGTCAGAGGGATTGAATCAAATATCGTGACACGCGCCAGAACCTCGGAGTTGTTATAATGAGTAACCGGGTCAATAACGGTATTGTTCTCAAAGGCGAGACCGAACGGCTTTGTAAGTTCGTCTATATTCGTCTTATTGAAGCGAGATGGCATGATTAAAAGACTGCCATTGGTGTGTAGAAACTCTGTTATCGCTTCAATCTCACTATCTGAGCCAGAAGTGAAATTCAGTGTTGGGCCAGCAAGAACTAAAACATCCTGATCCTCGAGAACTCTTTCTGTTATCGTTTTAGTATTATTTTCAACTGTATAGGTGCTATTGAGATATTTCCAGAATCCAGCTAACTGCGATTCATTATATTCCGGTTCATGAAAGAGGTCAAATAAGATTTTTGTTTCGTTTTTTGGACGGAGCCCATTTTCAGATTCATCTTGAGGCGTAAGTACGCCATGCTTTATAAGAAGTGGGCTACCTCCTTTTCGATATGGCGCCGCATCAACAAATCCCACAAGAAAATAAGAAGAGAGGAGGATAAATAATAGGACCAATTTGGATGCTTTCATGATAATCTTCTCAAACGACCTCGAACCCTATTACCCAAATTTAAATCGATCGATTATTCAATTAGTGACTTGCAAGGTTGTGAAGCTGTAAATATTTAAACTAGTATAAAACTTCCCCAGCCATCGAATTCTGGGGGGCTGCGTTATTGACACCAAAAGTTTCTTCTAAGCGAATTGTGGAAGGACTAAGCTCAATATTAGAGTTACGAGGGTATAATATTCTTGAAACCCAAGAACAGGAAGAAGGAATCGACATTATAGCCGAAATAAAAGGGAAATCGGGAAAAAAAGAACGATTATTAACCTACATACCGGAAAAAGAGGTAGTTGGCGTTAAAATAATTCGAGATATCATAAAAAGGGTGGAAGAAGAAGGATTTGCAAGAGTTCTCATCTCCGCAAAAGAAAAATTTACCCCCTACGCCAAGAGAGAAGCGGATGAAGCCCAAATCGAGTTACTTGCTGGTCCGTTCCCCCTCTTTGATATTTTTGCTCATGAGTTGGTTCCCGATCATAAGTTTGCAACCAAAGAAGAGATTGAAAAATTACAACGAAAATTCGGTGTCAAACTATCTCAGTTGCCAAAAATCTCTGTCAATGATCCCGTTGCTCGAACTCTGGGGGCTCGGGTCGGGGATGTGCTCCGAATTACCCGGGAAAGCGAAACCTCAAAGATATCAGGGGTCTATCGAGTTGTTATAGAGGATTAGAATAATAATAGACACGAAAGATAAATGAATAGCACTCTTTACTCTAATACGAGGTTTGAGGGTTTCTGTTGAAGCCTTTAAGATTCGGGGCTCTTCCCAATTTCAGAGGTCACTATCTTGTTTTAACCCTGAGTGATCAAAAGGTCATCGCGAAACGAAATGTTCATACCCTGTTGGGTCGAGCTCTTCGTCACCCAGGAGGATTTTCCGCTCCCTTATCACTTCGCCAATTTGGGTGACCTTACTTCCCAATTCTTGGAAAACACCTGTAATCATGTCAGTCATTTTTGCATGGATGGTGAATACTAGCTCGTACTCTTCTCCCCCATACAAAACGAGCTGTTCGGGATTTAGTTTATTGATTTTTGCAAACTTTCTTACTGACTCTGGTATTGGGAGGTGGTGGACTCTTATTCCTACTTGACTTGCCTCAGCTAATTCGAAAAGGGATCTGACTAACCCATCACTACTATCAATACAAGCAGTAGCTATGCCACTCCTCCCAAGGGCAATCCCTTCCCGGACTCGTGCTTTGGGAGTAGTCACAGATCGAACAAGCGTCCTTTTTAACTCAACAGGTGCCGATAGGTCATTTACTGCAATTTTTAATCCTGCTCCGGTAAGAAATTCTCCAGTTAAAAATACTTTGTCTCCAACCTTCGCCCCACTTCGCGTCATTACATTTTGTGGACAAGCCACACCAAATGTTACTCCCGAAATAATAGTATCCCTAGATTCGGATAAGTCGCCTCCGAGATAACGCATACCATATTCCGCCGCCCCTTCGCGCATACCACGCACAAGTTCGAGGACATCTCTTAATCGGGTTTTCGGTGGGACACCTATTGAGGAGATGAAACCTCTTGGCTTCACACCTTTTGCTCCTAGGTCACTTACAGCCATTATCACTGTCTTCCGCCCTCCTTGCCGCAGGGTCATCTTAATATTGGTTGGAATATCAGTTGGCCAGAATAGCGTGTCAATATTTACAACAAGTAACGAATCCTGTTCAAGAAGGATGCCAACGGCATCATCATTGCCCACTAAAACATCGCTATTATCTATTTCTTTCAAAATCATCCGGATTAAGCCTTTTTCGCCTATTTTAGAAATAGGATCGTGTTTACCCTTGATCATACTTACACCGTCATGGGTCGTGATTTGCGTTTCTCCGTAAACGAGTTAAAAATCTATAAAGACATGAGCTTCATGATAGAGCAAATGACCGTTAGACTCATGTTTTAAATGATTTAAAACTTATAAAAAAGTTCACTGATTTTATATGAGTTTCACAAAAAAGTTCATCGCATCTCATGGAAATCTTCTTATTATAAAGTTTCCTGTCTCTTGAAACAACTTGTATAGAGAAATTGCTTACATAGTGAGTTATCTCCTCTTGTGAGAAGCATCGGAACCATCATGACTAGGAAGATAGAATCCATCATTCCCACGAGAGCTCGCCAAGAAAAAAGAGTGGGTCAGTTTGGACAAAAACCATGTAGATTTGACTAACAACTCCAGACCTCCACGCGTTTATTTCGGTGTTAATGGCATAGGAGCGGGCCATATCAAACGATCTTTGCATATTGCTCATGAACTCACTAAGAAAGGAATTGAACTTTCTTTTAGCACATACAACGATCCTGCACTCATTAATCTAATCCAATTAGACGGTTTTCATGTCGCAAAAGTCCCTCCAATAGTGTGGGTAGATAGAAAAGATGGCACAATAGATGTGAAGCGATCTATTGTACGGTTTCCGCTCATTGTCATTACTTTGATAAAGCAAATTGTCGCTGAGGTCAGACATCTCTTGCAATTTGAACCCGACCTAGTTGTGTCTGATGCACGATTTTCAACAATCGTTGCCGCCAAAATTCTACGGCGCCCAGTTATCCTGCTAAACCATGTCTATCGAGTTCCGCTCCCTAAGAAGGGAGCGATGTGGGGGAGAATCCGGCCTCTAAAAGAAGCGTATGAAACGTTTCTGAATTTTATCCTGTTTTTCTTATGGCAACGAGCGAATTGCCATTTGGTTCCAGACTTACCACCCCCATGCTTTCTTGCAACAGAGACCCTTCATCTACCCGCCTCGTTTCTTGGTCGACTGCGGTTCATTGGGGCGATCATGCCTGCTAACCCCCAATACTCCAATCAAAACGCCCAGAAAGGAGACGGGAGACCGCATGTGTTTGTAGTCATTGGAGGGACCGCCTTTGCACGAAAACAAATGACCCAAGTAGTGCATGAGATTGTTAGTGCACTTCCAGATTTCAACTTTACAATCACCTTGGGCGATCCATCTCGAAGAAATTATGAGAAACGTGAAGAAGAGGGCGCAAGAATAGTGGAACTCTTCGGCTGGATTGATGATCCTCATATGTATTACCAGAAATGTGATGTGATAATAGCTAGACCAGGTCACAATACAGTCACCGAAGCATTACTCCATGGCAAACCCATGTTATTGCTCCCTATTAAAAATCACTTAGAATACATTTCTATCGCCAAAAAAATCGAAGAGATGGGTATAGGAATTCAATTACTCGAAGGAAAAATCTCTATCGAGAAGGTAAAGACCGCATTGCAAATACTTCTTTCCCCTAAATGCAAAACTCGGAGCAAAAGACTTGGTATTTGGGCACGAAAATATAATGGACGAAATATTGTGGTCTGTGAAATCTTGAGGTATATTACCACTTTAAAACAGTTTAAACGCCGGTAACTAATCATTTGGGTGATCAACAAGCCGGTCCTACATCTGTAAAAAAAGATCTGGATATTATTGATCATATAACTTAAAATTCAGCAAAAAAAGATGTAAAAATGGTGGGCGGGCCCGGATTTCCATGAGATTGCCAATAGACAAGTCCCTGTTGAACCGGGGACCTCCACCTATCTTAGATCAGTGATCTTGTAAGGGTGGCGTCATAACCGGGCTAGACCACCCGCCCATGCTTCTACTTTTTTGTTTTTAGAGGGAAATCTACTCTAGAACCTTTGATCATACTATCTCTTTTGTGATAAGTGAACTAATATCACTATGATCAGTTGACTTTAATCTTTATCGATGAAATAAATGATCTAGTCCGTCATTAGTAATGGAGCTTCCTCCATCGCTCTCTGAGATCCTTTCTGTGCGACGTTCCCTGTGGGGGATCGGGACGGGTTTATGGCTGTCCTCTGTCGTAGGATATACCCAAGAGACCTGTTCAGAATATTCTGCGCGCCATTCAAGTCGGCTTTATAGACGAACCCACTGGCACATGTGAACTGCCTCTTGGTTCGTTGGTCGTTAGTGCCACATCGATGGCATATTTGTGAGGGTGGAAGCTTCATAGGCTTCATAAGATCTAAAGAATGCCACTTACACGTCTTAAGCAATTGTAAAATACCTTATTTTCTGACAGCATTAAGGAATATTTCAGGAACTAAACAAGTGTTATCTCAAACTTGCAGCGGTCATGCCCCGTCCCGTGACATTCAAGCTCGCGGGCAACCACATCTCGCTCCGTCAATAAATCCACCCTTCCCCCAATATACCCTGCTTGAAAATCGCAGAAAAGTTCGCCTTGCCCGAAGTTTGGCAGACCGGACGCGTGTGCGCATCCTGTAATGCTAAGATACGCTTTTTTCTTATACGCCCTAACTACTCGAGCTGAAGCATGCTGCCGCGAAAGGATCAAGTTAGGGTGGGCCAGATATGAACTGACCACGTTGACAGCGTCTTTTAAGGTCAACGGCCACTCTTTTTTCATATCAGTCATTGTTTTCCAAATAAGCTCTTTCCCGGGACCAAAGACACCTAATTCAAATCCTGCTGAATATAATAAGGTTCCACAAAATGGATCAATCCATTTCAGGGCAGTAAAGGGCTGTTGGAGCACCCCAATATGACAGTAGTCGCCAATCTTTTTCCGTATCCGTTTTTTCATAAAAATCGAGTCTTCCATCTGCTTTGCAATTCGGAGTTGGATCGCTTCTTGAAACGTTAGTCGTCGCTCCCTCGGGTCTTCTTCGCGCTGCTCGTGGGCAGATGGTTGGAGATCCTCCGGTTGCTCTGCTGTCTCCACTAGAAAATCACAATGCCGTGCACCTACACCCCAACATTCCTGCTCTTCTACACGTACAAATCGTCCCAACAAGACTTCAATCATGCCTGCGATTTGTCCAGCTAACTGATAATCAACAGGTTCGCCTATACCCGGAATGCCCGCAGAAAACGCCGACCCATAAATTCTCACAAGAGCACTCATTGAATTTAGTTCCATTAATTCTGCGCTTTCAGTTATATAAGTTGGAAATCGTTCAGGTTGAGAATAAAGAGCGACGATTCCTTTCATAATCTCCTCAAACCGCTTCGGCGCGCGATACTCTGAACTGATTCGAGGATTTGCACTAATGCAAAGAGAAGGACCTGCCCCATACATGCCCAGTTCTTTACCCACTCGATAAAGCAGGTGTCGGATGAGTGGATCTAGGGCTAGTAACGAAAGGGTACTCTGTTGCAATATCCCGAGATGACAGTAGTCTCCGATATCTTCTCGGATTAGTTCCTGCCTAGTGATGGAATTAAGCGTATTCATTGTAATCTGGAGCATACTTTCCTTCTTCCGCTCATGGACTCCCTCACGGAGCGTACCTCGGGCGATGAGTGTTTCCCAGAGTTGGGTTTTTATGTCATCTTCCTCAATGGACCCATACAACATTCTCTTGTCGTCGATTAAAACGGTCGGGAGGGTTTTAATATCGTATTTTTCACCCACTTGTGGCTGTTCTTCTAAATCCACGGTTAATACATGAATAGAATCGCCCATCGCAGATCCCACTACTCTATGAACGATACGGTCAACCTCGGGACACCTGTAACATTTTTTACTTGTGAACAATACTATCCGTACAGGATCTACAGTTCGGGCGGTCAATTTCGTGGATTCCTCGGAGATTAAATAATTCAAATTACACACCTTTCTCTACAATTAAGTTATAATAGAATTTTGATTTGGATGAAAATGCCCCACGGGAGGGTATTCGCCAAAGATCACCCAAAAATTCTTGACTCTTCAAGCGTTCGAACCCACAACACACTGTTGAAATTAAGGAATTTAACCTCCCTTCTTTATGGGCAGAAACATCATTAAAGACGCCATTTGGAGGAAGAAAAGCGAACTACTTTTATATGACACCTCGCAGAAGACACCGCTATATGATTTAAAAGATAGATAAATAGAACAGGATTGATTTATCGAAAAAGATCTTTATAAGACACATTTGCTGAAAATGGCAAGGAGACGCCGGCATACTCGGGGAGATGAATCGTCCACGCAGGATTTAAATCGTTGTGAGCAAAACAATTTGCGAAGATGGGGCAATGGAACTAGAGCTAAAAAGGGTTATAAATCCGCCAAGGGACTTCGGAACCCGTGTGGGCAGGACGTAGGGGACGCATGGATCGCCCAGTGCAAATCCGACTGCCAACGGTAGTCGGATGGTAATCTTCGCCCGAAGTCCCGGCCGGCAGGGTGGAGTAGTTCACGTACAGTTTCAATTGAACGCCAAAGCCATAGATAATGAACTTCTCGACGAAGAATGGATGATCATTCTGGGATTGGATACTAGGAACAACAAGATGAACATAACGATCTTGAATGCTTCCCTTTTACTATAATTGTGGAAATAATTGAAAAGCATCGGAAAAGGAAACACTGACATGATTAAATGGGAGGGTAGAATAATTTCCTCCCACGAAGCGATGTCTCATAGCTAGACCTGAATTTTCTACCTAGATGGGTCCAAGCGACCCCCAGCAATTTTACTGAAAATCATTCTTATAATCTACCTATGAAAGAAATAGAAATGGTGACTGTCGCATTGTCTTTAGCTTATATGCTTTCACACGGGTTATTGTACATATTAATTGGGACGGGTTATCTTTTTCTCATCATGCTTACGTTGAGTCCCCGCGTTTGGGGGTACCAGGATTATTCGGATGCCATCAAAGCGAAAGTTCCGCCTCAAACACAAAAAGAAAGGGTGTTCGCAAGGATTGTCGGAGTGCCATGGGTGGTGTTCATGTTCGGATTTCCACTCGTTTCAACGTACTTGTTGAAAGCCCAGCTTGGGGGAGAAATAACCTTTGAAATGGCGTTTCTCAATGTCTTCATCCTCAGTTGCTTCTTAGTGATCGGTGACTTGGTGATCCTCGACTGGCTCCTCATCAGTCAAATTACCCCATGCTTCGTCATAATCCCAGGAACGGAGGTGGAAGATTACAAGGATTTTTCCCACCACTACAAAGCCCACGCGAAGGCCACGATCCCGTTGCTTTTCCTGTGTGTCGTATACGCGGCAATCGTGGTATATATTTAATGGAAGGTCTCTCAGACCTGTGAGCCATCCATCTTCGCTCAGTAAACGCTTCGCACGTCCTCCTTTGTTGAAACATCATTCGATGAGCATTAGAGACCGTTAATTGGTTTTATTTTTCAAACTGATAAATGAGCGAATAGAACTAATAGACTGAGTGCTGGACTACGTGTTCCAATTGCTGGGCTCGACCAGTGAATGATAGGAATCCATCATAGCAAAAGGGGCTAGCCGGGCGGATATTGACCCCGTATATAGCCTCCAGGTCAATTCACATTTGTTGGCGAACAACCATGAGTTTGCGTATGGTCCAAAAGAAGAGAGTGGTAGCAGCCGCAAAAATGAGAATCCACAGGATAAAGTGCGTATCCAGCCCGGTCTCCGCAATCGTCCGCCTTTCAAAGCTTCCCAGAACGTCTGACCACCAATATGAGAAACTGAAGATATCTATGATTGTGTGGCCAATCATGCCCGGGATGAGCGAGCCAGACGCATAGACCAGAATCCCCAACAATGCACTTATGGCAAAGATATGAAAGAGAATGGGTGGAGCCCATGCCTGATGAAGATGGGCAACGAGGAAAAATAGCGAAACAATCGTGATCCCTACTCCCGGACCATAACGCTTCTCCAAGGGAACCTGCCCGTATCCGCGAAACCCAGTCTCCTCACAGATACCGGCCACCAACGAAGCCATGACAATGGTTAACCAGGCCACCCATAGCGGCATCGCATCAAAATTGTACGTGGCGGTAAATGCATCCGCGGGAAACTCACGGAGTCGGAAGGTCAGCACCAAGCCTGATTGCACAACAACTACAAAGAGTAGCACTGCCACCAAGCCCCATTTCCAAACGGCCGGTGATAATGTTGTCGCACGAAAACTCTCGCTCCTAGCCTTTGTCGTGGCCTTGGGCCACCGCCCCCAGCTTCCACTGAAGTACTTCCAATATACCCATAGAACGCCACCCATAACGACGATCGACCAGAGCCCTGGGAGGAGGGCCGCAATTACGACCCAACCATAAACACCGATCGTATTGACGATAAACCCCAATACTATGGCCTGGATCACGATAGGTAGGCTTTGCCAAAATCGAATAAATGCAGTATCTGAAGACTGCGTCTTCATATCTAAATCAGTCATCGTCAGTTCTCCTTTTTGACTTTCTTTGGGTATTACCGAATGAAATCCAAAGTCCCGAATTAGAAGGAAAGTGGACATTTTCGAGTTCTTTCACGAAGGAAGTTTGGTGGGTAATACGGTAGGTATTTAGATCTGGAGTCAACCGCGGAGGTGACCCGGCGATTCCTAATAACTGGTGGCACTCCTTTCTGGAGCGTTGAAAATAGCCCGTTGCATATCATGTGGGAAAGATCTTGTAAGGTGTGAGATCCAACCAAGGGGAATGTGAATCAGCACTGAGTTGTCTTATGGTTGCATCAATTCAGCAGGATAATCGGGGTAGATTTTGCCGGTACTGGCATATCGATAGAGGGCGGCCGTTAAAACCCCGTTAGCTGCCGAATAAATGACGAGTAAGAGCATCCAATAAACTAACGCGACAATGATTCCCACGGCCAATCCGGTCATAGGATACAAGACGTAGCCACCTATTGGAAACACGAGTCCAAGAAACCCAAAGAGGAGGAATAGCAGGCCCATTCCAAAGCGACCAACGAACGCTTCCCCCCAGGTCTTGGAAATGACATCCTTGCTACGTCCAATCGATTTGAGAACCGATACATTTTCAAAGAGGATGATGGGGACGACAAAGAAAGTAACAATGCCCCAAGCCCATTCAAAGAGCTGGCTTAAAAGGCGCATTCGCTTTCGGAAGGCGCGAAAAACTAAGCCAACAGTGCCACTGATCAGCGCCCAGACGAAGAGGTGCGGCAATTTTTTACTGGCAATCCTAAAGCCATCTCCAAGTGTCGGATCGCCGCCCTCAAGCCGCACACGAGCACACCCAATCACGGCAGCATTAAAATACACAATCACAAAGGTCATCGCGACGTAGGCGAGAAAGTAGACAAGAAGGAGGAAGAGCTGACTGACTTCTTCGGATCGAAGGAGGAACAACTGACTGGTTTCTTCGAAGACGTAGAATAAAAGGCCAGGAATAAAGATCAGCCCAAAAACTAAGACCGAAAAGATCCCAGAGAGAATCGGTAGCAATAAAATTTCTTTGTCTTTGTTAAGGACCTCTAGGCTGATTTTCGCTAATTGCCAGCCGCGCCCAATACGCCCCATCACATATCCGCCCGATTAAAAAATGGAGAGGGTGGTTTATAAATTTTCTCCTTAAATTTGCGTGCCCCGAAATCCTCCACCCCTCTACATAAATGAAATATGTGTGTCCACTCATGCACTTTCTTTGCCTGGGTGTAAGATTGTGCCAACGATCAGATTCGACAAGAGGTAGGTCAGCAAGACATAGGGCCACATATACCCCGCGAAGATGTTCCACCCGATCAGAATTTCCTCGACCGGCCGCCTGATAGCGAGACTACCTCCCCATTCAAAAAGCAAGGTCAAGCCCAACCACAAAAGCCCAACATGCATCAAGTCGTGAGTGTCATACGCCTTGACAAAGCGGAGTAAAAAATAGGCGAACCCGAAAATATACACAATTCTGGTGGACATTCCGATTTGATGAGCTGTTAGACCCCCCATCTCGGTTCATAGAGGAGGTTCATAAGGACAAAGAAATTCAATCCCGAAACTAAGATTTCCATCAACCAAACGCGAACCGCCGTCTTCAATAAAGGAACGTTCATAATTGCCTCAACTCACCTGAAGCCAGTTATCTTTTTGGATGGAACTTCAGTCACATGCCTTTTTGTAATGAAGGCGTAGGTAAGCTAATCCCCTTGACTTTGGAGAGCATAGGGCTCGAACATCAGAATGTACGTATCTTCCACACTTTTCGGACAATGTTCAACCCCTTTAGGGATCACGGTCAGTTCCCCTTCCCGTAACGTCAAATCGGGATCATCTTTTAACTGAATTATCAACTCTCCTCTTAGCACATAAAACAGTTCATCTTCATTGGTATGGTGGTGCCAATGGTATTCCCCTCGGCACAAGGCCAATCGAACCACTTGATCATTCACGCGCGTTACTTCAATAGGGTCCCAAGGTCTATCTGCTATTTCAGTTATTTTCTGCTCTAGAATAATCTTATGAATCATAAGCAGTAAATTTTGAGGGGCATTTATATCGGTTGCTGTGAACAGGCTGTCACTGAAATGAGTTGAAACACAATGTCGACTCCACACAGTCAGATAGTCATGATGGAAAAATGGGATAAACAAGCTCTTCTTATGGCAACTAAACAGATTCAAAAAGATACACGACGGCTTAAAAAGGAACAGGTCTCCACTCGAACCATTGTGAAGCTTACGGAGAATGTAAGACTTCTAGCATCAGTTTTAGAAGTCATCGTAAGTCAGACAATTTATTGATGAGGTGGGTTCGTAAAATACGAGAGATCTATTTCTGTGGCTCACTGAAGGATCTGTTTTCAAAATAGTTACTTTATTCTCGATTAAAATAGATCCTCCCTATTTTCGATTTTTCGGTATGCTAGCATTGACATCTTCTTCCATTAAGATAATTTTCTGCCACAAAGTTTCAATTCAATAGGAATGCGATATAATCCATTGGTACTAAAATAGTTGAATTTAACACCAAGATCTACTTAAATGAAATACTGCACCCGAACAAAATCAGACAGTGGCTACCTTGCAGTTCCAAAAGAAATCACGAAAGAAGCGTCCTAGAGGGAAGATAATTCGAACGATCGCGCGCGAGCGAATGATGTGGCTTTTCAATTTACTTGATGGCGTTGTCGCAGACCAACCAGACCTTAAGCAAAGGTACGCGGATCTCGCGCGTAAGCTAACGATGAAATCTAGAACCCGTCTCCCACGGGCATGGCGTTACAGGATTTGTCGTCGATGTAAAAGGGTACTCCAACCCGGAATAAACTGCCGAGTCAGGACACGGGGAAAAAGGGAGAAACATGTGAGTTTAACCTGTTTGGAATGTGGCTGGATTACTCGGTATGTTATTTCAGCGAAAAATCGAACTCAACGTTTCAGGGATTCCCCTTAAGTTAGGTTTCAAAGGCCTACGAGATATCAGAATATATTTGAACAGAATTCTAATAAGAAATAATCTCATTGATAAATTTCGCAAATGTAAATCGATTAGTTTGTCAGAGTAAACCCACTGGATATGAACCTTGGGAAACCATGTTATTTCCTGAAAGAAAGTGTTTTTATCTTTTTTAGCGATATTTTTTTAGGAAACAAGCAAAGAAGATGGAAAAGTTCTAAAATCATCCGATATGGAGAGAAGAACGGGCTAAAAACAATACTACTCTTTATTCAATGATATGTGAGCAATTTTAGTAAGGTTTTTATCTCGTAGAACTTTAAACGCGTATGAGACTAAATGGAATGAAGCGCGGGAAGAAAAATGCCAACAGCATTTGATGTGCCACCCGAAAACCTGATAAATGCGATTGCAGAAGAGCTCAAAAAAATGGATCAGATCAAACCACCACCATGGGCCCCATTTGTGAAGACGGGAGTACATAAAGAACGTCCCCCTACACAGGATGATTGGTGGTATCTCCGAACAGCTGCGATTTTGCGAAAACTGTACGTTGAAGGGGGTCCCATAGGAGTTTATCGGGTCGCAAAAAAATTTGGGGGGACTAAGAAATTTCGATCACGGAAGGTAAAGGTATTTGCAAAAGGAAGTCGAAATATTATTCGTACAATCTTCCACCAATTAGAAAGAACCGGTCTCGTTACAATTAGAGAAGGACGAGGCAGAGTTCTTTCAGATACTGGTATTTCATTTATTGATAAAATTGCAACAAAATTGAAAAAGAGTCTTGAAAAAGAGATTCCTGACCTTATGAAATACTAGAAGAGAAACAAGCTAATAAATAACACAAAATTTCGAAAAATGATAAACGGAGGAAAAAGGTTGTCTGACGACTCAGAGTTAGAAAAAATACGAGCTAAGAAACTCCAAGAGTTACAGCAACAAGCACTAGAGGAACAAAGACGGGAACAGCTTAAAGCAGAAATAGAAGCCCAAAAAAATACGATTTTGAGCCAAATCCTGACCACGGAAGCAAGACAAAGACTCGCTAACGTCAAAATGATCCGACCAGAACTTGCAGAGTCGATTGAGCTTCAATTAATTCAACTGGCCCAATCCGGTCGACTAAATTCCAAAGTCACAGATCAACAACTTAAAAGAACACTGAAACAGATCTCCCAGCGAAAGCGAGAAGGGAAGATCTCCTTCAGATAAGTTCTTGATCGACTAAAAAAAGGGTTCTTATCTTTCCATTTGGTGGAGTTGGAAAGGGAGCGGAGTGAAAAGTTACGAGTAAAATTTTATTAACTCTATGCTTGAGCAGAAAGAGAGATCTGCAGATCATCTTTTTTTTAATCTAGGCTATGTTTTAGTAATAACCCAGATTACAAAGTAGATGGTGACAAAGGCAACAAGTTCGAAGACCCCTGTTCGATAGGTAAAAGGAATCACATCAAGGAGTTTGAAGATTCGAAGGAATTCTGGGGCCACTCCGAGATAAATGCCATAAAATAGAATTGCTGTGACGAGAGTGGACAGGGCGAACTGACGGATTGTCAACATGTCAACCAGTTCTTTTTCGGTGAGAGTCTTGGCAAAATTTATGATAATTGCTCCCAAGAAGAAGGCGGCCGCTAAGGGGATTCCAAAAATCCATACAAATTGAGTTGTATTGGCTCCGTAGAAGAAATAAAGCTGATATATGACGGGAAGTTGAAGAAATACTCCAATAGCCAATCCGAGAATAATATACCCACGGTTAATTGCAACGTAATATGAAATACGTGACATCGTGAACCCTCAATACCTCAGGCGGTTTACTCAAGTTGAATCTATACTCCCTCGTATCAGCCTTTCGATGTTTCCCTTTTCCTTGAATATATTGATCATACCCAGTTGACTACCCCACCCTGTTGGCCGGGACTTCGGGCGAAGATTACCGTCCGACAACCGTTAGCAGTTGGATTCGCCCCCGGGAGACCCACGCATCCCCCTACATCCTGCCCGCACGGGTTCAGAAGTCCCTTGGCGGATTTATACCCCTATTCAGCTCTAGTTCCGTTGCTCCATCTTCATAAATTATTTTGCTCATAATGATGTAAATCCTGTGTAGGCGATTCACCTCCCCGAGTGCGCCGGTGTCTCCTCGCCATTTTCAGAGAAAGTCTGTCTACACATAAGGCCTGTTTGTACCACATTAAACCTTTTACGGGGGTACTGGAGTGAGTTGGAGCCTCTAAAACAAAATATCTATGAGTTTCTGGGATCATTGCATTTGAGGGGTGGTGATAGGGGAGCATGGGGTTAGGATCATCCAAGGCGTTCTATATAGGGAGGATCTGAGTCCATATGGGGTCCTAAACCGTTATTGGGGCACAGAAGCAATCTAGAGTCGCCTTTGCCGAACGATTGCGATTTTCTGTGTCTACCGTGTCTGATGGGAAGAATGGTGGAACATGATGTTAGGAGATAAAAGGGAAAACTGCACCCCTTGTAGGGTGGGTGGGAGTGAGGAGAAGGCAGATTAGAGATGATATTCAAAAATTAACAATACAGGCATTTATGAGCCCTAAAAATCAGAGATCTTTGGAAAATATTATTTTGCAATTAAAGATGATGTATCCCTTCAATAGTTCAACCAACACGGCTTGTCCAAGTGGGATTGGATTATTCAGCTGTAGGTCTTTCGAAACGAGGGGGATATTACCCAAAATAATAAGTGTCTTCGTCGTATTGCTAATATTGGAGGGATTTAACGTGGAAGTGGTGGATCTGAACAAAACGACTAAGGTTGACGCCTTAATAAATATCTTGACGAATGTTGAAGGGAGGATGAGGGATCGGGAGGATGCAGCTAATGAACTGGGGAGATTAGGAGATAGAAAAGCGGTCTCTCCGCTCCTTTATACACTCCAAGAGGAAAATAGCTATCTTCGTACAATCATCGTGAAGGCCCTTGGGCTTCTCCGGGATGCGCGAGCCCTCAACGCTCTCCTCCAGGCAATGCAGGATGACAACCGGACGGTTCGAAGAGCCACAGCCACCGCCCTTGGAAAACTTCAGGATGGGAGAGCCGTTCCCGTCCTCTTACAAGCCCTTCATGATAAAGACTGGGAAGTTCAACAACATGCCGCCGAAGCTCTTGAAGCGATTGGAGACCCAGCAGTCGTTCCACTCATCGAGAGGCTCCAAGATGAATCCAAATATGTTCGCAGGGCCGCTGCGAGGGTACTCGGCGCGATCGCTGATCAAAAAGCGATCGAACCCCTGAAACAGGCATTGAACGATGAAGATCGCGATGTTCGGATAGTAGCCAAGAAATCCTTAGATAAAATCTGGAAAAAACCCGGATGACTCAGAAAGACGGGAAAACGTAGAGGAGACAACCGAGCGCCGGTTTAGGGGCGCAATTACTTGCAGGAAGTGATCCAGAAAGCGGCGAATAATCTGAAGTAGCAATCCATCATTTTTGTTGTGAGGTCCGTGTAACAGCACACATTCTCCACTTCACCGATGATTATGGCATTTGCATACTGCAAACTTCATGTGGACGCATTGAAGTGTGGATTCCGCCTAGCACAATTGGTATTCCTCTTTTTCTATAAAGATTAGAAATCTCGTACGCCCAAGTGATGTTTTCTGTGAAGCAGTTAAACCTACTAAATCAGCCTTTTGAAATTTAAAAGGTGTAAAATTTTCATCTGCAATTTCTACTGTCCAACTATGAGGTGTTAGTGCTGCAATTATCCCTAGCCCTAATGGTTGAAAGCGAGAGTTTGGATTCACCGTTAACCCTACTCGACCGGGATTGACCGAGTATATCAGTAGTAATTTCTTTACTATTTTTCCCTCTGTCTCCATAGGTCCGATAGAGTGGTGAAAGATCAATAACTAGAATTTTTAGTTTCATTTAAATCCCAAAATCATATATATTGCGATGAAGGTGATTTAATGCCCAAAAAGTGTGCTTGGTGTAAAGAACCTTGTCAAGAAGTTATTCTTGGTGAGTTTACCTTCAGAGGAACAACATTTCATGCGGATTTCTGTAGTTTAGATCACGTAGAGGAAACCCGTCAATTTCTTAAATTCGCAGAAACCCACTTATTGCATTTTTTCTTCGGTCTAATTGTACCAGGGATCCTTGGAATCATCCTTGTCGCCAGTAATCTAAGTAGTTTGGGGGTGTTTACCATATTCGCAGGTATTGGAATCACAAGCATAATCTTCCCGTTTGCTACATCCCAAACCAATGACTTGCTTGGTTTCAGAAAGGCTATTATTCTTGTTCGACTCCTAGGCATCATTATAATAGGCTTGGGAATCCTTTTCGGCATTAAGATGAGCTAGAACTGTGAATTGGATAGGTTAATACGCTTCTGTTTCGAATTTCTCTTCATTAGCCGAAAAAACAACACCGCTTTAACTTCGTGAGAATCTTTGAATGGAGTCTATGTGTACTCTACGCATCAACAGGGTATTGGGAAGGGTACACCAATCGCTATAGGAGAAATACCGCAGGTAATATCTGGATAGGTTCCAATACTCAGGTCAGATCTCCGTATTCGTGCCTTATCTCGTAACAGCATCTATAATCGTATCTTAGAAGTGTAACCTCAGTTGATCTAGGGCTTTCAACGGTGTTAGGTTTATTTTAAAGCAAACAGAGAATCGATAACATTGGAACTGAGTTTGTGAATAGCTGCCGACCCTAGAAAGAATATCATCTTTTTATATAATGGGTATTTGAAAATGCCTAGCTTGTTATTGGTGAATTCTCCTCACAAACAACAGTTTTGGATTTAAAGAGTAGAAATAGCCGCAAACACCTCTTTTTTGAGAGGGAGGAAACACATTAGTATGAGGTATAACCGCTAAAAGAACTGGTGGACTCGAATGAATCCGAATGTTCTGGTCGATCTTGGAATTATCGTTGCGATAGCCTATCTAGTCTCAAAACTATTTCAGAGGGTGGGAGTGCCACAAGTTATTGGGTTTATGCTAGTTGGAATCATTTTAGGAAGATCCGGCTTTTATTTTATCACCAAAGGGATGTTGCTAAGCCTCCAACCCTTTGTTGATTTGGCCTTGGGGTTTATCGGCTTTAATATTGGGCGAGAGATGGAACTATCCCTGCTTCGGCGTGGAAGTAGGGAAATTATGGTTATTTTAATGTTTGAAACCCTATTAGCCTTTACATTCGTCTTCTTAGGCTTCTATGCTTATTTTGGAGATCGCCCAACTGCCTTGCTGTTCGGAGCCCTAGCAGCAGCCACCGCGCCCGCGGCAACAGTGGATGTGATCTGGGAATATCGCGCCCGAGGAGTATTGACGCAGACGTTACTGTTCATTCTGGCGCTGGATGATATCATCGGGGTGATCCTGACCCGATTAATGATCGCATATACGGAAGCCACCCTCACCACCGGAGCGATATCATTTGCGCGGATTGGCCTACTCGCATTAGGGGAAATTGGCGGCTCGTTAGCATTAGGAGTGATCCTAGGTTGGCTAGTCTCCAATATCGTGCGAATCAAGCATAAGAAAGGCGAGATCATTGTTCTAGCCACTGCAAGTGTACTCCTATGCACCGGATTGGCGGAAATGTGCGAATTATCCCCGATCTTAGCTAATATCACCTTTGGAGCGGCGTTGGCGAACCTGTCCGAGGAAGCAAATCACTCATTTGAGGAAGTTGAAGAAACTGCAACCCCCATCTATGTTCTGTTCTTCGTGTTGATTGGCGCGAGCCTGGATCTGTCCATCATAGGAGCGGTGTTAGGTATTAGTATGATGTATGTCGTCCTAAGATCCGTCGGAAAATTTGGCGGCGTACTCATCGGAGGAAGAATGGTAAAAGCTGCGCCCGTGGTCCAAAAGAATCTGGGACTGTGTCTCTGGTCCCAAGCGGGAGTCACATTAGGACTCGCAATGGTAATTTACTCCGAGTTTCCAGTTTTGGGAGCCGCCGGGCAAGAATTGGCAGAATTAATAATCGGGGTCATAGCGGTGTCCACCCTCATCGTGCAAATCCTTGGCCCGTCTGGCGTGAAATTGGCGATAAAACGCGCAGGAGAGATTGGCCAAGACCCCAGTAGGCCAATTCACCCACCTCACCGGCCTGTACGACGTCGGGAAATCGTGCCCCCTGGAGACCTTCCTTACTGTGAGATTCCGAGTGATGAATCCGATGCCACGTGATGATTTGGGCGATGCCACGTACAGTCGATCTTCGAACAGGGCGGGGATGGCTGTTATGGTCCCTTACGTGCAGTCACTGTGTGCACCGCATCACTCTGTAAAGGAACACCCAGACAATCCAGATTTGCAGTTCTTGCAAGTAACGGATGTTCGGGCTTCGCGCCCCAAGGAGTGATCAAAGAAAGTAGTTCCGGATCACGGATGTGCGTGTATTCTCCATCCATACGAGAGCTTAGGATAGTTTGAAAAACGTTAAACCTCAAGTCTCTGCCGTTTGGCGTATTGGAATGACCTTGATGGAAGAATGCCACGAGTATACCTGTTTCACGAATGTATAGTTGGTGTCACGAATGTTAGAAGCGGCTTAAATCAATAAAAACTTCATCCTCCAGTTTTTGCAGTGTAATCCTTCTTAACTGATCTCCCAACCATGGTGCGGGGGGACGTTCCATGGATCACAAATGTGCCATGCCTCCGTGGGGACACTTGTACGACTAGGAATCTCCAACCAGTTGATTTCATCTTAATCCCAGAAGGCATAGCTGGTTTTCTTCTCGCGACACTCCTCTTAACGCTAATTCCTATGTGACAATGAAATGAGGCAAGAGAGGTTAATTTGCCAATCACTCTAACCTATAAATCACCCTCAACCTATCGATTCAAGATTAATTACTTCGATATTCATTCTATTTGCATACTGTAATATGAATTTATCCGATGTGACGAGTGGGAATGCGTATTTCCGAGCGGTTGCTACGTGAAATGCGTCAAAAAAGTGAAGTTTTCTTGGGCCCCCATACAGACTGTAGTATTTCAGTGCACTGATTGAGATGCCAAGAGTAGAATTCATGCATTTGTGTTTTATTGCAGCTAGATCTCCTAAAATCCTTATAATTTGCGAATTTGTTGTTCCCTGGGACTTATAGGCAGTTATAATGTCCATATACAATTCTGGGGATCCTATGAGCGTTATTTGGTCAGTATTTGCTTTCTCGATAAGTATGGCTGAATGATCCGCCAAGGCATTGTCTGCCAAATAGGCGATGAGAACATCCGCATCGATCAGAACCTTTGTTTCAAGGGTTTTCATGTGCAAGCGCCTTCAGATATTTTTCTTGATCTTCTTCGATCTCTTCTATGGATTTTTCGAGTCGATATTTTCCCCTCAAGCTGTCAACAGGCGGTATAGGCACCAATCGGATTTCTCCCTCGAAAAGTTCCACCAAGAAGCGATTAGTTTTTATTTTATCTCGGATTTCTTTTGGAATTACTATTCTACCCTTATTATTATACTCAACTACATGACTCATTTTACAACATAATTAGTTTTTTCCCACCCAAAATAATATTTTCCCATATATGTAATATATTTCCCAATTCAATAATTCCAAGCAACTTGAAGTTGCAGTTCGGTGCGGTAGACGCTTCTCGAGCACTTGAGGCGCTATCCCTCCGTGGTACCGCTCGTGCGCCTTGACCCCCCTTCGAAAGTGGAACACGGCTTCTATGGTCGGTGGTTTCACGCACTAAAAAGCTAAAAAATTATGAGGGACTTTATTATGAAATATAATCCAATTCCGTTCTTACTCGAAGCAACTCAACCATGGATCACATATAATGTGTTCAAGAACCTCATTTCTGAACACACTAATGCAAAACTCCTATTGAAAGCTAAAAAAGCAATGATGGACGCCCCCTGCTTCAAGAATCGATAAAAATCGCCCTTAACTGGGAAATATACAGTTAAAGCGTCACAACGATGTTACTCATCCCATTCACCGGCTCAAATTATTAGTTGAACTGGGAGATGATCAAAAAGATCCAAGGATTCCAAAATCCTCCGATTTGTAATACATTGAGGTTAAATAGCTTGTTGCCCTAAAAGTTGAACCGTGGGAACGCATCTATAGCGATATTTT
>JBHIFL010000002.1:0-83553 GCA_046761065.1 Candidatus Heimdallarchaeota archaeon
GCTGGGAAAAATGTGCAAAGGAAACATTTGCTCTCTATGAGCGGCTTAGTTAAGTACCCATCATCCTGTCACTTTATATTTGTGTTGCGGATTGCACTTGAAACCGCTTATCTATTTTGTAGAGATTCTTCATCAATTTAAGACATTATTGCTTCATATCCTTCAGGAATTAAGTTTTCTTGAGACTCCCAGTTTCCGTCTTAAGACTATTTAGAATAGCCCTTCCGCTAAAATCAGAGTGGGAAAAACGAAATTTGACCACCTTTGTGGCGGCAAGGGCAGGATATGGGCCATTATACCTGTTTTATCCACAAATGTTGCCAGACAAATGCTATATCGACATTCAACAAGTCAGTGCCATCATCCCCCGCAGGAAACACGATAAATCTTGTTCAAAGGAATTAAATCGAGAGCCAACAGATCATGGATAGTTATCTTTGCTTGAAACCCCTGATCTGAGCCTTCCTATCAATGTATATCCGCCAGTAACCCGCCTCGGTCCGAAGCCGTTGAGTCTGCCTTCAATTGCCAAATTTACCGGTACTGCAAGTCACTTCCCTTTTCGAAAATCTCGATTGAAATCTGCTTATCAAATATTTCCTCCAGCTCTCTTACCATAATTTGAGAAAGCTCGAATGAGCGCACATATTATCAAAAGAACAAGGGCTTCAAAAATCCATGATAAGAGAATCCAATCTATCCACCCTAATCCAATCGATTTAAAGAAGTCCGTAAGAGGCTTGAAGAGGTTTTGTAGGAACCCCGCTGTGATTCCTTGCACCAATATTTTCAGTCCTTCTTGGGAATGACCTGCTCTTCTTATCGAGATTAGATGATGAGGTTTATTTAATTCTTTCTTAACGCTGAGGTGTTCGGTTGGAATTGTAGGGGTCTTGAGGTGTTAGATGGAAGCGGGAGACAGCAAAACCATCTGTAGAGCAAAAAAACGCGCGGAGCAGGAAGCAGATTAAATCGATCCTTTACAAGAGTTCCGACTATCCAAACTTTCCTGAATTGATATGCTATCACATGTTAGGGAACGAAAAGAGCAAACGCTCTCACAGGAAATGCCGTTCCCCGTTCGAATTTGGGAGGAGCCGCAACAAAGTAGAACCCAGCGGGAGGCAGTTGATCTAAGTTACATAAATTCTCGACAATGGGAATGCCAGCGTGTAACAACCCAGTATGCGCGGGGCGGTGCCCATCACGGGGGTCATCAACCACTAGTCCATCGATCCCCACAAGGCCTACCGAGTATTCAACTAAGTACGTACCCCCGGAGGCATCCAAAAACGGATGGTCGCGATACTGCCTCGTCCCCCAGAATTTCGAAAAATCCGTACGCAGAAGGATAGCATGCTGAACTCGAATCTCCTGCCCCTTAAAAAACTTGGAAGCAATCCCACTTCGTGGCGGGATTGTGGTACAGTCGATGACTTGCCCGGTGAGCACCAATTTTTGTAACGGGAGACTTGCTAAGTCGGCACCTTGTTCAAAAAAATGAAAGGGAGCATCTAAATACGTTCCACAGGAGCCCATTAAGGAGTAATGGGACACTTCATAAGCAACATTTTCGGCTAATTGGCTCAACTGTTGACTTTCCTCCCTGGAAACACCTACCGTAAGTTTTGGAGCGTATTTTTCACTAAATACGGACATGGATCGTCCATTCACCGTCACGGTATGACTCAGATCGATCAACTTCATCCGAATCCCCTCTCGCATTATTCAATCTTGGTTTGCAATGAGCTATCCTAATTGAGTCTTCGCTCGTTTTCCAAGAACCTAAATATCTTACCAAATATTTAAGCAAACGTTTCAGATGGGGGGTCTCTTTTCAAGCTCTGACGAAAAGCTTTTTATCAGAACGTTTAGTTCAACACGTAAGCCCGCCTAGCATCCATGGTTAATGTAGCGAAAGGATAAAACGGGCGGTAACTAAGCTCAAACATGAGTATGAAAAGAGGTATGAAAGAAAATGACACCGAAGTTCACTGTAAACCCCCACAGATCGGACCCATATCGCAACTTCAAATTTCGCGTCATTTGGGATGGGCGACCCGTGGCCGGGATTACCAAGGTAAGCCCCCTCCAGCGTATAACGGAGGTTATTGAATATCGAGAGGGCGGTGACCCCAGTCTCATCCACAAACTCCCGGCCCGGACCAAATACGCTCCGATCACCCTGGAACAAGGTGTGACCCACGACACCGCATTTGAGGACTGGGCTAACTTGGTTCATAACCTTCAAGGCGATGCTGCCATGTCCCTCAAAAATTATCGCAAAGATATCATCATCCAACTCCTTAATCAACAAGGCACAGTCGTCAAAGCCTATAAAGTGTATCGCTGTTGGGTCTCAGAGTACCAAGCTCTGCCAGAACTGAACGCCAATTCCCCCACCGTGGCAATCGAACGAATTACCTTGGAAAATGAAGGGTGGGAACGGGACACTGAGGTCACTGAGCCCACTGAATCTTGAGAAATGCCCCCTTTCCGCGTCATAAGGGAACGAAACCATGTAGAAGTGCTCGGTTCCCTCGAAGAAATCATAGGAGAAACGTATAATGCCCGCTCAAGAAGACCCAAATAAGCAAATTCAAAAAGATCCCCCGAGGAAAATCCCAACGAGTGCGACTAAGAGAAGACCGCCACCTAAGGTCATTGTGGACTTTATCTTCAGTGAGGGATTATTTTTCATCTCCATAAAGAACATTGGAACTCAGCCCGCCTATAAGGTTTCCATCCGATTCGATCCCGAGATCAAAGGCGTTAGCGGCACCAAGAACATCTCCAAACTCCCATTATTCCGAAACATAGAGTTCTTAGCCCCACAGAAAGAGATAACTACCTTCTTAGACACAGCCGCCCTCTACTTTGCCCGGGAAGAGCCCACTAAAATCGCGATAGATGTGGCATACCAAGATTTCCAGCACCGCCAATACACCGCAACGATAAAACATGACCTAGAAATCTATCGATCCCTTGGCTATATCACTCGCCGCCCCTTCCCCGAGGAACAAGGACGACTCCCCAGTTTTCCAGCCATATCAACAGATCGCGTAATTGAATCCCTAAAGGGCTCCCCGGTTCCGCAAGAAAAAACGACAACTCGCATAATAAAGGAAACCCGGCCATCTCGAGACTCAAAAGCTTTCGTTGTGACTCAATATGTCACAGAAGAGCGAATTGACTCGGAGTAACCTTATAGTATCCGACTTGACAGCCGCAAATCGAGATGCTATATATTCATTTGCCTAAATATTGAGAGCTAGGCGATCACCCGTTTCCCCAGAGTTTTGACAATACCCTTGCCACTGCGATGAATTTCTTAAATAAAGAGGGAAAGTAAAAGAGTAATTACCCGGTTTCATTTCGATCGAGTTCCTCATATGAGATGATCCCTTGCCCCTTTCAACCGACCATAGTGCTCACAACACAGAGGGATTAGACAAAAGGATTGTCTTATCCTACTCAAAGCCCTTTTTTCTGCTTCATCAGAAGAGCATTTATTTATGACTGCCACAACTTTAAGTAAATGGTATTTGGGAGTCCTGCTACCATAGAGGATTTAAACAGAACTGACAGTTCCTGTAATGCCCTTTTCTGAGTTGACCGAATTGAATGAGATAGAGCCAGAAAAAACCCCTCGAGACCCTATTAAAATCATCCCGGATATCACTGCAATTATTTCGGGCAGCTTTGGCTTGTGGGTCATGGAACAGCTCCATGAAAATGAACCGGGGTCCTTAGTAGTCCTCTTGCCGCGTGCCCTTCTCGATGAAATTGAGCACCAAGCGAAGTTGGGACGCAGTGTCGGGTTTGTGGGCTTGAAGGAACTCAAAAAACTTCGCACCTTAGAAGATGACCTTCAACAGAACAATTCTTCTTCCACATCACATGAGGGGAAACCTCAATCTTTATCCATCCAAATCATTGAACGTCCGCTGAGTCCCAATACGGGGAGCGATAGCAACAGTACAACCCTTGATCGCCTTGTACGACAGATGACAAAGAACCATGATGCATTCCTGTTTACCGTGGAGCCTACCCAAGCGGAATTCGCGACCTTCGAAAAAGTGCCGCTTATTCGGTTGTCGAAAAAACCCCGTTCCTCCGACTTCCTTACACTGGAGCAGTTCTTCACGGACGGGGTCATGAGTGTGCATCTCAATGAAAACTGTCCTCCGCGGGTCAAACGGGGGCATCCCGGTGCCTGGCGCCTTGAAGCGGTGTCGAATACTCCCTTGATGCAAACCGACCTCGAGTTCCTGATTGCGGATTTAATCGGCCGGGCGAAATCCGACCCTGACAAATCGATCGAGATCGAACGACGCGGCGCAACCGTGCTTCAGTTTGCCGATATGCGGGTGGTGATTGCCCAACCCCCCTTCAGCAAAGAGATCGAAATCACCGCCACCCGGCCGATCGTGAAACTTACCCTCGACGACTATGCCCTCTCGGGAAAACTCAAAAAACGCCTCCGGCGCCATGCTGAAGGCATTCTGATTGCGGGTCCCCCAGGCAGCGGCAAGACCTCCTTTGCTGCCGCCCTCGCCGAATACTTCGCTGGGCTCGAGCGGATCGTCAAGACGATGGAGCAACCTCGCGACTTACGGGTTCCCCCGCTTATCTCCCAATATTCCGCTCTTAATGGCGATATGGCCCTCACTGCTGACGTCCTCCTGCTTGTCCGCCCAGATGTCTGTATCTTTGACGAGATGCGTAAAACCAGTGATTTCAAAGTCTATGCCGACATGCGTCTGGCGGGAGTTGGTATGATCGGCATTTGCCATGCAACCCGCCCCATTGATGGAGTTCAGCGCTTTCTTAATCGGGTCGAACTTGGGCTGATCCCCCAAATCATTGATACCGTGATCTTTATCCAAGATGGCGAGGTTAGGACTGTCCTTGATATCACCATCACCGTTAAGGTTCCCACCGGCCTTACCTCCGCCGACCTCGCCCGCCCCGTGCTTGAAGTCCACGACTTTCAAACCGGGACCCTGCTGTATGAGATTTACATGTTTGGAGAGCAGGTTTCCGTCGTGCCCGTAAAGGTCCGGGAAAACGGTGTCCTGGTGGCATTCGAAGAGAAAGAGCGGCTACTTCTCAAAGCCCTGAACCGCTTTGCGGACACGTCCCGGTTACAGGTGGAGATGATTGGTCCCAAACGAGCGCGCATCTTGGCTCCGTCATCTGACATTCGTCGCCTAATTGGAAAAGGAGGGAAGACTGTCCGCAAACTGGAGAAGCGAACAGGCCTGAAACTCGACGTCGAGGAATTATCTGCTGTAAGGGGACCGGACACTCGACAAGAACAGTTCCCCCCATACTCCGGCTTCCCCATCGAGGTCTCCGTGACCGACCGCCATCTCATCCTGAATGTCGGACCCGAGGAGGAGGGGCGACGTGTGCATATCCTAAATGCTGCCCAGCAGTCGTTGGTGATAGCCACCGTGGGTCGTGGCGGCGAGATTAAGATCCGGCTAGATTCTGAACTGGGACAAATCTTAATGGAAGAACTGGATGAGCATAAGAGACTCTTCGCCCTCGATGAAGTTGATTCCTGGTGAAGTCTTAACCCTTCATGGATTAGTCCGACATCCAAGAATTCAACCTGGTCGAATCGAAGACCTGTAAATGCTTCAATCGTGTAGACTCGATGTTTATAGGAAGGGCGCAACCACTTAGGTGATGGTCGCCCCGGCAACAAAACCGATGGCAATGATTTGGCTGCGTTTTCAACCTATTCCGCCCCGTATTAGCGGCTCATCACAGTAGCGTCTCATCGCAACTTAATTAGTTGTGTGATGTTGTGAATGCCTCCCTTTTGTGTCCCCTACCCCTCCTTCCAAGGTTAATCCGTTTCTATTTCTCCCTTTATTCCTCTCCAACATGTCTTAAAACAGGGTCGATGGGATTTATCGATCCTTTTTGGTTGTTCCTACTCTCTTGCCATTCGTTTCTCTCACACTTTGTAGAGCTCCTTAAATAGATCGGCAAGCAATAAAATAACGAGCCCTTCCAGCCAAAACGGTCGAAATATCGTAAATGTGACGAACAACATCGATGAGCTGAAACGCACAAACAGGGATACTAAGGTCGAATGCACAAAGTTTTCCCGCGTTGAGCGTTGGAGGTTTGCCTTGATTTTCCCCAACAACTGGGTTTTCCGATTGACAGACATAAAAAAGAATATGATGCCCCCAAACAGCCAAATTTGCACTACATATTGTAAGAGCCGCCAGACTTGGTCTCGAGCCACGTCTGGAAAGACCTGTATCGCTAATTGTGCCCAAAACACCAACCCAAAAAAAAGCACCGCAGTGTGGGCTACTGCTCCCAAGCCATACCGCGCAAGAGATCGCCCATCCTTGAGTACGTTGACTGCTGCATTGGCATTCCAGAGTGTCGAGGCCAAAAAGAGCAGGAGTAGCCCTAGCACTACTAACCGATACATGTGATAGGGGGCGATTGGGGGAAGTTGGGGCACAATTGGGATGGTCAGATACCAGATGAAGAACGGGATGTAGAGTGCCCAAACGGGCAGTAGATACCGCCAGATACTCATGTAACGAGTTCTTACGCCCATTTAAATCCCTCTTTAGCTCTCTCACATACGTATCCTAAAAGAATAGCTCGTAGCGAACTTTCCACGCTTGCTTACGCTGTTCCTCTTAAAATGGTGAAAGCCCCCAACTAACCCTGATCCCAGTTGCGCATTTACGCGAAGTCTTTTAGTACAGTCCCCCAATTAACTCTTTGCATACGAGGTTTAATCGCCATGATTTTATTTCAGAGTTTGGAAATCTTTCCTTCCACTTACTCTTTAAGTGAATTCTAGATAAATGTCACAATATAGGTAATTACACAATCACCACTTACCACTCAACTAAAGCCTTAGTTGAGTATTGGTCGCATACCTCCGCTTAAGCTCTTTCCACGGATCTCCGGTCGAATCAAAGACTCCCCTTCAGCTTTAATTTAATTCAGTATTAAAAACACCTATTAAAAAACTCTAATTTTATAGGCTTTTCACCACTCAGAGGGGTATAACATCATTTATATCATCTTTTTCTAAACATGAAACGATTCTTCAGCGATGGCAGTGGTAATTTAAGGAGAAATAGACTTAAATGAACCTCCAGTGCTGAGGATTGAGGCACCTTCTCCTAGGACCACTGCCATTAAAAGCCAAAAAAAGTAAAAGAAAATGAACAAAATTCAGAAACACCAGATCTTTGGACTGGTAACCCTTGGTTTGTTCGTCGGCCTGATCCTCACCTTAGTTACGCAGAGTACTCCATACCCATCCTACACCATCCCAGAGATCCAAGGCGATGGGTGGTCCACACCATATCCTTGGACGTATGTAAATACGACCGGCATTGTCACTGCCGATTTCCAAGCTAAAAGTAAGCGAGGATTTTTCCTTCAAGATCCCTTCGGAGATGGCAATGCAGCCACCTCTGATGGAATTTTTGTATACGAGCGTTATAAACAAGTAAACGTCGGTGATGAAATTATCCTCGTAGGATGAGCCAGAGAATACTACGGGCTGACCGAGATAGATAGAGTGGTGGCCATTACGGTCTTATCCACTGGTAATCCACTTCCAATGCCGATTGAGCTCGACCCACCGTTCGATGATTACGCTTCTAATGTCTACTTTGAGGCGCTCGAGGGTATGTTGGTCACGGTTCCTGATTTAAAGATGGTAGCTGGCACCAATCAATACGGAGAGATCGCCGGGGTACTTGAAGACTTGGATATTGAGCGAGTGTTCCAAGATGACCGCGCTGGGACAGGGGAGCTGATCTTCGCAGATGATGCTGGCGGAGTTCGACTCGATGTCAAGACGGGAGACCTGGTCAAAGGGTTATACGGTCCGCTCGATTACACCTATGATGAGTACAAAGTTCTTCCTCCCTACCATGCACCACAGCAACCGATCGTGATTCGAAAAGGGCATGATGACCCCCGAATCCCCCGCGGACGCGGGCGAGATGGACTCTCTATTGCCACTTATAACATGTACAACCTCTTCGATAATATTAACGATACTAAAAAGGACGATCCTATATACTCTTACTGGACAATGAAACGGTTGCTGTCGAAGCATGCGAACGCTATCTATAACAATTTGCGATTACCAGACCTTATTGCAGTGCAGGAAGTCGAGAAGCTCGAACTGTTGGAGGCTTTGGCAGACACCCCGCCGATTCCTAAGGATTACTATGGCGCTGTTCTCATCGATGGACCAGACACACGAGGGATTGACGTGGGATTGCTTTATCGGACGGATCGGGTAGAAATCCTAGAATACTATGCCCGACAGACGTGTACCAACCTGAATGATAGCTATGGGCCAGGCGTTGACCCTAATTACCCTTGTCCACCATTGACAAACCCACTCTTCTCACGACCCCCCCTAGTGGTTCACCTCAAAATCTTAGACAAGAATTCCGACAAGTGGAAGGGGCACCACAACCACAATGACGATGACGATAGAAAACCTATGGATCTGTGGCTAATCATCAACCACTTCAAGTCAAAAGGTGTATACCCACCATATTATGCGGACACAACACCCCGCCGCCTTGAACAGGCTGCGTTTGTCGGTAGCTTGGTGGACGAGATTCAGATAACGGATCCTGACGCGCTGGTGCTTGTGCTCGGTGATCTTAATGACTTCGAAAATAGCGCTCCCTTGGCTACCCTAGAAGCTAGAGGGCTACGCAACCTGATTTACGAAGTCGAAAAAGAAGATCGCTACACTTACATCTACAGGGGAGTCTCTGAAGTGCTTGATCACATGCTGGTCACCCCCTCTATGGAGGACGCAGTGGATGATGTCATAGTAATTCACTTCAATCCTGACTTCCCATATGCGGAATATCGCTATGAGTGGGATACTGGGATCTGGAGCTCTGACCATGACGTCCTGATGGTATCAATCGAACTTGATGAACTAGACGATGACCACGACGACTGAGCCACAAACTGCCAAGTAATGAACCATAAGTCCGAAGGGCCTAGCAAGACGAATTCACCTCGTTCAAATCCCTGGGCACCCTCCTGCCACAACCGCAGAAAGGGACACACCACCGGCTCAAAACCAACTTTTTTCCCTTTTTTCTACTGAAAAAATTCTGGTTCCTAATCATAGCTAGGTAACTTGTATTAGAATCTTTCAATTTTCTGCATGAGCATGGAAAAAGTCGGAAGAAATATAATCACTCTCATTATGAAGGGGGATTTGATTGGAGTGGGCTTGAATGGAATTTTCGGAGCACGTAAAGAAACGACGAAGTATCCATTATTTCACAGCGGATGAGGTCTCCCATGAGGATTTGACCTACATTCTAGAGGTCGCTAGTTGGGCACCGTCAGCGGGGAACTGTCAGCCATGGCGATTCATCATCAAGAAATCGGAAACCATCCAGATTCTAGGTTTAATGTTGATTGGTTATCCTAGCCTTGTAGAAAAATTGATTTCACCAACCATGAAAGGAAAAATCACATTCGAAGATTAGGATTATTATTATAAATATAAAACGAGTTAAAAAGAGTAATAGGAGAAAAAAAGAGAAAAGGAAAAGTTGAGTCCCTTTTCGGTTCTATCTTGATGTGACGTCTGTAACGATGCCCACCGATACGGTACGGCCCATATCGCGAATTGCAAAGCGTCCGAGCTGAGGAAACTCGGTGAAGCGTTCAACGCACATTGGACGGAGCGGTTGGATTTCAACGATGGCGGAATCGCCGGTTTTAAGGAAGGTAGGGTTATCTTCGACTTTTTGGCCGGTGCGGCGGTCGATTTTTTCTTTGAGTTGGATGAGGGTCCCGGCTTGTTGAGCGGTGTGAGCATGGATGACGGGGGTGTAGCCTTGGGAAATGGCGGTGGGGTGGAAGAGGACGAAGATCTGGGCGGTGAAGGATTTGGCAACGGTCGGGGGGGTGGAGGGGTGGGAGGCGACGTCCCCGCGGCGGAGGTCGGTGCGAGAGACCCCTTTGATGTTAAAGCCCACATTATCGCCAGGTTCGGCTTTCGGGATGGTCTCGTGGTGCATCTCGATGGATTTCACCTCCGCGATATGGCCCTCAGGCATGATCACGATTTCATCGCCGGCCTTGAGGACGCCGGTTTCGACACGGCCGACAGGGACGGTGCCGACGCCGGTGATGGAGTAGACGTCCTGGATGGGGAGGCGGAGGGGCTTATCGAGGGGTTTTTCCGGTTGGACGACCTGATCGAGGGCTTGGAGAACGGTGGGTCCGGTGTACCAGGGCATGTTAGGGGAGCGGTCGCGGAGGTTATCGCCCGTCCAGCCGGAGGTGGGGACGAAGAAGTAGTTCAGCTCGACATTGAGTTCGCGTTGGATCATTTGGAGGACGTTCTCGACGTTGGACTTGACTTCATCAAAGCGGTCTTGGGCCCAGGGGGTCGGAGCGTCATCCATCTTGTTGATACAAACGATGAACTGGGTGACCCCGAGGGTAGCGGCGAGGACGGCGTGTTCGACGGTCTGGCCGCCGCGGCCGATGCCAGCCTCGAACTCCCCCTTACGAGCGGAGACGACGAGGATAGCGGCGTCGGCTTGAGAGGTGCCGGTGATCATGTTTTTGATGAAGTCACGATGGCCGGGGGCGTCGATAATGGTGTAATAGTATTTATCGGTCATGAACTTATAGAACGAAACGTCGATGGTGAGACCACGTTCACGTTCTTCTTTTAAGCGATCAAGGGCCCAAGCGAATTTGAAAGTCCCTTTGCCCAATTGTTCGGCCTGTTGTTCGAACTGTTTCAGTTTCCGTTCATCAAGGGCCCCGGCGACATAGAGGACGTGGCCCATCATGGTGGATTTCCCATGATCGACGTGGCCAATGATAACCAGGTTCAAGTGAGGTTTTTCGGAGGACATTGTAAGATTCGACCTCGTTTAATGAGTACAAGTAGGGAGAGATATCGAGAAGGAATTTTTATGTGTTATGATGTGGAAAGACGGGGGAGATCAAGCGAGGTGGAGCGTCTGACGGGTGGAGGAGAGGGGAGAGGGGAGAGAGGTATGAATTTGCGTGGGGTAAGAAATGAGGTGGAGCTTGGAGCCAAGATAGCCGAGGTGAAGGCAGGAAGTCGATGGAGCGGGAGGATTGGGAAAAAGATAGAGAGGTGCCAGAAAGCCGAGGAACCGGGTGCAGGGAATTTTGTCGAAGGTTAGAGGAAGGCGGTTCAGGGAGTACCCGGAGTGGGAGGGAGAAGGATGAAGGAGCGGTCACTCCACAGGAAGGGAAGGAAAGGAAAGAAGGGGCTAGGTTACCGGGCACTGCGAGCGACCCGTTCGATTTCGAGTTTGCGTTTGATGGAGTAAGCCTTGGTGTCATTGCGGGAGGCGAGGAGGAGTTCATCGGCGACGCATTCCTCAAGGGTGTTCACGTTATTGAAGGCAGCCCGAGAGGCTCCGGAAGCGAGGTAAGAGAGGGCGAGGTCAACGCGGCGTTGGGGAGCAGTATCGACGGAGGTATGATAGACAATGCCCCCGTAGGAGATGCGAGTCGTTTCTTCGCGGGGGGCAGCATTATCGAGCGCGGAGAGGAAGATCTGGAGGGGGTTTTGGCCAGTGCGGGCGTGGATAAGGTCGAAAGCATGTTTCACGACATTATAGAGGAGGTGTTTTTTCCCAGCGTTTTTGCCACTTATCATGAGGCGGTTAATGAAGCGTTCCACGATATGGGTATCGGCTTTCCCGAAGCGTTTGTTGGCGTTCCGGCCAAAATTATGGAGAGCGAAAGGGGCCTTCAGGGTGATATAGCGTTGGAGGCCAGGATCGGGTATCGAGCACTCACCAGTGGGCCATTTATCAAAGAGGAGGAGGTTCTCCGGATCGTAAACCAAAGTTCTCACCAGATAATGAGGGATGAAGCCCTCAGGAGGGAGGGCCTGATGAGGAGGGTAAGGAGGGCATAATATAAGAGGGTATTGACTGAGGAAAGGAAACCCCCCCCAAGTCGTTTGGGAGAAGATGGGGTGGGGAGTTTATTTAGGTATAGGTGTGACCCTAAGGTTGGAGGAAGAGGGGGGTAGAGGGGAAGGTGGAGAAGGCCACGGGAGGAAGAAAGAGGAAAAAGGAAGGACAACGAGAACGGAGGGGAAGAGAGGAAGAGAAGCTTCGATGGGACGAAATGGCTGAAAGAACGGGAGGGACAAGAGGGAGGGACAAAGGGGGAAAGAAGAGAGGAGGTGGGTGGAAAAATAATGAAGGGAAGCAAGTATTCCGAAAGAGGGGCGAAAGAGAGGAGGGGAAGGAGAGCAATACGCGTGAAGAGGAGAGGGAGAGGGAGGTGGTGGCGGGAGGTACAGAAAAGAGCGAGAAGGTGGGAAGAGAAAAACGTAAAGGGGCAGTATCAAACCCAAGGGTTTAAGTAGGAATAAGCTGGTGAATGGAGGAGAAAGAGCTGAGGGAAACATCGAAAGTTTTTGATAAAAAGGGTAGGCTTATGAAAGGGGGCAAGTACATCGATAACAGGATCGAAGGAGGATCGAATAACGGGGAATCCCAAAGAGATCTAGCTAGAAGTCGCAAGAGGGGCAGGTAAGGATCTCAACGAAGTAAAAGAAGTAGCTATGGGAGAATTTTGAGAAAAGCATGATTGGGGAGACGTGGGAATATTATGGCCAAAAAAAAGAAGCGGAGACTCTTAACGAAGAAAGAGTTAACAGCACAATTGAAGAAGTGGGAAGAGGATCTTCCCATAGAGATGTTAGAAGAGCTCGAAGGAGCGTTAAGGGAAGCCCGGGTGACGAAGCAAGAGTTTGAAGCGATCATGAAAGCGGTGGAGGAGGAGTATCAGCGGGCGGAGATCGAAGCCGGAGAGGCGGTGGGAACGGTAGCAGCACAATCGATTGGAGAGCCGGGGACCCAAATGACCCTACGGACATTCCATTACGCGGGGGTAGCAGAGTTGGATGTAACACTGGGTCTGCCACGATTAATCGAGATCATTGATGCAAGAAAGGACCCGTCAACGCCTATGATGAGGGTGTATTTGGATGGGCGGGCGCGGGAGGAGTTAGGGCGGGCGCGGGAGGTGGCGCACCGGTTGGAGCTGACAACAATCGAGCGGGTAGCGGATAGTGTGGAACTGGACTTAATCAACATGGAGATTGTTATCACGCTAAATCAGCAGTTAATGGAGAGTAAAGGATTAAAGATGGGGGAGATTGCGGCGCAGGTGAAGCGGTTGAAAAAGGGGACGGTAGTAGAGGAAGGGCGGCGGATCCGGTTGGAGCCCGCAGGGGAACCGACATTAAAGGATTTGCAGAAACTCGCTGAGCGGGTGCGAGAGCTGCAAGTGAAAGGGGTGAAGGGAGTACGGCGAGCGTTGATCCGCAAAGAGGGGGAGGAGTATGTGATTTTCACAGAGGGGACGAATTTAGCCGAGACCTTGAGGGTGGTCGGAGTCAATCCCACACGAACGTACACGAATAGTATCATGGAGATCGCGGGGGTCCTAGGGATCGAGGCCGCACGGGCGGCGATGATTCGGGAGGCGAAAGGGGTGCTAGAAGAGCAAGGGCTAGAAGTGGACGTGCGGCATGTGATGCTCGTGGCGGATCTGATGACCCTGACGGGGCAAATCCGCCAGATAGGACGGCATGGGGTCAGTGGGGAGAAAGACAGTGTGTTAGCGCGAGCGGCGTTTGAAGTGACGGTGAAGCATCTATTAGAGGCGGCAGTAGCAGGGGAAGCGGACAAGCTGCGGGGGGTGACGGAGAATGTGATCATCGGGCAGGTGATCCCAGTAGGGACGGGAGTAGTCGAGTTACTAATGACCCCCGGACAAGGGGGGAGACGGAGTGAGGCGAAATGAGGGGGGAGAAACCCATGGAGAAAGGGGAGTTAGACCGAGCAGTAAAGATCGTGATGCGGACGGGAAAAATGGAGTGGGGGTGGAAGAAGGCAAAACAAGCGGTTTTGCGGGGTGGGGTCGAGCTCTTGATAGTGGCAGCAAACATCCCAATGACAGAGAGAGAAGAACTGAGATATTATGCGACATTAGGTGGGATCCCGATAGTGGAATACCCGGGGACGAGTTGGGAGTTGGGGGAGGTGTGTGGGCGACCGCATATGATCATGGTATTGATGATAAGGGATGTTGGAGACAGCAAGTTGAAGGAGCTTGGAACGAGAAGCACGAACAGGGGAGAAGAGGGCGACACAAGAGCCATGAAGAGCGTGAAAGCAGAATAAGGACAAGAGGCAAGGTGGATATGGTGAATAACAATGAGAAGAGTGAAAGCGGGGTCAAGCTACGGGGGGAAGAGTTACAATTTATGAGGGATTTCGCGCGGTTGACCGGTGCGGTCCCACGGGATTGCGTGATCGATGGGAATGAGCGGATTATCTTCGTGGTGAGGGCGGGAGAGGCAGGGCGGGTGATTGGGAAAGGGGGAGCGAACATAAAGCATGTACGAGAGGTGTTTAAGCGGGAGGTGAATGTGGTGGAATACGATGAAAAACCCGAGAACTTTGTGAAAAACGCATTAGCCCCAGCGAAGATAAAGAATGTCTCGGTGGTGGAGCAGAAGGATGGAAAACGGGTCTCCGTAGTGGATGTGGACCCAGAGGATCGAGGACGAGCGATCGGGAAGAATGGGCGAAACATTGGGCGGGCCCGGATATTAGCACGGCGGCATTTTGGGATCGAGGACATTATTCTTGCGTAAGGGAAGGTAGGGCGAGAGGACCTCGAGTTCGGGTTCGGAAACTCGGGGGAGAGGGGTATAGAGGGGGAGAAACACCAGAACGGAATGGGGGGATGAGTACAATCATAACTGATAAAAGAAGGGGGGGAGAAAGAAGCAAGGAGCGCATCAAGATGGTTCGGTCAAAAGCACCAAGCGGCGAGTATGCGGCAAGAAAAGCGAGAAAAAAGCGGAAGAAATTCCGCTGGAGCAGCAATCAGTACAAACGGCGAATGCTGCAGTTAAAGAAACGGTTCGATCCGCTGGAGGGCGCGCCACAAGGGCGGGGAATCGTGATCGAGAAGGTGGGAGTGGAAGCGAAACAACCAAATAGTGCGATTAGGAAGTGTGTCCGCATCCAGTTAATTAAGAATGGAAAGCAAGTGACGGCGTTCGTACCGGGGGATGGGGGGTTGCTGTATGTGGATGAGCATGATGAAGTGGTGATCGAGGGGATCGGAGGAGCGAAGGGGCGGGCGATGGGAGATTTACCGGGAGTACGATACAAAGTGAGCCTTGTAAATGGGGTATCCTTAGAGGCGTTGTTAAAAGGGATCAAGGAGAAGCCGCGGCGGTAGGTGCAAGGCGGTCGGCGAAAAGAGTAGCGGAAGAAAAAGAGAGGGGATCAAGAGAGTGGAAGTGGACGGGTTGGAGTGGGGTGAGTTTGTGGGAGTGTGAGGAAACCGTAGGTGAAAAGTTAAGCTTTCACCTTATTTTGTTGAAGACGAACGCGGATACTTTCAATGAGTTTAGGGAAGTCAATGTGTTTATAGTGGAGGCGGATGGGATCGACGCCGTCTTCACCGAATTTGAATTGAATGATGTGATTGATGGCATTCCGGACAGTACCGTCATAACGCACAGTGAGGTCCTGGAGGGCGTTAATGAGACGACGTTGCATGTATCCAGATTGAGAGGTACGAACAGCAGTATCGACGAGGCCTTCACGACCGCCTTGGGCATGGAAGAAGAACTCAATAGGATTGAGACCTTCACGATAGTTGGATTTGACAAAGCCCCGAGCGGTGGCGCCAAGGTCTTCCCGATGGAAATGGGGAAGGGTGCGATCGCGATAGCCACGGAGGATCCGTTCACCGCGGATGGATTGTTGCCCAATGACGACGCCCATTTGGGTGTAATTGAGGATATTCCCCCGGGCGCCGGTGGTGACCATGACGGCGATAGGGTTGGTGGGGGCGAGTTGTTGGCGGGCGATTTCACCAGAGCGATCGCGGGCTTCGGAAAGGATCTGCATGACACGCATTTCCAGGGTTTCTTCAAGAGTGCGGCCGGGAAGGCGTTCCAATTCCTGGCGGTGATACGCTTCGATTAACTTTTCAACTTTGTTGATATTATCGTCAAGGATGCTGTCAATGCGAAGTTTGATCTCTGGTGGGACGTCGACATCATTGAGACCCATACTAAACCCGCGAATGGAGAGGAACTTCAAGAGGACTATGGAGAGTTGGTCTAAGAAGCGGCGACCTGCCTCAATCCCATGATCGACGATGAGTTTTTGAATCAAGTTTTCGGGTTCTTCGACCCCAATAGTCCCTTTGTCGATGACTCCGCAGCGGAGCTGGCCGTTTTCAATGAGGACATAGCCCTCATTGGGACAATTTTCTTTCAGGCACTCAGAATGTTTGGTGCAGGTTTTCGCGCGGGCCTCGAAGTGAAGTGTGGGAGGGAGGAAGAGGGAGAAGATTTGTTTACCTGTCCACAGGGGTTCGGGCTCAGTGACGGCAGGTGGGGGGAGAGGACCGGCATATTGCCCGGTAACTAAGAGGTTGGCGACTTCTTCGCGGGGGAGGAAGGTGCCGGCGCGGGTGAGGAGGTAGGCAGCAGAGATGTAATCATGAATAGCCCCGATGATGGGACCACCGTATTTAGGGGTAATAATATGGTTTTGGACGAGGAGAAGGATTTTAGCTTCGGCACGCCCTTCTTCTGACTGCGGGACGTGGATATTCATTTCATCGCCATCAAAGTCGGCATTATAGGGGGGAGTGACTTGGAGGTTGAGACGGAAGGTACGGTAGGGCATGACATGGACTAAATGGGCCATGATGGACATGCGATGGAGCGAGGGCTGCCGGTTAAAGAGGACAATATCGCCATCACGGAGGTGACGTTCAACGATGAACTCGGTGGCGAGTTCTTCGGCGACAGTAGAGCGATCAGCGACATAACGGAGATCAATCCGGCGACCATCGGGGCGAACGATATAGTTAGCTCCCGGGAAGCCGTCAGGACCGATGAGGATCAATTGTTTCATACTTTCGATGTTCCATTCAGTAACCCGTTCGGGAATGGTAAGAATGCGAGCAATTTCCTTGGGGATACCAACTTCATTGATGCTGAGATTGGGATCAGGACTGATGACGGTGCGAGCGGAGAAATCAACGCGTTTCCCGGAGAGGTGGCCGCGAAAACGGCCTTCTTTCCCTTTAAGGCGTTGGGCGAGGGTACGGAGGGTGCGACCGGAGCGATGGCGGGCAGGGGGGATCCCGGAGACTTCATTATCAAAGAAGGTGGTGACGTGGTACTGGAGGAGTTCCCAGAGATCTTCGACAATGAGTTGCGGAGCTCCAGCTTCGATATTTTCGCGGAGGCGTTGATTAATGCGAATCGTGTCGACAAGCTTATGGGTGAGATCATCTTCGGAGCGGACGCCCGTTTCGAGGATGATAGAGGGACGAACGGCGACAGGGGGGACTGGAAGGACGGTGAGGACAATCCATTCTGGGCGCGCGTAGCGTGGGTCAAAGCCCAGGAGGATGGCGTCTTCGTTGGAAATACGTTCAAGGCGATCACGAATTTCGGAGGGGGAGAGCCGATAATTCCCTTCTTCGGTTTCCTCATATATAGTGGTGGGTTTCTCAAATTTGATTTTAAACTGAGGATTGCCACAATGGGGGCATTCCATAAGTTTTTTGGCGTTTTTCAGGACCTCATCAGTTGTAGAACGGAACTGTTCAGTCCGCATATCCCGGAAGTTCGTGAGGGTTTCTTGAAAGGTTTCGAGTTTTTCGGGGGGGAGAAGTATGCGAGAACAATCGCGACAAATTGATTGGAGGATTTTATGGGCTAACTTGGCATGGCCAACATGAAGGACAGGGCGTGCTAACTCAATATGCCCAAAATGACCGGGACATTCGCCAACGCGGTTCCCACAGGTACGACAACGTTGGCCCGGCTCAATAGTCCCCAAGCGAGAATCCATCAAGCCAGAGCTAATGGGAGTGCCATCCTCATCATACGTTTACAGAGTGAGGGGAGGAAGCCCGTCACCGATCTGCCGTGATGATTCTGGCTGCGGACATTTTTCGTATGTCTTCTGGGGCTAGCAAGCCGAACTGAATCGATTCAATCTTCTTTAATGGGACTTTAGACAATGGGTCAACCCCTAGAGCGCGAGAGTAAACTAACGATATAAGCTCAAGAATAAAAATAAAGCACTCCGCAAAAATTAGCAAGGGGATGGGATTAAAATCTTGTCAAAGGGACATAAGAGCGTCTGAAAGAAAAAGGTGTAGAAGAATGAGGAGGAAATTCTGCCTGAGTGGTGGGAAAAAGGGAGAAAGAAAGCGTATGAGCAGGCTCCAAAGAAGCCCCCGATGCGACAAAGGAGATCACCGCCATACCGTTGGAAAATCAAAGGAAAGAAGGAAGGGATCCCTAAAAGGCGTGTAGGATGTTGGAAGGGAAAGGTTATGGAAAAAAGAGGAGGGAGCCACGCTGTAAGAGGAGAAACAAAAACCTTAAGATGAGAAGTCCTAAAGAATAAATAAGAAATGGAGCATGGTAGAGTAGGTGTGTCCGAGAGAAAAAAGAGGACTGGTGAGAAGATGAAGGGAATTATCCTAGCAGCAACGAAGGGAGCCTATCTCGACCCGCTAACTGAAGGGAAACCGAAAGCGATGATCAAGATCTCAGGGAAGCCGTTGGTGCAGCATACGATTGAAGCGTTTCGAGATTCGGGGATTCGTGAGTTAATTGTGGTGATCGGCTATAAGGGTGAACAAGTGGTAGAGGAGTTAGGGACGGGAGAGGCTATCGGGGTGTCACTCACCTATGTAAAGCAAGAAGCACCAGAGGGGGTGGGCCAAGCCGTTTTGGCAGCAAAAAACGCTTTAATAGGAGAAGAACGGTTTATTTTAGCCTATTCAGATGTGATCATCGCCCCCGAAATGATTGGACGGCTGATCAACGTATCAGATCAAGAGGGGGGCAAAATGACCTTTTCTATCACCCTGACGCCTGAGACGAGTCATAGTGGAGTGGTTTACCGGGACGAAGAGGGATGTGTGACTCGAACGGTGGAGAATCCCCTTCCAGGGACTGAAAAAAGCTATTATGTACTTTCAGGGTTGTATCTGCTAGGACCAACCATTTTAGACCAACTGGAACAAACATCAGCGTTTCCAGAGGCCATTCAAGAGTTAATCAGAGCCAAAGAGAAGATTTATACTTCTGTGTGGGAGAAACAGTGGGCACACATCCGGTATCCTTGGGACCTGTTCGAGGTAAACCGATTGTTGCTTGATCGAATTCAGGAGACGCGAATTCATCGAACTGCGAAGGTGGAACCTAACGTCTCGATCGAACACCCGGTGGTGATCGATAGTGGGGCAATCATTCGACCAGGGGCAACCCTCCGGGGACCTTCGTATATCGGACCAAATGCGTACATCGGGAATAACAGCCTGATTCGAGAATATACGGACTTAGCGGAGAATGTCCAAATCGGATTCTCTTCGGAGATCAAAAAATCCTTGGTGATGGAGAACACGAAGATAGGCAGCCTATCCTATATTGGGGATAGTCTAATTGGGATGAACAGTGAGCTGACCGCAGGGATCACGACCATGAACGTCTCAATCCCGCCTGCGCCTTTGGTCGTGACAATCAATGAGAAAGAGTATCAGCCAAATCTGAAGAAACTGGGGGCGATTGTGGGGAATGGGACCCGAATTAGTGCGAATGTCTCGACCTATCCGGGGGTAATCATTGGGGCGAATGCCCAAATCGGGCCAGGGGCGACCATCACGCGAAATATCCCCCCGAATAAAGAAGTGCATGCGAACCCCAGCAGATTCTAAGGTGCGGTTTGCAACCATCAAACTCAATTGAAGATCCCCAGCAGGTAGAAGAAGGGAGAATAGATGGGCGGGAGGGGAGATTCGTCAAGAGCAGTGATGAACATGTCCTGAATTCGAACCCCTGACCGCCGGGTCCCGTTCGAGGGGCTTACCCACTGAAGAATAGCCCAAACCCGGAATCATACCAATCTAGCCATCAAGGTATCTAGACCACCCGCCCAGCTCATTTTCTTTAGGAGAGTTACGAGAAGAGTACGGGGATGGACAACTGAGCAATTATTTCAGGAGCAGTGAGGTAGCATAGGAGTTTATACAAAGAGGATATAAATATGCGGGTTTGGGGGAGAAGACGCCTTTGTGGAAGTGGTGTTTCCGTGTATATAAAAAATGGACTTAGATGTTTGTCCCTTGGGTACAACCTTTTTGGGGAATAGTGTCCGCTCTTACGGGCTCAAGGAGAGAAAGCGAAGGGAAACCCCTCCCCGAATAAAGAGGAGGGGATAAGGGCGGTATTGAGCTAGGAAGTAGAGTGGACTTACTGGTCATGGCAGATATTATCAATCGCAATGGTTAAGCCAACGATGAGGAGGCGGTCAACTTGGGGATCCTTGATATGAATGCCATAACTGTCTCCGTAATCGAATATGCCGTTCAAAAAAAAATCGCGCCATTTATCCGCTTTTTCAACTTCCGCTACAAGATTGCCTTTCTGATCCTGAATAGTGAAGTGAAAACCCATAAAATTGCCTTGAGCTTTCAAGATTTTCTTCCCCCGATGGTCTTCCAACCAGAGGGACGGGCGAAATACGCTAGTGAGTTTCTTTTTCACTCGACCACGGAGGTTATCTGTCGCATCTTTAATGTCATAGGTGGGACGGATGGTCACGATCTTTTGGTTGATGGTAGCTGCGATGGTTTGATTGTCAGCCTCTTTAAATTCAATGAGTTTTCTGATGGAGAGAATGCGGCGATGCATGTGGCCAATCTCATTACCAGCGCGATCATAGATTGGGCCACTCCCCCAATCCCAGTATTTTTCCCGTAAGAAATAATATTCTCTTGCGGGGTCAAAGAGTGCACTGGGACGAGGTGCTCCAGCGCGTGTTGGAGCAAAGGGCTCAGGTCGGAGCTCCGCATCAGCTGGGGAGGGTATTTTCATTGCAGCAGAATCGGCAAGATGAACGGTTGCACCGCATTGACTGCAAAAGCGTTGATCCGGCAGTATCTCATTTCCACACTGACTGCAAAAAGTCATTAGATTCACCGAGTATATTTTTGCTGAAGGAATATTTAACTTTGTTCTAAATGAAAAGTGGGACTTATCTTCCAAAAATTAGATTCAAGAAAAATAATTACTCAAAATCAAAACCGATCTATCCAGCCATACATTTCTTGTAAAGACACATAAAGAACTTTTTCAATAACTTGAGTGGTTTAAGTGTCATCAGGACTTTTTTCTAAAAGAATGAGATCCTAAGGTGTAGTGGAGGAGTCAATAAGGGCAAAGGTTTCTACCAGCCTTTAGTTGGTGAGCTAAGGGCGGAGGAACTTCAGGTCAGGTGGCAGTAATGCAGATCTTATCATAGGGAGCACTAGGCGGATAGTCCAAGGCACCTTCGCCACGAGGGAGTAGGACATCGATATATACTGATTTTTCCAGATTGCTGCGGGCAAATGTGTAGGTTGCGGGATCAATCGCAATGGTGACTACTAGCCCTTTGTTCCTAACGATTTCCCGTGTGAGTATTGCGCCATAGTTCATTTCTGCGCCCACTTCTAGGAAAGTGTTCTATTCAGTCAATTTTAGGACTTATAAAAAAGGGGATAACTATGGGGGGAGGAGATCGTGGAATTCGCGTCAGGTAGAATGAGAGGGATCTCGAGGTAAGCATAATCTTTGTATCCTTAGGGAATGAAGTCTTCATGAGGGGCTTGGAGCATCGCCTCCTGAACCCAAGTGGATTTTAAAAAGCTGTGGTTTATGAGCCACTCTACTCTTTCTTGGCATGTTGTTGAAACTCTTGCATCGTTTTTTCTGGTTGTTTATTGGCGAAACAATCCATCCCCACCTCTTATAGGATCTTTCTCTTTCAGGGAGGCCATCTTGCGGGCGATATTCGCCCAAAACAGAAATGGGTTCAAAATAACATTTCCAACAGTAAACCTGATACTATGGATAAAAATCACTTTCGAGACCGTTTTGAAAAGTTATAGAGCTAATCTAAAAAATAACCCCTTTCAGAGTTAGTGAGCCATATTTATTCCTATCCTGAGGTATTATATTAGCTCCTTCAAGAGGAATTTGGATTTATGTAATATAGTAAACACAGGAAGCCTTAAGATATTTCTTTTAGATGATAATCTGCAACAGTTTTTCCAATGAGATATCTTTAAGAATTATTTCGGCTGCTCAACATAGATATCCATGGAAAAGGAGAACGTGGGAATAGTGCATCATGAACTTGTGGGGTTAATTCCTGCCGCAGGGGAAGGGACAAGATTATATCCATTTGCCCGAGCCGTCCCTAAAGAAATCTATCCACTGTTGGGAAAACCAGTTATTGAACATGCAGTGGAAAACTTGAGGATGGGAGGAATTCAGAAAATCTTTTTGATTGTTGGGTACCAAAAGGGTGCGTTAATGGATTATTTAGGAGATGGGAGTCAATTTGATGTTAGTATTGCATATATTTTTCAGCTGCAACGCCGTGGCTTGGGGCATGCAATTTTACAGGCGAAAGACTGGATTGATACATCCTTCGTCACGTTACTTGGCGATTCCTTTGTCGAACCGAAATTGGAGGTAGCTAAGCTAATTGATTTGCATAAAACAAAGAAACCTCTAGCTACTTTATTACTCTTCAATGTCCATGATCCTACCAATTATGGGATTGCAAAAATGAATGGGATTGAAGGGCATTCAGGGATGATTGAGGCGTTGGTTGAGAAACCCACACCTAAAGAGGCCCAAAATTATCTTGTAAGCGGTGAATATCATGCAATATGCGGATTCTATGTGTTTGAACCAGAAATTTTTGGCTACATTGAACAGACGCCCCCAGGAGCGAAGAATGAAATTCAAATCACAGATGCTCTAGAACTCGCGATTCAAAGTGGGGAGACTGTTTGCGGACATATCTTGAACGGAAAATATCTGGATATCGGAAAATGGCATACCGTTCTCCAAGCCGAAAAAGACCTCCTTGAGGCAAGAGGTTTAGAGAATTATATTAAAGATCGAGAACAGCTGAGAAAACAATTAAATCAGAATTTATGAAAAGTTCGTGAAGGATGGTTGTTCCTCTAAAAAAGAGAAACCTGCTTGTTTTCTGTTTTCCCATTTGAAAAGTGTCAAGGACGCATTTCCTGCGTTGAATAAGAGAAAGGATCGCTTTTCTGGAACTAGGTAATATTAATGCTCGAAAAATAAACCTTTAAAGGTTGACATTTTTAAAGTGAATATATTTTGGTTTACATTTAGTAAAATTTTACTGCTTACAAATAAATGAGGTGAGCCCCATATACTTTATTGTAACCTGTGATCTTATCCACTCAAAAAAGGCGTTAGATCGATCCCAAGTCCAACAAGAATTGAGGAAAGCAGTGGATATTGTTAATAGAGAATATAGACAAAAGCTCGTATGCCCATTTATAACTGTTTGGGGGGATTCCTTCCAAGGAGCTCTAAAATCTCTAAAAGGTTTCTATAACCTCATAGAAACCTTTGAAGAGCTAATTTCAGTAGAATTCAGGTGTGGGATTGGAGTTGGGAAGCTCACCACCGAAATTTCCACGACCACGCTAGAGATGGATGGTCCAGCGTTCCATCGCTCGCGAGCCGCGCTGGATATAGCGGAAAAAGGCCAACGACGAGTTTGGATTCAATCAGGGAATCACGTTTTTGATGGGATGGTGAATAGTATATTGACGCTATTATATGCGCTTAAAAGCCGATGGACACCCCATCAAAAAGAAATAATTCGAATGAGACGAAAAGGAATGACGTATGCTGAGATTGGAGAAAAGAAAAAGATAAGTAAACAAGCGGTTTACAAGAGTTTAAAAACCGCAAAGTGGGAGGAAGCGTTCCTAGCAATTCGGACACTGAATAATTTAACAGGAACTTATTTTAAGCAGTTGGAGGGCATGGAATGAACCTTTACGGAATTATAATTCTAATTAGCGCTTATATAGTGGGGATATTTGGCGGAGCGCCACTAGTTGGACGAGTCTTGAAGAATTTCGCTATCTCACAAATCCCTCAATTAGAAGAAGGACTGCCTCGAGCGGGAAGAATGATTGGAATGCTCGAAAGAAGCATCATACTGACATTCAGTTTCTTTGGTGATTTCGCCTCAATTTCCTTTATTTTCTTGGCAAAATCAATGGCGCGGTTCCGACAGCTTGAAAATCGACAATTTGCGGAATATTATCTCATCGGAACCTTATTAAGTTTCTTTTTCGCCCTCCTTGTGTGGATCATGGTCGAAGTCATTTGGGATGCCTTACAATTATCTCCTTTCCCACTCGTAAACTTGAATTGGTTTACTACTTTCATGTAATCTTTTTCAGGTTAACTTTTTCACTATCAAACAAATATTTAAAGGGTCTTACCATATGAGATTAAAAGATTATATCTTACCATATTAGTAATTTATATAATCGGTGTTATCCCAATGATACTTGTTTTCTCCCTCCGATTTTGCCTATCCTATGTGACCCCTTCCTTACCGCCTATATTAGGACAAATGTTTTTGACAAAAATGTTTTCACCCTTATAGATCAATTTCTTGTGCACGATAATAAGTAACATCTCCACTCCGATCAATAACAGCCAAAAGGAGTTGTTTTCGAGCTGCAAGAGCAATTGAAAAGAGATATTCGAGGGTTTCTAGTGGAAGCCGCTTCCCTTCAACCATTGGAGCAACAAATAACTTAGCTGGATCCCGCCCCGGTTGCCCACCCCGCTGATAGACCCGGAATAAAATTGGATCTTCAAAGCCAATCCGGACAATGTATCCTCGCATTCGCAAATCCTTATAAACCAGGTAGTTAACCCAAAAGTCGTTGTTTTTCATGACAAAGTAGTGAACTACTTGCTGAAGAGTCATTTGAGAGCTGGCTTTTTCATCTAAAATCACCAGGCGTTTTCGCTCGATCAAGTTTATAGCCTCTACATCACTAAGAAGTAAAGTTTCTTGGTCTTTCAATTCCCCATAAAAACCCGTATTGTACAAGATACTCGCTCCTGGACCGATAACAAGGATTCGACCATTCTGGAACACGCCAGTAGCCACAAAAACCTCTTCTTCAAGTCCGGTAGGTCTCTCTTCTTCGTTTCCGTTTTCGATTGTTTCATCACCCACGAGAGAGCACCTTCCAACTAAAAAACATCTTGAATACCTAATGTATACTCTCAAACACCGAAAAATAGAATAAGAAACTTGTGATGCATACGTAATTTTGCTCTTATAAGAAGGAAAATGTAAAAAAAGTCAGAAGGAGAAATAAATAAACGATTCAATGTCTTTTTCCTCTTTCGAGTCTAATTAACCTTGATAACACTTTTTTACCAATGCCCAGAATTAACATAGTTGATTAACTAAGCCATAATAAAAGCCTTATCGAGTGCATATAAAATACTAAAAAAAGTTGATCACTTTTGAAGGAAATAACTCCACAGATAAGAGATGATCCATGTCTACCGCGCTCAGTAGTTTGGTTAGATAATTTATTACGACTTCTTGACCAAAACAGCGTCCAATTTCCTTATAACTTACAATATATTGAAGCAACTACCTCAGAAGCCGTCATTGCCGCGATTAAGGAGATGAATGTTCGAGGAGCCCCAGCTATTAGCCTTGCAGGTGGCTACGGCCTTGCACTTGCGGCGATAAAAAGTAAAAGCAAATCTTCGCAAGAATTTTATAGTGAAATGATACGTGCAGGCTCCACTTTGAAAAGTACCCGCCCGACAGCTGTGAACTTGGCAAACGTTATTGATAGAATACTTAAGAGCTTGAATCCGAAATTAGATATTGAACAACAAAAAGAATACATAGTCAAAGAGATTAAGAGAATTCATGCCGAAGAAGAGGCAACATATAGAAATTTGAGCCAAAGAGGAGTCGAACTCCTTACGGATCACGCTCAAGTCCTTACGCACTGTAATACTGGAGCTCTTGCCACAGGAACTACGTATGGCACCGCAATAGGGATTATACAATTGGGGCACCAACAGGGCAAAATTCGGCACGTCTATGCAACAGAAACTCGACCAAGGCTCCAAGGTCTAAAAATAACAGCTTGGGAATTGCAACAACTGAAGATCCCCACCACAATAATTGTGGAGGGAGCGGTTGGTTATGTGCTTGCGAAAAAAGAGATCGATTGCATCTTGGTAGGAGCAGATCGGGTTCTTATTAACGAACAACCACCGTATTTTGTATTGAATAAAATTGGTACGCTTCCATTGGCAATTATGGCTAAGTACTATAATATACCTCTAATTGTGGCTTCGCCCTACTCCACATTTGACTATCAGAATAAATTGAAGGAAATTAAAATCGAATTAAGAGATAAAAGGGAGATCACTCACTTCGAGGGACACCAAATAGCTCCTGAAAACATTAATGCTCTCAACTTGGCTTTTGATGTCACACCTCCAGACTTAATAACTGCAATTGTGACAGAAAAGGAGATTATTTATCCAACACTTGGATAGAATGGTGAAGGCTCTACTTTTACTTATTACTAAGAATGGAGTTTGATAAAAAATCGAATAGTCCCTTTTGAAATTAGAAAGACAAGTCTGGTTAGCACTATCTTAATTTACTATGTATCAATTAAGAAAAAGGCATTTAAAGAAAGAAAAGAGGGAACAATAGTTGTTCCTTTCCACTATAAACCAGTAGTAGCATTACATCAGGCATCTGTTCGATTGAAGTCGTAGTTTGGATCACGGTTCCGCGGATGGTATTTTTCGATGGTTTCAGGGACAATTCGCTTTAAATCTGCATCGGGGAACATGGTCAGGAGTTCCCATCCGATATCTAATGTCTGGAAAATCGAACGGTTTTCGAATTCCCCTTGGGCAATGAACTCATACTCAAAACGGTCCGCAAATTCGAGAAACTTGCGATCTTGGTCGGTCAGGGCTTCCTCTCCAACCACAGCTACTAAGTCCCGCAAATCGCGGCCTGTGGCATAAGCGGCATACAGCTGATCCGAGACTTCTTTCTGGTCTTGACGGGTTCGGCCTTTACCAATGCTCATTTTCATCAAGCGGGACAATGAAGGAAGGGGATTCATTGGAGGATAGATGCCTTTTCGATGTAGGCCGCGATCCAACAACAACTGTCCTTCTGTGATATAACCAGTCAGATCAATAACCGGATGAGTAATGTCATCGTTAGGCATCGTTAAAATGGGTAATTGAGTAATAGTTCCCTTGCGGCCTTTGATCCGGCCTGCACGCTCATAGATCGTAGCTAAATCGGTATATAAATAACCTGGATAGCCCCGACGACCAGGCACCTCTTCCCGCGCGGCGGAGATTTCTCGTAAGGCTTCGGCGTAGTTCGTCATATCAGTTAAGATAACGAGTAGTTGCAAATCATAATCATAAGCTAAGGCTTCGGCTGCAGTTAGGGCAAGTCTAGGGGTGATAATTCGTTCTACAGCAGGTTGGTCTGCCAGATTTAGAAAGAGTACCACATTTTCGAGGGCCCCTGTACGTTCAAAGCTCCGACGGAAAAATCGGGCTTCTTCGGCGGTGATGCCCATGGCTGCAAAGACAACAGCAAATTCCTCCTCTTCACCAAGTACACGTGCTTGACGAGCGATCTGGGCGGCGATACGATTATGAGGGAGGCCATTCCCTGAGAAAATGGGGAGTTTTTGCCCTCTTGTAAGGGTATTCAAGCCATCAATCGCGCTTATGCCAGTTTGGATAAATTCGCGGGGATATTCTCGAGCCTCTGGGTTGATTGGCGCGCCATGAATGTCACGAACATCTTCTGCAATAAGAGGAGGACCCCCATCAATGGGTATCCCCTTCCCACTGAAGACGCGGCCCATCATATCCGCCCCCACTGCAAGTTTCATCGTTTCACCGAGGAATCGCACATTAGTCTTTGCAACATCAAGGCCTCGAGTCCCTTCAAATACTTGAACTACTGCAATTTTCGTAGTCACCTCTAAAACCTGACCTGTACGCTTTTCGCCAGAGGGGTCTTCAACCGAAACAATTTCTCCATAAGAAATTCCGGTCACACCCTCGACAAAAAGCAAAGGGCCAGCAACCTGCTGAATCGTGCGGTATGTTCGAATTGTACTCACTGGCTTAGTTTTCAGTATATCCGTACTCAATTCCAAAATATTGCACCTCATATATATCCTTTCAAGTGGATATCGGTTTTTCAGTGAGCGTTTCAGGGCTCAGTTCCTGAATATCTTTCATAATGACCTCAAGGCGCCGTTCAAATTCCTCCCCTAGATACCACTTCATCCGAGATACCTTGTCAAAAAGAGGGATCCCTGTCAAATCGCGAACCATGATCCCTTTATCTTGTAACTCTTGCATCTTATGGTAGAACTTTAAAATGGCGTTTAACATCTTGTACTGCTTATCAAGTGGACAAAATGAATCTTCACTGTACGAATTTTGCATCAAGTAGTCTTCCCGCAACATCCGTGCTGCTTCCAAGACGATTCGTTCACTCTCTGGGAGTGCATCTGGACCCACTAGCTGAACGATCTCTTGAAGTTCCTTTTCTTTCTGTAAGATTGCCATGGATTCTCTCCGAAGGCTAATGAAGTCTGAAGCGACATTATCTACAAACCAGGGTTCAAGGTCCTCTAAGTAAAGGGAATAAGAATTTAACCAGTCAATCGCTGGGAAGTGCCGGCGACTGGCAAGATCTTTGCTTAAGGCATAAAAAACTTTGACAACTCGGAGAGTACTCTGAGTCACGGGTTCTGAAAAATCCCCTCCTGGCGGTGAGACCGCTCCTATGACCGTAATACTGCCAATACGTTCAGGAGATCCTACTGTTTTAATGCGACCTGAGCGTTCATAAAATTCTGCAACCTTTGAGCCCAAATATGCAGGATACCCTTCCTCACCTGGCATCTCTTCAAGGCGGCCACTTACCTCCCGAATAGCCTCAGCCCACCGACTCGTGGAATCTGCCATTAAGGCCACATTATACCCTTGATCGCGATAATACTCCGCCAGAGTGATTCCCGTATAGACACTTGCTTCCCGGGCTGCAACAGGCATGTTTGAGGTATTTGCGATAAGAACAGTTCGATTCATCAGAGGTTCGCCACTACGAGGATCCTCTAGCCGTGGGAACTCCAGTAGGACTTCGGCCATTTCATTACCACGCTCGCCGCACCCCACATAGACAACCACCTTGGCATCACTCCATTTAGCCAGTTGATGTTGCATCACAGTTTTTCCAGTCCCGAACGCGCCAGGAATTGCTCCCGTACCTCCTTTAGCAATTGGGACAAAAGTATCGAAGATTCGCTGTCCTGTAATCAATGGCACGGATGAGGGCAATTTTTGGGTGATAGGGCGAGGTGTCCGGACTGGCCATATATGAAACATCTTGAATGGTTTTTCTTCCCCATTTGACATGTAGATACAGATATCCTCATCAATGGTGTACTCTCCCTCTTCTACGACAGACTTGACTTTCCCTGGTGTTATTAACGGCGGAGTAAGAACCCGATGTGTCACAAGAGTCGATTCTTTGACTTCTCCGAGAATATCACCGGGTCCAATAGGATCTCCCACATGCACCTTAGGTATAAAAGCCCATCGCTTGGTATGATCGAGTGGAGAGGGCACAATACCTCGTCTAATGAATTCCCCAACCTCGGCAACAAGAGCTGGGAGTGGGCGTTGGATCCCATCGAAGATCTGCCCGATTAATCCGGGTCCTAGTTCAACACAGAGGGGTTCCCCCGTAGGAATTACCGTTTCTCCAGGTTTAAGGCCTGCAGTCTCCTCATAAACCTGGATAGTTGCCACATCTCCCAAAAGGCGGATGATTTCACCAATGAGTTCTTCTTCTCCAACGCGACAGACCTCATACATAGAAGTTCCCAAGAGGTTTTCTGCCTCGACAACCGGACCACTGACTCTCACAATATTACCCATCTTTTGGGTTGTTTCCATTCATTTCCACCTCGTGTCCAGTTAATAGAAGGTCGTATCATCGATTAATACAGCTGATTTCATTATTATCCTTCGACTGCTATCATTTTTTCACCCCTTTAAAAGTACTTACATATTGTTGTGCTAAATATTTATTTCCAATCTCGTTCGAGTAAAGTTGAAATAAACTTTAAAAGCCTACCAAACTCCTAAATTCAAAAAATGGGAATTTGTAGATAGCTGTCAACACTAATCTGTAAACATAGCTCTATGTTACTTATTAAGAATTGAGATTTTAAATTCAGGGTATGAAAGACGTTTCTCCAAAATTTACTTCTCGCGTTTCATTATTAAGTCTCCTTTAGTTATGTATGTTCACCATCTTAACTCTATTCTTGAGAAGACAGTGGAAAAGATATACCTTCTTCACATGACATTTCAGCATTCATTTTGACAACATTTCCCACCAGATTAGAACCCCAAGTAAACGTCCATCTATTTATCTAAAATATTAGCAAGATGATTTTTTCTGCAAAGAGAGGAAATAAATTGCCAATACAAGGTTTAAATGATGATTTGATTACATTGGTCTGGTGAAAAGTCACTTTATTCGATAACCCGAGCAGTAATGGTTGAAACTCCGAATTACTCTCTTTACAGATCATAGCCGCTCAAATAGCGACAAATTTTGGAAGATTCATGAAAAAAGCCTCCTATTAAAGCACAATTCAAAACTATTGCTGAAAGCGAGTTTTATGGACAAATGGACAGGAGTAACACAATTGAAAGAGTCCAAATAGCCCTCAAATCTCGTGGATGGATGAGAGGTAATGGGTGTGTGAATTACTCGGCAAAAATAAGCTAGTCAGACTGGTCTCTTCGCCTGATGCCCCGTCTGATAGGTTGAGGTAATTCATAATCCACACGAAACATAATTCTTAATAAATACGCCTTTTTACAAACTAATAACTAGAACTCAAATACAAATTACTATGGAGGAGGTACTCTTGACGACAACTGAAGAACTAATTCCATCAATTGAACGAAAAGTGAAATTTAAAATGGCTTATTTCCAAGCAGAGATGAAATTTCGCTTAAAAAAGGTGAAAACCGATTTAACTTCAGCACTTAACACTCTTGATTTTTTCAAGATTTTTATCCCCCTCATGATCGGATTAGTCATTCTTTTATTTTTGGGGCTCTTTCTAGCTGGTTTGATGCTTTCAATTCTTGGAAGACTAGAAGGGAGCTTTCCAGGTGTCGCTTGGACTTTTGCAAAAGCTCAATTGACAGGAGAAAACTCAGTCCGCTTGTTTGGAACGTTGATGGCATATTTGGGCGCTATGATCATCCGTGGCTTGATGAAAAGCCGCATTCAGAAATTTGCTGATAGTGTACGTGCTAAAAAAGCAATAATCTATGTCTTTGGGACAAGTATCTATGCAGAAACCTTCATTAAAGAAATGATCAAACTTGGGTTCTCTGAACGAGTGGCCCTCGTGGCAGAACGTGGGCTAATCTGGGTTGAAGAAGTCAGTTCCCAATGTGATACCCTGATTGAAGAGAATCTCGAGGAATTTGAAAAAACCAACCTCTATGACATTATAGGGTTTGAAAACGCAGCTAAAATCTTAGTTCTTACAGAAGATCCAACAATGAACCAAAACATCATTACATTCACACGAGAACGCAATAAAACTGTCGAAATCGTCGTGTTAGCCCGATTTGCGCCAAGTTTTATAAGAACCCTTCAAGCATATGTGGAAGGAATTCAGATTATTGATGATATTGGAGGTATCACCCAAGATTTAGTCCAATCCTTGTCACTGGAAATAACTTTTGCTCCGACATTTTGGGTTCCTACGCCAAAATCATATATAGGTGAGAGGGGAAATGCGATTACCGCAGATATCCCAGGTGTAGAGGTCTTGAAAATTAATCATGAGAGCCAACTTTTAGATCCCGAAGCACTAATCTCTTTGGGAGATAAACTGCTCCTTTACGTTCATGATGAGAAAACTTTACGAATATTGTCCCGAATTATCACTCAAGAGTGATTTCCACTCTTTTTTCTGTTAGAAGTATGTTTAACGTTGCCAAGATCCACATGTTGCAAAATAGAATGGCTATGACTAATATGGTAAGACACCTTTCAATTCAAGATCCTTCAATTTTATTCATTTCAATTAATCAGGTTAGATCCTTATCTTGACTCCTCATTAAAGAACGTATTAAAAACGTTAGAATTAATTAAACCCATAGAATTCATCTGATATAATATGAATAGTTCTCTCTGGAATCAAAATAAGATGCTCTAACATTATTCATTTTGAAAGGGACTTTGTCTTTTTTAAGAGTTTTCTGGAGATTCTGGACCCGTTTCCCTCCAGAGAAATTCAAAGTATGTAGCTCCAAGCTGCGCAAGACCAAAATGATCCGACCATATGCCAATAACTCCAATTAACTGTTCAAGGTCGGTGGTTACCGATGGGAGCATCAGAAGAATCTCCCGTTCGTCAACGATTACACACCCCCCATAGATTCCATCACGCCATCGAACTTCACCGATGAGTCGTAACGCATCAACTTCTTTAGGATCTGTGCGTGATGAAATCAAGAACTGAAGATGCTTGTTTAATTCAACTAAACGTCTGAGAAAAGGGGAAAGGAATCGAAGATGGACGTCTGTAATGATGGGGGTAAGAATTAAGACAGAATGTTCTGCCCGTGTCAACATGGTCTCTAATTTCGCCAGGATTGCGGGTTCCCCATGTACCAGAACTATATCGTGATGTTCAGCTGCACTTCCGCCTTTTTCGAAAATTGGTTGGAGTTCATCTATAATAGATTGACGACTGGCATCTATTTCTTTAGTTTTTTTCAAAATAATTGCACGAGTAGCTTCGTCGGGTGATTTGGCCACATAGAGAGTTGGGCGCCCTCTTTCAGCCGTAACAAATTGTTTTTTTTCAAGGGATTTAAGTACATCATAGACTCGGGAATATGGAATCCCCGATTCATTAGAGATTTGTAATGCGGTAAGGGGTCCTTGTTCCAAAAGAGCTAAATATGTTCGTATCTCGTAATCTGTGAGCCCTAAAGTTGCTAATGCTGTCCGAACTTCACCACTCATTTAGTTCGCACCACTTTAATATCAGAATTATGGAAAGAGAAGTGATTTCCTTTATTTTCTCATTTCCGATTATCAAACTGAAGAGAATTCTTATATATGAGATTACGAAGTTTCAACTAATCTTTTATTATTGTTGATGGTGGTGAATTTTATTGACCTTGAAGAATGTAAAAAAGTTATCTACAGAAAACGAGTTACTTGTAATCAAGGGACACGTGATAAAAACAACAAAATCTTTGTGCCCCGATTGTGTGAAAATTCTTCCGGCTACGATCTTTGAACAAGATAACAAGGTCTGGATCACCAAAAAATGCCCTGACCACGGAGAAGTGACCGAACTATATTGGGGCAATTATGAGATGTACAAGAAGGCAAGAGAAGCGGATTACGAGGGAAAAGGAATCTTAAATCCCACCTCCCATATAACGAGAGGGTGTCCATTTGATTGTGGATTGTGTGAGATCCATAAATCCCATACTGCTCTTGCCAATATTGTTTTAACAAATCGTTGCGATCTTTCCTGTTGGTATTGTTTTTTTTATGCTAAGAAAGGCGAACGGATCTACGAACCAACAATCGACCAAATTAGATCCATGCTACGTACTTTAAGAAGTCAAAAACCCGTAGCACCTAATTGTATCCAGTTAACTGGAGGAGAACCCGCACTTCGTGATGATATATTTGAGATAGTGCGATTAGTTCGTGAAGAAGGCTTTGATCATATCCAATTCAATACAAATGGGATTCGCTTGGCTAATGAACCAGATTTTGCGCGAAAGCTTCGGGAAGCGGGAGTCAACGTCATCTATCTCAGCTTTGATGGGATCACTCCCAAATCAAATCCAAAAAATCACTGGGAAATCCCAAAAGCCATCGAAAGTTGCCGTAATGGGGGACCAGGGATTGTTTTGGTCCCAACAGTGATTAAAGGAAAAAATGATCACGAACTGGGGGATATCATTCGCTTTGGTTTTGACCATGTGGATAAGGTTCGAGCCGTTAATTTCCAGCCAGTTTCCCTAGTAGGACGAATGCCCCATCACGAACGAGAACGCCATCGTATTACCACTCCAGATGTTATAAAGAGCATTGAGGAACAGACAGACGGTCAAATTGGCCACGAAGCCTTTTACACGATTCCTAGTGTAGCAGGAATATCCCATCTAGTGGAAGCCCTAATAGGACACCCCACCTACGAGCTTTCAAACCATTTTGCTTGTGGAACTGCCACTTACATTTTCAAGGAGGGTGACAGGATGATACCCATCACAGACTTCTTTGATGTTGATGGATTTCTTGAATTCTGCGAACGTACCGCTATCAAGTATCAAGGCCGAAAGGTTAGTAGGTGGGGGAAACTTAAATTACTCTGGAACTTGAGAAAATTTATCGATAAAAAACGACAACCTAAAGCTTTGAATATCCGGACCCTATTATGGCAGATTTTCCAGAAAGGAGATTATGGAGGCCTCCGAGCATTCCACCACGCTTCACTATTTATCGGGATCATGCACTTTATGGATTTGTACAACTACGACATTGAACGCGTCAAAAAATGTAATATCCACTATGCCATGCCGAACGGCACTATTGTACCTTTTTGCGCATTTAATGTAATTCCAGCATACTACCGGGACAAAATTCAAGAAGAATACAGTATTCTACCTGAACATTGGGAACGAGAGCATAATAAAAAACTTAAAGACGACAAATATATACGGCAATATTCTCCTTAGCCTCATAAAGATGTCTTCTAGGATTTTTACCGATTATACTTCTGTTTAATTCCCAATGGAGAGTTCTTGGACAGACGGGTGAGGTGGTATAGAATCTAGTACATGTGTTTCAGAAATCTCCACAAGTGATTTTTCTGTACTAGGTACATTGCCCCTTCCTTACAAATTATAATACTTTCAATGGTTTTAAATCCGATGTGCGCGCTTCCTTCCCTCTCGCTTTCCTAATATAACGATTCGCTAATTCTAATTAAAAACCATTGGAAAAGGTTTTAGAGATGATTATTAGATTACCGTTTAAAGGGGGAGTTAACAGTAAGCTCCGGTAGCCTAGTGGTAGGGCGACAGCCTCGTAAATTTAAAGAGTTAAAAAATGTTCGGGAAAGCTGTAGATCGCGGGTTCGATCCCCGCCCGGAGCTTCCTATCCTTCGAAGAGGGGAGGGGATCTTATGAAAGTGGAGTCCGTGTAAGATCGTGATATGAGACCCATTTTTTACCAATTATAGGTAATAATCGCTATCATGACCAATCTGATATTTTTCAAAAATAGAAGTCAAATAATATATATTTCGATAACTCTTCAGAAGCGATTAGGATTTCTTCTGGATTATTAATTTATAATAAGAAAAGCAGAGCCTAAAAGTGTTCAATTAGATCTCGAGTTCTACACCTACAGCCTGCTTGACTAGTTCTTTTAATGTATCTGTTTCTTTTTTAATTTTACCGCCTTTATCTGGGATTTCAATGATAACAGGGTATGTTCTCTCCTGTTGAATTTGAGCGATGATGTCTAGGGCTTGCGCAGCCAGTCGTTCAGTGATTAAAATGACAGCTACACCTTCTTGGCGGCTTAGTTTAACTATAATATTTTCAACAGGGTCAGATTCATCAAGAATGATTGTTTCCTTTACTCCAGCAAGTTGCAATCCAATTATCGTGTCTTCATCTCCTATCGCTACGATCTTCATGAAATCACCGGGATTCAACTGTTTACCTTGCGATAGTTATAAGATATTTCCTAACTAACTCAGCAACTTCTTCAATTTTATTTTTGGCTTGTTGTTCGATCCTTTCCATCTCTTTTTTTGCACTTTGCTGTATTTTTTTGATTTCAATAGTGGAAGCTTGCTTAAATTCGTTCATAATTGTTGCCGCATTTTCTTTTGCGTGTTCTTCAGCAACCATAATGATGGAGCTTGCTTGCTCTTTCGCTTCTTTCAGGAGTTGTTGAGCTTTCTTCTGTGCGTTTGTGACACGATTTTCTGCCTGTTGCTCAGTCTCCCGAATTTTTTTAAAGAACTCGATTGACATTTCATTTAAACCCTCAAATTATCCTCTGTTCACAAGAAAGCTGACATATAGTTGAGAAAATTACTTGTCAAGCTTATTTCCCTCTTATTGAGAATATAATTTATAGCTTTTGTGGCAAAGAATCGAGGATTGAAACTTAAGCAACTGGATTTCTGCATGAAGAATTCTTATCCAATGATAGAACATTCTGCCCTCCATCCTTATTAGTGTAAAAATCTGAAAACCGCAAAATTAAACGATCTTGAAAGGAAATCTAGAAACTTCTTTGGTGTTATCTAAGCCTAAAGACCCAATAAATTGAGAATATGCTTTTTTTCGATCATTTGATTGCAGTATCTACAACGTAATTGAAGTGGGATCTTCTTTACGACATCAAGTACCGAAATAATTGGTTCTGATCCATTGGAAATGCAATTGGGGTTAATGCATCGAATGTGTCGTTTGATTGTTGCAGGCATTTCTACGGGTTTCTTGTCTACTACTTGGTAATTCTTCACAATATTGATCGTCGCTTCAGGCGATACAATTGCAATCATATCGACCTCTCGTGGGTCTAAAGTTCGATCCTCAATTTTTACAATGTCTTTCTTCCCAAGAATGGTACTCGGCACATTAAGGACAATACTAACAGTATATCCTTCTTTCCCAGTCAGCCCCAGGATTGCTAACACATCAAGAGCCGAGCCAGCAGAAATATGGTCGATCACAGTCCCATTACGAATTTTCCGGACCCGCAACTCTTTTGCCATTCTCAAAACCTCTAACCTATTCTCCTAATATATGTACCAGTAAAGACATCCGAACAAATACTCCATTTCTTGCTTGCCGAAAATACACAGCATTAGGTAATTCATCCACCTCGAAAGCGATTTCATTCACTCGTGGCAACGGATGCATCACCAACATCCCCTCTTTAACACTTTTAAGTAATGCCCGAGTGATTTGATAGCTCCCACGCACTTTTTCGTAATCAGCGGGGTCTGGAAACCGCTCTTTTTGGATACGAGTCATATAACACACATCAAGCTCAGGAAGAACCTTTTCAAGATCGGTTGTCTCTGAAAAGGAGATATTTTTTTGCTCTAAATCATCAAGGATTTCCCGACGCATACGAAGTTCAGGCGGGGCAACGAAGTCAAAGGTCATATCAAAGTTAGCTAGTGCATAAGCTAAGGAATGAACAGTTCGTCCATATCTCAAATCCCCTACGAATGCGATTCTCAACCCATCAAGAGTTCCTTTCTCCAAAAGAATGGTATACATGTCTAAGAGGGCTTGAGTCGGGTGTTCTCCGGCTCCTGAGCCTCCATTAATTACTGGGACCTCTGCAACTTCACTGGCAAAGCGGGCAGCCCCTTCCAAATAATGACGGAGGATAATCAAGTCGGAATATCCATCCAGCATGCGAATAGAGTCTGCAAGGCATTCTCCCTTAGCTACTGAGGCGGTTCGTGGATCAGAAAATCCCAACGTATTCCCTCCCATCCGCTTTACAGCTGATTCGAAGCTTAATCGAGTTCGTGTACTGGGCTCATAAAATGCCACCGCCACGATTTTGCCCCGAAGTGCCTCTGAATACTTTTGAGGAGCAGTCTGAATCATCTTGGCTAAATCAAAAATGGCTTTCATTTCTTCGAGTCTAAGATCTTTTACCGAAATCAGATCCCTACCCTGCAGCGTGGAATTCAATTTAATCACCTATTATTTTCATTAAAATGCGGTATTTAAAATTTCAGGGAGAGGATATAAGCATGAAAAGGGTTTAATAAAAAGGGAGAAGCACTCATCAAATGAACAGAAATACTTTTCGATGCGATTTGGCAAGTAACTCAAATAATGAATAAGAAATAGTAAAGAAAGGAACCGGACTTGAATAGGTACTGATTTTTGAGAATTGTTAGGCATATTGGTTTCTTAGATTGGTTGTCAGTTGGTATTTTTATTAAATCATTACTAGATTTGAAATTCTTACACAAGCTTAGGAGCTAATCCCATTGCGATTAAGATGAGCCCCGTTATAACACGCTTCACCCCATTAGTACTCCACCCAGTTAAATAGACGAGTGCTCCCCATATAATTGTAAGTAACCCCCCAATCACACATAACTTCACAAAATAATAAAACGCTTTATCTAACCAAAACATAAATTTGGCAGGAAGTTCTGCCCAAGATTGCAAATAATCTATAGGATCAGACATATTTTATGCCTTCTTTACATAATAAAAGCGAGCTGATGCCCAAACAAATTCGCATATTCATCACAGTAATCTAATACCATGACATTCAACTATCCTGTTTACAAGTTCACTTATAAAGCCCAATTCATCAAAAGTGTTGGTCATAAAATCGTTCTAATGTGATTTTCTAAAACAAGTCACCTTTTAACTAATTCATGCCTATTATGACGTTTACTGTATTTAAAATAAAATCTATAGTTAAAACGAATATTACAGGATCACATTAGGTGTAATATCCTTCCTTCAAGACCACGTTGATGGTTGCCCGAACATTATCTCTAGGTGTATGAGCAGCAATGCCAATTATTGAAAAAAGAGCAGGAACTCTCTTTTTAATTGCGAGAGCGCAAAGATGAGAGGAATATTCTTGAATCTGGGTTACATCAGCATCTCTTAGAAAGTCAGGAGCTATGTTCATTGCAACCAAAGATTTCAGTCCCTTAGCAACATCAATTGTCGATTCGTCGAACTTTCTGCTGAATAGACCGTACTCATCGATTTCGTAGCCTAGATTTCCAATAAGAAGGCCTTTAAAAATCTGTTTCATATGGTTAATCTCTTCAGGGGAGGTGGGTTGCCAAATAAGTGGCGAAAACTGCAACCCTCGTAAAATCTCCTTTGTAAATGGATACACATATTGGGCATAGGCCTCAATATCCAAATTCGGGGGAGATCCATAAAGATCGTAAACCGTGGTGCCAAAACCCAACGTCCCAGCCTCTTTATGTCTGTCACGTACTTCGAAACAAAGATTAAGAAAGACTTCCATCTCACATTCCCAGAACAAAGGATCTATAGCTCTCGCCTGAGCCCTTCGCTCCAACTTTCGGCGGCGTGCAGCAGATTCTGTTTCGATATAGTTTTTGTATAAAATAAAATCTTGAATTAATCTATCTGCTTCGCGGAGAAAGGTTCCAAGTGTCCAAGGACATGGTATTAATGGGGGAAAAAGAAGGTTGGGAAATTCATCACGAACCAATCCAAGGGTTTCAATATAGTTCTCCAAATATCCACCAAGTTGGAGATGTAACGCATCTAGGTCTTTTGCTTCATTAACAGGGTACTTGATTGGATAGGCAAAAGTGTCTCGTGGGAACTCGAATATGGTTCCACATTCGCAAGCACCTTCTGAAAGCATAACCCCTCCAAGCCATGGCTCACCCCACCAGTCTATATCGGGGATTAACTCCATAAGATCTTGAATGAATTCCAAGGAAAGTTTAGGGTCATTAACCAGTTTAAAATAATCATATTTAGAGGGATTCACCCAGAATGGATTGATATTTGCGATGCCACATGCGAGTGGAATCCGATCAGGAATCTTTCCCATTAGTGCTAAGAGTGTTCGTTGTCTTCCGGAAAGCTTCTTCCCGAATTTTAGTTTGGTGAGACCATAAACAATATCTTTCATTAATCCAAATAAATTCAATTATTACACCTTAACTGTGTAACTATTAAAGTTTAAAAATTCCACTCCTACAAATATTGCTACACAAAACTTCAATAGATTCAGTCAAGCATTTGAACGTCTTTCGACTACTTCTCAATCCAAAAAAATGCTGGGGTAGCCAAGCGGACAATATCCAATAGGTAATTGGCATATATGGAAAACGGCGCTGGCCTTGAGATCTCTGAAAATAAGGAAAATTTTATCAGAGAATGGTCAGTCAGTGGTCCATTGGACCTCGTGGGTTCGAATCCCACCCCCAGCGCCATTTTTTTTCTAAATAAAATATAGTCATGATTTCTTGAATAAAAAAGCCTGAATTCAAAATTCTTGTGCATTGTAGAAATACAATTTAATTGGGAATTATTACTTAAAGTAACCGCGAATTAGAAACTGAAATATGAGTAGGAAATGTGTTTTCAGCTAAAAAATAATTGTTAAAATGTTCATTTCCCGTGAGAGGTATGTATTTGATCCCTTTGACCAACTTATCGATTTTTTCCCGTTCGTTTTTATACAAGTAGTAAATAGCGCCCAGCCCCGCGGTGTTCCCCACGGATTCCACTTTATTACATGATGGGATCATTCCAACACGGACAGCATTTTCAGGTCTGCAATGGAGGCCAAACGCCCCAGCCAGATAGATCTTATGGAGCATATGGTGAGATGGGAGCATTTCATCTAAAATTGTTTGAATGGCAGCAGCAAAGGAAGCTTTTGCCATAAGTACTTCACCAATATCTTTCTGAGTGAGGACCAGATCAGGGGCTGTGTGTAATTGAAAACTTTTTCCATACTTTGTATGAATAATTCGAGGATGGTCAAATTGTGGAGGAAAAAGCCCACTAGGTGTTATCACTTGATGAAAGAGGAGTTCTGCTACAAGATCTATTACTCCACTTCCACAAAGACCGCGAGGAACTTGTTCTAGTCCGGGGTCATCAGAAATGACCTCATACGTAGGAGAAAGATCATTGTCCAAAGTAATATGCGCGATTGCTCCAGGTCTTGCACCCATCCCACAGAGAATTTGCATTCCCTCAAAACATGGTGCCGAAGAAACACTTGTTGCAAGAATGGTGTTCCCACTACTCATAGGTGATGGATAAGATATCGCGATTTCTCCATTAGTTCCTAAATCAAGAAATAATACATAAGGATCGGAGTCTAAACCTAGAACATAGGTACCCACCAATGCATCACCCCCCCAGTAACCATGAACAACTGGAGGGGAATAAATCTCTGCATCTCTTGTGATCAAATTCACGTCAGTAGCATTTGCTTTTATTGGATCCTTGTAGTCAGCGTTATAAGGCGGATTGGTAGCCCAAATAGGAGGGATATCGAAGAAAAAGTCACGCATAGTGGTGTTTCCAACCAGAGTGACTATTATTATGTCTTCAGGTCTATTCGTCAGTTTAAGGATGAGTTCATTAATATCACGAATAACGAGGTCATGTAATTTTTTCTGGTTACCCGTGAGTGCACAATCCTGTCGTTTAATCACGTCAATTCCATATCGTCGTTGGGAATTGATTTTAGATGCGACTTGTTTTACTTGTTTCGTTGTAAAGTCCCAAAGATATGCGACTATAGTTGTCGTTCCTAGGTCTACAGCAACTCCTAGGCCATCTTCAGCTGGAAATCTCTGAAAATCGAGTAAGAGGGTGGAGTGCGTTAAAATCGTGCGTTGGTCTATAAAGCAGCGGCCACAGTGGTGACATTGCTGGGTGCATTCATATAGAAGGGGCCTTGATTTATTCCCTGAAAATTGATCAGATTTCATCTCATGCCACCATCTTTAAGCTTTGTCCTGATTAAAGATTCCACTCACCGCTTTCAAAACTTCCTGTACGTTATGCGCATAAATAATATCTCCAGTGGCTTCCGGAACTGCAGTATCTAACTCCTGTTTAAGTTTTTTCACTGTAAGTGAATTTACAGCGATTCCACCTGCAAGCACCGGCTTATTGATTCCTGCTTTTCGCAAAGCAAGGACTGTTTTCTTAAAAGAAGGAATTACAGTGTTAATAAAAGCAGAAATTCCAACAATGTCTGGCGAATGGTGAAAAACCGCTTGTACAAACTCTTCAGGGCCAATATCAACCCCTAAATCGATAACTGCGTAGCCATTGAACTCAAGAAACATTTTTACAATGTTTTTACCAATGTCGTGAATATCCCCTTTTACTACCCCCAGAAGAATGCGACCGTTTTGTCTTAGTCGAGATAGAGTAGGGTATTCTTCATCGATAATATTTAATGCGTTTTTTACTGCCAAAGTGGCTTGAAGAACTTGAGGATAGTAGATTTCCCGTAACTCAAACAACTGTCCAATTTGTATTAAGGCGTGATCAAGATTCTCAAGCAATTTTTCGATAGGGCATTTTAAATTAATTAACTCGCTTGTTAACGCTTCAGTACCTTCGGGATCAATAATCCCAGTATTTAATCCGGAGACCGCTTCAGTTAATTTTTCAAGGAGCTCGCTCAAACCGAATGCTTCAGCTTGTTCGATGTAATGAATTGTAATGTTCAGGGCATGATCCACTTTAAATTCAGAAGACATCGCTGAAAGAAGAAGCTCACATGATGAGCAATTTACCATTTGAGTAACATCTGTATGATTTGCTTTATGAGCATGTACTGCCAATAAATCATATAAACAGTGATCACGTTTATGAATTGAAGCACCAAATATTTGTTGATTGTTCCAAATTTCTAAAATGCTTTTTATTTTCCTATTACCTTTTTTAAAAGCTAAAAATGCCCGTTTTTTAGATAGATAGCCCCTTTCGATGAGAAACCCAATCCCAAAAGCTAAGAACAACAAAATCAAGAGTGTCATAAGTTTTATCGATTTCTTTATTAAAAAATAAGCTATACATCGAAAAAATATTAAATAAGACATTATAAATAATGTATACTTCAATCTAATCATATTCTGGAACTTTTGCCCACGAGTTGTTAACGAACGAATATTACTATGTAAATCATTTAATTCCTTCTCAATCATTTTCCCCGCCTCTTAACCCATAATTCATGCCTTCTATTTGTAATCTTGAGGTGTGAAATCGCTTTTCTTTCACCATAAGGTATCCATTCTTCTCTATAAGACTTGAGATGGTGAGAAATACGTTCCAATCATCTGTTACTTGATTTGATACCCATTCATCAAATAAAATCCGCAGATTTCGAGATCCGTCCGCATATTTTGCTAAAATTAAAACTATTTGATCAACAACAGATTGAGCAATTCCTAACTCTCGCGAAATAAACTGATTTAGTGTATTAAGTTGATTTTGCTGTAATTTAGCTGTTGAAAAATGTGGATAAACTTTAGACAAGCGAACAAACCGATTTTTTGAGAACATGATATCCTCAATCAAGGATTTGCGAAAAACTTCATTTATCGTCACAGCAGTGAATCGTCTATTCAATAAAGAAGGAGCCATTTGTTTTACTATTGAATCTTTATCTTCACGAGGAAATACAATGATAGTCTTTTCTTTTGATGAAATCACGAATAATTCCATACCTGCAAAATTTAATGTCACGAGTTTCCCATCAGGTACTCGTAAGTCGGTTAATGAAGACATAATTGTGCTAATCATAAAAGCCGTTTGTTTCTCAGCAAAAATAGGGCAACAAGAGTCATCAAATTCTCCTCGAATTGAATCTACTATAATAACACCATAGACAAAATTGTTGTTAATGAGAACTCGCTTTTTATTATTTCGAAAAAACAATTTTACGTCATTTTCATAAATATACTGTCCTCGGTGACTCCCTTTTGATCCATAAAATACTATCAGAGTATGATCCCCATGAGAAAAAGCCTTTCCAGCCACTCCACTAATTTTGGCCTTTTTTAAATCTGTGGGGCTTAAACTTAACTTTTCTTCCTTTCCACATTTAGGACACGGTTCTGCAATAATTACTCGTTCAGATTGAATCGTTTCATAATTCAATTTTCTCCATCCTCCTCTTATATAAGAAGTTAGAAAGGACTACAAAAGCCTGGTTGATGTTCTCATCCTCTTTCGAAGAAATAGGAAGAAACCCGATTAGATTATGAGTTCTAGCAAAATTTTCAGCTTCTTCTAAATCTATATATGGCATCAATATGGATTTATCAGTATTCAATAAATCCGCTTTAAATCCTAGTAACAATAATGGTATATCACCTGCGTGTTTTCGTATCATTTTGATCCAATTCGGGAGTGTTGCAAGAGTTAGAGGGCGAGTAAGATCAAAACAGACAAATCCGGCAGCTGTTCCTCGGCAGAATGATGGGAGGAGAAAACGAAACCGTTCTTCTCCCGCAAAATCCCAAATCTGGAATAAAAATAAAAATCCATCATATTGAAAAGTTTTCACTGCAAAGTTCGCCCCTATTGTGATATTATCCTCCTCAATGTATTCGCCAATGGTACATCGGGTTACGAAGGTGGTTTTTCCTACTCCACCTTCTCCCGCAACAATAAGTTTGAACTTTGATTTTGGTTTTAACATACATCGCACCTTTAATTAATAGCTCACCGTAGAACTACCTTTCTGTGAAATTTACCCTATAAAAACCTAAAGTAAATCTACCTACTTCATTTCAGAGAAGTTTCTGATTTAAACTGAACTCAAAACGCCTTATCTGTAGCCCAACGAAACATTTCACAAAATATCTTATAAAAAGCGACCTAACAAAAAGCTAAAAAATGGTCATGAAAATAAAAATAAAAGACAGTATAGGAAGAATTTTCATGAGTCAAAGAGGAACTGCACGGATACGTCTAATGAGTATTCAACATAAGGCATTAGATAAAATAGCTCAACAAATGAAAGAAATTGCCCAACGAACTGGAGTAAAAATTAGAGGACCGATTCCACTCCCTACAAAAAGACTCGTTGTGCCTGTTAGAAAAAGCCCTTGTGGAAATGGAACTGCTACTTGGGATAAATGGCAATTGCGTATTCATAAACGCCTTATAGACATTGATGCGGATGAGAGAACTTTGCGACAAATTATGCAAATAAACGTGGATCCTCAAATTGTATACGTCGAAATTGAACTTCACTAATTTTTTAAAAATTTAAATGAATAAGACTTTCTATAAACTTAATCTGGATGTTTTTAATAAATTTTCAATACTAAACTAGCTCTAACATCACTTCTTCTAAAATCCGATCTTTTTACCCACATAAACCTGTAAAAATGTATTATAAGTAAAATAAAGGAATTAGTATCTTTTAAACACAATAAGAGATCAAAAATTTAACATTTCTTACGAATCCCACTGATGTCCTAATCCAATATACATTACTATATGATATGGTAAGATTTTTCAAATTAAAAACTTAAATTTAAAATTATAGAATCTTGAGGACGATGAGCCATTTTAATTAATATTCTTGAAAAATTGAAATATTTGCCTTTTAATGTTCTAAATATCCTATATAAAATTATTTAAATCATATACAGCTGTTCGGTTGTGTAATTAGAATGATTACCCAGTAAAGGCGATTACATCAATTTTGCAAATAATTCCTACTACCTTCGCTTCTTCCACAACTAGAACTGCAGGATGTCCTGAGGCAAGTAATTGATAAACCCCCTCTACGTGCATATTCGATGGGACACTCGGAAAAGGATCCACCATGATTTCTCGAACTTTCTTTTTAAGAAATTCTACAGGATTTTCGAAGGAAACATGGAGGAGTAAGGCTCCTTCTTCTAGACTTCCTACTGATTTCCCATTTTCAAGCACAGGAATTTGAGAGAACCCAGTTTGCTGTAAGATTCTAATTACATCATGGACAGTTTGATCTGGTTTAACATAGATAACAGGTTTTTTCATAACGTCCCGTGCGATTATTTTCGGTGGGATTATAGATTCAAGAGCCGCAAGAACCTTTTTCAATGTAGAAGCCCGAGGATCTACACTTCCTGATTCAATACGTGCAATCATTGACTGACTCATCCCGGCTTTCTTTGCAAGATCTGCTTGAGTCATCCTCGATTTTCGTCTCAACTCCCGAATATCGTTCCCATTGGGGATCTTGAATCGCAAACTCATCTCAGATCACCCGACTGAGCTATACTGTCCCATCAAAATACTCTGTTACCATTACATATCTACTCTTAATAAGGCCTTATAAGTCAATTCTATGGGTTTCCAATATTTCTAATGGGCGGACTATCGTTAAACTCGTCCTTCACACAAAACTCTTTCATAATGATTTTGGAGATTAAACCCTTTAAAATTTGGAAAATGTAAAAAGATGGTTTTCTGTTTATGAAAAAGAATTACATCTTATTTAATATAGTTAAGTTGTAAAATTCAACTGGTAGAGGGAACAACAGAAATCTTGCTTAAGTTGATAGAGGGAGTAGTTTCAAGTGCACCTTCGATTAATTTGTACTTTCTTATCATGCGAGATCCACGTTTCTCTAATATACCGCTCTTCACTAGGCGTGCAAGATAAGTACTGACTGTGCTAAGAGGGACATCACCAAAATAGTGTTGATAAAGTTCTTGAAGATCACGAGAACTAAACCAGAGGAGAGACACAGAATTTTTTATTAAAATCTTGATTTTTTCCATAACAGATAAGTCATCTAATCCTTCAACCAAAGAGGAATTATTATTTACTAAAAACTTGTTAGTTTGATCTTTTCTAGTTAATGAAATATTATTAGCATTAGGTCCTCCCAAAACACCTATTAATACTTGAAGTATATCTGATAGAACTTGTTCTTGTGGCAAATCAATTGTAATGACTGTTCCATCTGGTTTTTTGATCGAAATTTTTAACAAGCTTGATGTTTTTGGCAAAATAACCTCAACCGTTTGTCATTACTCCTCCAAAAATAAAATGTGTTATTTATTTAATTTATACAAAACTTATTTTAAAACTTTTCGCCAAATCTATATCTAGAGAACATCTCAAAAATAATGGGGTTGACTGTGTTTATACTTTTTTATTAAAGCTTTATAGAAAAGCAAACAAATATAGCGACAATATATTGAATATCTAAAATGATTTCACATGTGATTATTTGAATACAAGAAATTAGTGAAATGTGAATACATTCTCTTGTTCTAAAATGAATAAACTGTTTAAATTTTTTGAGAGTTTAACATATTATTTCAATAATATGTAATTTAAACAACAAAAAAATAAGATTGGTCTTATTTTGCGATTTTTGGATTTTATTTCGCCGTTCACATATGTGATATTGACCCCTTCATTTCTACTGGAGATTTGGAAGAAATTATAACAGTTCTTATTTTTTAGAACAAAAGCTTTAGAAAATAAATATTTAAAAATATAAGCAAGTATAAAGCGTTTTAAACAAATACTCCTTTAAAAAACCTGATTATACTCTAGATTTTTCTAAAACTACTTAATAGCATGTTTTAATAAAATAAAATCTTTATTTCTCAAACAATTAACAAAAAGACATAAATTCTTATTGTTTTTATAATGATAGGTTACTCATAATTTTCACATATGTGAATACAGACCCTTCACTTTCTTGTGGAAAATAGATCCCCTTTGAGTAAAAAGATGAATTGAAATAATATTTTTGTGAAAAATTAATTTTTTTTACTTGATTTTTTTTATTATGTATGGTTATATAAAGCTAAGTAACCGTTTCAAAGAAAAATGAAAATAGAAATTGACTAGCTTGAAATTACAAGTTGTAATCCTTTTTTATTTGCATTATTTAACATTTAGAACTTAAAAACACAAATTATCATTTAAAAAACCCGATAAAACGCCATATATTATAATTTATGAGTGGTTTCGCCTTAATATTTTCTTTAAACATGATCGAATAGTAGTGTGAATATAGACAGATATAACGACGATGTGCTATGACTTTATGAAGAGATTATCTATTAAATGAAAATGATTTTAATTCTAGAAAATTTTCAGTTTTAGGTGAATGAAATCATGTCAGATATTTCTAAAGAAGATCTAATAACGTTATTAAAAAAAGAATACGTGAAAAAAGAAAAACCGAAACGCCGGTTTCCTAAAAAATTGATTGATCAAGAAAACTCATGTCAAATAACCAATGAAATAGATGAAATTGTTTTTTGTATTTTAAAAAAGCATGGACCCGTGACGCGATCAAAATTAGTTGAAATCACCGGCTTGCCACGTACAACTTTATATGATTCTTTAGTTCGTCTCATTCTTAAAAACCATGTTAGAAAATTTGATGAAGAGAGAAACCAACGAGGCCGCCCCAAAGTTTTCTATCGATTAGCATGATAAGGCGCTACACATGGTCTCAATAATTATTAAGTTTCAACGGTGTGGGAAAAAAAATTGTAAGTGTATTAAAGAAGGAAAATTACATGGCCCCTATTTTTGGGCTGTTAACTATCGAGGTTCTCAAAACGGTCGTGCAAAATATAAATGGATCTATCTTGGAAAAGCAATTGAAAAAACTATAGAAAAATTAGGAGTTGTTTTTCCTGAAATTGACATTAAGATAACTCGTGAAAAACTTCAATTAAAACTTAATAAACTTCAAGAAAAATATAAAAGTATTAATAAAGCAAATTTTCAACAAAAATCTTATTCCTTTTACAATAAATTAATTTAAGAGGAGTGGTTAAAAACATATTTTCATTGGAACCCCTCTTAAATTTGTAATATGAGAGGAACTTATCCTAATTTTACACAAACCAGCACAAGGACGAGCATCACACACAAATAGGTAAACAGAAAAAATTAAACATTTTAAAATCCCCAAACAGGTATCTTCAGGACAAGATACATGTTCTTCAAGCAGCCAAAGACCCCCTTAACTTAAGATTGTCAACGAAAATGGATCTTCCACAGCGTTCCTCCAATTGAAAAGTCCTTTCTCCATTACAGGTCAGTTTTAGTTTTTGCTAGCCCATTTCGCTTGTTCAGCTGCACTAAGGGGCAGCTTTACTCTCTCAGTTCACTTCAATGTTTTCTACAAAATCGTAGCTCGTTTCTGCCAGCAGATAGCGGCTTACGATATGCGGTTGGGTTTTGAAAAGGCGCAGGAAAAGTGGGGTTTCATGGTAATTTCCTTGAATCAACACTGCATTTTATGGTAATTCTGTTTCATAATTTACCAGTAGATGCAATTTATAGCCAAAAATTCACCTGTGAAAGCTATACCCCTTTCGGGCATTCTTATCTGTCTCTAGAATCGGGATTAAGGTCAAATCAACCACCAAATACTCTCCAAGCACATAAACTTTGGCAAACCAATCGAAGGAGTTCTTGAAGATGGAATTAAGCAAGCGGTGTCGTAAAGCCTGAAAACGATTGAGAGTCCGTAAACTAGGGATCTTCAAAAAGTCATATAACTTACGGAACAGAAGATTCTGAATTAATTTATAATGGAGGGCACTATCCAACTGAAAGTCAAGGAGGAATTTGAATACAAAGACATAGAATATCAAGTTCTGATTAAATAGAAAGTGTTCCGGTTTTCGAGGAGTGGATAATCCTGGATTAAGCGCAATTTAAATAGATGACAATCAAGGAGAGAATAACAGTGTTCATGCGACGCCAACGCGGTGCGGAATATATGGGGGATGATCACATTCCTAAAGGATCCAGCATGTTATTTTGATCAACTTCCTTAATTTAAATAAAAATCATTGGTTTTAGTATTTAAAAATTAGATTATATGATAATATTATATGCGTCCCCCCTTTATTTCCAATGTACTATAATATATATTAGGTTAATTAAAAATCTTACCATATTATTATTTGATATAAATATTGAAGGAAAATACTTTACAGTGGAAAAAAAGGGGATACTTTTATTTTTTAACGAAAAAAAGATTTGTGATACTTGTATGTTACTAGAAACATAGACACGCTTTTAAAATTCTATAAGAAACGGTGGTACTACCTTTCCAACAAAGAAAATTTTTGAGTGACAATCAATGTTAGAAGAAGATCCACTTGAAACTGTATTCGAGTCCTTTCTTTCAACACCAAAAATATTTAAGAATAGAGATGCTCTACGTCCTACTTACATTCCAGATAAACTTCCTCATCGGGATAATCAAATCCGTCAATTAGGTCAGATTTTAGCAACAGTTCTTAAAAGTGGTATTCCTAGTAATATATTATTATATGGTAAGACAGGAACAGGAAAAACAGCTGTTTGTAAATATGTTTTACAACGATTAAAAATAAAAACATCTGAACTTAATTTATCTCTTCAATTTTGTTATATGAATTGTCAAATTGTTGCTACAAATTATGGAGTTTTTAGAAACTTATGTGAATCTCTTGATCTTAGTGTTCCGCATACTGGTCTAGCTACAGCTACTATTTTTACCAAATTTCAAACCGCTCTTGATTTACACGACACACTATTTGTAATAATATTAGATGAAATCGATCGTCTTGTACGAAAAAATGGAGATGAAATGTTATATAACTTAACACGTATCAATACAGATCTTCAAAATGCTAAAATAAGTCTGATTGGAATAAGTAACGACTTAAAATTCAAGGAATCACTTGATCCTCGAGTATTAAGTAGTCTATCAGAAGAAGAAATCGTCTTCCCTCCTTATAAAGCTCTAGAATTACAGGATATTTTAAATGAACGAGCAAAAACAGCCTTTTTTGACTCTACAATTGACCCATCAGTAATAAATTTATGTGCGGCTCTTGCAGCTCGTGAACATGGAGATGCCAGAAGAGCTTTAGATTTATTACGTGTAGCAGGAGAACTAGCTGAAAGAGAAGGTCAAATTCGAGTGACAGAGCCATTTGTAAGAAAAGCAAAAAATGTAATTGAACGAAACACCGTATTAGAAGTTATAACAACACTTCCCTTGCAATCAAAACTTGTTCTTTATGCTATTTATCTTTTAGAACATTTTGATGTAAAACAAATTGTTACAGGGGAAGTATATGAAATTTATTCCAATATTTGTAAAGAATTAAACGTAGATCCTTTAACACAACGTAGGATAAGTGATTTAATTAATGAATTAGATATGTTAGGAATTGTTAATGCAAAAGTAGTTAATTTAGGACGTTATGGTCGAACTAAAAAGATTCGTTTAGCAATCCACTTGAGTCAACTCGCAAATATGTTAGATGAAGATGTACAAATTTCTCAAATTCAAAACTCCATTTCAAAATTAACTCAAACACGACTAACGAATCTTCTTAAATAATATATTATAAAAAAAAAGTCAATATGAACAGTTAGAAGATTTTTAATGAATAAAAACCAAAAAATCACCCTATTTGAATTTTTTTCCAAATAAAAATCATCTAATTCTCTATAAATAAGGGATCAGTATAGCTGCTATCGCGTTAGAAAAGTGGAATGAAAAAATCATTGATGTGAAAAAGGTATTAAGGAATATTAATGGAAATAATAAATGTGAAGCGGAATGGCACAGGACGATCCTTCCAAGTTGCAAAAAATCATTGAAACAGCCCTTCAGTATGGGTATCAGCTTTCACCTGGAGCTCTAACCATATTAGCGACCAAAGAAAATTTTGATAATTTACTTCGAAAGGCAATTAAGAAAACGGATCAAGTTATAATAACGAAAGAAGTTCTTAATTTGATTAATAAGACTTTAAAAGTCCCAAAGGAGAAAAATTTAAATCTTACAACAAGAAATATAACTCTACCAGAATCTTCATCTCCTCCTTTAAAATCTCAGATAATCCTAAAAAATTCTCCCCCTTTAAAAATTGAGTATTTTAAAGAGGCAGCTAAAGATATCTCCGCAGAGATAGAAATTGTGAATAGTTTTATTTCTACAAAAGGTGGGGAAGGAATTAAAGGCTTTTACCAATTATTTAAAAGCCGGTTTGATAAATTAAAAAAGCTAATTGAAAACCGCCCAGACTCTCATGGAACAATACCCATTTCATCAATAATAGACGTAAAAGAAAAGGAAACCATTAAAGTTGTTGGAATAATCAATAGAATTCATCGTACAAGGAAAGGAGGATTCTTTTTAAATCTAGAAGATAAAAGTGGGGAGGGACGATGTCTAATACCTTCAAATGTCCTAAAGAACGATGTTCTCTTTCTTGATACTATAATCCTTGTAACAGGATATGTTAAAGAACATCTTTTTATTGCAACAGAGATAGCGCAACCAGACATCCCAACAACATTTAAATCAGCATACGCGGACATCCCTCTTTTTGTCGCTTTGCTCTCTGATCTTCATGTAGGGAGTAAAACATTCCTTAAAAACGATTTTTTGAATTTTCTTAAATTTCTTAAAGGCAAAACATTAGGATTTCCAAAAAATATTAACCGCCTAATCCCTTTAATTAAATATATTATCATTGCAGGTGATCTTGTCGATGGAGTTGGTGTCTATCCTAAGCAAGAGGAAGATCTTATAATTTCTGACATTCGCACTCAGTATGAGATGGTTGCTAAGCTTCTTTCAGACATTCCTGATCATATTGAAGTTATCTTGATTCCTGGTAATCACGATGCAACAAGGCAAGCCCTCCCACAACCTCCAATTGATAAGAACTTTGTAGACGCGTTTGATCACCTTTCTAATGTTCATTTTCTTGGGAATCCATCTTTTATTAAATTAAACGGGGTTAGATTTCTATTAAGCCACGGACGTCCTTTGGATGATACGATTCCATGTGTACCTGGGGCCAGTTTCCAAAATCAAAAAAAGGCATTAGTTAAATTACTGAAGGCTCGCCACTTAGGTCCAATATACGGTGCGAAAACGCCCTTTGCACCTGAGGCCACTGATTCTCTTGTTATTGAGAACATTCCTGACGTTTGGCATCTTGGTCATACCCATGTGAATGAATTTGTAAATTACAGAGGTGTGAAAATTATCAACTCAGGAACTTTTCAAACTCAAACAGATTGGCAGAGAGGTTTGAATATCAACCCAACTCCCGGGATTGTTCCTTTCTTTAATTTGCAAACCCATGATATTATGCATTTGAGTTTCCTTTGAAATGGGCATACATTTAATCCTATTTTTAATTTAGAACCCACCTATAATAACGACTAGTGATTCGTGAACGTAATACGTTTTATCTTAAAATGGAGAAGAGCAAAAAAGCAGTTCTCTGAATCTTACAAGTCAAAGAAATACTGGAGTATTGCTGTTGATAGTATCAACAGAAAAAAGGATCTATCAGTTCGCTTAAAAATCTGAAACTTAGCAATTAGGTGGTTATGTGGCTTCGAAGGATGAATTGGCTCGGGCTGAAACCGAGCTTTATGAACTAATAATGCCAGGAAAGTTAATTGGAAAAGCAATTGTAGATGGTGCCGCTCGACTTGTTGGTATTGTGAGAAGTGTTAAGTTGAGCGTCCCGCCTGTTCGCGTGGATATCATTGCAAAAGGGATGGAAATTGAGTTCCCAATTAATACTACTGACATTGTGGCTGTAGGTGGAATTGTTCAATTAAAAAATGTGATTAGTGAAGCGGAAGAAATTGCAATCGATGATATTATAAGATTACGTGAAGAGATTAAAAGTGAAATTCATGCGTATTTAAAACAAGCCAGTTAAAATTTTTATTATTATAGTTTGATTTTTTAGGTTATCAGTATCAGTTTATGAACAAATGTCTAGAGAGATGTCATTTTGTGTTTTAATAATATCTTAATTTATAGGAGGATTGTTTGTTATTAGTAGAAGTAAATGATGTTTGAATTGTTCCATCACAAGTGTCGGAGCTTCCTACATCACTTTACTTCACGCGTTCGAGGTCACGTTTGCTTTTCAATATCCAGACTATGGGCATAAAGTACGAATTTACAATCCAGAGAGACAGGAAGTTATAATTTTTTGGGATCTAAATTTAGTGCCACAAAATTCGTTCTATGTTAAAATAAAACCTGAACGCCAATGATCTGTGAAGGTGCTAACTTGACAAGCGTTGTGAAAGGCAACCCATTACATGATGCTTCTCGTGGTCAGGAGGGAGAATAACTAATTAGATGGACACACAAATAGAAATTACTTGTAAATCTTAAAAGCATTCACATGGGGTTCTCGCCAACCAAGGATGGGGCGCTCATGGGTTTTTGCTAAATAATATGCAAAAAAATGTAATGGGAAGGCTAAGAAAAGGGTTTCAAGTAGTGCATTATTTTGGACAATGCTTGAAGGCGTCTGGAGAACTAAAGTATTAGCTCGAATCACATCCCGGGTCCCTTTTTCTATCGTTTTAAAGTAGTCTGTCTTGGCTGAACCCCTTAGCGTTAAAAGGATAACAGGATCACTTTTATTTACGACAAGTTTCGTGTGGTGTGCAAATTCTTCCATATGAACCGGAATCCCCTTAGCAACTGCATATTCATGAAGTTTCATCATTCCTAACAAAGCATCAACATAAGTAGGGCCAAGGCCAAGTAAAAAGATGATCTCTTCTCTTTTAAGTTCTTGTGCAGTTTGATTACCCCATGATTCGGCCCATGTAAGTACTTGATCAGCCTTTTGAAGCAAGATTTGGGTTCGGGTAGGTTTTCTTTGCATAACGAGTTTGGAAAGCTCCTCCGCTGCCCATAATAACAAGGCCATAGCAGAAGTTGTAGTACTCGAGGGTGAAATGTTGAATGAACATGGTTGGGCTTGAGTGAGCCAGAGGTGGTCCACAATTTTCGCAAGCGCCCCTTTAGGGTTTTCAGTGAGTCCAAAGGTTTCAATTTTTGCATTCACTGCTTTTTCTACTGTTTGAAGCGTTTGAGTACTTCTTCCCGAGGCGGAAACTGCGATCAGAGCATCTCCTTTTTGAAAAGGGAAAAAATTAACATCTGCCGCTTCAAAAACACTTGTATTTAACCCCAATTCTGTAAATATAAAACAACCAAAGAGACTAACCACATACGAATCTCCAACACCAGTCAAAAAGATTCGAGATGCATTTTCTAATTTATTAAATGAATCAGGGCGATTAGATGGGGCTAAAGTTCTCGAAATAGCAGCAGGTTGATCTAAAATCGCTTTATAACACTTATCTAAGAATGTTCGCATCTTTCTCTGCTCGTTGTTATCCAAAGAGGGTTATACTTTTTTAGACATTTCTAAATAGAAGATCTCTCCCTTTTCTTATTCTTTTGTTATTTTTAAATTTGATTTTTGTTCCATTCTTTAAAATATTCAATGTTCTGTGATTGCCATTTCACCCCGTAACTTACTTCTTCCTCTTCAGTTAGTAGTTTCACTTTTAAACGTAGAATGAATGCCTTATTGTCTCCAGGGTTCTCAGGGGTTTAAACATTCCATAGTAATAGCTTTCCCTGTTTTTTAAACGCGGTGAACTTCTTTATAGACTTTAAATGATTATTAGTGGATACACATCAAAGAAAAGTAAGCGATGCACACGTCGAAGGACTTGGGAAGAAATTTTGGTTCTGTGGCATCTATAACAATTTTTAAGGCATCATTTAGAGTTTCTAATAGTTCTTTTTCATTTTTATCAATCGCAACTACTTGTTTGCCGTTTAACTTCCCTATTATCCTTTCCCCTCTGCCTCCGCAATCTAAGATGAACCCTTCCGATTCTATGGGACTTAATTTGATTGATTGTGGCTGAGTACTTTAAGTGAATTCTTGAATGAATTCACAGATTTGACTGATTAACTCGTCATTTCTTATGTTTTCGGCTATTTGCATTGCTTACTTTAATTTATTTCCTGCTTCCTCAAGGTTGTTTGCCTGGAAATCCAATTCTGCATCTGATAAGAGTTTTTTTTATCTCTTTATTTACTATGCTCATTTGAGACCCCCATATTTTTTATATCAATTAAGCAATAATAATAATTGAACTTTTGATTCGAGCTTAACTTATTTAGGTATGATTAAATGCTCTTGTCTTATTTGATCATTTTGTATATTGTGGCTATGGCTATATAGGGTGTTGTAATTATTAAGTAAGAGGGGGATATTTATTTGACAAGTTCAACCCGCAATGGTAGCAATACATCTTGTCCCATCCTAATACCGGCAGGGGATTTCCGCAACTTGGACACTTGAATTTATCCTCACATTCTTCCAACCAAGCCTTGGTCTCCCCAGCTTTTATTCTTTCTAGATTGGTCCGTAAATCAACATTATTCTCGGTACACTTCTTTGCTCCCTCCGCATATTTATCGCATGCGTGTTGTTCATATTTTATGCATTCAAAACAATATTCGAGCCCTTTAGAGTCCAAACATCGCACGATTTTACATTCAGATCCTGCACAATTTGGTGTTAAGGCATGACAGCCCTCGCATCGAATCTTTTCTATTGGCATTTCCCATTCTTTGGATATTTGTCTTAGATATTCTTTTCCATCCTTATAGGCTCGATATAACGCGCACGAGCCGCAATATATTCCGCATCTGCCAACCAAAGCATAATTTACCATTGAATACCCCTTTTTTCAAATAAGGAATTATCCTTTCTTTAAGTTATTTACTCCTTCAATCGTCAGAACTGCTAAATAAATAACGTGGAAGGAGGTTTTATGATTCCCGCTTTTTTACCGTTGCTATATTTCTAGCTCTTTGGGGAGTGTAGATAAGTTTTCTATTTTATTTTTTCTCACAACGACGACGTCTTCTACTCTAACTCCGAATTCATTTGGGTAGTAAAGTCCAGGTTCAACTGTTGTGACAGCTCCTTCCTTTAGGATTTCTTCTGACGTTAATCCCAGATTTGGAGGTTCGCCTATTGTTAATCCTATTCCGTGGCCGAGCCCATGAATGAGTCCTTCGGTCATTGGAAGGTTTTTCTTCGTGTAATAGATTGGCGTCTTATACCCTTTTGCTTCTAAGAATTCGCAGACTTTCATCATGACGTCTTTTCCCGGTACTCCGCTTTGAATAATGTCTAAGGCTAATTGTTGGGATTCAAGAACCGTTACATAGCTTTTCTTCACTTTCTCTGCAGCTTTACCAATAACAAAAGTTCGTGTTGTATCGAACCAGTATCCTCCAATTTCTTGGGGGAAGATATCAAAAACTATTGGCGTGTTAGCGGCTATAACGGTTTTTTCACTACCGACATTGTGTGGGTCCGCGCCTTCTGCTCCTATGGCGAAAACCGTGTCCATTGGTGCGATAAGGTTTTCTTCGGCTAATTTCATACGTATAAATGCTTTAACGTCTCCAACTGTGAGAGGTTTTCCTCCTTCAACCCTTAGGTTGTCTTCCCTATCAACATCACATTCTAAGAGCATTTTAATGGTTGTACCCACAATATTTTCCGTCTTTTTCCCAATACTTCTTATTTTCTCGATTTCAACGTTATTTTTGGTTATTCTTACTCTGTTAACTATTCTTTCATTAATTAAGATGGAGAAACCCCTCGATTTAAGCCATTCGGCCCAACTTAATGCAACACCTGCTTCGACTTTGCCAGCGATATATATATTTCCTTTGACATGTAATTCTTTCAAAGCATGAACACATATTTCGATTAACGCTTTATTTCTTCCATGCATTTTCGCATGCTTATAGAAACCAAATTCAGATATGGATCTAATGTCTTTTACGACACCTTGCTTGGCACTTCCGATGTCGCCCTCGCTGACAATAAGCATCGGGTCGCTCCCAACAGGTTTAATATAAATCCCTCCCCTTGGGATGGTTGCACCGACTACGTATGTTAGAGAAGGATTCCCGAAGGTCGAATCACCAAGTACAACGAGGGCATTTATCCTCTCTTTAGATAATTCGTTATCAAGATCTTGAATCATAGGTTAATTCACCCATTATTGTCCTTATACTTAGAACAACAGCTAATCTTGAATTGAAAGGAGAAAATTGATCAATGCTGGGGGAAATGTTCCTGAAAGGTTTACTTTCTATTGCCCACAGCTGTTTTTAAGAGCCTCTATTTGGTTTATAAGTCTTAGTTCTTCAGCCTAGTCCCTGCAAGGTTATTTGGAGAGAATGGCTGTAAGCAATCTTAATAGCTTGTGCAGATCCTGTTCATTGATCATTTCAAAAGGGCTGTGGGTGTACCTTGTGGGCCAGGCTAACAGGGCATTTGGGACACCAGCTGTAAGCAACGCCTTTCCATCTGAACCATAGCGATAGAAAGCGGCTTCTTGGATTGGAATTGCAAGCTCTTGAGCTAATTCAACCAATCTATTTGACAACACTGGATCATAAGCGGAATAGGCGTCTCGGTGAACGACTACAGGACCTCCTCCTAAGCGGACGGGCATTTGCTCGTATTTCACTCCAGGAATGTCTCCCGCAATCGCCACATCCAAAGCAATGCCAAAGTCAAATCGTTCTTCCCGACAGATATCTTGAGCGCCCAAAAGACCCATCTCTTCTTGTATAGTGCTAGCAAAATAGAGATCGTAACCAATCGAGGAAGTTTCGAGTTCGCGCGCAAGCTGGATCATAAGAGCAAGACCTACCCTATCATCCATGGCTTTTCCAACAATATGCGAGCCAAGCTGGTGAGTCTGGACGTTCCAAAGGATTGGTGCACCTGGATAAACTCCAGCTTCTTCTACTTCCTTTTTGCTACTCATCCCAAGATCTATGAAGCAGGTATCCCACGTTGGCAACTTATTTCTCTCTTTTTCAAAAAGAACATGGCCCGTAGCGGTTGCGAACAGACCTGGTACGGGTTCTTTTCGCCCTAAAATGAGGACATTTTGGCCGATAGTAAATGGGTCCACACGCTCGGGACTACGGTAATTCCTAATAAATTTGACAAATCCTTTTTTTGTTATACTTTGAACAGTATGACAAATTTCATCAGCATGCGCTTCTATCACAATTTTTTGCCCTGAGCCGCCTAAATGGGCGAGGATATTTCCAATCCGAGTTGATCTAACTTCTTCGGCAACTTCTGCGAGATGTGTCTTCACACATTGTTGAACAACTTGTTCATGCCCAATCGGGCCAGCAAGCTCAGTTAGTTCCCTGATAAGATCATATAACAGCATGTTTATCATCTAGATTGACTATTTCTAAAGATTCAGCTTATATATGGTGTCACTCCCCAAAAGGCTGTTTTTTCATTTTAAGTCTAAAAGATCATATCCTATTCGTGTGATTGAAAGACAGAAAATTTGAGCCCATAGTTATTCTCAAAGTATTAGAATAAAAAGATTCGCGAAAACCCACGTTATTTGCGAGTAAACTTCTTATTTTCCTACTTACACCTTAAAACTTATAGTAAATCCCTGATTAATGATAGGAGAAATTATCATTAATTGCTCTAGTAGGGGGTCCTTCTTATAGGATAATGTCGACTATAAAAGAGGTGAAGATATGGATCCAGAGGAACAGCATAAGCTGCGGCGAGAGTTTTATCATCCTTCGATGCTCCAGCAAAAGAAAGCCAATCAAAAGAAAAAAAAGTACGTAAAGGAAGCAGAGTCCCTTTGTGTGGAGTGGGTATGCCAAGAAAATTGTGTTCCTTGTATACCAAGTATATGTGCAAAGTTTTCAGAGATACGAGGAAAATGTGAGACCTGTAATCAAAAAGATTGGGTTATTTGTTGGTTTGAATTACGAAAGATCCATCCTACCCTGTTAGTCTAAATCCATTCAGATGATTAAAATCCACAATAGAGCTTGATGGTTTGGAGATGTGAGTAGGTTACTTGAGCTTTAATGATATAAACCCTAGCCAAATGTTGGAGGGGGAGTGGACACAAACCCTTCATTAGGATTTTAATGAATAAAGAATTGGAAATCAAGTTAGGGCATTTTAAAGCGTTTTCGAAGAGGATTTCTTTGGCAAAACAGATCTATTATAGCGAATCCGTATTCTGCTAGGGAATGATGTATTTTCTCAGCAGATTTTCGGTATTGACAATTCTGTTTCGCGTGTTCGCTCAGGTATTCCACACAGAAGTGGCAGATGGTCTCCCAAAGCCTCGGGTCTATGCGTTGCGATGGTCTTCCCAGATTGCACTGGATCTCAGTAACTGTAAATCCATCAGAAGTTAGTTGGATAATGCATTTTTGGACGTTTTCACGGGTGGAACAATGGTCTACTTGAATGGCATCACAATTTCGCCTTCGACACATCTTGTCAAGCGCTTCTATTGTTAAGATAGTCCTTTTCAATGCTTCTTTTTTAATTTCAGCCTCGTCACTGGGATCAAAGGAGTTCTCAGTGAATGACATTCCTCACCATCCTCCTATTCTCGCATCTTCGCGTCTTATTGATCTATTCAATGAGAATGCTTTCTTTTGTTTCACAGAAGATAATAACTTTTCGCTTAAGAAGGCATTTTCCGATTCTTCATCTCATGAGATTAAGGCCTTGGAATAAATTGAATGATTGTAGGTTTACCTGCTTGGAGGATCATTAATAGTGATTAGGAAGGGGTAGCTGCATTGAAATACTGGAAAACGAAATATAAAAGCCAAAAAATCGGTATTACACTCTGTTGGTTATAGATTACATGAGTTATTGCACCTGTTGGACTTCTTTGTCAAGATGTAGGGATAATGACTCCTCTTCAAAGCTTTTAGGGAAAACATCTAAGGGAGAGAGCATACTGGGGTATTATTCAAAAAACTCGCTTCTTTCAGGTCTTCTGTTCGAGTCTAAAACGCGTAAAACATCATCATTCTTCTGAGTCATAAATGAGTCGTTGGAGGTTGTTGTGATGGCTATAACTGAGATAGTTCGAAAACGTTTCCGAAACTGAACAATATGGTGGGTATAGAAGCATCGACGTGGTTTGCACTTCATGAAGAGGGGCCAAGGGGTTGAACACGCTTTTTCCAGACCAAGAACACGTTCCACACAAAATCTCTCAAACCTTGAACCCAATAGCTTATACGTACCTCGTCCGAGGTCTATGCATCTGAGAAAGAAAAAGGGGAGAGAAAGGCGGAGATGGAGATCAGGGGGGACAAGGTTGGCTAAGTCTAAGAGTTCATCTCGAGTTACTGCTGAATGGGTTCCATCCCTTAAGGGAAAAGAGGGATTTGGACTTTTTAACATGTCTGGAAAGGGGATTCGACGAGCTGGTAAATGGTCATTTAACTTGCTTAATTCGTGTTTCCATAAGTATTTGAGTGTTCTATCGAAAGATTTTTCCATCCGGTCCTAAGCCCCCTAATGTACTCGCCGGATACAGATACGATACTTTCAAGTATCTACATGGTTCTCCAATGTTTGGAATTTGCAACCCCATTTTTTCCCTAGATCTTTTTCAAGCCACGTCTTGTAACTTTTTAGGTTCTGTCTCATAGAACATCGAGTCAAATAGGTTATTGATCTTAGTAGAAGTTTGCCCTAACCATTTGAGCATCCATGCAATACTAAGGTTTTTCCCAGAGACCCCTAGAATGAGATTATACTTCAAACGGGCTAAACCAATAGTCATCTGGTCTGTTATTGCTATAATATAGTTGGTTTTACTTTCAAAAAGCCGGTGGAGCGGCTCCGCACTAACTTCTGCGATTTCTGCGCCAACTGCTGAATACATTATAGATTGCTCTGGGGGTCCTGTATGGGCTTTTGCAACAACAAGTCCATCCGGTTTCGTTAAAAAAACAGTATCAGCTCCTGATGTTCGCTCAAGAAGCTTTTCAAGCAATTCTGTTAATCTATCTTCAAGGATTTGGGATCGTTTAAATCCAAGAAGGCGTTTGAGTGATTCCATTTCAAAACCCGATAATAATTACCTTATTAAAAGGTTCCCCCTTCTGGCTATTAATAGGTTCTTGATCGAGATTAGATACGACAATTCAAGGATTTGTTCGAAATTGGAAGCAAGAGACCGAGTGGGGTTTTCTAATATTTTTTGATGGTAAGAACTCGCGTTAATCATCGTTTTTTGATAAATTCGCTGCAACCATCACATGATCCTTATGATACGGTCGTAGATTGCGGCGGTCTTGGATCAAGAAGTGCGATGTCATCTTTTGTATTTCCTGGTTGTATATACGGGAGGGGTCTATTGTCACATCAATACTCCGTGCTTTAATCGCAATCATAGCTTGGCCCTCCTCTTTTAAATACCAAATGGCATTCTTTTTCAGGAGTTTTGCCTGTTCTGGCTGTGCTACATCACAATATATTGCATCGACAACTGGAACAAGGTCTGAATATTCCTCGGGTTTACGTGCATCCCCCAAAATTGGAATCATGTTTGGACGTGTATTGCATGTTGCAACAAGATCTCGGGTAGTTCTTGGAGAAAATTCGATGCAAAAAACCATGCCATCTTGTCCCACAATATCTGCAACGTGACTGGGAGTTGTTCCACTCCCCGCCCCGAGATAAAGGACACGTCTTCCCGATTTGATCGGGAAACAAGCTGCTGGGATGCCCCGTAATATTGCTGCTGCAAGTTTGCTTCGGTAAGGATCCCAGAGCCGAAACTCTTTCCCCTCCGTTTTAAATATCTGTTCCCCATAAATCTGACTCCCCGGGGAAAGATTACGGGTTGCTAATCTCGAAGTTCCTGTTGAAGGATCTGTTACTACGTAAATATCCGGGAATTTATCGTATTCTTTAATCTTGATTTCTTCCATTGTTTATCCACTTTTTTTCTTATAGGTTCTCCTCTTTTTGAGTTTCTTTTTAGGGGGGGTTTGCCTTTTTTTACGTTTAGGAGGTTTGACAAACTTCGTTTTGATTTCGTTAATGGTAATGAAAAGGCTTTTCCGTAAATCACCTGCTATATTTTGGCCTCGAAATGCATCTACTCGGGCAGCTATCGCGAGTTTTCCAGCTAAAGCCCGTGCAATCTTTCCTCTTTGCCATCGAGGGCTTTGATGGATTTCTGGGAACTGGAAAATAATTCCATGCTTGGGTGGTAAGGCTTTGGTTCTAAGAGATCGGAACAAAGCTTTTTCTGCGCCAAGAACTTGAATCGTGCTAGAAGGCATCTTGGCTATTCGGTTGAGTCCCCCAGCAAGGGCTATAAGGCGTGCGCCTAAAAGTGAACCAACTAATCCTTGGACATTTGGGGCGACCTCTTGCATCATCTGAGTAATATAGGCTTCTATCTCAGCTTTTCTTTTGTAGAGATTAAGCGCCGCATCTGAGAGCTGCTGAATTGTCGTTATGTCAGATTTTGATAACTCTGCCCCTACCGAATCCTGGGCGCTTCTTAGCAAATTTACTTCTAACTGCTTTGGGACCTTTTTTTCCCCTTTTACTACAGCGTTGAAAACCTCTTGTCTAGTTCCAAAATTGGAGACAAGCTCCAAAAAGAATTTATGGTCTTCTATTAACCGATCTGCTTCAGGGAAGTGCAAGCCGTACCATTCTCGAACTCTTGATGCAAAAAGGTTAATCATCTTGTTTATGTCATCAATGGCGTGAACCGCTTGGATTACCAGCCGGTCGCGCTCTTCTCCGGCTCTTCGAAGTTTTTCTTTTATAAGAGCCATCCCAACTTCTCTTAAGTGGTTGAGAAAAGCTTTTTGGGATTCTATTAGGCCTGCTTCGATTAATTTTTCGGGGGTTTGCTCGCGAATCTGTTTAGAAAGGATCATATCTGTCAGCGTTGAAACAGGAATGGTTGTCTGTGACGCTACAAGGTCGGTAAGATGTGCATCAATACATTGAATCGAAGAAACAGCTGAAGTTAATTTTTTCAGGAGGATATCGAGTTCAGGGAAGCTCTCTCCTGCCTCCAATTTCAGAAATTTCTTTGCCACCTCCTCCGGATCCAAGTCGAATTGTTCAGTTAACAATGGTTCAAAATCCTCATTGAGTGCAAGAATTCCTCTGTTTGTCATTATTAAGTAATTATTCAAATAATATCCCCGAAGAATTGTTGGGTTTTCTCTTTAAACCTTTGTTGTTTGAGAAACTCCTTATGGAGAGATTTTGTAAGTTTTCATCGACAAAGAGTTGAGGACCCAGTATGGTCCCAATTAAGTCCCCATGAAACGTTCTCTTCTATTCAAAGAGCCCTGAAACCAAGAATCAAATAAGGATCTCCCTGTTGAGATGGAAGATCCTCGGAACCAAGGTGAGCCATAGCATTGTGGTGCATCCTGTGCAAAATGACACATACTCAGCGATGTGGACACTAACACATCCTAGAAGTGCTTTCATGTAACAAGAAGCGGAAAGTATAAGTGTTTAAGAGGTTGATATGGATAGTTAGCTCAACCTCTCTTTCAGATTTCTCCCAGCCATGATTTCAATGGGTGAAAACAGGTGAGCTCTGAAGTAGATACCTCGATGTTACAAATCAAGTTGTGTGGAGTACGGTTAGAGACCCCGCTCATGTTGGCAGCAGGCATACTAGGGCTGAGTGGGAGTTCACTGAGGCGTGTGGCACAGGCAGGCGCAGGGGCTGTTGTGACCAAATCCATTGGGTATGAACCACGGGAGGGGTATGCAAATCCCACAGTGGTGGAAGTGACAGCTGGTTTTATCAATGCGATCGGGCTTTCCAATCCCGGTTTTCGGGCTTTCAAACAGGAGATCTCAGAAGGGCAAAAAGCCGGCAAACCTGTGTTTGTTAGTGTCTTTGGGGCGACCTCCCAAGAATTAAGGGAAATCGTGGAGGGATTAGAGGAGACGGAGCCAGCTGGTTACGAGTTAAATGTGTCATGTCCTCATGGGGGGCAATACGGGGCAATAGTGGGTCAAGATCCGGATCTGGTCAAGGCAATGACCCGAGAACTTAGAAAGGTCACAAAACGCCCTCTTTTCGTTAAATTATCAAGTAATGTGACAGACATTGTAGAGATTGGGTTAGCAGCGCAAGAAGGGGGGGCGGATGCAGTAACTGCAATAAATACACTCAAAGCGATGGTCATTGATCCTGAACTTTGGAAACCGATATTAGCTAATAAGGTTGGAGGACTCTCTGGACCCGCGATTAAACCAGTTGCGGTTCGATGTGTGTATGAACTAGCTAAAAAGCTCGATATTCCCATTATCGGGGTTGGGGGGATACTTACATGGCAAGATGTTGTGGAATTTCTACTTGCAGGTGCTCTTGCTGTTCAGATAGGAAGTGCTATCGCCCAAAAAGGGCTCACAGTTTTTAATCAGATTTCCAAGGGGCTCCGAAGCTATTTAACCCGAAGAAATCTCGATCATATCACCCAACTTATTGGGAAAGCCCATGATCCCCCTATATAACCCGATATGAAGAAATCGAGCAATACATTTAGATTAACTGATAATATTTGAAGCGTTTAAACCAGGAGTTTCCCAAGGTGATAATATGCATACACCAATTCCCTCTCCAATTGTTCGAGTTATAGTTGAAACACCTTCGATCAAGACGTTTAAGTTCCAGAACCAGGAGATAGCTGAGCGTGCGAAACCAGGTCAATTCCTGATGATGTGGATTCCAGGGATCGATGAAAAGCCGATGAGTCTTTCCCATATTGGGCGGGCTGAGGATCACTGGACAATCTGGCTCACGGTCGCTAATATTGGGAAAACTACAGCAATGTTACATTCTTTTCAAGAAGGGACACTGCTGGGCCTGCGGGGTCCTTTTGGCAACGGATTTACAATCCGGAAGGAAATAAATAAATCAGTAGCAGAGCAGACGAATTTTTTAGTAGTTGGAGGTGGGTATGGGGCGGCAGCTCTTCGTCCTTTAATCTATTCGCTTCTTGAGCAAGGAAAAAACCTAACATATATTATAGGGGCGCCAACAAAGGAGGAAGTACTTTTTAAATCCGAATATGAAAAACTATCTCAAAAAGAAGCATTTGAATATTTAATCAGCACTGAAGATGGCTCTATAGGGTTCCATGGGACTGTTACGCAACTAATGCGGAAAGAATTGACCCACCAAAGATTTCAGCAAGTCTTTACATGCGGACCTGAACTCATGATGAAACGGACCTATGACCTTGCTTGTCAGCATAAGATCCCAATCCAAGCAAGCTTATCTGATCGAATCATCAAATGTGCGATAGGACTCTGTGGTCAATGTGTGCTTGATCCCATCGGAGTTCGACTTTGTATTGAGGGTCCTGTTTTCTCGGAACAAGAATTAGCCATGATAGTTGATTTTGGTAGAACTACACGAAATAAAGCTGGAACACGAATCAGTTTCCAATAAAGAAGCATTAGGCACAGAATCTTTACAAAGGTGATAACTGAATATTCTACAAAGGAAAAATAAAAAAGAGAACGTGGTGCAATGGTGGACAGAGGTAAGCAAAGATGGTTGGAAGTCACGGCTCCCTCACAAAAGCTGGAAAAGTGAAGGGTCAAACCCCAAAGGTCGAATCAAGAGAAATATCTCATCCCATTCCCCGCATCCGGTACAGACGAGCATACATTAAGCAGATAATAAAGGGTAAGAAAGCGGGCCAACCGTAATCTATGGAAACTAATAATTCTTTCCCGTAGATTTCAAGTGTCTAGTTTTGTATAGGGACGAGGGGAGGTGCTGAGGCCTTTTACAGAAAGGCAATTTCTGATTCTAAACATATATCCTTTGGAGTCCTTTTCATTGGGTATACAGATATTCCTATTCTAACAGCGTTGTTGCTCAGTATGAGGTTAACTTGGTCAAAAACAACTAAAAACAAGAAGATGAATAATTAAAAGAGCAACATACTTGATTGGAGCTTAACCATTAAAAAAAAGAGTAGTAAAGGGAGACGATTATGAGCGTAAATCCACTAACGGGGCCCGAAACTCCCTTAAAGGGTGTTGTTCTTGAAGAGATCCTTGATTTAATTTTCCAAAACACTATTCGAACTAAGCGACAACTCGAACGACTAAAGATTCAAGTTTCTAAAAGGCGAGGTCTCATAGAAATTCCCAAAAACTCTGAGCTTTTGGAGGCCTACCGGCGTCGCAGAAAAATAAGGTCTAAGCATCAAAGCGATGAATGGCTCTTTGAACTTCTTCAAAAGAAACCAATCCGAACGCGGAGTGGTGTAGCTATAGTAGCCGTTATGGCAGCTCCGTACCCCTGCCCTGGTAAGTGTATCTACTGTCCGGAAATTAATGGGGTCCCAAAATCCTATGTAGGGCGAGAACCTGCAGCTCTTCGGGGTAAACAGAACAATTTCGACCCGTATTTGCAAGTCAAGCAGCGGTTGACCCAGTACTACAACACAGGGCACCCAACAGATAAGATTCAACTAATTATTATGGGAGGCACTTTCCTTGCAACGCCCCTAACCTATCAGGGTTGGTTTGTCCAACAATGCTTGGAAGCAATTACTGGGATTCGTGCTAATTCCTTCTCCGAAGCGGTACGCCATGCGGAAACCAGTAAAGTCCGTAATATCGGCATAACTTTTGAAACCCGCCCTGACTATTGCTGTCCTGTTCATGTAGATCGTATGCTCGAGTTAGGGGGCACATGGGTTGAACTCGGAGTCCAGACTCTCTCTGATGAGACCTATCAAAAGATCCAACGAGGGCACTGCCTTGATGATGTTATTGAAGCCATCCAAGTTGCCAAAGATTCCGGCTTGAAGGTTACCGCTCATATCATGCCCAATCTGTTTTCTTCTCCCGAGGAGGATATTGCCCAATTCAAGCAACTGTATTCTGATCCCCGTTTCAAACCAGATGCCCTTAAAATCTATCCCTGCCTCCTCCTAGAAGATACTGAGCTCTTTAACCGTTGGAAACAAGGGGAGTATGTCCCTTATTCTGAAGCTGAAGTTGTTCGTGTTCTAGCGGCAGCGATGGAAATAACTCCCCCGTGGGTTCGAATCCAACGAGTTCAACGGGACATTCCAGTCAAATTGACTCCCCATTCCATCCAGTATGGTAATCTTCGAGAACTCGCACATGCCCTCCTGAAAGCGCGGGATTCCCGTTGCCATTGTATTCGGTGTCGCGAAGTTGGACATGTTTCTGTTAAAAAGGGTGCTCCTTTAGATTTGGAGCGACTCGAGTTGGTGACAAGGCGGTATAAGGCTTCAGAAGGAGAGGAATACTTCCTTTCCTTTGAAGATTTAACTACTGATACGCTTGTTAGTCATCTCCGGCTCCGCATCCCCTCTAAGAAGGCCTACCGGCCTGAAATTTGCGAGTGTTCTTCGGTTCTCGTGCGTGAACTGCATGTCTATGGTCCTATGCTTGAGGTAGGTGCTTCCGCACATCAAGGATCTTGGCAACACTTGGGACTTGGGAGGAAGCTGCTTCTCGAAGCGGAATGGCTAGGTCTTCAAGTTGGCGCTGAAAAAATTGTGGTGACCAGTGGAATTGGGGCTCGGGAATACTATGAGCGACTTGGATACCAATTAGAAGGGCCTTATGAAGTAAAATACCTGTAGTTTCAGCTGAACATTTGCTGAATCTTTTTTTAAGTTAATAAACCAAGATATTAAAACTGGACATACTTCTTATTTTGATGAAGCGAATCAATGCGTTTTATATCATTTTCTGAAATCTCCCAATCAAAGATTTCCAAATTTTCTTCTAAATGTTCTTCTGAGCCTGATTTGGGGATAACTACAACTTTTTTTTGTAAGCCCCATCGTAAGCAAATCTGTGCTGGAGTTCTCTTGTATTTAACCGATATCTCTTTTATAGTTGTATCTCGAACCAGATTTCCCTTACCTAATGGGGAGTACGCTGTAAGGACAAGCCCATGCTTTGAACAAAAGTCCAATAACTCTTTTTGGTATAGGTACGGATGAAATTCTACCTGATTCACCGTTAGAAGATTTGTAGAAATTTTAAAAGCCGTTTTCAAGTGATTTATTGTGAAATTACTTACTCCGAAACTTCGAACTTTCTCATCCCTCATTAATTTGTTAAACGCCCTCAAAGTCTCTTGCAACGGGATTGCCCTATTCGGCCAATGGATGAGGTACAGATCTAAGTAATCCGTTTTCAATTCTTTTAATGTTTTGTTGCATGCTTTTATTACGTCCACATAGTGTAAATTGCTTCTCCAAACCTTTGAGGTTAGAAATATTTGTGATCGATCATATCCTGTTAAGGCTTTACCTATTTCTGATTGGTTTCCATACATTTCAGCTGTGTCAATGTGTCTGTATCCTAGATCCAGAGCCTTCTTGATGGCATTTTTACAATGTTCTCCGAAAAGTCTCCATGTCCCCAAACCTAAAGCAGGAATTCTATTCCTATCCTTCATTTCAAAGTCTTGTTGCTTTGCCATATGCCCCTTCACCGAATAAACTCCATTACAATAAAACATATCTCTGCTAAATTACTATCTCTTTAAGCATGGATAATGTAAATAGCATGATTTAAGGAAAAACAACTGAGGTTTTAGTTCATTAAACAATCAATACTGTCAAATAATAAGTCAGAAAGCCCCGACTCGGGTAGAGTTATCTGTTACATGGGTGATGTTCTTTTGGGTACAATTCAAGATCAAAGAAGCAAGGAAGGTTTTCAAATATTCTCAGATCGGCACGATTTTTTTTGGCTGCGTCAAGCGAATAAAGGTTTGAAGGGAGTTGTAATCATTATGTTCGGAATAGGGGACATAGAACATGTCTTTATCCGGTCTGGAACGGAAGAGACAGGCCCACCCGGTAGCAGAGATTTTCACTCCATCTAAATTATTATGTACACTTTGGATGTAATGGCGAGGATAGGCATGAATCCAGGCAGTATTCTTCTTAGTAGTGATAAACTCCTGCATCCCTATTGCAGTATAGACTTTATATAGGTCTGGGGGCATAAAGACACGCGTTTTAAAGTATTCCGAAATGGCTTTAATGATCTTGTTCTTCCCGATGGAATAGACCCCAAGATAAATCGTCCGATCCACATTCTCTTCAATTAGCTCAATAACTTCAGAGATTGCTTCGGTCTGGGAGGGGAACCGAAAGACAGGGCGGTTAAATGTGTTATCCAAGTACATTACATCAGCATTCCTAAACATATCAATATTCTTGCGGAGTTTTGAATTCAATCGGAAATCTCCTGTGTATACCACTTTTCGGGGCGTTTTTCGCGAAAGACAGGTGAACATAATCGCGCCTGGACAGTGATTGGCATCTGCAATCTGGATCTCCACATCCTCTAGTTCCACATTAGTCCAAGGATTTTTTATAATGAATAAGGCCTTAGGGATTCGTGGGAACCATGTTCTAATAATTTTAGCGGTAATTTCCGTACAAAGAATGGGTCCGCGGGTCCATTTATCTTTTAATCCGCAAGTATGATCCCGATGAGCATGACTTAGGAGGTGGAGCAAGCCTGATTCCCGAAAGTTGTCAAAAACTAAACGGTCAAACTTTACAGGTTTCAAGATGCTTCATCTCTTTCTATCAATGGTTCTATTCTCTTGTCAATATCTAGTACAAGTTTTTATAGTTAAGACACACTAATCATCTCAGAACAGAAAGACCGACCGTAATCCCGCTTTTCAACTCTGCGAATAAAATTATTTAGATCCAAGAACTTGAGCAATAAGGGTTCGATGGCGTGGGCGGGTATCGAGTTCTACGAACACGATCTGTTGCCAAGTTCCAAGCGTTAATTTTTGGGAAACAAAGGGAATCGTAATGCTAGGTCCTAATAAGCTCGCTCGCACATGGCTATGCCCATTATCATCATGCCAAGTATAGTGGTGTTTGTATTCAATGTGTTTTGGCACTACTCGTTCCAACATGTCCGGAAAATCCTCTTTCAAACCTGGCTCATACTCGATAGTCGTCACCGCGCCCGTTGCTCCAACTACAAAAACCGTTACGATTCCATCTTTCAAAGCACTCCGTTTGATAACTTCTGCCACGCTACCTGTAACGTTTACCATGTCCACTTCCCCGGTAGATTTCAACGCAATTTCTTCAGTATAGATGCCCATTTATAGCTTCACCTTTCTCGTCCTATTTTACTTCCTCGTATGGGGTTATGGGAAATTAATAAGCAAGCCGCCATCGACAACAATGGTCTGGCCAGTAATAAAAGAAGCATCTTCTGATGCAAGGAATGTGGCTACTTTGGCAACTTCTTCCGGGCGTCCAAGTCGTTTTAGTGGAATTCGTTGGATCATGTTATTCCGGAGTCCTTCTTGTTGCAGATGGACATTCATTTTGGTGGCAATGAGTCCTGGAGCAATGCAATTTACTCGAACGTGGGGCGCAAGATCCCTGGCAAAAGCCATGGTCAACGCAATAATCCCGGCTTTCGAGGCACCATAACTGAGACCTCCACTGAGCCCTGCTATCGACGAGATATTAATAATGCTCCCGCTTTGTTGCTGTAACATCTGCTCTTTAACCGTATTGATGACATAGAATGTGCCCATTAAGTTTGTGTCTATGGTTTTCTGCCAAACATGGGGATCATCACCCTTAAATCCCAAGGCACCACGAAAGATTACCCCGGCATTATTAACGCAAATATCAATACGTCCAAACTCATTCAATATCGCCTTTACTATTCGTTCCACGGCTTTTCGGTCTGAAATATCGGCTTTGCATAACAATGCTGTTGAGCCTCTGGTTTTAATTGTTTGAATTACCTCTTTTGCCTCATCTTCGGATTTTGAATAATTTACGACAACAGTCGCCCCCTCACTTGCAAAATCCAATGCAATTGCACGTCCAATTCCTCGACTGGAGCCTGTAACCAGCGCAATTTTGCCTTGTAATCTCATGTATATCACCTTTTGAAGTGTTATTGTTCTATTCTTATGTGGTTTCATATATTGAGCTGCTATGGGTCTGTCTTCTTAAATCCTCTGAAAAGTTATACGCTAGGCTTGATTCAAAGAAAACAAATCCTATCATTAACGGATCCGTAGGCTTATGTATTCGAAACTGAACAAGCCAACTTGGTCCTGGGGGGAGCATAAATGAAAAAAGGGTTAAAACTTGATTCTGGAAAAATATTGATTAATTAAAAGTAATGGGTGGGTCTTCTTTTAAATGTGAGGAGTTCGTATCTGTGTCAGAATTACCTGGGGTGATGGATTTCAAAGCATTTTTAAGCTCGGCTCCTAACGCAGAACCCGCCATTTCAACAGTTCGTTTTTGTTCGGGTCGCATCAAAGGAACCATGCGTTTTCTGTTTTTCTTGATTATAATGGTAGTTTCTTCGATCAGATGATCGTTTCTATTGCTCTGATCATATCCTAATATATGTTGTTGGAGCAAGCTTCGCATAAAGACGGTAGTAGGGATTCTCGCATTTCGTAAATTTAGAAGAAATGCAAATTGCTCCTCAGTAATGGTAACGGAAATTCTACGCAACTTCTGCATTAGTTTCACTCTCTTGATATAAATGCCCACAACGTGAAGGGTCAAATTTTTCGCATAGGATAGAAAACAGGTGCATGTTAGGTGTTCTTCCTGTTTTCCTGTTTGTGCGTGGCGACTTACTTTTCATGTGGCCTTAGAATCATTTTATAAGGGTTTATATTTGGAGAGGCGGGGTTATAAAAATAAAAAGGCAATAAAAAATAAATTTCGCCAATCTCGGTTGTATGTTTCTTTGTTTAGTAATATCAACCAACTCGAGAATCATAGGAGAATTCTGGAGATATTTATAGAGTAAATAGTACCCTTAATGAGACTGCACTTATTTCACCTGAATTTGAACTGCCCCAAGATGGTTGAGGATTACAAGCATGTAAAGGATTTCAAAAATGGAGTAATCTGGGTAAAGCGTTTCAGCAATCTTAATAATTGGAGAAGAACCATCCATGAGAGGAATTAAACGTTTGATGCCATTGAGATAGGATTTTTCACAATGATTTATCTTAGGTTCAAAATGAGATGGATGATCATTCGAATACGTAAGGTATATGGACTGTTTTTGTTGGTATAAATTTAGAAAAAATGTTATTTGTTCAGGAAAATCTTTTAGCACTTCTCCAAAGGCATCGAAAAATTCATGGGCCTTCTCAGAACCATTGGTGGTATTTGGTTGGCCAATTAATGCCGTGTTTTCATTGATTCGGTGAATATAAAAATTACCAAAGGAAAGGTCGAGATTTTCTTGCTCTTTTTCACATCCTAGGGAAAATAAGGTTAGAATTCGTTGATGCTGCTTGGATAGGGGTCTTCCTATTTGAAAACGAACTTCCACTTGCTCGGTGGAATCAATCCATTGGCAAACTACAATTGAACAAAATGGGAGCATGTGTTCTTCGAATACAGATTTGGATAAAGGATTTATTGAGAATTTGGGTTGGTTTGGGACTGATTTTACAACAATCTCCTCATAAGGTCTATGATTAGGAGGTTTAGTGTTGGAAATTAGGGGTGATACCTTAGAGGCAATTTCCGTTGGTTCAACTGGTTTGACTGGCTCTTGTTCCATTAGTTGGTGAAGGAGTCCTTCAAGGCGTTCTACTTGACGTGGTAATCCATCAACTTTTGCATGAACCCATTTTAAGATCTTATCAGCTGTTTTTTCGAACTCTTGGATTGTATCGTTACTTATCAGGAGGAAAGAAAAGCTACGCCGTCCTCCTCGCTCTTTAATTGAAGGATCCCTTAAGACAAACTTTACCGCACCTACCCAATATCCTTCGATACTAATATTTGTATAGGACTCATCTGGAAGGACTTGCGTAGCCCAATGAACTGCTTTTTTAGGAATATCAAGTTCTCCACTGCTCTGGAGAATGGTAGGTCCCAATTTACGGTCAAACTCTAAAAGTGCCACGGTTCCCATGATGGGATTCCTCCTGTTATAGCGACATTTTCTCCATTGATTCTTTAAACCCTCAAATATCTTGTTTGATACTTTTAGTTAAAAACATCCAAGACAAGTCGATAGGTTTCTAATTCCTTAGCGTGTTTAGAGGTGGTCTAAGATTCAGTTTAAGGGTCAAGGTCACTTTTCAGTTAATAAGGCCACACAAAGCACCTTTACCTACTTGCGTATTGTAGTTGTACTTTGCTCCTGCAGCTACAATGTATGGACGAATTCACTACATGAGGCAATGAAAGGATTTGTTGGATCCTCCAATATCATATCAAGATCAAAAGGCAATTCCTCTATTGGGACTATGGTTCTGGATCCTCAAAAGCCCGTTTCCGAATCTCAAACCCATGTGCATCAGCGATTATGGTCATCCTGCTGCATGATATGGTGGACGCAAACCTCTGTCCCTCCAAACCAAGGAGGCTTGTCAAGATCCCCGATTCCTATGCGCAGTGGCTATGTGAACACAACAACAATTCTCGAGATCACCCAGAAAATTTGGGTTTGAACCTCCTACAAGAAGCCGATGCCCGCACCTCCTGTCGCGCTCACCTCGTTCACCAGCCGATCCCTCGTTGCAAGATGCTCCCCCGTAATACCTAACAATTTGTTTAACAGCTTGAAAAGATCGCCTAGTATTCCGTCTATAAACTCTATTCAAACATTTATCATTCCAAGAAGCTACGCCATCTTACTGCCTTGAAAGTTCACTCCACAGAAACCCTCTGCAATCACCTGATTGGTGTAGCCAATTGGACTTTGCTCCTGTTACGAACTCGGGCTTCTGTTTCCCAACCTGCTTCAGCAGCGCTCGCGGGACAGCCAGGTGCAACTCCCGGCCCTGTCGAGATGGAAGATCCACTGGAAAGAGATGAACCATTAGCTTCGTGGTGAATCCCCTGCGAAATGGCAAATACTCTCTGGTGTGGATGCGATCCCCAGTCTCCTGGGCTTTCGTACAACAAGAAGCGAAATATTAGAGTTTTAGTACGTGAAGGAGGAGAACAAGAAAAATTAGACCTCCAGCCCCAATCATAACCGCAATCGGCCCGATTTTGATGCCTGGTGCGTCGCTCTCAGAGTAAAATCGGAGAAGTCCCGCACCTGTTGCAGGCATGGGTGCTTCTCTTCGCCTTTTAGTTCTTCGAGACATAACCTCTCTTTCCTTATGCTCATTATTTTGCAATACTTCAAAGGGATAACATACACATTTTCTTGGAATGATGTAGGCTTCAAAAAGTTAACTTAAGAGGATGTATAATTAGCTCCACCGAATGTATACTCATTGCAGAAAAACGGAAAAGTGTTGGAGTCCTCTCTGAAAACGTCTCTTTTGCCATATTAGAATATAACTACTTATGAATGGATCTGAATACTCTGACTGGGATCGATTCCTTCTTTATTATCAAAAAGAGCATTTACATGGGCAAGAATTGCACCTTGGGCATTTTCCTGGATACTTATCAGTGATTGCGCGTTCAAGATCAATATTCAAGAGATTAGCCAATGAAGCAGTCCATGCAAGAATATCGGCAAATTCTTCTTCGATCTCCTTGAGATCGTCTTCCTTCCTTATAGAATTTGCCAATTCTCCTATCTCAGATACAAGCCACACGAATGTTTGATGAATACCTCTTTCTCTGTCACAATGATAGTATATATCTTTCATTAATTTCTGCAATTCAGCGATTTTCAATATACATCCTCTCGGGCTTCAGTTTTTGTTTAAAGTATTTATGACATGTTGTTAATAAGTGATCAATTCGTAAAAGAGTTCTAGTGGAATTCCTGATTTTTTTGGGTTTTAGGGGGTTTATATTCTAAGGGTTCCTTCTTGGATGTTTTTAGAGATCTATTTTTTTAACTAGAGGTTTGAGACAAGCAATGGTATTGTAGATAAGAGATACCTGTTTCAAAAATCAATTTGGTACAACTCGCAGGAGTAAACTAATGAACTATGAGATAAAGGCATGCCTTTCATTTGAAATAGTGGTGTGTTTCATTAGAAAGAGTAATAATGGCAAAACACAAATATAATAAGATATTCTGTTATCGCGATTTTATTAGGCGATCAGAGCAAGAGATTCTGTAGAGTGAAAGAGACGGAAGGTATATTATCGTAAAAGGCAATTCGTGAAATGGATATGGCACATTAACAGAAAGGAAGTTGTAAGGAGCGGATGGTCCCTCAAGAAGGAAAAAGCTTAACTTTTATGGATTCAGGTTTAGATGGGGGGCAGGATAACGTGGCATCACGAAACATTGCATAGATGACTTAAATAACTTTTAATGAGCATAAAGCCATTACAAAAGCGCAAATTGGTTGGATGTATAGAGCAGGTCGAGGAATAAGGAGGTTGGAGTCCTTATGCGTGTGAAAGACATTATGACTAAAGAAGTTATCTGCTGTGAGGTACCGGGAACGCGTGATGATCTTTTACAGCTGATCAGAGACTATAAACACCTCGGTTATCCATGCGTCAAAGCAGGAACTAAAGAACTAGTTGGGATAATCACGAGAACTGATCTTCTAGAGAAACCCGATGAAACCCAAATTGCTTTGCTGATGACGCGTGATCCTATCACACTACCGCCTGAAGCTGACGTTAAGGAAGCGGTCCACCTTTTAGTAAATAAACGAATCAGACGAATCCCTGTGACTACGAATAGGGAGCTCCTAGCCCTTTTAACAATTAATGATGTTGTAGGTCGTGTGGTTGCTCCCAGTGGGTTGGAAACTGAAATCGGGGGCATTATGACAAAAAAGGTTACTGCAGTGTGGCAAGAAACTCCCTTAAACGTTCTTTCAACAATTCTGAGACTTGCCCGCGTTGCAGCTGTTCCAGTGCTTGATGAACACGGAAAAATGGTAGGAATGGTTGGATTAGATGATATTTTAAGACTAGCTGAGGAAATTGCTTCGGCGTCTACCAGTACTGGAACGGCTACAGGTGAGTTTCATACCGGTAGCTGGGACGCAATAGATGTAATCAAGATCGAACAAAAAATACTAAAATTGCCTCCAACTCCTATTAAAGAAATCATGACTCCCGGGGTAGTTTCCGCCTTTGAATCTTCAACAGTTGCCCAAGTTGCCCAAAAGATGAGACGATATGATTTTTCTCAGCTCCCGGTTACAAATGCTCATGGTCACTTAATTGGGATGATTTATGATCGCCAAATCATCGAAGCTTATGCTCGTTCTAAACTTTAGGCTTATAGTGATCGGTGAAAAGTCAATTAGGAGCTTTTATTTGAGTTATTGGAATCAGACAGAGCCTTCGCACCTTTATAAACTTGGGAAAGTACTATAGGTCTCATTAACTAAGAAGAGACTGCATGGGCACATCAAGAGAGTGATAATTAATAAATGAATAGCAGTCGCTTTCAAACCGAGTTAGTATTACTTGTTAAAGCTTGGGTTTGAGAAATTTGCCTAGGTCCATATGTTTCTCTTTTGTTATCCCAAATAATTGCTCAATGTTAAGTCCAAGGAGTTCTAGTCGGGTTCGTAAGTAATGTGGCAAATTGTATTTATCAAGTAATTTCTTTGCCAGTTCATAGTATTTTATGACACTGCCTTCGCTCAGGGTCAAGATAATTTTCCCTCCACAGCGATTACACTTCAATCCTGATAGGGGAACTCGTCTATATTTCTTATTGCAACTTACACACCTAAATTGTTGGGCCCCGTACGCACGGAGGCACCCAAGGAGATCTCGTAACAAGTGTTGATTGATAACCCGTTGAGCAGTATCTTCCAAATCTACTGCCTGCACCTTTTTTGCTACGAGAAGTTGGGCATCAACTTTTTCCTCCATTGTTTCAAATCGAACATAGGCGGACTCCACAGGACCATCATCTATTTTCGTAGTCGGGTGGGTAAATCTGAAGCCCTCATACTGACCCTCTGTCCCAAGTCTATGTTCCACTACATCTAGTAACTTCCGTACAGCTTCTGGGTGAACCATTTGCAGGGTCTGTTCGTAAAATTCTAAGGGGTAAAAGGCGCCAACATCTAGATTGTAGGCCTCGGAATCGACTTCCTCCGGGTCTAGTAGAGGGGATAAGACAAGCGGAGTGTCCATCATCCCTCCACGCGTTGTCGGTAAATACACCCTTGAAAAGTTCAACAGCCCGTCCAAGAGCAGAATGATAGAGTCTTCGTCCCCATCGCAGTTAACTGTTAGGCAATTATTAGTAAAAAAGTTATTATAACCATTTGTTTTATCAAATGTCTCAACTTCTAAACAGTATGAAGGTGCAATCTTATTTGTGATTCGAATTTCAGTGATTGGATCAAAAAGTAGATTTGACTCTCCCTCAAGAGTATGGAAAGTCCCATCTTTGAATTTCACTTTTCGTTCATTTGGAATTCCTTTTGCCCTTATCTGTTCAGCATTTTTCCGTTTGACATTATGGACTAATTCTAATTTCTTCAATAACCATAAATCAAATCCACGTATTGAAATTCGATAGACAACTGATTCCTTCGGTGATTTTCCTAATGCTTGATATCTTGCCAAAACATGCTTTCCATAATGTCCAATGGGAGATTGTTTTCGATTTCTATAAAACACTCCAAGTGTATTCAACAAGAGTCCTATATCATTTAATAATACTTGAGATACTGAATAAAACAGAATAGCAGCATCTGTAGATGGAATACATCCATCTCCATCAATAAAAGCAGATAGGAATGCAAATTTATATTCTTTGGGAAGAGAATATACAAATTTTGGTAATCGTTTTGTAAGAGCATTTTTACCTATCTTCCATGCATATGCAAATAGATATGCGTGTATGCGTCCTGTATGAACTAGTTGGTGATTGTCTTTCATGTAATATGGAGTTGACCCTAAGAGGTCGTTGATGAGATTATTTACATGATTTCTTAAATCAGAATTGGGAACACAAAAGTTGATTTGGTAACAAGGACGTTCATCTCGGATATAACCTTCAGCAATAAAGTAACCAAGTAGTCTCATGAAATCTGTGGTAAACGGAATGTAGGGACTGATGGTGTGATCATCCCGTGCCATTCCAAGTTTTGCATCTACAGGAATCTCATCCCAATTGAAAATCCCCTCTCGCTGAAGTGCTTCCAAGTGGCTGAGAGGAATAGAATGATACCAATCATGACTAAGTGGCTGTTTATATGGTTTTTGAGGTAAAATGCTGATGATATGCTTTCTAACGTGAGGTTGTAGACATTTATAGTGCTTATTAAGATGGAATTCGCTATGATTGTGTGCATAATTCAGGAGTTTTGTCTTCATCCATTCCGCAGCACCGTATAATCTTACCATATGCCTAAATGTTTGGAATTTATTATCATCTGATAGGTTGTCTGCTAGTTCTTTGAGAATGTTTATTCTTGCAGGAGGTTGTAGGACAGGTATTGGAGGTTTTGTCAAAATAGGGATATAATCCCCAATTTCTAGTTGCATTGCTTTTGTTTTAGTAATTGTTTTGTTTTGCGGATGCCAAACAAGTGCCGTATGTTCTGGAGTCATTTTTAGGGTTCTACCGGTTTCAGTCTTTATTTTGATCCAATGGTTGTGTTTCCCTTTAATCCAGTGCTTAATTGGCTGCATTATGGGTTTTTTCGTATTTTCATCGATGCTTATAACTCGCCATTGTGGATTAAGATTTTGTAGAGCTATTGTCCCAAAATTATCCACGATCTCTTGTTTGGCTCCTTTCTGAAGTGATTTTTCAATTATTTCACGAATAGGCGTAAGAACGAGTTCTTTTTTCTCGGTGTCCCAGAAAGGTACTTCTTCGGTTCCAACCAGACAGTTACGGCGTTTGGCTGCATGCCAGAAGGGATGGGCAAAGTGGACTTGGGCCTTGGTAAAGCCAATAATGCGACCGATTATACCACAGGATGTGTGGGGCGCTAGACCGATGACTAAGTGACCAATTAGATCTCGTTTGGATTGGGCATTATAGAATGGAGGAAGGTTGTATACCCTCTGGAGCAGGTCATCTACAAAACGGGTCACCCGGAGCAGGTAGTCCTCACTCCGTTCACTTACTATAATGTCTTGAGGTTTTAATTCAAGGCATTGGTCTCCAGTGGAAATGGGATTCCCATTGATGTCATGCATGTAGCCGAGAGATTTTATGGTTTTGACATCAAGGCCTATTTCGTCGGGATAGAAATGTGTAAGGGGTGCATCTGTGGCATCATATCGGATCGTTCCATCCTTATATACAAAGACATTGTGAATGGCACGAAGAACTACTTTTTCAAGAGCTTCCGGCTCTTTTGTTGGGTTAATCAGCTTCTTTACCCCTTTTATCAAAGGAGGGAGTTGAGGGATTTTTCTTCTGACTCTTTTGAGGAGTGCCGCGATATCGACATCTCTCCTTTCAAAAGTAATGATGTTCTCTCCGCATGAAGGACAAGAAGTGTCCTCGGTACTTGCAGGAGGTCTTCCACATTTTTGACATCGTTTCATGAGAATTGTTGGCACATTACATTTTGGGCAAGTCGGAAGATGTGTTTTATATTTGCAATCAGGACAGATCCGGACCACGATATCAAGGAGAACACATTTCTTCTGCTTTAAGGCGGCGTAAATATTTCTACTAGCTCCCCCGCTGAGTTCTATTGGGAATAACCCATGGACAGGTGGTCGCATCTTCCGTTCTCGGCTTTTTTCCGGTCGTCCCATTCGTCCTCCTATATGAGTTCCTCTTTTCTCTCGAAGGATGATCCCCGACAAGTTTGTAACAAGATGCAAACCATTTAGATCCTGGGTTAACTCTTCCAGTTGCTGATGCATATCATTTTCAGATGTAACACTGAAGACATTGAGTAACTCCCCCAAAGTTGCAGCCCCCTCTATGATTTCAATCTGGTTTTTTTTCATCTTGTGGGGGATACCTAGCCTTTCCAATATTATTTTCTCTTTAGGGCTGGCATTGACCGTTATTCTTTTGAGAAAACCGCTTTGTTCGTCTTTGTCCCACGATGCGGTTCCTAGCCACCTCCGAAGTGTATAGACCTCCTCAAGCGTAAGATCCTCCCAGAAATAAGTGTAATAGGGGTGAAGGGGAATATTAAGGGATTTTGCGAGCTGAATCGCTTCAATTTCTATCGGATATGTCCAGAAATAGTCTGTTAGAAGGATTTTAAGCCTTTCTTCCGCTATTCCTGTTTGATTCGCAGCAACTTGAAGGGATGAGCGACAATGGGTTCGAATTCCTCTGAGAAGCTCTTGAATCCACCATTCGGGGCAATATCCTGCAGGGACTAACCAATGATTGTTTTCCAAGAACTCACCAAACCCAATTAAAATATCTCCCAGAAACAAAATCTCTTCCACGTCATTTCGGATTTTTACAGCTAGATCAAGCGAATTTATTCGAAGAACATCGCCATTCTTAAGTTTGACAAGAGGCCCCTCAATCGAATCTACCACACTGACAATTGCTCCCTTTCCTGGTTTTTCCGTTAACATTTGGGTTCCAATGGCTAAAAATTCGCTTAAAAGAGCCATGGTAGCGGGGTGGAGCCCTACTGCAGCCAAACCGGTGTTCCGAGAGCGTCCATAGCGCACTCTAAATCCCCCCCGTCTACTCGGATGGGAAAAAATTGGGCGCCCTGCAATGACATCCCGAAGATACTGTGATTTCGGTTGAAGTGCTATTTCACCTCCTCCTTTCCTCAATTTTTGGCCTCTTGTTAGTTTTAACTCCCTCAACCAGTCCCAATGCTCCAATCCTATCTTCTCTAGAAGACCTATAATTTTAGGGGCACGGCCAATAACACCATCATTTAGAACCAGCGCCATTCCTCCACGGAGCCGATTTGTTTCTACTCGTTCAAGATCCCGGTAACCGCTTACTTCAAAAGTTTCAGTTGGTTCACCTGTGATCTCCACGGGTAGATTTTGAGCTGCTTTCCGGATCTCTTCTGGAGAAGTAGGGACTTGTAAATGACAAACCCGGGCATAAAGTAGTATTTCCTCTACATTTCTCTCAACTTCTTCATCTGTAGGTTTATATTGATCTAAATGGAGTAACCTCCGCACAAAATCGCCTAATACAACCGTAAGAGCGGTTTCTGTTCCCCCCGCAGCCCGTATCGGTCCTGCAAAGTAAATTGCTAAATAGGCTGTCCCATCTCTATTTTGCTTGATCTTGACCTGACCAATACCTTCGAGAGGAGCAGCGGTTTTGCCCTCCGTTAAAATTGCTAATCCTGTTCGTATTGCTTGTTCTGCGGCTTGTTGAGCATCTAAAGAACCAAAACGCCCATTAATAATCTCTTCTGCTACTTTGAAGGCAATTTCCTCATGAGACATTTCTGTTGCAAGCTGCCTAATAAGGGTACTTACCCCGGATGGGCCAATAACTCCCTCCACTCGAGCTGCCAAATCTTTTGTCAAAAGTATTTCAGGTTCTTGCTTAGGATCTATTCCTTTTTTCCTGGCTTGCCGCGCAAGTTCATAGATTCGCTCCACCTGCTCCTCAAGGCTTCGCATGTAATTTGTCATTGTGACAGTCATGGTCGTCTTATCTTGCAATATTATCCCTCGGTAATCACAGGAAGTTCAATTATTCGCCACAACAATCATATGCTCCACCTAAATATTAGGCGCCTTTGTAAGGATTTCCTTCTGAAAATTTTTCAATCTCACAGTATCTTCTTTTAAGCTCAAAGGAAAACTATATTGTAACGATGGGACCTTTCAAGCATCTTAAAGCGAACCTAAGAATTATCAAAGATGTCACAATGCGAAACGTGATGGAATACAAGTTATGTTAACATCTAGGAGAAAGATCTCGCTTGAACCGGAATTAAGCGGTTAAAGCCAAATGTATATTAACCCTTGAAAGATCGATGATGTTACGTTTTAGGGTGGTATCATTGCAGCTAAAACGCATCTTCTTAGCAAGTCTGACCATGGTTCTCATGAGTGGCTGTCTATATCCCTCCACTTTCATATCAAATGTGAAGGCTGCAAGTCTCCAAGAAGAGCTAGTCATTCTTTTTGATGAAGGCCATGGGCAGTGGTTCAATGCAAGTCGAATGCAGACCGTTATGGTCATGTTGAACATATCAGAGGGACGTTCGGTTTATGTAAATAAATCTCCATTTAATGCAACAAATCTCATTGGAGTCGATGTGCTGATTATCACTAATCCGGGGAATGAGTCAACCTTCACAAGGGATGAGGCATTCTATCTAAGGCAATACCTGAAACGGGGAGGCGGCTTGTTTCTTTTAAGTAATCCCTACAATACAAATGAAACGCTTACTGGTAATCCGAACACCCTAAATCTGATGCTCACACTCACAGATGATGCGGACCTCCCCCTCGAAAAGATTGAATTTTTAGAAAGGGTAAATCAAACCGCAGATATTATAATGGACGATTATCATAATTTAAATGGTGAACGATCACTCCTGGATCTCTCTGAGACCAACTTCACAAATACGACTGTTATTTCTACCCAACCAACCAACATCTCCCGAATTCTCGTTCATTCTCAGTCAATTACTGCTCCCCTTCGCATAGGCAAGGCATACCTTGAGTCTTACACCGAGGATGCAGAACATGAAGTCTATTTAGCTGAGGAGACCCCATTATGGCTGGGATCTACGAACCAAAGTGAAGCCTGGGTCGTAATTTGTGGTTCATCAATTATGTTTAGTGATCTTCTTATCCCTGGGACAAATGAAACATGGGCTTCCCATCCTGACTTTAATAACACTCATCTCTTCAATAATACGATCAATTGGATCGCCAATATAACCCCTACAGAGAAAGTCGTAATCTCGGAGCCTTTCGATAGCCCTCTTCCTCTATTTATGACTGGTGCTACCATTTTATTTGTTGTTGGAGTAATAATCTTGTATATGTCTACTCCTGAAAAAGAAGTACCACCGATTACCGAAACCATCAGAGACCTTCGTACCAGAGATAAAAAGAAGATAAAACCTAAAAAAAGAATGTAATGTAAAGTAGAGATTGCTTTTACGCAAAACCTCTCCGAAAATTGAAGTTGCTAACCCATTTGTCTTATCTATGATTTTGCATAAAATTTTCCTGGCCTGACCACCATTTTTTTAGACCCC
>JBHIFL010000003.1:0-81832 GCA_046761065.1 Candidatus Heimdallarchaeota archaeon
CGGGACAAGAAGATCCTCCAGCGGCTCTCCGAGTGGTGATCTTTCGAGCACCCTATACTTTTATAAAAGGATACTTTAATATAAACGACAATACTACTAAAAAGAAAGAGATAGCAATCATAGAATTTCTTATTACCACCATTGCGAATTGAGATGGCTTAGTAGTAAAAAGGAATGTTGCGTCTACCAGATCGGTATTTGAGTCGGCTGGCTAGCTTTCCGTTTTTCAAGGAGCTAGAAGACATGTCTTGGACGATTAAAGGATTAGGAAGACCATTCGATTTGATCATCCCACAAGGAAGTGCTTCTTTAATCATAGGCGAATGCGGGACAGGAAAGACAACTCTCGGAATTCAATTTCTTGTGGATGGTGCGAAAAACGATGAAAGAGGCCTTCTAATTTTAGGAGAGCAGAGTGAACGAGATAGCCTAAGGTTTTTCAAGCATCTGAATTTGGAGACTTATATTAAAGAGAATAAAATTGTAATTCTTGATGCATCAAAATCCAAATTAGCCGTAACAGAAGCAATTCCCTCGGAGAGTATCGTTAAATCACTTCGAGCAGAATTCAACTCAACATTGGTGCGGGTGTTTGAAGAAATTGAGAAAAAAGGAGTAAAACGTCTTGTCATAGACAGTTTACAGTCTTTTTTAATTTTAACAACAGGAGATCCCAATATTTTAACACCTAGAACCTTTTCACCCATCCGTGGTCATATCTTTAAGATTATGGAACTATGCCGTTTGTACGGAGTAACTTCTCTCTTCATTAGTGAAGGATTGAACATTGGACGAGCTCCCCTTGGGTTTGAAGAATATATTGCCGATAGTGTTTTGGTTTTGTCTAAGAGGAGACTGAACAATAGAAAGATTAGAGAAATCACCTTTGACAAAATAAGAGGAGTACGGATCAGTCAAGATACATTTCTTGCTACGATGGAGGGAGGACGCTTCCGAGCATTCCCTCCTCATCGCAAGAGACTGCCTCCCATCTTATTACAACCAGAACCAGTTCCTGATCCTAGTAAAGATTATATCTCTACAGGGATAGACGATCTAGATTTAATATTAGATGGTGGCTTTGAAAAGGGCTCCTGGAACCTGATCGAGGTGGCTCACGGGGTAGGAACAATCTTCGAAATCACTTTACCACTTCTCACCAATCACTTGAACCTCGGTCGCGGAGTTATCATGGTCGTTCCTGAAGGATTGTCAGTTGAATCGCTTCGCAGGGTTGAAGAACATTTTGTGGGTAAAAAACGATTTGAAAAGCAATGCACCTTCTTTGAACGAGCCCCTCCTGAGAATATCCAACACGTAGAAGCGTTAGTTGATAATGGGGAGAATGCCTTCCAGATGATTCGATCGGCAAGGGAGAAGCTGTGCCAAAATTACGGGACTCCAGTCCTTACCTTTTTGGGGTTAGGAACTCTTGAACATACCTATGATTTTGATCTTTTGGTCACTGAAATTGGAAAAACCGTGGCAGACTCCCGAACGATGGGAGACGTTATGGTAGCGTTAACAAAAGAGGGACAACGGTGTACAGCTACTGTAAGTTACATGGCAACGACTCATTGGAAGCTTGAGACAATCAACAAAGCATTAACTATGCATGGCATCATCCCCCAAACTGAATATTACGCGGTAGAGATGGATATTTCTAAAGGCTATGTCCGTCCGCAACTGATTCCCGTTGTTTAAGCTAGCTGAAAGGTGAAAGTGCATGCCCAAAAAAATATTGATCGTTGACGATGAACCAGACACTGTCGAACTAGCAAAAATGGTTCTAAGTTATGAAGGCTACGAAACCACCATAGCTTATGATGGGGAGGAAGCTCTTGAGAAGGTACATGTTGAGATTCCGGATCTTGTGCTTTTAGATATCAAACTGCCCAAAAAAACCGGCTTAGAGGTCTGTAAGGAATTGAAACAGGATCCTAAATACAAACACGTCCCCATCCTGATGTTTACAGCCAAAGCCCACAACCGCGACTTGGAGCTGGGGTGGGAAGCTGGGGCAGACGATTACATCACAAAACCCTTTTCAGGTGTAGCACTATTAGAACGTATCCGAACACATCTGGATAAAACGCCACACAAAGAAAAAGAAGAAGTAAACACGTGAACAAAGAGATGATTCGACCCCTAGAGTAAAATAAACAACTTATTCTTGTCTAAGAAGACTTTAATGACCTATTTCCATCTAATTCTTTCCCTACCGCCTGTTCTAGATTAATAACGGTAGTTAATTCGCCAGTATTTACAATTCGACAAAGTTTCATTGATGAGTTCGAATAATTGGAATAAGATTACGACGCCCCTCCTATAAAATTGATTGGTGGGAACATATTTTGCTATTAGCTTTGTTATTCTCTTTATCTCCCATCTTCTCATTGATGGCTTGCCTACCTGATCATAAATGTGTTCGCGATGGTGCTTCTTTGTTCATATAGACCATTAGGGTTCCAGATTCACTCCTTCTTTTGATGGGGGTTTTAATCGTGAAATGACGCAGAGTAAGTCATGCAAAAATTTTATTAATAAAACTTGTAATTTAAAAAAAATATTAGAAATAAATATTCGGGAAAACGCCGAAAACTGGTGGGATTTTAGTGATCCCGAAAAGATATCATTGGTTTTTAGTTACAGTACTGATCTTGAATTCTTTGGCTTACTTGATCCTGTGGGGCCGCGCCGAACTAACCGCCAGAGATAAAATTACCCCACTCCAGAGTAGAAATGCCTTATACGCCAAATTACCCCCTAAGCCGCAAATAGCAACGGTTAAATCACCTCTGCAATATGTGCCGCATACGCCGATTCATATTACGAAAAATGCGGATTTTACCGCTTTAGGCTTTCCTGGGGAGGGGACTCCTAGTGACCCATATATCATCGAAGGCCTTAACATTACAAATGCAACCGAAACCCAAAATTTGATTACCATTCACGACACGACGGCTTATTTTCTCATCCGTAACAATCTCTTAAATGGTACTAGGCATATGAAAAGCTATACAACTCGAGAGTCTTATGGATACGGAATCTATTTGTACAATGCGGTCCATGGAACGATTGATACTAATATCATTACTAACTGTAGTTATGGTATTTTCCTTCATTGGAATTCCAGGGCCACTGTAGCCCATAATATCGTTTCCAATAACACGGTTGGAATTTATCTTCAACAGGTCAGTGGAAACACCGTAACCTATAATGCTGTTTCCGATTGTTGGGCAGGAATTTTCCTTGAGGCCTCAGATCAAAGCACCCTGACCCACAATACCATCTCCAACTGTCTCAGAGGATTTTATCTTCGGGACTCGGAGCAAAACACCATATTAGACAATACAATGCTCAATACGGGTCTTTTTATTCATAGCTGACTAGAACAATTCGAACAAGCCCGTGTGGAGAACAATACTGTTAATGGTAAACCCCTCATCTTTTGGCAAAATGTAGATGGTGGAACAGTTCCTCCGGATGCTGGTCAAATCATTTTGATTAACTCGAAAAGGATTGAAATAACAGGACAGGACCTATCCCACACTTCTGTTGGCGTACATGTCATCAATAGTACAAATTTGACCATCCACCACAATATATTCTTCAATAACAGTCAGGCTGGAATTCACCTTCACAAGTCTTGGAATAGTACGGTGACAAACAATACCATCTCCGATTGTGAAGGGACTGGGATTTATCTTGAGTATTCTGGGCAAAGCATCCTGACTCACAATACCGTCGTCAATTGTAAGCAGTATGGAATCTACTTGTATCAGTCCGAGCAGAGCACCCTGACCCACAATATCGTCGTCAATTCTGAAAAGACTGGGATTTATCTTGAGTATTCTGGACAGAGCACATTGACTCACAATACCGTCTCGAACTGTAAGGAGGCGGGAATTTACTTATGGACGTCTGGACAGAACATAATTGTAGAAAATAAACTAACAAATAATGGCCTAGTCATTTATGGGAATTATACCCAAACGAAGGTTTTGGATAATGTGGTCAATGGCAGTCCCTTGGTTTTTTGGCAGCAGGTGCGGGGAGGTACCGTGCCTCCGGGTGCCGGGCAAGTCATTCTGATTAATGCCACGGGTGTCGAAGTGGCAGGGCAAAACCTGACTTGGGCTTCCATCGGTTTATTTGCTGCCTACAGCTCACACTTGGAGATCCATCACAATACCCTCTCCCAGAATACAAAGCATGGAATTTGGCTTTTAGATTCATCGCAGACCATCGTATCTCACAATGTCCTCTCCCAGAATGGCAATGGAATTGACCTTTGGAACTCTTTGGATAATATTGTGACCCAGAATACCGTCTCTAACTGTGAAGGGACCGGAATTCGGCTATTTTTCTCTAATAACGACACTACAACCCAAAATACCGTCTCCAATTGTAAAGAGACTGGAATTCGGCTTCATGCAACTGAGCAGAGCACCCTGACCCAGAATATCGTCGCAAATTGTGAAAAGGTTGGAGTTTACCTTGTGCAGGGATCTAGGAACATCCTTCATAATAATACCATCATCAATAACACTCAAGGTATTCTCCTTCTAGCGACTAGTAAAAACAATGTGATCCACAATACTATTGTCAAAAACACAGAATATGGAATAACTCTAAACTACGGTGGAGCGGGGGAATGGCGAATAGATAGTAGAAATAACACAATAATAGGCAATGATTTTCTGGGAAACAACGCTGGGAGTAGTTCTCAAGGAAATGATAATTGCATAAATAATGTATTTATGAATAACTATTGGGATGATCATGATAATACGGATCTGAATGCTGATGGGATTGCAGATAACCCCTACCCCATATCGGGGGATGCTGCCAACCAAGACTTGGCTCCTAAGACGGTATTTATCAATCCACATCGCCTTATGGTACCAACCCTAATATTTCCCAATGGTGGCGAAACAGTTCAAGGCATAGTAACACTCCACTGGACGCCAGTTTTCGATACGTGGGGGCACTCCATCACCTATATGGTCTCGTACTCTGCTGACGACGGGCAGACCTGGAAACCATTGGTTGTTGGGTTGACGCTTACTAATTACGAGTGGGATACCACCACAGTGGCGGATGGATCTGCATATCACATTAAGGTGGTCGTTACCTGTTCTGATGGACTCCCAGCGGAGGACCGTTCGGATGCCGCTTTTACCATTCAAAACCAACCATCCAGTACTGTATCGGAGTTCACATTTTTGAAAATCTTGATAGCGCTGAGCGGGCTTGGGCTACTCTTGGGCACTCGAAAGCGACAGTTCAGGTGAACATACCGCTCTATCGGTCTTGTTTCGCTTTTTTGAGAGAATGCTTTGAAATGAAACCCCATCCGCGTCTTACTCATTCCTACTTAGATGGCTGCCATCGTTTACCTCTTGTTAATTGAACTTGTTTCCCTTTGAAGCGAAGAACTAACTGGAAGAAACTTTGTTTGCAAAAAAGGACCTCAATCTCCATGATCCATCATGCAAGATTTGACGTGGATATCATCCAGTTTCCGGGGTTTAGGTTATAATTGGAGGTCTCTTCGGCGAGTTTACTAAGGCTGCGGAAAAAACCCTAATATTTTAAAAATTCCTTGCAACATTTAGGCAATGGCTTGTTGTTTGGCTATTATGGGAGTAGCAAGACTTTAATGGCTGTTTTGCCTTCCATCAACTTGAAACCTCGCTCCCAATCATCCAATTGGAGTTTAGCAGAGATCAGTGGAGCGGTTTTAATTTGATGAGACGCAAGCAGTCTTAAAGTACGTCTCCAGCTTGTCCAAATCGTCCCCCACGAACCGATTACATCTAATTCTTTTTCCACAATCTGATCCAGATTAATATCCGTTGTTAATTTACCCGTAATTCCAATCAACCCAATTTTTCCCGTTCTTCGAACGAGCTCGAATGCTTGGCGCCGCGCCGTATCCGCACCGGCAGCCTCAAAAACGATATCTGCCCCCAACCCATCCGTCGTCCCCTTGACAACCTCATTAGCATCTTCTTCTTCTATGTTGATGATGATGTCAGCACCTAGCTCCTTTGCAAGCTTAAGCCGCTCCTTGTCCGCCCTTGTTCCGGTGACGATCACTTGCCCCGCCCCCTGAGCTTTCGCTACCTGTAGCCCTAATAGACCCATTGGGCCGGGGCCTAAGAACACAACCACATCCCCAGCCCTTACTCCAACTCGTTCCGCCACGGCATGGACCATACACGAAGTGGGTTCACTGAGGGCAGCTTCTTCAAATGACACGGTTGGCGGGACTTTATGAGCAATCTTGGCCGGAACCAAAACAAACTTGGTAAATGCACCATTAGCTTTTGAAACCCCTAAAATTCGCTTGTTCTCACTCGTACATCGGTTTTGGTGTCCCATCCAACACATCATGCACTCTCCACAAGGAACTGTAGCAGGTGAAGTAATTCGGTCACCAATGCTAAAACCTTCGACATTCCTACCCGCCTCTATCACAATCCCCGCATATTCATGTCCCAAAATCACCGGGGGGTCATACACGGACCGGTCATGAAGAATATGGATGTCTGTTCCACAGATACCTGCCGCTTTCACCTCTACTAATAGGGAATCGGGCTCCACTTTGGGAATTTCCACTTCTTGGACTTCGATGTTCCCAACTCCTCTTTTGGTTTTAACGACTGCGGTCATCGTTCCTTGTTGCACAATAGCACCTCGGGGAGGTCTATCAAACCACTAGAATGGGCAAATAATTCAGAAACGAGTAAAACAGAAATGTTAATATAATTAATTTACGATCATTTATCACTCTTTGAACTTTTCTCTTAGTGTGATACATCCCAACCTACTAATAAATTAGCTATTTAAAGGAGGGTGAGGAGAAACGACTGGAGTTAGGGAACTTTGACACGAGAAACTATGAGAGTTGCTTTGTATCTTGGACCAAAACATATTGAAATAAGAGAGCATGAAATCCCAGAAATTGGGGAAAGAGACCTTTTAGTAAAGATCAGAGCAGCTACAACCTGTGGAACTGATGTAAAAACGTATTTGAGAGGTCATCCATATTGGCAACCCCCGGTTGTATTCGGACATGAATTCGCGGGGATCGTAGTACAGGTGGGAGACAAAGTCAGTAAGTTCAAGGAGGGAATGCGGGTGGTTGCGGCCAATTCCGCCCCCTGCAACTCTTGCTTTTTTTGCGTGAGAGGAAAACAGAACCTTTGTGATAAACTTAAAGAAAACATGCTCTATGGTGCTTTTGCGGAATATATTCGGATCCCCGCGCATATTGTTAGGCAGAATGTGCATCAAATACCCAATCATGTACCGTTCCAAGCTGCAGCCCTCACGGAACCGTTAGCTTGTGTTGTCAATGGAAATGAAGCTGCCAACATCCATCTGGGAGATAGGGTTGCGATAGTTGGGATGGGACCAATCGGATTAATGCATCTTCAGTTGGCCAAACTGAGTGGAGCAAGCCATCTTATTGCCATTGACATAAACCCAGATAGATTAGAGATTGCCCAAACCTTAGGAGCCACTGATACGATCAGTCCCTTAGAAACCGATGAAGTTACGGAAGTCCAAAAGTTAACCATGGGAAGGGGTGCAGATGTCGTCATAGAAGCCGCAGGATTACCCCAAACATGGGAGAATGCCATTGAAATGACAAGAACGGGAGGAACAACGGTTCTATTCGGTGGTCCAAAACCCGGAACCACCATCACTCTTGATACGAATCGATTCCATTACGAAGAATTGACGATTAAAGGCGTATTTCACCACACTCCATATTATGTCCAAAAAGCCGCGGATTTAATCTTTTCAGGGACAATAAAGGTAGACCCCTTGATTACTCATGAAATGCCTTTGGAAGATCTTGAAAAAGCCTTCCAAAAAATGATCGAAGGAAGTGCACTAAAGGTAGCAATTCTCCCGTAAACAATAGCTCATCTAGAAATTTAGAGAAGATATAAGGAAAGAAAGCCCCTATACACCTATAATTGTTCGAGAAACCCGATTTGCTGAATTAGACATATAGAACCAGATGATAAAAAATGCAAGCCAAAGCCGAAATGTCTACAAGTTCGCTACTTGATGAACTCCTGAAGTTCGGAAGGCGGCTTAAATCGTTGCAACAGAAATTACATACAAAACAATGTATTTCACTTCCTGATATCTATCTTGATAGAATTGTTGTATTTAACGATGAATTCAGTAAATTATTGGAGCAAATCGATCAATTTCTCGCTGGAAAGGCAAGAAACATCCTTGTTCAGAAACAGGAACTTATTTTGGGAGGAAATGCTTTTAACACGGCGAAAACTACAGCATGGCTTGGCCTTCCAACAATTTTTATAGCTGAAACGGATAGATTCGGGGAAACACTTCTCTGTTCAACGAATTACGATAATTTAATCTTGCATCTTAAAGTGACAGACAAAGGAAACTACACTACTGCCCTAGAAGTCCTTCACAATGGAGTATGCAAGAACATCCAGATTTCGTATTCCCCCGCAATCGCAAACTTTGGGTCAGATAAGCTAGAAAAACAAGATTGGCAGGCAATTTTAAAGGCTGATGCGATAGCTCTGTGCAACTGGGGAGCAAATGATAAAGCTAATGACCTCTTTAGAGCGATCCTCGATCGAATCTCCGAGACACGACAGATTACGTTTCTCGACCCTGCTGATGTCTTCCGTAAAAAAGAAGCTATCCTCGAACTCGTTGATATATTACAAGACATCAAGTATCTCAGTGTGAATGAAGATGAATATATGTTCATGAACAAAAAACTCGGAGAATCTCGTGATTTCGAAACCCTCCTCAGAGAAGGTGGACAGTTAAATCAAAAATTACCAGAGACCCACATCATTGTTCACACACAGGAATGGGTTAAGATCTTTTGCCAAGATCTCACCTTGAAGATCCCTACATATAACATCCAGCCATTATTCCAAACTGGATTGGGAGATACCTTCAATGCCGGATTTCTTGTCGGTTTATTGCTTGAAATGAGTGTTGGAGCTTCTGCACTGTTTGGTAGCGCTACAGCAGGCTATTATGGGGTCTATGGACAGTTACCACATCTTGAGGAAGTTTTTACCTTTACTCAAACCAAAGAACTCCGACCCATGAGCGTGATCTGAAACTATAGTTTATGATTCCTTAGAAATCAGATTCAAACTAAAACATTCTTGAAAAGCACCTATCGCTATGACTATTTTCCTTAGAAAGAAGAAGGCATTATAAGCCATAACAATGAACATGGTAGGATGAACATGTCAACTATCAACCCTTCAAACTTCATGTCTACAAACGTTGGAAGTGAACGACTGAGAGCATCCCGCAAGATCTTACTTTTTGGTGAATGCATTCGGACAGAACACCGCACAATCTTCGACCATTTTATGCGGGAACACGACCTTGTGCCACTCGAAACATGCCTTGAAACCGAACATATTGGGAAGATTCAGAACAAACTAGCTACAATGATAAAAGTATCGAAAATCCAAGAGATAACCGTGCTTACTGCAGATGGGAGCCCCCATTGTGTCCAATTACATTATGCCGTCCGTGAAGTCCAGCGACACTTTGCTCCAGATCTCAAAGTCAACCATTATGTGATTGAGAACGGAAAGCTCATTAAAATCGATCCACGAGCCGTAACAATCTCTCGGCATCTATCTAGGATCCAAAAGTACCTTGATCGACTCTATTGAAGTCCTTATTCTGCTTCAAACTTGTAAGTGAACTCGTGTTTAATGAACTAATTAACAACACGAAAATTATTTACATGGTTTTCGATTATTTTCTAACTTCAAGCAACAATCCTTCTGAAGTAAGGAGTCAAGATCAAATGACCAAACTAACAGGTGGAGATATCTTAGTTGAATGTTTATTAAAAGAAAATGTCACAAAAGTCTTTGGAATCCCTGGTGATCAGTTATACCCCATATTAGATGCGATTTATCGCAAAAACGATATAGACTTCGTGCTAACTCGGCATGAACAAGCAGCTGCCCATGCTGCCGATGCGTGGGCTCGAGTCACGGGTGACCCAGGAGTCTGTTTAGCAACAGTTGGACCTGGAGCGGCGGATTTAGTTCCTGGGGTTTATCCAGCGTTTGTTGAGTCTATTCCAATGATTGTGATATGTGCTCAAAACCAGACGTTTAGAATAGATCCTACTCACGGTTCGAGCCAAGAATTGGATCAACAGGCTCTATTCGCCCCAATTACTAAATGGCGGGTCTGTATATCTCATTGGAAACGCATTTCGATGTTAACCCAATGGGCTTACCGAGTTGCCACTTCCGGGCGACCTGGTCCCGTCCTTATTGATATGCCTTCAGATATATTATATGAAATAGGGGATCCAAGCGAATTAGAATCACCTATTCTTCCTCCTCCTCGCTACAGAGCAGTTAATCCTCCACGAGGAGATCTTAATGCAATTCAGAAAGCTGCACAATGGTTAGTTCAAGCTGAATTTCCACTCATACATGCAGGAGGAGGCGTATTAACCTCTGAAGCATCGAATGTGTTGGTTAAACTCGCTGAACATTTATCAGCCCCGGTAACCACGAGTTTCCGTGCGCGTGGAGTCGTACCTGAAGACCACAAGCTCTGTTTAATAGCTGGGAGTTTTGGTGCCATGGCTGCGCAAGCTGATGCGGATGTGGTACTATTTGTTGGAGGAAAGTTTGGAGATCTGGATTTGTGGGGGCAACCACCTATCTGGGGAGAGCCAGAGGAACAGAAACTAATTCAAATAGACATAGACCCAACAATGATTGGTTTAAATCGTCCTGTAGATCTGGCAATTGTGGGGGATGCGCGTACCACATTAAAAATATTATATGAAGAAATCAAGAAACTCCATCCTGAAAAAATTCCTGTAAGTGAAAAACTGGCCGAATGTCGTAAAGCCCAAGAAGATTGGTTGAGGGATTTTCTTGAAGCTGGAAAGTCCAATGCTGTTCCGATTCATCCTTTACGCTTAATAAAAGACGTCAGGGAATTCTTCCCACGAAATGCCCTTTGTGTCATCGATGGGGGAAATACAACAGTCTGGGCAACTTACCTAAATAGGATTTATGAGCCTCGAACATATCTTGCTACCGGAACCGATTCAGGGCATCTGGGGACAATTACTGGGTATATGCTTGGTGCCAAATTAGCGGCTCCAGACCGACTTGTTTATGGAATAGCTGGTGATGGCGCATTTATGTTTAACATCCAAGAATTAGAAACGTTAAGACGGCTAAATTTACCGGTTATCATTGTTGTTGCAAATGACAGAGCCTACGGAATGATTAAAGCAGGGCAGAAAACTATATATGGGTCTCGTTTTATTGGCGTTGATTTCTTTGATGTCCGTTATGATAAAATTGCTCAGGGTTTCGACTGTTATGGAGAACGCGTCACAGAACCTGAAGAAATTAAACTGGCATTAGGTAGAGCCGTGGATTCAGGGAAACCCGCAGTTCTAGACGTTTTCATTGATGCTGCTATTAACCTGGAACCACCTGATTTTGAGACCTTAGCCGGAATTTGGTTAGAAGGGTGTCAGCTCCCTAGTGAGTAGGGAGATTTAATGATGAGAGCGGCGGTGTTTCAGAGTATTGAAGACATACAAATCAAGGATGTTCCTGATCCTGTTCCTAAGGAAGGGGAAGTGATAATCCGTCCAAAATATTGTGGAATTTGCGGAACGGATCTCTCAGCTTGGAAATACAGCACTGTTGGTTCAGGGGTTATTCTAGGCCACGAAATTGCTGGAGAAGTAATTGAGTTAGGACCCGGAGTAGAATCTTGGTCCATTGGAGATCGAGTTGTCCCAAATTCACTGATTCCATGTATGCAATGCAAATTTTGTCATGAGGGAAAATTTAGTATATGTGAGAGCGTAGAATTTCTTGGAATAACCATAAATGGGGGAATGGCGGAACGGGTGGCTGTTCCGGCGAATTCTTTATATTCAATCCCTGAAAACATGAGTTGGCAAGAAGCCGCTTTAGTCGAACCTCTGGCAATAATCTTACATGGCTTTTCGAAAATACATTTGAGAGCTTGGCACTCAATCTTAATCTTGGGTGCCGGTCCCATAGGTCTTTTAGCAACCAAGATAGCCCAGATCAGCGGCGCCGCCTCTATAGCAATTTCAGAACCCAATGAATTCCGTCGCGACCTAGCTGCAAAGATTGGACAAATCAAAATAAATAATCCCAAGCAAACTCCTCCTACATTTGCATTTGAAAACTCATTTGATATTGTAATCGAAAGTTCGGGTGTAGCAAATGTAGCGACGGAGGCGTTTTCCCTGCTGAAAAAGGGAGGAACATTACTAGTCCTAGGAATCTCAGCAGATCCTGTCGAAGCGGATTTTATGAGTGTTGTCCTTAATGAATACACGATTAAAGGAAGTTATATGGGGTTTTCCGAATTTCAAGCCAGTATTAACCTGATTTCTAATCAAATAATTGAAGTGAACGACCTTATTACAAAATGCATAAAACTCGAAGATGTGGTCGAAGAAGGGTTTCAAGACCTTATGAATCCCGATACCAAGAATGCAAAAATTCTAATAGAAATTTGAAGAGGTGACAATTTATGTTGTTAGGAAGCGAAGAGTATGTCAATGAGGCTGAAAGGCGGATTAATGCTGATGTCAAATATCAGGAACTTGCAAAAAAGGTGAACGATTCGTATACCTTGATCTTTCAGCCAGAACCAGATAAAGGCGTTAAGGAGAAATTAGTCCTAGGTTTTACTATTGTCAATGGAAAAATGGTCGATAAATGGATCGGTGATAAGCCAACAAGTTACATATTGACAGCTCCTTACGGAGTTTATGTGGATATTCTGACTGGAAAGCTCAATGTTAATCGAGCTTTCATTTCTCGAAAATTAAAAGTAAAAGGATCCATTCCACGTCTATTAAAAACCGCGAGGGCTACGGAACGCTTGGTGAATGTATTAGCCACTATCCCAACTGATTTTGCGGGAAATTATAAAGAGAGATCAACCACAGCTTAAACTTGATTTTCGCATAAAACCTTCGAGGACTTTATTTTGAGAAAATAGTCAAAATTTTGTAGGTAACTTCGAAAGTCTTAATTGAAAAGTGCTGTAGGGGAGAGTAGATTAATAAATCAATTAGGTACGTGAGGGAACTCGAGTGGAAATTGAGCGAGATACGCTATTGCATATGCTTAGGAAAATGTTAGAAGTCAGATTATTCGAGGAAAAAGCCTACGAACTTTTCGGACAGGATCTAGTTCCTGGAACCCTTCATTTGTATTTAGGGCAAGAAGCGGTTGCTGTCGGTGTCTGTGAAAACCTGCGTAATGAGGATCTGATCCAAAGTACTCATCGAGGTCACGGTCATTGTATTGCTAAAGGTGCAAGAATGGACAAGACGTTAGCTGAGATCCTCGGAAAAGTTACGGGGTACTGTAAAGGCAAAGGAGGGAGCATGCATGTCACTGATTTTAGTAAAGGCATCCTAGGTGCCTGTGGGGTCGTTGGGGCTGGGCTTCCACTTGCAGTAGGGGCCGCGCTCTCTGTGAAGCTGCGAAAATCCAATCAAGTAGTAACCTGTTTTTTTGGAGATGGAGCTTCAAATCAAGGAACATTCCACGAATCCCTCAACATGGCTGCTCTCTGGAAGCTCCCCGTTGTTTTTGTCTGTGAAAACAATCTTTACGCAATGGGAACCCGAATTTCAAAAGCAACAACAATAAAAGACATCGTAATCCGTGCGAGTGGCTACGGTATGCCAGGGGTGATCGTAGATGGCAATGATGTGATCGATACCTATAAAGCAGCCCGAGACGCGATAGCCAGAGCACGTAATGGGGAGGGTCCTACGTTAATTGAAGCTAAAACCTATCGTTATAAAGGGCATTCTCGCTTCGATCCCGCAAAGTACCGCCCAGAAGGCGAGCTTAAGGCATGGTTAGAAAAAGACCCTATTGAACGAATGAAACGATTTCTTATCGAAGAAAAAATCCTTTCAGAGCCCGAATATAAGCAGATGCGAGAAGAAATTATAGAAATTGTTGAAGCGGCAGCCAAATTCGCGATTGAAAGTCCATTGCCACCCCCTGAAGAGACTTTAGCAGGTGTCTTTGCCAGAAAATAGAGGTGCGAACAAATGCGAAAAATATCCTATCGGGATGCGTTGAATGAGGCCTTAAGGGAAGAGTTAAGGCGAGATGAACGCGTGTTTCTCCTAGGTGAAGATATTGGGAGGGATTGGGAAGGAGCATTCAAGGTAACAAAAGGTCTAGCTGCCGAATTTGGAGATGAACGGGTACGTGATACGCCCATCTCTGAGAATGCAATTGCAGGGGTAGCGGTGGGTGCCGCAATGACTGGAATGCGACCTGTTGCAGAGATCATGTTTGGGGATTTAATAGCACTGGCGATGGATCAAATTGTCAATCAAGCCGGAAAAATCCATTATATGTTTGGTGGGCAAATAAATGTTCCAATAGTGCTTCGAACTCCCTTTGGAGCTGGAAGAAACATTGCAGCACATCACTCCAGCTCCTTTGAAGCGTGGTTCATGCATTCTCCCGGGCTCAAAGTTGTAGTCCCGTCTTCCCCCTACGACGCAAAAGGCCTTCTGAAGATGGCGATAAGAGAAGAAAATAATCCAGTTTTATTCTTTGAACATAAACTGTGCTATCCATTAGAGGGTGAAGTCCCCGAGGAAGAATATTTGCTCCCCTTCGGAGAAGCCGATATTAAACGGGAAGGAGAAGATGTAACAATCATTGCCACCCTTCACATGGTCCACAAAGCACTTGCGGCAGCGGAAACCCTTAAGAAAGATGAGATTAACGCTGAAATCATTGACCCACGCACCCTCGTCCCTTTCGATAAAGTAACCATTTTAAATTCGGTCAAGAAAACCGGTCGAGTTGTGATTGTGACAGAGGATTGTAAAACTGGCGGGGTAGGGGCAGAAATCGCTGCAATGATCGTTGAAGACGAAGATACCTTTGGGTATTTAGATGCCCCAATCAAGCGAGTGGCGGCGCCAGACACCCCCGTTCCGTTTAGTCCCTCGCTCGAGCAATTCTATTTACCTTCGGAACAATCAATTATTCAAAAAGTCAAGGAACTCATTTGAAAACCAGAAATGAGGAATTAAAGATGGTTACAGACATCTTAATGCCAAGATTGAGTCTTACAATGACTGAGGGGATGGTCCTTAAATGGTTCAAGGGAGAAGGGGAGCAAGTAGAGAAAGGGGAGCCAATTGTTCTGGTTTTTGGTGAAAAAACAGAGTATGAAGTAGAAGCACCGACTTCAGGAGTTCTATTAAAGAAATTAGTAACAAAAGATGAAGAAGTGCCAGTCAAGGCGATTTTGGGCTTCATAGGAGAGCCCGGTGAGGAGATTCCCCCAATTGTAGCTAAAGCCGTGGAACTGCCTAAAAAGGAGGAGCGAAAACTTAAATCGGAAGAATTGGAGTCTAAAGAGGTAGTTACTATACCCAGCATCCTCGAGAAATCTAGAATCAGCGCTTCACCAGTCGCCAAGCGCCTTGCGAAAGAGCACGGCATCAACCTCACACGCGTTCAAGCAACTGGGCCGCGAGGCAGAATTACACGGCAAGATGTCGAAAGATTCCTAACACAGAGAGAAATGGTGAAAAAAATTAAACAAACAGAAGCAATGTCACCCATGAGACGAACCATTGCAAAAAGGATGACCCACAGTGCGCAGACGGCGCCACATATTTGGATTCAGATGGAGGTGGACATGAGCGATGTGGTAGCTCTTCGCGAAACTCTTTTGCAACAGACAGATCCATACGTAGAGCCCCGTGTCTCATACACTGACATCTTAATCAAAGCAGTTTCTGACGCCATCAAAGCCCATCTTCTGATAAATTCAACCTTGGAAGGAGATCAAATCCAGATTTTTGAAGATATCAATATTGGCCTCGCAGTACAAGCAGAACAAGGGTTGATCGTTCCTGTCATTCGTCAAACTGGCCGTAAATCCATAACTGAAATCGCTCTTGCAAGGAAACAACTCCTTGGTAAAATAAAAGAAGGAACCTTACCTGCTGAAATGCTTAGTGGAGGTACCTTTACTATAACAAACCTTGGTCCTTTTGGTGTTGACTCCTTTTTCCCGGTGATTAATCCCCCTGAAACTGGAATACTAGCTGTCGGACGTATTACCGAAAAGCAAGTGGTAATAGGCAGCAAGATAGAAATCCGTCCAATGATGGGATTGACTCTTGCTGTTGATCATCGAGTAATCGATGGGGCTCCAGCGGCTCAATTTCTCTCTGATATCAAAAAGAACTTAGAGAACCCGTACATGTTAAAGATCTGATTGTGATACTTACTAAGCGACAAGGAGTTCACCAATCAATGCAGAAATTAGTTGCGTCTTCTTCGATGGAGTTAGCCTCGTTAGATACTTCATTGATAAACAATAGCAAGAAAAAAAATCTATCACACTTCTTTGATGCATATGGTGACATGTGGCAGATAATTGAGTTAGAATATATTGATCCTAAAGTAAATTTGATCACCGAGGAGATGCTTCTAAAAGCAATTGGGAGGGCGCAGATCCCACATACAGTAAGGTTGTGGTGCAATCGTACCAATACAGTAGTCATTGGGCGATTCCAGTGTGCCAAACTGGAAGTTAACTTAGACGCCTGTAAAAAATTTGGAATCCCAATTCTTACTCGTTTGACAGGAGGAGGAGCTGTTTATCACGATCAAGGGAATCTGAATTGGACCCTTGTTCTTCGACGAACCTCGCCCCTTGTTCCAAAAGAAGTCCCCTTAATCTATGAACATTTCAGTAAGAGTGTTATTCACGGGATCAGAGCCTTGGGCCTCCGCGCCGAATACATGCCAAAAGGGACCTATATTCATATAAATCAGAAAAAAGTTGCTGGTATGGCTGCTGCGATAAAATATGGTGGGATCTTGCTTCATGGAACCTTATTGGTGAGTACTAATTTACAAATTCTCAAAGAAGTCTTACAAGTCTCCCCGAGACCATTGCAAGGAAGTTCAGGGAAAACAGGTGGAAAATGGGTACGAAGTAAGAAGCACGTAGTGACGACACTCGAAAAAGAACTTGGAAGGAAGATAACGACTTCGGAAGTCAAAGTACAACTATGTAACAGCTTTCAACGGTATCTCCAAGAGCAGAAATAAGCCAAACGAAGCGAATTACAAGTCTTTGGATTTGAATTATTTATTTTTCTCTTAGATATACCATCTTAGAATAAAGTTTGGAGATACATGAAGAAATTTAGTGATATTCATGAATACAGAGAATCTTAAACTCCCATTATAAAACCATACTAGTCATTTTAACTTCCAATCTTTCCTACTTTCACACTTAAGCTTATGAAAACATATTTTTGGAATAGCTTGATTAATGATCTGTTTCTGTAAAAATTATTGAAAAAATTAAGGTTAATCAGTTAATATGCCTAATTTCTTGGTGATTGACCCTGAGATGCCTTAGGAGGTTAATTAAATGATTAAAAATGTTAAAGAAATCTTGAAAGACTATCAAACCCATTTTGCTAAGATGAGTAAGGACATCCCTGACACAAGAAATGCTATTGTCGAGCTCTTGCATAGTGTACACCAAGATGGCGCCCTGTCTGCAAAAATCAAAGAGCTGATTTGCATCGCCATAAGCTTGTATGCTCATTGTGAGGGCTGCATGGTATATCATACCAGACGTGCTCTGGAGGCTAACGCAACGCGAGAAGAAATAATGGAGGCCTGTTCCTGTGCAATTCTGATGGGGGGAGGCCCTGCCACCGCATATATCTCAACAATTATGCAATCAATTGAAGAATTTTCAAAATAAGCCACAGGATCCATATATGGCAAGAATTACCACTCAAAAGATCAATTTATGGCAATAGGGTCGTTTCTATTGCTTGGTGTATTCCTCTAATTGAGCCTTAAGATGACATTGATTCGATGAGCGTCCGAAAGTATAATAGAGGTGAACTTTCCGTAATGATCTACAAGGGATGAGGAACGGGTGATTATTTGAAAGCAGCAGTGATTCATGGGAAAGAGAATATTTCTGTGGAAAAAGTGAAAACTCCCCAAATCGAACCTGGAAAAGTGTTAGTGAAGGTCAAGGCTGTCAGAATTTCCCCTAGTGATGTAGATATACTCAAAGGAACACATCCTTATACCTCACAAAAAGAGCTATATCCAGTGATTCCAGGTAACCAATGGAGTGGTATAGTTACACAAGTAGGAGAAGGGGTTGTTGGAATTGAAAAAGGAGAACGGGTTGTTGGAGATACAGTCATAGGTTGTGGTAAATGCACACATTGCCGAACTGGTAATTATCACCTTTGTTTCAGTGTAGAAATTCCAGGAGTAACCCTTGATGGTGGCATGGCAGAGTATACCCTAGTTCCAGCATCTATGTTACACCCGTTTATGTGGATCACCTATGACGAAGCAGCCCTTCTTGCCCCCATTGCCACGGTGCTTCATGCTATAAAACGTGCAGACATCCCACGGGGTTTAGATGTGCTGATTTGGGGCTCTAACCCAATTTCTCTTGCCATTATCCAACTAACAAAAGTATTTGGAGCTTCGCGAGTTTTTATTGGCGACTTTTGGTCGACAGCTCGTTTGCGGGTAGCCAAAAAAATTGGAGCGGATATTATTGTTTCAGTGGATCCGGATCGCGACCACTTAGCACAAATTCGGAGTAAAATCAAGAAAAGATTCGTGAATGTAGTATTTGAAACCTCAGGAAAACCTGAAGGGATTCCATTAAGTCTGAATTTGACTAAACGGGGAGGTCGCCTACTTTTCCTTACCAAATTCGGAGATAAATCGAGTGACTTTGATCTTGATGCAGTGATTTTAAAAGAACTGACCCTTTTTGGGGTTGCTGGAGGACCAGGTGTGTGGGATGAAGCCATTACTCTGGTTAATGAGGAAAAGGTTAAATTATCTCCGTTAATAACTCATAAATTCAAGCTAAAAGATGTGAAAGAAGCTTTTGATCTTGTTCGATACCAGATGAATAATGTTATTGCCGCGCTTATTACTTTCTAAAAGTAGAATGCCATCGATAGATTGCAGAAGCGGGAGGAGTCAATAATTAGCAAGTTTTGCCTATTTGGTAGATCTAAGGCTTTGATTTGTCTGACAAGCCAATGCCTCGATATGTAACTAGTCCATCATATGAAGAAGGGTCAAAGAACCGACGTCCATCCAGAAGGAGTCGCGGTTCGACCATCAATGATTGGAACATTTGTGGAGAGATGTTCTTGTATTCGGGCCAATCTGTAACCAGGATACAAGCTGCTGCTTTGTTCAAGCACTCTTTAACAGATCCATAATGCACAGTGTTATGAAAGATCCTCTTCGCTTCCTTTTCAGCCTTAGGATCTGTTACAAATATGCGGCTAGCCCCATTTTCATGAAGTTGTTTAATGAGTTGAATACTAGGAGCTTCACGCATATCATCTGTATTCTTTTTAAATGCAAGCCCCAAAATCGCGATTTTTTTATCTTTTAGCCCTCCCAGAAGAGTTTCAACTATTTTAACAACATGATGGGGTTGATGGCTATTTACTCGGAGAATTCCATGTAAGAGCGGTGCGGAATAACCTTGCTCTTTGGCAAAATTTAGTAGTGCTGAAACGTCTTTGGGGAGGCAAGAGCCGCCAAAGCCTAAACCTGCGTCAAAGAAGTGCGGGTTTATTCTGAAATCAGAAGTCACTCCCTTCATGACCTCGTAAACATCCATTCCAGGAATTTGTTCGCAAATATTTGCAATTTCATTTACAAATGAAATTTTTAAGGCAAGAAACGAGTTAGCGACATATTTAACCATTTCTGCTGTCTCTAAGTCCTGACGAAGTATTTTTGTTTGCCCCGCATAGATTGTCTCATAAAAGGTCTCGAGTATCTGGCCGGATTTGTTGTCATACTCCCCAATGACTATCCGATCGGGATTCATTGAATCCTTTAAAGCACTCCCCTCTCTCAGAAATTCGGGATTCGAACACAAACCAATGTCGCGTCCTACAGCCTTACCACTTTCCTTCGAAATGATTTTACCGACGATTTTTCGGGTAGTACCTGGGATGACTGTGCTTTTTACAACAACAAGATGCCATTCTTCTTTTCGTCTTAGGGCTTGACCAATTGAGTGAGCTGCAGCTTTAATGTAACTCAGATCAATTTGGCCTAGTGCATTACTGGGTGTACCAACTGCTATCATAGTCATATCAGTTTCAGTAATAGCTGGTTCGTAAGCAGTAGTTAGCTTTAAGAGTCCCTTTTGGATAGTATTTTTAATTAATGGCTCTAAATTTTCTTCATAGAAAGGTAAGGTAGCTTTTCTCATCATTTGGATCTTTTCTGCATCTATGTCTATTCCTGTGACAGGGATTCCTCGGGATGCAAAGAACACTGCTGTAGTAAGTCCTACAAACCCCATTCCAACGAGTGAAACTTGTTCAATTGCTTTAGTCATGAAATACACCGAATTTGGGTTCGATTTAGACAATTCTTGAAATATTCCTTGATCGCGAGGAAAGTTGAGATGACTCATTATAGATGGAAATCCGATAAGAACTCATATTTGGCGCTCATACGGATTTCCACATACTCCTTAATAAGAATTACGTAGGTACGGCAAAGTATGACTTTGGTACGATATCTTCAATAAAAAGCTGACTGTTACTAAAAAGTTACGACTACCCCCAGAATAGTGAAAAATCGGTTAATCAGTTCCAAAATATTTAAACTGATTGATAAAAATAAAATTTAAAATCTTGACAAAGTATGACTCCAGTATGACTGCTTCAATAAAGAAAGATAGGATCCCAAAACAAAAGATAACCATTTCTATAGATCCTGATCTCTTGAAACAGGTCGAAGCCCGAGTTGATGGAATCTTTATTCGTTCTCGCAGCGATGCTATTGAAAAATCCCTCCTTGAGTACTTTGCTCGGATGAAACGCGCGGTGATTCTCGCGGGAGGCGAACCCGAACGGATTTACATCAATGAACTGGAGACATATGCCCCCCTTTCCCAGATAAATGAGAAGACACTCGTGGAAGACACCCTCACCAAATGTAAACGTGCGGGCTTTGACGACATCATCATCATTGGTTTTAGGGACATCAATACCCAATTGTTTAATGTGTTGGGCGATGGAGACCAGTTTGGTGTTAATATTAAATATGTGGAAGAAAGAAAACCCCTTGGAGTGGCAAAAACCTTAGAAGCAGCTAGAGATTTCCTAAAAACGGATTTTTTAATGATCCCAGGGGATTGTTTTTTGAATTTTGATCTTAATAAATTACATGAATTTCATTTAATGCACGGTGGCATTGCGACCCTTGCTATCTATTCGCGAAGGGATTTCGATTACGATTTCCACCCAGAGCTTTGGAGAGGAATCGTGGAATTGTCGGGAGCTAATATTGTTTTTTATGAAGAAAAGCCTGAAAAGGCAAAAACCCACCTATTATCCACTCTGATCGGGTTTCTTTCCCCCGAGATTTTCAATTACATCCCTTCTAAGGGCGAAATACCGTGTAGCCTGCAAGAAGAGATCTTTCCACGGCTTGCAGAAGAGCGCCGATTATATGGCTTCGTTTTTGTAGGTGATTGGGTTAATATCCACACCAAGGAGGATGTAGAGTTGGTGAAAAAGCTTTCTCAGGGCAACCAAACAAGCTAACAAACTAGTGACGGAGCACAATACTCACAAACTATCTCGATTGTTGTAACCCATGTGAGGTAGCTCACTGAACGTGATTTGCACGTGCCCCTCAAGGAACCATTCATCAAAGAGAACCCCCTTCTATAATTAAATACCGGTCTTTTGAGTATGTGTCAGATTTCGCCTCTGTCTGCCCCCCTACAAGGGGGCAGGCGCGCGAATAAGGTCCCCTGTTTTCACGCGGTGCAGCTTAAACCCTAGTTCCGCTGGGTGAACCCCTATGGCTAACGCCACTAATTCAAAGGAATCAATAATTGGGATTTTTAAGGTGTCCCCAAACGCTCGGTTAATGAGAATTTGCCCAGCATCATATTGTAAAAAGCAAAAGGGGCAGGATGTGATCATGGCGTCTGCCTTAACCGCGTGAATTCGATGGAGTTTAATGCGCGCGATCTGACTCGCTTGTTCACGTGCGACATTCAAGATCCCCGTCCCGCAACAGAGGGTACTCCCACGATACGTGACGGACTGGGCTCCTGTGGCTTCAATGAGCTGTGCGAGAAGCTGCGGGCGATCCGGATCATCCGTTTGCAAAATATTTGAGGGTTTAGTAAAATGACATCCTGAGTGTGCTGCAACCTTTAAATGGGCGACAGGGGACGGTTCTTGAACCTCCTGCCGAATTCGATCAAGGCCAATATCTTCAAGTAGTACCTGAGTGCCATGTTTCACATTAATCGTCCCTTGCCATTCCCGTCCGACTTCGACTAAATGTTTATTGACTTGATCTTTCAAGGTGGCATCGTGCTTTAATTCCTCGTTGACCGTCTTTAGCGTCTCAAAACAGCCATTGCACAGGGTTACAATGTCTAAACCCATTGTTTCAGCTACACAGAGGTTCCGTGCAGCAAGGGTATACCATGTATCAGTACTGATGCTTCGAACGCCAATCGGATCCGGGCAACAGGCAAGCGGCATCGTTTCCAGCTCTATATCAAACTGTTCCAAAACTTTTCGGGCTGCCACCTCCATTAAAGGTACCCGAAAGGGGATTTGACAACCCAAAAAAAGCGCGAACTTAGACATCCTCTCAATCCTCCGATTTTTTGGGGTTTGTGACTTGTACTTCTGCAGGGTGGATGATATCGTGCCATCCTGTCAACACGGTTAGTGTTGAGATTTCATTCAAAGTTTTAGCATCGACTTGAACCTCTGGCAATTTCAAGGCGGCACGTCTCCGAGCAATGGCTTGGGTAAACTCGGAGATAATTCCGACATTTCCAAGATCCTTGTAGACTGTCAGGGTTCCAGGTGGGATCTCACCCTGTTTTGCTAAATAATTTTTTAATTCCATTAAAACTTCAGAGAATTTAATGTTCTGAGGGCAATGTTCGGAGCAGGTATGGCATGCGGCACAATACCATGCTTTGAAGTCATCTAGGATAGCAAAATCACGCTGTTTCAGGCGAAGAATCATTTGTCTCGGGTTAAATTCTGCAATGACTCGCGCCACAGGGCATCCTGCTGTGCAGGTTCCACATTGATAGCAGACATAGAGTTTCCGCAAGATCGTTTCCACTTCTTCTCCTTTGAGTTCCACGGGACTCCACCTTCATTGTGTACAATAATTTGATATTGGTCAGTTCCTTCAATATAACCGTCTAACTCCGTCCCCCCGTACATATTATTAATTGTTTGTACATATTCGTACTTGCTTGTACATATTATTAATTGTATGATACCTGCGATGACTTGCTCTTATGATTTCAGAAACCTGCAAAGAGACTCAAAACTTCCTTATGTGAATCTCGCTCCAATAAAGAAAACCCTCTCGGCGGACCCAAAGTCATAGCTCCTCTTACCTGTGAAGGTAAAACCTTTATTCAAAGTGGATCCGATGCGCTTTGAAATCTATCGCATCCAAATAAAGGCAGCCAGGATAAGAGAAATAACTAGTGAAAGGAAAATAAAGATCTCAGATGTAACCTGAAATCCTAGAAAGTGCCCAACTAAGAAGAAAAGCACAAAAAAGCAAAAGAACATTACCAAGAATAGAAGGTTCTTATGAGTTTCACCACTTTCCTCTAATGAAATATTACTGAGATCATTTATTGGACCATTTGCAGTATTTTTCACGAGTAATACCTATTAATAATTCTCATTGGTGATTAAAACTCTTTCATTCCTAGCATCTTTTTAAACTGGTCTTGAAGTGGTAGCCGATGGAACTTCATAGGATTTCCATCGATGCTATCATTTATCAGTCATCGCTTCTTTGTTAGAGAAAAAAGATAACCTAGAATTCCCATATTTATTTGTTCTGCCACATATCATTTAAGCTCACGGATATTTTCCCCAATTAGGCTAGGATGCTTTTTTATCATCGAATAACCACCATGTTGTGTGCTCCAAAAGCCTGTCTTTTGACCCCCTCTACTGTGTCAAATCCTGTATCGAAGCGTATTATATCTGTAATATTCTTCGACCACTTCAAACCCTTGACCGTGTGACTGCTGTCTTCATCAAACTGCTTGTAATCTTCTTCATTCCATAAATCTTATTCACCCGAAACCTGTTGCTACTTTGAGGACCATTTGATCTTCTGTACCAAGGACTTTTTGCTCAGCTACCAAACAACTTCACCTACAACCTCTATAGGGTTTTTCATTCTTGAACCTGAGTTGATATATCTGTTCTAGTAATTCATTCTTATAGAGCTCCCTTTCGTCGGACATCTCTATCACTATCGCAATTTCCAAGCCATAAAGGATAGAAACATTTGATATCTCACCAAATTTTGATTTTGAAAGGGATCTCGGTCTTTTTCGGATAGATGCCTTATTGTAGGTGATTGTTTTGTATATTGGATCTTGAATCCCTCTCATCAAATCTTTCAGCCAAATATTGTTTTCCTCTTGTTCCAATCCCGGCTCTTCCATCTCTTTTAAATAGCAAAGGGTTTAATTTTATACACAAGTGGGAGATCAAGATGCAGCCTGAAGAGTTCGTGGAAAAACAAACGGCCCCCTTTGTCTTAAAAGAATTTGTTACAAAGACCCAGCTGTCTGCAGAGGCAGCCAAGGTGTTTCTGAAGAAAATGGTGGCTGAATGGAAACTTGGGTACCGGAAGATTGGCCGAATGAACGTTTACTGGCCCCATAAAAGGGAAAAACCCTCTAAAGTGAAACCCGCAAAGCGCGCGCCAACGCTCACCTTTGACAGGACAAGGCTTCAAGACCAGATCCTCGCGCTCGAGGAGGAGCGGGATCTTTTGTTAGCCGAGAACCAGCGGCTCAAACACGAATTTGAACGGTTTCAGGCAAGGTTCGCTAATGAAGAAGATGTCTGGCGGGAGATCGCCGAGCGAATGGCTGCAAGTTTAGCTGAGATGCGGGGTGTAACAATCAAAGAGGTCTTAAAATACTTTGGAGCCCCTCACTATTAATTAACCCCTTTTTCCTCCACATATCCTCTGAAATTACTCTCGTTGTGACAGGTTGCTAAACCTTGAGGAATGTCCCAAGATTAGGAGTTCTGCTAAATGAGAGGCAAGTCCCAAAGTCGAATTTTCAAAAGTATAAGAATACGGTGTGACCTTCAGCCAGGCGATATAGGGAAGGTCATTGCGCTCCATGGAATTGTCTATGCAAGTGAACATGGCTACGATCACACCTTCGAGGGGGCATATGTTGCCAGATCTTTTGCAGAATTTGTCGAATCGTATAACCCTCGGAATGACCGACTCTGGGTAGCCGAAAAGGAAGGGCAAGTTGTTGGTTCTATTGGAATTGTCGGGCGTTTAAAAGATAAGGCTCAGCTGCGCTGGTGGCTAGTTCATCCAAGGTGCCGAGGTCTTGGCCTTGGTAAGGTCCTTCTTGAGGAAGCAATCGAGTTCTGTAAAACAAGGCCTTACAAGACGATATATTTGTGGACGGTCAATGACCTCGCTGCGGCAATTCATCTTTATAAAGCTGCTGGGTTTCAAAAGACCGAGGAGAAATCGCATCCAAACTTGTGGGGGAGACCGATTACTGAGGAACGATATGAGTTGCATTTGTGAATTCATATGTATGCGGTAACTTACAAATCAAGAGACGGTGTAACACCTCTCATAGGACTTCCAGGAGCAATGCATGGGTTGTTGAAGTTGTAGATCCATGGGGGTGCTATGAGTTATTTATTCTACGGCGAGTTCTAGTTGAAATAATACAGGTTTGACATTGAAGGCATGAAACTCGTTGTTGGAGGCTTCTTATGCGTGAAAGAATTCCCATCATTTTAAGAATAGTAAACATTGCTGCGCAAGCATACAAAGGCGTAATCCCTAAAGACCGGTGGAAAGAACCTTATATGTCTGAAAAAGAACTAAATGAGGAAATTAAGGCGGGAGTTAGGTTTTTTGGCTGGAAAGAAGAGGATAAAGTGGTAGGGGTGATGGGGATACAACCCGTGAAAGATACAACCCTGATTAGGCATTCCTATGTGCTCCCTAACCACCAAAGGAGAGGAATTGGAGGGAAATTATTGGCTTACTTAATGGAAATAGCCGAAACGCAGGAAATCTTGGTAGGAACATGGGCTGCTGCGACATGGGCGATTCGATTTTATGAAAAATATGGGTTTGCATTGGTAGCGCCCAAAGAAAAAGAGAACCTGCTCCGAACCTACTGGAGTATACCAGAAAGGCAGATAGAAACATCAGTTGTACTGAAGTTTACCAGGAACCGGAGCCAATGGCAGCTAAGTGTGCAACCCTCCGATTTAGCTAATATTGTGGAGTTATGACATTCCCACAAGTTGAGGCAGGAGGAGGTTCACTTTTAGAGATCTCTTGTTGGCGTGACAGGAGCATAATGGGTCTTTGAATGCCTACCTAAGCCGCTGTTTCAATTCCGTTTCCTCTTCTTCTTGTCATGCAGATTGAGAACAAGAATGATACCTGTGAGGAACAACGCCCCAGAAGTAAGAGGAACTTCAGGGACAGCTGCGGTAGACACTCTATCCTCAGGCATGGCAACACCGAACCTGTAAAACTCCTCTTGGTATTTAAAAAGAGTACGGGTACAAAACTGAGGGTCTTCGCAAGAATCTTTATACTTGTCAAAAATGTACTCTTGGAACTCGCGCGCTTCCTGTTCGGAGGTCTTGTAACTAAGCCTAGTCAGGTTACTTTCTGCAAATTCCTGTAAAGCGATTTGAATCGTCGGGAACTGCGCAAGGTCCTCCTCAGTCAGTTCTACTACATAGGTTTCGGGAGTACTCGGCTTTTTTTCAAGCTCGAGCCACGCGCAGAGTACTGGCTCCTGTTCTTGGTTACAGTAAAGTTCTTGAGGTTTTCTGGTTCCAATAACATCTTCTCGGGCTTGATCTCTGGACTGAAGCCCCCAGATACTTACCAGGATCAAGGTTGCGGCGATTCCGAGGATTATTAACCTTCTCTTCGCATTCATGATCATGACTTTTCCTCACCTGTTCGGTTCATTTTGGACGAATCCTAGAATGAATATCAGTCGGTTCTGATCGGTTCTAGTCAAATTGAACACTTAATATCACATCCAAGCTTAATCGGGAAGATATTCACAAGCATATGGGATCATCCGCTTCAGGTTGTTTTTGCTGGGATCCGAACCGATCCGACCATTCGAGAAAGTGGGCGAGCATCCACCCATCCCCCATGTAGCCCGACCACATGCAGTGTAGTAGTAGTCTGGCGGAACGTAGAGCTGCTTAGCAGCATAAGGATGATCTCCACCGAAATTATGCCCGATTTCATGCGACACCACGATGGTCTTTCCATAGGGGGAGTCGGTATAGGCACCCCCCGTAGAGAAAACTGTTGGGTCAAGCTGTATGCTGCGGAGCACCCACCATCATTCACCAAGATAATCGTGTTTGGAATTAGGTAGTCCACCCGCTCCTTCTCGGTTATGAGGTGTCTGATGCCAACGACTGATAGGGAACTCTGAACCACCTCATCTTACGGAACTGCGACCAAAAAGTAATAGAAATCTCCCTGATATTCAAATATTGTCTTGATACAACGGGAAGGATAGTCTTCGCAAGATTCCCCATACTTGTCTCTCAGCTTGTCCCAAATGTATCTCTGGATCCTGAAAGCCTCCCGCTCGTGTACCATGTACATAAGCTCAGTTTGTTCGTTCCCCTCAAAGCCTTGTAAGGCAACCTGTAGCACCGGAAACTGTTCCAGCTCCTCCTCCGTCAGTTCTACATAATATTCGGGTTCTGACTCTAATTTTTTCAGATAAATCGTCGCTTTCGGCAAGAAGGTGCCTTGAGGGGTCGTTGTCTCAGTTTCATTAGGTGGCAGTTCACTATTCGGAACCCAAAGTCCAGAAACTGTGAAGAGAACCACCAGAACGAAAACAATCACTAGGCCCCCAGCCACCATAATACTTATTCGCGCTCGCATGGGCTAACCACTCTATCATACTTATCTTCTCATCTTTTTACTAATAAGACAATCCAATGCTGCGGAAATCTATTCAAGACGGACTCCCACAAATGGCCCACAACCCGTGCCTAATCGGGGAGATGATCGTGAGCATATGGAATCATCCACGCCAAGTTGTTTTTATAGGGATTTTCACCGATCTGGCCATTCGAGAAGTGGGCAATCATCCACTCGTCCCCCATGTAGCCCGGCCACATGACGGTATAGAAGGTGCCGACACCAAGCCGTTCTTCAAAGGCCGCTTCTACCTGTGTCCCATTGAAATTATGGCCGATTTCATGAGCCACAATGATGGTTTTCCCATAGAGGGTGGCGTAATAGGTGGGACCGCCCTCGGAGACATGTTGGGTCACACCGTACGCAGCTTCGGATAGATCGTGGAGCCCGGGCTGGATGGCTCGACCAATTGCGGGATCCACGAAGTTCTTACCACTAAAGAGGTGAATCAAGTCGCGTTCAACAGGGTCATTCTTCCAGTGGTTAACAAGTTGCTCGAGAAGTTTGCTTGAGTTGGTGGACGTGCAGGTATCAAACTCCGTGATGTCAACAATGGGGAAGAAGGTAAATAAGTCGTCGTAATAGATGCCTTCCACCGCATTCATCACCTCGAAGATTTGATAATCCAATTTAGGTGGGCACTTCGGTTATGTATTCCGCAGCGTAAGCGATAAAGATCTCCGCGTGCTGAGGCAAAAGGAGGTTCACTTCTAGAGGTCTCATTGTTGGCGTGACAGGAGCATAATGGGTCTTTGAATGCCTACCTAAGCCGCTGTTTCAATTCCGTTTCCTCTCCTTCTTGCCCTGCAGATGGAGGGCAAGAATCACGCTTGTGAGGAGCAACACCCCAGAAGTTAGGGGGACTTCAGGGACAGCTGCGGTAGACACTCTATCCTCGGGCATGGCAACACCGACCGAGTAGTACGTCTCCTGGTATTTAAAATGATAAACGAAACAAGAGGGAGACAGAGGGTTTTTGCACGACTCTCGCTCTCGGTATTTGTCAAAAATGTATTCCTGGAACTCAGTCGCTTCCTGTTCGGAGGTCTTATACCCAAGCTTGGTCTGGTTACTTTCCGCAAATTCCTGTAAAGCGGCTTGTATCGCCGGAAACTGCTCAAGGTCATCCTCAGTCAGTACCACATAGTCTTCGGGAGTTTCATTCTGTTTTTCAAATGTGATCCACGCGAAGAGTACTGGCTCCTGTTCTTGGGTATGATAAAGTTCTTGAGATTTTTTGGTTTCAAGGACCTCTTCTGGGGCTTGATCTCCGGACTGTAGCCCCCAGATACTTGCTAGGATCAAGGTTGCGACGAGTCCGAGGATTATTAACCATTTCTTCGCATTCATGGTCATGACTTTTCCTCTCATGTTTGGTTCATTTTAGGGCGAATCCCAGAATGAATATCAGTCGGTTCTGGTCGGTTCTAGTCAAATTGAACATTTGATATCACATCCAAGTTTAATCGGGGAGATTATCACAAGCATATGGGATCATCCGCTTCAGATTGTTTTTGTTGGGATCCGAACCGATCCGACCATTCGAGAAGTGGGCGAGCATCCACCCATCCCCCATGTAGCCCGGCCACATGATGGTGTAGTAGTAGTCTAGCGGAACGTAGAGCTGCTCAGCAGCATAAGGATGATGTCCACCGAAATTATGCCCGATTTCATGCGACACCACGATGGTCTTCCCATAGAGGGAGGCGGTATAAGAGCTATCAGGCACTGCGATATGTCGGGTCACGCCGTATGCTCTTACGGATGCGTCTTTAAGCCCCCACAAATCTGCTAGGCCGATATAACCCTCAGGTTGGAGGTCCTTGCCACTAAAGAGGTGAACCAGGTCGCGTTCTGTGGGGTTGTTCATCCACTTGGCTTTGAGATCATCAAGCAGGTCGTATATGTTGGTGGACGTGCAGGTATCGCATTCTACAATGTCAACAATGGGGAAGAAGGTAAATAAGTCGTCGTAATAGATGCCCTCCACCGCATTCATCACCTCGAAGATTTGATAATACCAATTAGGCACTTCGGTCGTGTATTCCGCATCGTAGGCGACGATAATCTCTGCGTCCCATTGCAGAGCGAGGGCGGCCACCTCCGAACCGGAGAGTACCCGCCGGTACACCTGCAGTTCATCGAGATCTCCATGCAGATACGCGCCTTCGTAACCGTCATAAAACGCTCGGCCGATCAGCGGATTTCTCCACTCCCCAAAATTGGGGAGCCCATCTAAGTATTTGGGAGGTTCGCCGACTCCATCGATATAAAACGTGGCATACCCTCCGCTTGAACCCCTTTCGAAGGTCACGGCGACGTGGGTCCATTGATTGAGAGGGATCGTCCGGTCAGATTTCGCCCGAGGCCCATAGAACCCGAGCTTGGGATGCCTGTCGGGGGTTATTAAAAAAAGAATCATTTGATTCCGTTCTGCCCCGCCCCAATCCCCGCACTCGAAGAAGATCGTGTCCGCTTCATTATCATTGGCTATATAGACCCATGCGGCGATTGTGAAACTGGTTGTCTCCAAGTTGAGTGGACTACTTTCAGGGACCGGCACCTCTACGTAGTCGTTGCCATCAAACACCAACGCGCTCCCCCTCTTCCCCTCCCAAAAAAACGCGCCGTGGTTGGTCCCATGATGCCCATACCACGAGGAATCCACTACTTGATTGTCCTCGAGACTCTCGAAGTGCATGTCTAACACCTGATCCCAAGACCCCGAGGACGCTGACATTGAGGAATCCCGCACAGAAGCCGAATAAATCTCCTCGGGCGCTTTCGGAAGTGGGGAGGGGTGCACCACATCGTTCGAGAGGTTCAGTTGCAGCGTGACATCTGTGGTCTTATAAATGAAATGGAGGTTCCACGGCACACCTAACGTGGCAGGGTCACCGTAGTAGCGCACCGGCTCAATGAAGTACCAGTCTCCCGTACCGGTGAGCACATACCCGCGCACCAACCCCTCGCGGAGCGCGAGTCGGACGATGCTATCCGGAACGCCCACCACCATGCCGCGAAATGTCCCAGGGTTTTCCCACGTGGGCTCCACGCGGGCGGCATACTTGGGAGAGAGCAAATTATGTGGAACGAGCTGGACCTCAAACTGCTGGGTCGCGAACTCTAAGGTCACCGTGCGCCCCGCCTCGACTTCGGCACGCAAGGCCGCCCCATCGAGTTCAATGAGTTCGTACGCTCGGATATTCGGCGGGATCACGGAAGCCACTTGTTGGGTCGTGGTCAAGAGGACGCTTGGGCTTAAGAAGACCGTATATAGTAATATCCCGGCAAGAAGTTGAACGTAGATAGCTTTCTTCGTTCTTCCCATCTGTACTACCTCCACCGCATATTGTTCACGGGAATTGTCATAGCTATAATGTAATTCATATAACAATTATTTCTGTATTAAATAAATTAACTTAAAGGTTATAAAGATTTAATGCTGGTATAATCAAAGGTATTTCATTGAATAATCAGTTCTGAACATGGCCTCTACATTTTTGATAAGGGATACAATTACTCCTACTTAACAAAAACCATCAAATGGTTTATACACTTTGGGGACGAAACACAGGCGCGTAGAGCACGAGGAGCTCGTTAACTAGTCCCTGTTCTGGACTCCCTTCACGACCCCTTCAATGAGGGTGTAGACCACTTTCAAAGTGATGCCGTCAGGGTCATCCCGGGCCGGGTATGAGGCGATGCCGAAGCCCGCGGCTTTGGGGTGCTCGAACATAACTTCGAGAGCTGCTCCGAGTTCCATGCTCGTGGGACCGTTCTTGACCGTGAGGCCGTGGCCAAGTACTTCTGGGGGGTCAAGGACGTCTAAGTCCACGTGAACATAGATGAGGTCCGTGATCCGTGCGAGGCGTTCCATCTCCCTCGAAATAACTGGGTTGAGGTGCCTGATCTCGTCCACTGTGATGTGTTTGATCCGGCTCCTGTCGATGATCGCTTGCTCCAAGGGGTCCGTATCCCGCACTCCCACCATGACCACATATTTCGTGGGCAGCGCCACCTCCAATCCACACTTCACCCTCAACCTCGCCAGGCAGTGGCCTGTCGCAACCGCTACTGGCATCCCCCCCAGCATCCCGCTAAGGCTGGTTTCTGGGGTATTAATGTCACCATGGGCGTCAACCCACACTAGACCTACCCGGAGGGGCTTCCAATCAGGGCTAGACCTCTGGAACCCGCCTAGCATGCCCATTAACCCGTTACAATTGGCAAGAAGCCCGATGGTGAAGAGTCCTCGCTTCCGTTGATCCGCTACGATGTCAGCAAGGTGACGGGAGGCCAGTCCCAGGCGGTGCCATGCGCCGTACTGTTTTGCCTCCTCGGGTGTCAGCTCAGCTGTCTTGGATTCTACAAGGATACACCCGTTCTTCTCAAGAATTTCCCTGAGTCCGCCCTCCTCTATAGCTTTTGGTCCTCCCATATATTTATCAAAGGCGCTTTCACCACTTTGGATTAGTTTCGCTATCCCTACCCGTAGAGGGTTATCGACCATCTATCTCACCTCAATCCCCTTGGCGTATGGGCGTTTTGAGTCAGACAAACAATATTGATAGTTAATAAAAACTCATTGTTGGATGATGGTTCATGGCATCTATTTCATTCACTCATTTTCCATCTAATTTTGGGACATTCAGCATTGTTTAGAAGGAAACCATAACCATCCCCCAAATACTGAGACTCTTTCTGTCGCACGCAAAATATCATTCAGAAGCACGTGTTAGGTTCAACTTCCCTAACGCTCATTCTAGATCTTTCCAACCGATTGAAAGACTTGGTATGAGAATTCAAAAGTTTCTTGAAGGAGAGGTTATTGATTTTAAATTGAATAATATAGCCCTCGATATTTGTTCCGATTTTCAAAAAAACGTACTTTTAACCGAATATAAGATCCCGAGGGGTTGGGTGAGTACATATGGAAGAATTGCACGCGCGGTAGGGATTCCAAATGGAGCGCGCGCGGTAGGAAATGCCCTATCAACCTAACCCTTTCCCAATCATCATTCCTTGTCACAGGACCATTCGATCGAATGTAGAACTCGGAGGATTCCAAGGCGGACTGAATATGAAGCGCACTTTACTTGAATTTGAGGGAGTACAGTTTGCTCCATCTAATGCGGTTATTATAGATAAAATATATCATTAAACGCTATAAAGAGTAAAGCTTCTTTGTTATTCCCAGAATTAAAAGGAACGACTGTAAGCTTAACTGATCTATAGGGGGTACCAATCATAGTAAGCTTGAAATACTTTCATACACCTTATTTCTTACATGGCACTGGACTCTTCTTTCTAAGCAGAACAAACTTCTTTTTGCTATTCAATTACCGAGTTCTCTGCCAAGATCCAATTAAATACTTGATCTGACCATAGTGATCTGTTTCATGCGAAAAATAAGTAAATATCGATTAAACGCGGTTTCTGGATCCACATCTTTTACAGATTCATTTTGAGCAATCATATCTTCCAGAAATTACACTGCTGCTTCTTGAGTCCTCTTCAATAACTCTATAGCTTGGTCTTTACTCATCATTTCTTCTTTTTTGAAATTAAAGCCGGCTACATTTGGTTTATACTTGTCAATGTTCTCTTGAGAGATGAACTCGTTAAAATTATATCCTCCAATTTTATCGACTACCATGAGCTGCTCAAAGGCTGAAATGTGAAGAATTATCCAGGCCGTGGTATTGGATTTTGGGGTTGGTTGATAATAGTAACTACCTTCATCGAACCGATCTAAGAATTTAATGACTGCTTCCCTCAATTTCAGGTATTGCATTTTCACAAAGTTAAAATCAAGCATTTTTCTTCACGTATTTTTTTATTGGTTTTACTATTGTTAAATGGTTATTAAACACAGAATTAAGATAAGTTCTTAGATTGTACAATGTGTTTTGGGCGAGATCCCTATCTCCTCTCAATTATTACAATTTTTATCGGATATGAAGATCTTAACCCAGAATCGATCACCAACTTTTTAAATCCCTTTCCTTCCAACTTTGTTCTGACCTTTCCTTTCACTATCCCCATTTTCCCCACTACTGCATTGTAATCCCTTTATAGCGTTATGATGACCATGTGTCCCCTCTTCCGCTCATTCATTGCAGAAAATTGCACTGCGTTGAAAATTCTTACACTTAGCCTTGCGGTTCGCCTTCTTGTGTTAGTAATCGCCGCCTACACCTACACCTACTTCGGTTGGCAGCGTCTCCTCCTCGGTTGGGACTGGAACATGGAGGGTTTTCTCGACTACTTTTTTTGGTATGTAAGTGGCGGAGAAGAGCCCCAGGAACATCACGGCTTCACACGGTTGTTTCTAGCGGGCGAGCTGCCCTACCGAGACTGGGCGGCAGCCTATAATATGACTCCCCTCTTTTTATTTATGTTGGCACCGTTCTGGGCGCTCCCCCTCGGGGTATGGGGTCCCGGCATTCCCATTGTCGTATGCGACGCATTAATGGGGGTGGTGATATACGGAATCGGGAAAACATTATTTCACGACGAAAAAAAAGCGAAACAGGCAGGGATCCTTGCAGCTCTAGCGCCGGTGAACCTTTTTTACGTGGGTTACCTCTGGCTCAATCCAGGGATCTTCACGTTTTTCGCGATGGCGAGCCTATACTATTTGCTCAACGATAAACATGACACATCGGCGATCTTGTTAGGATTAGCGGTAATGTCGAAACAGGTCGCAGTTATTTTTTTCCCGGTTGTTTTATTATTTGTATGGCGAAATCGTGGGGGATACGGGCTTCTCCGTTACTTTCTGATCTTTACGGCGATTTGTGTAGTGATTTCGGCTCCATTTTTGGTGGTTTACCCCAACGAGTATATCAATATGCTCCGAAGTCGGGCGCCGCGTCCTGTTACGGGAGTGTATGCCTTCCCAAAGTTTAATGAAACGGTGTCGTTAACAGCACTGCTTCAGTATTACCAGATCCCGGACAAAATAATCGGATATGTGGGGTGGGTGATAAACACGTATGTAGCGTTCATTGTAGCTTTAGTGATCGTCGTACTGAGTCTTGAACAAGAAACGAGAGAAAAAGGGGCCGATTCACAGGAAAGCCGAACCTTCTTTTTCATGGCAGCCTTCGCAGCTATGACGATTATGATTGCGTTATTCCCCCTTGGGGTGTATAAATATTATATGGCGTCTCTTGCTCCATTTTGGGCGCTGTATTCAGTTGAAGCGGGGCATGAATTGTCTTCGAGGAGGTTCGTAGGACGATTTTTGGCGTTCGGCTTATGGGCAATATTTAATGGTGTAGCATTATTTGCACCCCGCATCTGGAACCCGTACCTTGCAGCATTTCCCTTCATTGTCGTCTTTTTACCCAGGGTTCTTAAGAGACCTTCGGCTTTAATACGACCGTTGAATAGCTTAAGGCATTTCATGAGGCAAGCCATAGGTGTAGGAAAGGAACTTGTCAGAAGATTTTAAGGCGGTAAATACGTCAAGAAGAGTGGAAACGCCCAAAACCGAGGATACGTAACAAGAAAAGCCCCCCGCTTTCATGTGAAGGAGAGGTAGTCAATGGTCCGGATAAGAATTCTGCATAAGCTTAAAAAAAGGCAAAACTTGCTTCTGATTTTATTTCTCCTATTTCTATCAATAATTGCTGCGGTATACCTTGCATGGAGGCCAAAGTAACAAAGGTTAGGATGTTGTACGCACCTTTTTGCTATGAGGGGAAATTGAAGGTACGTCCAACTCAGAGATTGCGAGATGCAACGAAAAGAAACGGATTTATCCTGTCAGAAGAACTCAATATGGAAGGTTTTACGATGTTCACAATTTATCATCGCAGTGAACAGGGCGGTGGGTTTAAGCTAAGGCTTCGCGTTGCACGCTTAGGTGATCTGTTTCTGCATGAAGAAATTGTTCCAACCGAATTCGAGCGGTTAGTCAATACATTACGGAATGATCGCGCCTTACAGCATCCAATTATTGTTGATGATGGGAGCAATGTCATCTTGGATGGCATGCATCGGGTGGCAGCGCTCCAAAAGTTAGGTTTTCTGTATATTGTGGCATGTGGGGTAAACTATTACAATCCACTAATAGAAGTGAAGAGTTGGTTTCGAGTCTTTACAGGACCTCCATGGGATGAAAAAGTTCTTGATAGAGTAGGGCAACTCACGGACTGCACGATAGAAGAGTTATCGACATCTCAATTTCAAGAAAAGATGAAGACAGGACACGCTGTGACAGGGTTTATCCTTCCAATGAGAGAAACCATTCCGACAGTGGCGATTGACAGGTCCTCTCCCGATGCAAAGCAGATTTATGATAAATTGATTGAGATCGAAAGAGTTGTCTTAAGATCCGGGTTTAACATCGAGTATAAATCAGAACCCATTGCTCGAGAAGCAGTGGAGACTGGACGAGCCAGCTTTGCCCTTGCAACAAAACGTCTTCTCAAAGAGGAGGTTATTCGGGTTGCAACGCGAGGGGAAGTCTTCCCCCCCAAAACAACCCGGCATGTAATCCCGGTTCGTCCTCTTTTCATCAATGTACCATTGAGGCTGCTCTCTACAGAAGGTCCGGGGAAGGATGAAGAAGAAAGGAATAAAATTTTAGATGCGTTTTTGCGACAACGAAGACTGGTTAAAGTTCGGGGGCACATCACTTTGGATCGCTTCTACGAAGAGGATTACTTGTATCTGTTCACTTGAGCCATGCTCCAGATTGGGAATTTCGAGGGATTCCATGAGTCGTGCAGAATTAATAGTTGGGATCTACGAATTAGATGGGTTTGAAGGCCGAGTTACTTATTCTATTAAGCAGCTCATGACCGAATTAGAGGTGCAAGCTAGGAACCAGGGGATATTCATTGCGGGATGGGATGTAATGGAAGATGAGCTTCGCTTCGTTTTGATGTTAAGAGGGAAGGCAGAAAAATGCGAGGAGTTTATCGATTACATAGAAACTCAGCTGATTAAACTACTAAAGATCAACTTTGGGCTTGGGATACGGAAACTCGTTGTCAGTCGTGTAACTGACGCGACTCCACCGCCAGAGGTGTTAACTGATCTTCGACTTGATGTCAAAAAAATATTTGATTTCCAAAGAATTTTCCAAACCCTTGGAGAAGATGTTACAGTCCGGGTTTTCCAACAAGTATTCCAAGAAAAAAAGCAAAACGCAAACAAAGAAATCATAAAACGGCTAATTATTTTAGGTCTTTTTGAGGAAGACCCTGAAACTGGAATGATATATCCAACGCCTGTGGGTTTCGGGGTTCAGAAGTTTTTACCAAATATTAGGGGTATTAATGAAACCTTACAAGATGTACTGAAGGTCGATTGTAGTTTTTCGCTCTTATATCTGATTGAATCTTTGGAGAGACGAACCACGGAAGAAAAACTCCTTGAACTCGCTATGTTACTTTTTCAACTGGAACCCAAAAGTCTCGAAGAGGCTTTACACTTCTTAGAAGCAGAAAAATTCGTTTGCATTCAAAGGGATGAAACCCTAAGGGTTACAGAAAAAGGCACAGAGGCTTTCGCGCGATTTTCAACCCTCATGGACGCAATTACAGAAGAGCAGAAGGAACACAATGTGGTGAGTAAAGCATTTAATTCGATTGATAGCCGTGTCAAATATGTTGTTAAAAGGAATGGGACGGTTGAAGAATTCACATTTGGGAGGATTCTGGAAAGTTTAATTCGTGGAGGTGTAGAGTATGATATCAGCTTTAGCACCGTTGATGCACTTAGTGACCTTTTTGGGTTAAGTTATGTGGTTGGAGCATATGAAATCGTTACAAGTATTAAACGGAAACTTACTGAACACGACTCGACCCGGGAAAGGACGGAGCATTATAGTTTCTATGTGAATACACACGCATATCTCTGTTGGAGAGTGGACGATCGAGTGATCCCATTTGATCGCCCACTCCTAGAAAAACAACTTGTTAAGCGCTGGTTTACACTCCCAAACTTTGCCTATAGTAGTTCTGTTGTCAAAACCCTAACCTCCAAAATATTCGATGGAATTCGAGGGCTTCATGAAGCAATCATCCCTAATTGGGTGGGAGGTAGCACTGATTTGCCTATAGAACTCCCAACTGATTTCATTTTGGGAATAATTGATTATATTGTCTCAAGAGCAATCCCAGTGTTGGCACACTTTCCTCATAAACGGACTGCAAAGCTTGGTGAACCAATCTATCAACTTACTCACGATAGAGAATTATTATGGTCTAATATCACATCTATTATTCGAGATGAAATACAAACCGGGTTGGAGGATTTCAAAAAGGCTCAAAAGTTATTGAGTGAGGAATTGGTTCATTATGCAGCTCATTATTTCCAAAAAGGGACATTCAAATTACTTTCAAACTTACTTATATTCCTAAACGCTTTTCCAGGGCTGGGGTTCTTAAGTTGTGCAAGTCTCCTTCAAGTCCAAGCTCGTAAATTGAGAGCCGATCCCACTAGTTTTATTCTATATAGGTCCAGAGAAATTGATTCACAAAAATTGCTGCGAAGTCTCGAAGAATTTGCAAGAAGGAGTATGCAGATTTATATGTTACAAGAAAGGAGTTTGGAAGCGAAACGTACTGATCTAGTGAATATTGTCCGATTTGGGATAAATCTTTCAGAGAAATTGCTTAAAAAGCTAAAAAATTAATCTCTTTGGATAAAAAAGATGTGTAATTAGCGTATTGTTTCCATGAATTCGGCATGTCTAAGCCTGACATGATTTTACAATTAGGGATTTTGACTCAGTGAAATGTGGTTTTATGGCTATAAGCACTTCTTGAGATCTTTCGCAACCCTTATTGGATCCACATGAAAAATATATTTCCCAAGCCTCGGACCGCTGGGTTGTCCCAACAGGATCTTATAAAGGAGGCGGAAGAAAGTTTTAGGGTTTATCGAGTGGGATCGAGCCACCTGAAAGATGGTGTGTTGGATAGTTTGTTCATCTCCATTCTTTTCGAGACGTTCAATCAGGTCTAAAATGGCGAGTCTCTCGGTTTCGGTGAGTTCAACGGGCTCAACTTCGAGTTTATGAAAATCCTGGACCCAATTCTTGGCATTCTCAATTCGGTCGTCTAACCCAACGAGAACTTCGTTGTTAAGATAGCCATAATCTCTAAGTATCTCTCGTACAAAGGAATCTATCAATTCTGGAGGAGCTATGGAAATCAAATTGACAAGAAGTTGATAGGAGATATGCTGGGGCATCTTGGTTGGAGGCTTTAACAGGTAGCAATATTCATATAAAGCAGTCAATTTACGTTTACGTGCAGGATTCGGCTCTTTTAACTTCCCAAAATACAGTTTTTCAAGGTTGTCAAACTCGGCCATGTAACGAGGGATATCGTTTACGCCGACAAATCGGGCTCCTTGGACTCGTTTAAAACAAAGCAGCAGGAGGGACTCTTTGGATCCATATCTTCTCCATACTTGAGGAGTAAGCACATTTCCTAGCGATTTCGAAATTTTAATCCCGGCAGGGTCAAGGAACATCTCATAAACCACATGGTAGGGAGGTTCGGTTCCTAAGATATCCCTACAAATGCGATCATTCACCCTGACCGAATCGAGGATGTCTTTGCCATGGGCTTCAAAATCGATGTGTAGACCAGCCCAGCGCGCGGCAAATTCCACCTTCCAGTTGAGTTTGCCCTGATCTGTTGTGTAGTCGGCAGTTCCAGAAAATCCACAGCCTGGGAGTTCCCTACCTTGAATCTCAGTTCCAGCACACTTATAGGAGACGGTATGTTTCTCGAAATCAAACCCCGTTACATGGGTGGTATAGATTCTCCCACAGCCTTCACAGATGGCATGGTAAGGGAGAACTTCTGTGTATCTCTCTTGTCCGGTGACTTCATGAACGATTTGGCCTACTTTTTCGGCATTTCGAAAAATTGATTCGATCTGGTTTACGAAGACACCGGTACGGTACATTTCCCGAGCTGACAAATGCGTATATTCGATTTCCCAGTCGTCAAGGGCCTCTAAGAGTAAAGAGCTCATGTGTGTGCCGTAGCTTTTATGGCACTCAAATGGGTCAGGAATTGAAGTTACAGGCATGCCAAGATACTTTTCCAAAGAAGGGGGTAAGCCCATTGGGATTTTACGGAGCCCATCCATATCATCTGCGTAGGCAATGTATTCCGCCTTATATCCCAAGTCTTCAGCAGCTAATTTAATGATATAATTTCGTGATGCGTCTGCGAAACTCCCAATATGGGGAAACCCGGAGGCTCCAAGCCCACTTTCTGTTCTGAAGAGATCTTTAATTGGTCTTCCAGCTTCTTCTTTCTGTTTCAATGCGCGAAGTGCTTCGGTATCAATCCAAGATCCACGGCCAATTTGTTTCATTTTTACAATATCCTTCTCTTTACCTTAATCCTTAGCATAAGAAATTCTATGGAAGTTGATCAATCAGGAGACTCTAGATATTTATTTAATTAAAGACCTATGAATTTATTGATCTGATTATCTTTAAAAGGAGCTAAAAAGTTGTGTATCGAGACAGAAAGGATTGGTTCAATCTCTGTTCCTGATGGATTGCCTTTTTTCAAGATATAATTCAAAATATACTTGCAACCATATCGGTGAGATAAGCCATGAAAGATATTTTAGAGGATTCTTAAACGATAGAAACTAAGAAATTCGCTATAACCTCATTGTCTGAGTCAAAATTTCTACAACTTAAATCCTCTCCTTATATAGTTATCCACCAATTAATTTTATTGATTAGAAAAAATCAAAAGCAAAGCATTATCAACATTAAGGAGACATGTCTTATAATGGCATGCAACTAGTCGTGTGAGATCGAATGTCAAAAGAAGAAAGCGATTTCTCCAACAACGAAATTCATGAGCCCAAAGCAACAAAACCAACCATAACTGGAATTTATGAAATCCTTGAGATTAAAGATACCGGAGAGTGTTTGTATCACAAAGCATTTCGAGAATCTGAGGTAGACCCGCAACTTTTTTCAGGTATTCTCGTTGCGGTGAAGGATTTGGCGCGTGAAATAGGAATGCTCGAAATAGAGGACATCTCCATGCGAAGTCTAAAAAAAGAAAAAGCCAAACTTCGCTACTTCTTCGAGCCAGGACCTGGATGTTTGACGGTAATTTCTGCTGATAGGAATGTAAATAAAGCTGAAATTCGTGAATACCTTCTCAAACTTCACAAAATATTCTTAGGAAAACATTTTCAACGAGTCATCGATAATTGGAATGGGAATATCTCAATCTTCGAGAAATTTGATATAGATATCGAGAACATATTGAAGGAGAGTAAAATCCCCCCAATCCCGATAGTCACCCTAGATTTCTGACTAACAGGTGTTCATGGTTTTTACACAAACTCAAGGCAATTTTGAAGGATAATATATTGAAATTTGCATTATTATCGAGCGAAAGAGACATCAAGATGATAACCAAGTAAATATTGATCTTGATGCTGCATCTGAAAAGCCTAAAGCATGTTAGAGTTTCGGATAACCCACGTTAAGGTTTTTAGAATTTCTAAATCGTTGGTTCTTGTGTATTCATCGGGAAAGATTTTGGCAACCTGAATAATTCATTTATTCTTTCCCCATCTGAGTTTTACGCTTTTTATTGAGCTTTTGTTTTCTAATCCGCATTTTTCTGAGGACTATCATATTGTTCTTCTTTCCTTGGAATCTCTTCGTTTATTTTTTTATTTTCTTGTTAGAATCCTAATTATAAGAATAAATTCTAAAATACTTGCGATAATTGCTAAAAGAAAGAGTAAGAAACGTGATGTAACAAATTGCATGTTCAAGGCATGAGGAAATTCAGAGGGAACCATATTGAAGCCAACAAGCAGAAATCCTGCAATTGAGGAGATAAATAGTAATAAGGCAATCAGGGTGAGCAATTGTATCCCCCAGCCCTCTGACTTGAAGTATGATCTTGCCAAAGACATGTATATTGCGGTGACTCCTACGGATGCCGAACCGAAGAGGACAAAAAAGAGGAAAATATCTTTATTTTCATACTGAGAAGAGACTAAGAAAACTCCTCCTCCGATGAATAGGTAAAATATTCCTTTTAAAACTCGATTTGGAGATAAAGAATTTATAGATGCATCTGCGAGTTGAAAAGTTGGGACGATAATGAGAAACGTCATGTAAGTTATTGCTATATAGATCAAAGTTTCATATTCAGTGTGAAATATTGCTGGAAGGAAGTCGTCTAACAGTGAAAAGGAACCACCGATTGGGATGGAATTACGCACCGAGAAAGCAAAGGCTAAAACAAGGTATTGTGCTGTAACCAGTAGGAAAGTTGACAAGTATGAAACATGTGGAATATCTGAATCAAATCTAATTTGTTTGGCCGTACTCTGCCAACTGAGAATCGCTAGAAAGCCAGAACTAACACTTGGAATCATTATAACCGGAAGGAACAGAAAGACCCTATCATCCAAGTTTGCAAAAACAAAGATTTCATTTAAGTTCTGTCGATCTAGCAATTTTGTTAGTTCATTGAGTTTATTGATTGGATGAACTGTTATGGCTTGATTTGCTAGTATCAGAAAGAATGCTATAGTGGTACTAGCTAATAATAGAAAAGAAATCCTTTGTGTGGATGAGGACAATTTTGTATAAGCTAATACCATCAGTAAAACACTTGCAAGAACAAGATACTCCGCGAACCTGTCTCCCAAGATATTCTGCTGGAAGAAGATCCCACACATTAAAGCTCCTATTAATAGAATCACCCCTAATAATGAGAAGGACGATTCGGAAAAACGGGTCCATCCTTCAAAAAAGAGAAAAAAAATCGAAAAACCCATTACAAAAATAATTTCTTTTTCATATGGTAAGAAATTTACTAAAAGTAAAGAGAAAGTAATAATCGAAAATGTGGCAAAAAGGATTAAATAGACCAATAATACTGCTTGCGTTGATTTCTTTTGCGAAAGAAGGCGGAGAGGCGATTCAGTCTTTTCTATTGCCCCCAGATGCAATCCAAAGAAGTTCAGTGGGAACGAAATGAACAGGGTTCCCAGAAAAACATAGATAGCACTAATAACTAATCCATACATAACGGAAATCATCATGGAAACGAAAAAAGATAAAGAAAAAACGGAAAAAAAATGGAAAAACGCAAGAACAATCCAGTTTGTCGGACGGTGTCTATATCGGTCGTATTTAGAGTACGCAGTGGTGATTTCATTCTCTGAAAGAAAATAATGGGTATTCAAGCGGGTCAGGAGTTGTTGTGCCAAAAATAGCCACAAAAGAAGGCTTGCTCCTAAAATATATAACACTAAATTGGTCATGATATTCGATCATTCCTCTATTCCCTAATTACCTTTTCCCAATGACTCAGGGATATTGTTTCCAAGTCTTAGTAACCGTTCATTTACTTAGAATATCAAGCTAACTTATTTCCACTCCACGACAAAGCTTATATGTTTTTTACAAAGGTATTGCAGCGGTTTCCCCAATGTTGGTCTCAATATATATAACCACTGAATCAGTGGAAGAAGCAAGTAAAATCGGTGAAATATTGGTTAAAGAACGGCTGGTGGGGTGTGTGAATATCCTTCCATGCCTAAAATCGATTTACTGGTGGGAGGGTAAAGTTGAGTATACAGATGAGACTCTTATGTTCGTTAAAACTCGTCGAGATCTCCTTAAAAAAGTGATTAGGCGAGTAAAAAAACTGCACAGTTATTCTAACCCAGCTATTTTAGCTCTCCCCATTCTTGAGGGAAACAAAGATTACCTTGAATGGATCAAATACGAAACTCGGGAGTTATAGTTAAGTAATACTCCGATGATTGTTAGACGCATATGTTGGATTATATACGTTTTGAAGTTAATCAAAAGATTCTTATCACTTCTTATGCCAAGGAAAAGTAAAATTGCGGATGTGAATCTATTTTGCCAGAAGATATAGAATTCGAATCACCTGCGGAAAAACAAACAAGGGTTATCTCCCGCTTGTTTGCTACAGAAACCAATATGTATGTATTGATTTTTTTTGGTGTACTTGGAGCCCTTTTAATATTAACACTTCTCAGACAATCAAGGTTTGTTCTCATCTTAGGAATTGGGGCACTACTTGCATTCTTGGTAATAATGATTCTAGCAATTTCTAATCGGGTTTATGACTTGTTCTTAGATAAGACACTCGGCACCCTTCTTGGGCTTGGGATCCTGGGCCTTTTTATTACCTTAGTTTGGTATTTTGTTCGCGCTGATAATGTTAAGCTAACACTCCTCTCTTACGTCGTCTCAGTGATCTTTCTAATCTGGACCTTGGCGCAAGCCTATTTCATGAGTATGCCGATTTCTAAGGTGAGTGCTCAAGTTGCTTCAAAATTCAAAGGTGAACCAAAAAGCCACGTTTACTCTTATATGGTGCTCTCTGCTAGTGTGGTTTTACCAGTTATCTATCTGTATCTTTCGTTGAAACTACTCCCAAGATTTGTGAATGAGGTTAACAAACTTTTAACTATTCTTTGGGTTATTGGAATGATTTTCCTAGTGGGATTCCTCTGGATCTTAGTGATACGGTTTCTTCGCCCGATTATGGATAAGCAGGATGCGATTTTTTTTGGAGGAGTTTTCTTTGCGGTATATATGCTCTTTATTTTCTACCATTCACTATTCTTTCTGACGAACCTTCATGAACCTACTTCAAGCTTAATTGGAAATATTTTAGATGTACTTTTCATGATTGTAACCATTCTTTATGCAATCTATTCCTTCTCTAGAAGAGCTTTCCGAACACAATTACCGGGAATTAGTGAAAAAAATGCCATCTTTCTCGCTTTTGCATTTGGGGCCGGTTATGCGAGTGCCCAGCTATTCTATATTGCGAGTGCCGCCGATTTGCAAGCATCGATTTCAAGGATATCTATGACTTCTCATCTCTTAATCTTAGTTTGCGCTCTCTTCATGTTACTTTTCACCCCATACTCTTATGCTATCGCCAGTGGTTATATTGTGCCTACTCCGTTCCGTGAAGCGTTCTCCTTACGGAAAAAGGAGCTTGCTCCGGTAGAGCAAGTGGTCGAAGAAGCGGCTAAAGAGGCACCAGTCAAAGAAATAAGTGAAGCAGAAACGGGAGAAGAAGTGATTAGAGAGGAAGGTGTTAGGGAAGAGCTTGGTGAAGAAGACAGTGGTAAAGAAGAAAGCGTTGAACAGGATCGCACTAAAGAGGAATAAAAACGCAGGAGACCGTGTATGATCCGCTCATATTCATGTGTAACTAATAGCAACTTGGGAGGAGATTACTGCCTGAGCTCAACACAGGTTGTTTTTACTGCATTCTCCTCTCTTTGTGATCTGTAAGACATCATATCCCCCGAATTCAACCTCCAATTGCCTTACAATCAGAATTCTATTTATATCTCATTGGGAAATAAAGAAATGGATATGTTCTAATTTATCTAAATTTGGGGTTTCAGAGGCTGCAGACTGAGGAAGATTGATGCTCAAGGATACAATTTTAGATATTGATAAAACCCTTGAATCACATATAGCCGAAGAACTCATTGGATATTTAGCTACCCATCATACAGTAGATCTCAAAGAAATAACTTCAGTCCTAAATATTTCAGACAAGAAGCGAATAAGGACTCTTTTAGAGACGTTGCTAGAAAGAGATATCGTACAAGGCGAGTTTGTAGGGAAAAGGAAGATTCAATACGTTTCTATTCCTGAGATCCCTCCAAATCCGGAACTGTCTGCAATACCAACGGAATCTCTCCCCCTCCTAGGTGCTCTTATTGGCTTTAAAGAGCCGCGAGTTCCCTCCATTGCTGCACTTCTAAGAGTACCAAAAAATATTGTAAAGCGGGAAATCTGTCGTTTAGTTTCAAAAGGGCATATTTCTGGAACTTTTGAGGAAAGGGATAAATTTAACTTGGAACGAGCACCTAACCCAGATCCTCTCCCTGCCTTTGATCAATCACCTCTCGGTCGAATGCTTAGTGGAGCTTGTATCGTTCATAAAAACTTGACTCTACAAGATCTTGTTAAATTAACTGGAGAAACTGACAAATGGGTGCTTCTTAAGGAAATATTAACCGCTTTCGCTCGTCAAACTCTGAAAGGACACCTTATTGCTAAGGGAAAGAATGTCCTAGTTGAATTTGAGAGCATTGGATACGAACAATTTCCCCTCCCCCCTTCAAGGTTGATGAGTAAGTATTTTGATACAGTTGCTTCCTTAATCTCCTCCCAACAGGTCCCTCTCCGAAAAATCGCAAAAATAATAGGCCTGAGTGAACTCGAACTTCGACAAACGATCTACACTTTAGCTGCAGACGGAACCATTGAACCAGTGATAGCTAAGGGAGACATTTGGTTGAATAGGATGCCCACAATCACGCGTGACATTTCTTTAGATGAATTAACGGATCAAGAACGCCTTGTTCTGGGGATGACATTAGGACATAAAAAATGTTCCCTCAGGAGTCTTGCTAGATGGTTGAATGTTGATGTGCGAACTGTACGACAAATATTCTTCAAGTTGATTACGAATGATATTTTGCAAGGAACATTAAGTCTGGGACCGAAAGAGGAGTTTACTCGAGCTGAATCGTCCTCTTCTGAGTTAGAACCTATTCCTCTTGAAACGACCGACTTTAGCATTCTTGGTGCACTAATAGTTAATAGTAATCCTGCTCTCCCTACACTTGCCAAACAATTTGGGTGCTCTACCACAGAAATTGAGCGTGCCTTATACCTTTTACTTGCGAAACGAGCAGTTGAGGGGGAAGTCCAAGGTCGAAATTTTCTCTTAGACAGAGTTCTCATAGAACAGCCCGCCCTCTCGAATTCTGAACTTGATTCAAATGAAGCAATTGTGACTCTCGGTTATCTACGCGCACGAATTGAGGTTCGATTTCGAGACATGGCTAAAGAATTAGGATGGGATCAAAAGAAAGTCGTTCATAATGTCTATTATTTAGCAGGAATTGGAACGATTCGGGGACAGGTTGATGGAAACAAGTTTCGCCTGCAGGACACCATTCAACCGGATCCAATTCGTACTCCCACAGAACTGGGAGCACCCTATGCGGAACTTCTCTCTTTTATTCGAGCCCAATCAGATGAAACATTCCCACTCAAAGAACTTGCCAGTTCATTACGTATCAGTGAAAAAATGGTCAGGGTGCGACTTTGCCGTCTTCTTGGTGAAGGCCTAATCCAAGGAGTTCTCGACTCCAATACATTCACACCAACAGGCGATACCACCTCCTCGCGGTCCCTTCAAAGTGAAATGATTTGTGTCAATTGTGGAAAACCACTCACAGGTTTAATTTGTTCTCATTGCGGGAAAGAGGCCTCTCAATGTCCTGTCTGCTCGAAATTGCTAGATATTAAAGACCCAAATCTCTTGAGCTGCCCTCATTGTAAAGTAATTGGCCATCAAGCGCATTTTAAGGAATGGATCAAAATTCGGGGAAAATGTCCAACTTGTAAAACACGTTTGACAATCGAGATGTTGGAGCAAGTAAGTTCAGATAACAGAGACACCATGCTAGAACTCACTGAAATAGAGTGATTGCAAGCTACATTATTCTATAACATCTCAGATTTAGGTTTTATTGAGTTTTCTTTCTCCTTCCAGCTCTCCCAAGAAGTTGGGTTTGTGTATTTGGATAAGTTTGGCCGATTTTTCTAGCAATTTAAGCGAAAATTTGTACAATATCTCCATCTTGGAGTTGATAGTCTAAGCCGACACGCTGGCCGTCGAACTGAGCCGATCCCCAGATCTTTGCGTATCGAAATGTTTGAAGAAATTGTTTGTTAATGATGTGGGTGATTTTTGCAATCCGTTCTCCTTTTGAAATCACAATTGGCTGTGCACTGATTTCGCCTTTTTCGTTTTTAGTGTAGATTCGGATTAAGTTTAAGGTCTTTAAGATTACCTTCGGGATTTTCTCAATATTTTCTTGTTTCTCATTAAGGATACAAGTTGGAATGATTTTAAACTGGGGGTTAGCTTGAGTTAGTAGCTCTTTGAATTTTTTCGCCGATCCGGGGAGATCTCCCTTTGTGGCAATTAGTAGACCCTTTTTATATGTCGTTCTACCTTCGAGTGCCTCTAAGAACTGTTCAAATCCAGTTTTGCCATGAAATTTTATTATACAGTTATATATACGGCGTGCCCTTAGAATATCTAGAAGCTCTTCTTTAGTTCCATCAAATAACTCCTCCTTAAAAAGCGTAATTCCTCCATTCCCTACCTTTTCAATTTCAACTGAAGGTGGAGGTACATTTACTTTAATCTTTACCGACTCTAATTCGCCTAGGAGAGTATCCAGCTGATAAATGGGATCCCATGCAAGATCGATTACAAGGAGCAGCAAATTTGCATTCCGCGCAGCCGCCAAGATTTGGCTTCCTGCTATTCCGATTCCTTTGCTTGCTCCTTCTTGGAGTGCAGGGAGTTCCACAACTTGAATTCTCGCACCTTTGAATTGGATAATGCCAATTTCCGGTTTTTTAGTGGTGTATGCATGACTACTAACCTCGACATTCGCTCCTGTCAACGCATTGAGCAACGTACTCTTTCCACTATTCCCTAATCCTAACAAAACCACTTGGGCACAGCCTTCCTTTGCGACAAACCATTGTAATCCCTTCCCTTTCCGCCGTTGTCTCTCTTCTTCAAGCTTGGCTTGCAACTTGGACAGTGTGATTTTTGCATTCCGCAAGATCTTCTCAGTCGCCTTATGCTTTGGACACAACCGGATGAACTCTTGGAGGTGAGTGATGCGCTCCTGGAGCGTAGTAGCATTCTCATAGCGCTCATGAGCGGCTTGGGCTTCAGGACCGATATTAGATGACATGAGCTATCTCTCGATCACATTTAGAAGAATTATATGAAAATCTGCTGTTATTATTAACAGATATTAATTATACACAACATGAACATAAACTCTGCGGCTTTCCTAAAAAACGAGACACGCGATTAATAGTAAAAGGATTTCGTTTAAAAATAATCATCTAAACGTTTGACGTGCTTTTTTTTAAGTGTTATTGGCTTGATGAGTTCAGGATCATCATTCGTAGTAGAATTCACCCGTGAAGACACTGGATATGCTTGCATTAAGTTAGCTGAATAGGGTTGTAATAAATTTACTGCTTCTTCTGGCGGCATGTTTAACCAGTTAGTTTCATCCTGTGGTTGAAGAATCACCGGCATCCGATCATGGATTTCTGCGACCAAGGAATTAGCCTTCGTAGTGATAATGGAAAATGAATTGATCCAATGCTTGTTTTTATTTTTCTGTCCAGACCAGATGCCTGCAAAAGCGAAGGGAGAACCATCTTGTAATACAATTCGATGAGGAATCTTTCTCATCGGAGTTTTCTGCCATTCGTAGAACCCATCCGCTAGGACTAAGCATCGCCGTTTCCGAAATGCGCTCCGATAGATCCGATTCTCCATGATAGTTTCAGCGCGTGCATTGATCAAGCGATAATCCATAGATGCATCTTTTGCCCAATGAGGGATGAACCCCCATCGGCACAGCAGGATCTTATTTGGCGAGCGATTGAGAATCACTGGTAGCTTTTGCCCGGGGGCGGCATTATAACGTGGCTGGAGCGGCTTGTCTAATTCTGCCTTAAATCGTTTTTTCAACGCGGTTGGGCTAACAGTTATAGAAAATCTTCCACACAATAAAACCCATAAGAATGCCCCCAGAAAATAGGGGAGTACGTTTATAGGCATTGAAACGATCATGGCAAAAATTATTCGTATGTGTTTAATTTAATAAATCTTCGTGTTTAATATAATAGATAATAAAAAAAAGAGCTAGTAGAGTTGTTGAACAAAGAGCAAAGATCTAAAAAACTATTTTGGGATTCTCGAAAAAGGGTAAACGAGTTGCTGAAACACATAAAAGAGGATTATTGTAGATTGATCTAAAGGAGTTGATAGACGGATTAGATTACCTGTTGGTCTCTCATCAGTTCCAATACCATAAGTATTTCCCACGGAAGCTTCGTTTTACCAACTATCTCCATATGAAAACCTTTCGCCTTGACTATTTTAGATGTCTTTTCAGGGTTATTTAGGGAGGAATGAAGGATGAGGGCTTCTCCTGTGTCAGATAAGTAGTTTGAAAATGACAGTAAGAATTGATCGATGATCATCCGACCCTGAGCTCCTCCATGCCACGTTCTATCCTCCCAATCATTCGGCTTTTTAATCGGATCTGTTATTGTTGGAACATATGGAGGATTAAACAATATTATGTCAAACTTCGCATCCCCGCTAAATGCTGAAAAGAGATCACTACAAATCACAGCGATATTATTCGTTTGATTAAGAGTCATATTTCGTTTAATACAACGTATCGCTTTTGGGGAAATATCCGTTGCTACGACACCGTTTGGACTAGTTGGTGCTTTTATGGCAATCCATAAGGCGATAAGACCTACACCTGTCCCCAACTCCAAAATTTCTTTGCCTTTAAAATCCAATCGTCCAGACTTGATTAGGTATTTAATTGTGTCTAACAGGAGAAAAGTGTCTTCTGCAGGCTTGTAGACATGATTATTAAGTTCTATAATAAGAGATTCAATTTTAATGGTCACTGGATCTTCCATAGAGGATCACTAATCTATCTATAAGTATTAGGTTAGGTATAACACCATAAATTCAACTCATTTTTAGATTATAAGCAGACACAAAATGATTGATTAGAATTTTCACAGCGCAATTTCAATCAATTTCGCTAGGTCAAAGTCAAAGGAGTATGGCCCATCCAATAATTATTACAGAAATAATCGTCAAAGTGAAAATCCAGTCTTTAAGGGTTTCCCTTCCTCCTTTTCGACGTGCTATTTTGTGATCTTTATAAAGTTTTGCATCCAACCAGAGTAAGGGTATTTCAAGCGGCTGACCTGCTTTAATAAGAGTGAACTGATGGTTCCAGGTCTGAACAGCTAATTTTATTCGGGTGGAGTCAACAAAGATAGGAGTTGCTTCCTGATCGATTGCCCCAATTAAATACGAATAATCTCCAGTTTCAGTACGTTTAATAATCGCTGTTGTTTGCTTCGGAAAAATGTCAAATGGCTGATTTCTGGGATTAGTTTTAAATTTTACCTCAACAACATGCCCTGTCTTCTTTGAAACAGTGACTTGGACGTGTTTCGCATCTTTTGTAGTTTTTCCTCCATAATATGCTTGTCTGATAATACGATGTATCTCATCAACGAGCTTATTAGGATGGGTCGCATCACACCAAAAAAACCAATAATTAATGATATAGTTTTTATCCTGTTCAACTACCTCAAAAAGACAAGTCTCTGGCTCTTCTCCAAGTTCTGGTGGATGGACAAGTGCAGGAGCATATCTCGCAGAAAACTCATCAAGGATCAAACCCTGTTCGGCTACAGTTACACTATCGGTAAAGGGAAATGTTTCATAATTTCGGGGAATTTTTCCGGTAAAATAACGGAGTGTTATATAAATTGCTGGCACAGGCACAAGCAGGGTTGCGAGAATTTTGGCAATTTGAGATAGAGTAAAATACACGGATCGGTCCCTCGGTTCAAGATGCTATTTATAGACCCTCTAATATCTCTATAACCTTATTTAAGCGTTCAACATAAGGATGATCTGGACTCTTATGGGCGATAAGACCCGATTCGAATAGAACTTCACATGTACAGGGGAGGACTCCAATGACTGGTTTACCAAAGCGTTTCTCAAGCTCATTTGCATATTCTTTCTGTAGATTTCCTTCCGTTAGAGGCGTAGGTGCTTTGTTAGCTAATAAATAAACACGTCGATCTTGATAGATGCGATCAATCATCATTTCTGTGCCTATAGTATCAAAAATATCCCCACGAAGAATACAGATAATGATGTCGGCTGCCACAATAGCATTAAGGCTGTTATAATCAAACGCACCGGGATTCGTATCTAAAAATACATAATCAAGGTTAAAAAGTGTTGTGAGCTCAGATAAACCGGTAAGAAGTCGATTAAGAGCGGAATGGTGCCATTTCTCATCCCGTGTCATGGTTTCCCGAATCATTTCGGGATGCGAATTCGCATAGCCGACTAGGAGTCTTCCTTCAAGGTTATACTTCTTTGTAAAATCCTTGATGATATTGTGTATGGTAGCATTACCTGCCAGTAAATCATTTAAGAATTTATTTTGACCATCAGGTGGGAAGACATAATGCATTGTGGGAGCTCTTATATCATAATCAAATAAAGCGACATTTCGCCCTTTATGTGCAAGGAGATAGCCCACATTCACAACAGTACAAGTCTTCCCAGTACCACCTTTGTAGGAATGTAGAGTAATCGTCTTCATGGTCTATCGCCTATCAAGTTACATAGAACTCTGTTGACCCATTTTGAGTCTTTTATCAATTTATTTTATATCAAATCAATACAAGAACCTATTGGAACTATTGCAAAAAAGAAAAAAAGTAGGCTTGCGTGAGACCCCTACAGGGATCAACAAGTTGGTTGCGCATCGTGAGGTTCTTGAACGGCAACATATCTTGCTAAGTGCGTTTCTTGGAAGTACGGCACTTTGGTTTTCCTATTTAGGTATTACTCAGGTAGTCATACCTATTAACTCCCCTTTTAATTTTGTTAGTGCCCTAAGGATAAACTATGAGCTTGCTTTAGTAGTTCCTATAACATCATTAATCCTTGGAATTCTTCTCGAACCAACGTTTGGAAGGCGGTTATATACCGAATTCCTTGGGAGGTTGCCTAATGTAAGACGCAAGGTGCTTTACGGTTCGTATACGATAGTAGCTGTCTTTATACTCATTGCCCAGTTCGTTAATCCACCATTTGTAGTTAAAATCCTTACGATGATTGGTGTCGGAGGAATTCTTACAATGTCACTGCTTATCTATGCACCGATGGTCTCCTCGAGTTTAAAAAGATGGGAAGCCACAGGACTTCTGCTTGCCGCCTTATGTGTTGGCGTCCTTATCATTATAGCAGTTTCGCTCATCAGTATTATACGAATCGGATCTATTAATCTATTAGTAATCACATTGACGGTTTTGGCTTTCATTTTCTTGTATTATCTTCCTCAAATTCGTGAGGACTATGAAAAGCCCTTCACTCTTGGAGAATACCAGCTATTTGAAGTATTTTTGTGGTTAGGAATCCAAGTATTCTTGTTGGGATTACTAGATGCACGAACAGAAGGGCTGCAACTAAAAGCCACAGATTTTATAACCTCTAGCTTTATATACAAAACAACAGCTCTTTTGTTCTTCAAAGTTCTATTTATAATGGCCTTTGGCTTGGCTTCACCCTATCTATTGAGCATTTTTGACCGAAGGTACGTGTTCCCGTCTCTTTATCTCATCACAGGAGCCTTTTGGCTGACGTTCGAGTATGCACGAGATCAGACCCCCCCCTTAATTTTTCTCCTCCTTAGTGCAACGATTTGGGCGCTGACCATTGAATTGGCATTATATACCCAATCTTATCTTGGACCAGAGAACTCCGCTTTGAGTGGCGTCATCATTATGATCTTTTGGAGTGGTCCACCATTAGGTGCCTACTTCAGTGTGGAATTTGGAGTAAAAGCTGTTCTCTTAACGCAAATCTTGCTACTTATCTCTGTAATTCCACTTACATCCCTTTTAGTTACACTTCCAAAAGAAACAGATGCCACACGTGCCGTAAAATATCTATTTTCTGCAGAAAAACTTAAACAAAAAAAGAGAAAAAAATAGCTTTATGTTATAATGTAGATTGAAGTCACACCAGCTAGGGATATTTCGGATATTAATAATTAAAGGTGTTGGGAATTCTCAATTACTTCCATAGCTAAGGAAGTGTGTTCTCTAATGTGATTTTATAACAATGCTTAAGTTTCCACACTACCAAGTGACTTGAAACTTAAGGTGCTTTCAGAGGTTCCAATGGAGGTTATGTCTTTGTCTGATCAAGATGAACTCGAAAAAATTAAACAGAGGAAATTGAAACAAATTCTAGAACGTGCCGAACAGATGCAATCTACGAAGGTGAAGTTAGAGGAAGAACAAAAAGAACGAACTGCAGAAGTTATGAAAGCGCGCATGCAGATTTTTTCTAGGATTCTCGAACCAGATGCTAAGAAATATCTTGCTCAATTAAGAAGTAACAAACCCAAGATTGCTCAAAGAATCGAAAATATTATTCTCACACTATTTCTGAAAAAACAAATAATCTCTGTATCAAAAGTGCAAATAAGGGCACTTGAGCGTCGATTAGAGGGGGTAAAGCCCTCCATCATGGTGAAACGCCGTGGAAAAGAGATGAAAAGTCTTTCAGATGCAATTCGCAAAGAAAATGAGTGATTGGTTGCAGAAGATCACATCTATCCTGCCTTGAAGGACTTCTAAAATAAGGACGTACCACTAGTTCCTGAATTCAAGTTCGCTTTCTTGGGTCGTTTTCTTTTCGTCTTTATCTCTTAACGAGTCACCGAATCCTCCCAACTCGTATTTAAAACTAAAACGCTCAGCTAACTGCTCCAACATGTGTTCTAAGCATTTATTATGTACTGGATATGAGAGATTATCAAGCTGACGAACCAGAATACAACTGTTTGGATTTTGTAAACCACAAAAGACGCAGATTGTCCCATTATTTTTTACGAGATCTGGGTCACCCAATTTTGTGAGATCTTCGGTATGAATATTAAGTTCAAAGGCTCCCATCCCATCAATTTCAAAATATAGGGTCAGTAAATTACTTTCAGACTCAATTATTTTTCCACAAAGAGCACAAAATTGCACCTCATCGCCTCATGGACATTATTTAAGTAATTCACTCAGAATATTTGGATATTCTTAAATTTCTTTGATACTGAATTAAAGGATTTCTGAAGAAACAGCTGCTTGCCTTGAAAGTAAATAAAAAAGAACCAGTTTCTATCATTCTCTAATAATAAATGAATAAAGAATTTAGAAATCAGAATGTTGTTTTTAAGACTTTAATCTTTATAGGATTGGTAGTCCCTGTCAAAAACATCTTATTTTCCAAACTTTCTTAAAGACTTTGTTACACCATCCTTGTCGCATTATGATTTATCACTATTTGGCTATTTGTTAATGACTATGAAAGGTTGTGAATTCGGTGGAAAGAGAACAAACTTTTGCCTTACTTGGAATAAGTCTGTCTCATTTCCTCTCTCATGCCTTTATTGTGAGTGTTCCAGTTCTTATCCCCTTTTTAAATCTAGACTTTGCTGCGGGTGGTATTTTAGCGGGAGTTCTCTTTGTTTCTTATGGGCTCACCCAACTCCCTAGTGGATGGATCAGTGATAAAATCGGAGAACGGCTTGTTTTACTGAATTATCTTATCGTTTCCGCTTTAGGTTCTGTAGCAATGGTTCTAATTGATTCTTTCACATTAGTACTTCTAATTTCGGGAGCTATTGGTCTTGCTGGAGGCCTTTATCATCCTGTAGGCCTTTCTTTGGTCTCAAAAGTGTTTGAAGAAAAACGCGGTCAAGCAATGGGAATCCATGGCGTTGCAGGAAACGTAGGTCTTGCCGTAGCACCACCAATTACTGCAATAGTTGCAGTAACGTTTCACTGGAATTTTGCACTGCTGCCTATAGGATTTTTAGCCTTCTTTGTTAGTCTAATTTTCCTATTCAGCCGGTCTTGGTTCGAAAATGATAATTCCATTGATCTTGCTGAAGAAATATCTTCTGTTGTTAAAATTTGTCCCAAGCCTATATCAAAATATTTGGCCTTCGTTTTGATATTAAGTGCATGTAACGGAATAATCTTTGACGGGGTAAATGCTTTTATGTTTACATATCTAGTTTACACAAGGAACTTTACAGAAGTCTACGCAGGATATATCACAGGATTTCTGATTTTTGCTGTTGGAATAGCAAGCCAACTTGTCTTTGGTTTTCTCGTTGATAAACAGGGCACTTATAAAACAATGCTATTAAGCTTTTTCTTACTATTTATTACAATTGGATTGGTTCCTTTCTCTTATGGAGGTCTATTTCTCATTTTACTCCCATTCTTGGGCTTTGCTTTAGTCAGTGCTCAACCTGGACTTAACACAATGGTTGCAGAAGCAAGTACCGAGGAAAAGCGTGGGTTAGCTTATGGATTGAACTTTTTCATGAACTATGGCATTGGCGGGTTGGCTACTCCTTTTGTAGGTTATATTGCCGATACATATACAGCAGACTGTATCTTTTATGTTTTAGTTGGGGTTGTTCTCTTAGGGTTTCTTGTTCTCTTAAGACTAATCTCACGTAAGACCACGTAACATCTCATAGAAAGGCTTGGATCGCTTGAGTTCGAGTAATAATAATCAAAAGTAGGTGTCTTTACTTATTGTTGTTTAGTTAGTTTGATCTTCTTTTTTAAGATGGATTTCTATGTGCTTCACCCAATTATTAACCAAAAAATTGTGAATTTTCTTATATGTTTTATCTAAATTCTCCATTAAAAGGTCTCTAACTTTATCTGGAGGGAGCGCCTGATAAATATAGTAATATCCCGTTTCTTTCCGACTTATGGGTTGTCTAGTTACCAGTCCAAATACCATTAAACGATTTAAAAGGCGTTGTGCGGTAGATTTGTTTCTATTGATACGTTCAGCTATTTTATGAACGGTATTCGCGCCCATGAGTACCGCAATATATGTTTGAACTTCAAGGGGACGTATATTTAACATACACGAGAAAATATCTTCAATGGATAACTCATGTGGTTTCATAAGCTCCAAGAATGTCTTTGGAAACAATGTGATCCTCCTACCAATTGATGAAGCTTTAGAAGATTGAATTCCCATTGACAGTTGAGGTTAATGTAGCGATTTGAAATCTATCTGGCTTTGAGTTTTTTTGACCTTGAATCAATCAGATGATTTTATTGATTGGCTTTCAAAAGGGCTCGAACTGCGGTTTCTATTCGTGGCTGGGGGACTGCACCCACAATGCGCCCCACGAATTTTCCATTCTTGAAGAACATTAGTGTTGGAATACTGAATAGTTGGAATCTCGTTGTAGTTCTTGGGTTATAGTCTGCGTTGAGTTTCGCGAATACCATCCTTCCTGCATATTTCTTTGATAACTTCTCAATTATAGGCGCGATATATTTGCATGGCATACACCAATCTGCATAAATATCCACTAAGACTGGTACCTGCGTTTCTTTGATGAATTGATCAAAATTCGAGTCATTAAGCTCCTGAATCCCTATTGAGACAACTGGAACAATTTGTGGGAGCTTTCCAGCTTTTTTCATTGATTCTTCTAATTTTTTCCTTTTTTTAGTTAATATTGATTCAAGTTCAGGATCGTAATCGTCTGTAGTCATCATAATCTCTCAATAATGCTCTCAATTTTTTTCTGGAATTATCTTATTAAAGTTTTTTGAAGTTTGTCAGAAACATAGCTAATTATTTGTAAACATTTTTTTGCCAGGTAATTATTAACTAGTACTGCAGTTTGTAACATAACATTTTAATCGCACGAAATTCTCTAAACAAATAATAACTAATACCTGCGGTTGTCGCGGCAACTTCTTACGGCAATTGATTGCCTATCTGGATCCAATATATAAGATATCTTAAACTCCAAAGGAATTCTCACGCAAATGGTGATGACTCGTAAGGAAATAACTAGTGAGGAACTTAAAATGTCTAAGGGATCCTTTCTTGTGAAAATTGTTTTAGCTGGAGATGGGGCAGTAGGAAAAACTACCCTTCGGCGTCGATATTTAGGAGAAGGATTTCAAGCCTCCTATCTTATGACCATAGGCGCAGATTTTGCAGTTAAAACGGTAAATGTAGCCGATCAAACAATCAAGTTTCAGATCTGGGACCTAGCGGGTCAGCCAAGATTTCAAGTTGTCCGAGAAATGTATTATCGCGGAGCCCTTGGAGGCTTGTTAGTTTATGATGTGACTCGGTGGGATTCTTTTAAAAATCTCCCCTATTGGCTTGAAGAATTGTGGCGTTCAAATGGACGAGGCTGTGTGCCTGTGGTCCTTGCGGGAAATAAAATCGATTTGCGAACGGAAGGAGCTGATTACATTTCTCGTGAATATGGAGAGCAATATTCTCGAGATGTCTCAAAGGTTACTAACCAATATGGATTTTCCGTCCCGTACGTTGAAACAAGTGCCAAAACGGGTGAACTGGTTGAAGAAGCATTCCAAACGCTTGGAACGAATATTTTAACATATCTAAGTACAAGCGCCAAAAAAAGACAAGCTTAATTGATATGTAACTGGATAAAATAGAAAATAATGATTCTTTGGGTACTCGATAAAGAAATGGATTCTTTTAGAGTTAATTCCTCCTATTTTATATCATGATGAGAATGAAACTTGTTTTACAATGTAATTTGTGAATCAGTAAGAAATTTTAGAAACTTAATATCCTTGTAGCGATTGTTTTTGCTTCGATTTCCGTCTTAGCGTTTTTAATAAGTAGTCTTCCATCTCGAAAAAGAGTGATAGAGTGTCCTGCATATTCCATTGCGATCAATATGTCTGTAATAACGGAAATATTAAATTCTGGGTTCATTTTCAGGTTTTCACCATATTTAACTAAGTCGAAGGCCTCAATTGGGCGAGCGGGGATAATTTGATAAGTGTTTCGCCCACACAAACTGATTGTTTTTGTTCCTTCAATTTTTTCTTCTAAAGTCACAAAGTGGTGTTGAACACATATCTTGCAATTCGGATTTTTTTTGATTTCAATCAGTTCTAGCGTAAAATCTGTTAAATCGAGATAAAGCAGCTTGTTTGTAAACAGATCACCAAATCCAGCAAGAAATTTCAAAGCTTCAGTGGCAGACAGTAAACCGGCAATTGCCGCGGTCGGTCCAAGTACTCCTGCAATTTCACACGTCTCCAATACCCCTTGGGGGATCTTTTTAGGAAAGAGGCATCGCAAACAGGCTGTTTTCCCCGGGATAAAGAAACTAAACATGAGCTGGGTCCGTAATGCGCCAACATAGGTAAAGGGGATGTTCTTCTTTACACATGCCTCATTGAGTACATATCTCGTCTCAAAATTGTCCGTTCCATCGAGAACCACATTTGCTTTACCTATGAGGCGCTCCGCTGTACGGGGGTTGAAATCTGATACATGGGCTTCAATTTTTATGTCAGGGTTCATCTGTTGAAGCTTGTCTCGCGCAACTATAGCTTTTGGTTGATTGATATCCGCTTCTTTGTAGAGAATTTGCCGAGGGAGATTACTTAGCTCGACAAGGTCTCTATCAATCAAATTAAGATTTACTCCGGCGGTTGCTAAATACAAAGCAGCTGCTGAGCCAGTTCCTCCAATACCTACAATACAGACTTCGCTTTTTTTTAGTTTCTCTTGCCCTTCTGTCCCTATCCCTGAAAACACAATTTGCCTTGAGTATTTTTTCAGCTCTTTTTCAGAAAGCATATTCTCACTTCCAGTTTTTGGGGTTAAATTCGCCCTTCCTCAACACTTGAAGTTCTATTATAATCAATGAATACCTATTGAATTTTTAAACATGCTTGGAGCTATTCGTGTTTGAGAAAGGAATGGAGTTTCTTACACACCTGTTCGAGCGTTAAAAGCTCTTCCTCACCACTTTTCATATCTCGTAATCTAATTTTATTCTGTTGGTATTCTTTCAGTCCGACAAAAATGACAAATGCAATGTTTTTTTTGTTTGCATACTCCAGATTCTTACTTATTGAGCGTCCCACCATATCAATATCTGCAGGGATTCTTTCTGCTCGGATTCTTGATACCACTTTTGCAGCCTCAAGGAGCATATCAGCCCCTATATCCCCCTTTAATGCGCTTTTTGGTCTAATAGGGATAACAAATACTTTGGTAACGGTTTCTTCAGATTCAAGCTTTCCCTGGACCTCTAAGACATCTATTAATGTATCCAAACCGATAGAAATTCCTACAGCGGGAAATTCTATGTGTCTTCTTTGCTCTGTGTTCCGTTCTCTCCAAAGTGAAGAGAATTTTCCAATCAATTTATCATATCTCCCACCTCCCGCGAGAGAGGATGAGAATTTTCCACTCTTCAAGAAGACCTCGAATACATTTCCCGTATAATAATCAAGCCCGCGCGCGAGACTTACATCTACCTGCACATTTTCAACTTTGAGAACTTCCGCATATGTAAGAAGTTCTTGAAGCTCCCTGATCCCTTCTTGTGCTAACTTATTAGTGACTTCTTGCTTCATTTTTTCCAGGACTTCAAGATTTGTGCCTTTATAAGATAGAATATTCAAGGCACATTCGATCGTCATTTGGGGTAATCCCTTCTCCTCTAACTCCACCGTTACTCCATCAACCCCAATCTTCTCAAGTTTATCGAAAGACAGCATCGAAGTCATAGTCAGGTTTGTTGGGACCCCAACAAATTCTAACATGCCTTGAAGTAATTTTCTACTATTCACTTTGATGATAACATCAAGTTCAAGCTCTTTAAAGAGGGCATAAACGACCGCGAGACTTTCTGCATCTGCTAACATCGATTTTGACCCTACAATATCCACATCACATTGCCAAAATTCTCGATATCGCCCAAACTTTATCGGGCCGTCACGCCAACATCTACCTATCTGATATCGTTTAAATGGAATCCCAAGCTGGGGATTCTGAGAATACAATCTAGCAAGAGGTACCGTATAATCGTAACGTAATCCTAACCACCTCCCCCCTTGGTCTTGTAATTTGTAAATTTCTTTAATAATCTCTGCGCCACCTGCATACTTTGAAGTCAACACTTCAAGCATTTCTAAAGCTGGCGTCCAAACAGGGTCATATCCAAATGCTTCAAAAATGGTTCTTATCTTTTCGATGAGCTTCTCACGTGCAATAGATTCTGGTGGTAAGAAATCTTTAGTACCCCGAGGAAATTTCATGGTAGTCACATCGTTCTAGCAGCTCTGATTAGGATCCCCTATTTTAAAATCTTTTAAACAATATAATACGTTTTTTTAGTTTCCTTTCATCCCTACTATTGAGACAAGTTATTTAAGGAAATTGAGCTACACCTATCATAGTTGTATCGCAATTACCCTCTACATGAACAAGTAAAAAAAGTATAAAGAAAAGTACAATTGAAACTGTCAAATCAGTAGATCAAGCTATATGATCAATTATAATTAAAATTTAAGTTCTTTTCGAAAAGGCTTCTTATAGAAGTTCTATCCTCAATAACTTCATAGGACCTTGCTTAAAAGGTCAGCACAATGACTGAAAAAAACAAACCGATCCGAATAATCTTATTAGGTAATATGGGAGTAGGGAAAACTTCAATTGCAATCTGTATTGCCCAACCAGCGACCCTCAGGGAGGGAAGAGCTCAACGTCAAATCGATATTGATGGGAAAGAAATAGAAATTGAAATTCTAGACACGCGAGGCATAGAAATGGTCTCAGAACTTGCTTCGTCTTACTACGAGGGAGCTGATGCTGCTATGTTGATATTTGATCTGACTACACTTGATAGTTTCTATGCAATCCATCGATGGAACGAAGAATTGATGCAGCATGTCGGAGATATCCCAAAACTACTTATTGGAAACAAAGTCGATTTGAAAGAGGCACGAAAGATCTCCCGAGATGAGGCCGTAGACCTTGCTCAACGAATTAATGCTTCCTATTTTGAGACTTCAATAGCCACTGAAACATTACCTTTCGGCCAACGTCGCGTTCGTGGGGGACGGGGAATTTTTAAAGCGCTCCGAATTCTAATTGAACAATTAATCGCAAAATAAACTTGCTTACACTTATATTTAGGAGAATCCGCCTCCATTTCTCTAAAATTAGCTATATACGATTGTTTGTTAGTTTTCTCGTTTTTTCAGAAAAATAAGATTATTAGAGAGTTTTTTCAGTTAAAGGCCTATTCTTGTGGGAATTGATCCTTATAAAGCTCATATTCTTCAGAAATCCACGTTACTATCTTATCTGAGGTTTTCATGAGTTCAGCTTTTTCGCGTTCCCAATTTGTCGGTTTAACTTTGAAAATCCACCCATTTTCATAGGGATCTGTATTTAGGGTGTCTGGCTTTTCTTTAACGGCTTCATTGACCTCTATAATGATACCGGACACAGGAGTTCGGATAGGACCGACCCATTTGCCTGTTTCAATTGTTCCTACACTCTTTCCTATAGTGATTTCTTTACCCGGATTGAAGATGCGGATATGAGCGATGGTTCCAGCCGCTTTACCAGTAAAGGAATCAAGCCCAACTGTGATGAGGCCGCCCTCTTCTTTTGCCCAAGAGTGTTCTTTATGATAGAGTCTATCCTCTGGGAATTCCATGTCTTGAAAAGTGACCATCCTTTATACCATCCACAACCGATCTTTTTGCATTATAAAAGTTTAACTTTTTAAAACTTTTAATCTGTATTTTCCTCAGAGGTAATATAGCCTTTCTTATTATACCCTCTGATTATATGCTGTATCTTTAGTCTATATGTCGAATTTTAGTTTTTTCCGCATATATTTTCGCGATTACAGCAATCTCAGAGTATTTTTTGTAATTATCATTAAATAGATTAATAAAGCTTATTAAAAAGACTTTATTGGTTTCAAAACTAATTAGAAGTATTTTTAATCATTGAAAGGAAAACAACTTCGACCGTGAAAGGACAGGATGTAGCAATTGAACTTTTGAAGAAAACGATTAAATAAATATAAAAACAATCTTCGTAGAATCAGAAACAACGGCTCAAAATAATATATCCATTAAATAGAGATTTGATGAAAATCTACATTGACAACAGCTTAAAGATGACATAAAGGAGGAATCGTCATGGATTATGACTGGGAAGGGCAAGAGGAAATTAAACACTTGGATTATGACTGGGAAGAACGGAAGATGGGATTTCTTAAAGCCTTCATAATATCGTTGATGGTATGTTTAGCAATAATATATGGGTTTGCTATAGCTGGAGCCGAAAATAACCCATATTTAATTCAAACAGAGCTTGTACTCACGCTCTTGGCACTCTCACTGACTGGAGTTTTAACCAGGTCAAAGTTTAAAAGTTTAGCCGCCATCATTTGCGTTCCCATTGTTTATTATTTCCCCAGAGCTCTCGGGATCTTCAGTCCCTGGGGTTTTTTTACAGAACTCACAGGTCCTGATGGGGTATTGACCGAACTATTGAATATTAGCGGTCTCTTTGAACAAATCAAAGATATAGAGCTACCTCTTGGTATTCAAGTGAAAACGATATTAGACTACAGTTGGCTTATCGATGTGATCATCCTTTTCTTTTGTACCCTTTTTGTTGTAGTTCTTGTGACAAATCTCTTCACGGGTTGGAGAGGAGTACTTGTCGTGATCTTCAAAGTGATTAGTATGGTATTTCTTGTGTTCTTCCTCTTTATCCTACCGTTGTTCTATTACGGGGTTGCATCTACTGCAGAAGGAGTGAGTTATGTCGGAATTGGTGCGATGCATAGTTACTTGGCGATCGAAGAACTTTCAGACCCTCTAGATCCCGACATCAACTACGATTATATTCTCAACAACCTTTCTCAAGCATCACCTGCATTTTCTAACGCTGATGCCGCCTTCAACGAGACAAAAGCTAACCTTTTAGCAGGATTTGTATTAAGATACTTAGGCTATTATGAAGAATTTGAAGCGGTACAGCATTTTATAAGAGCAGGAGTGTCCTTAACGACGCCTGAGGGGCTAGGGGAATTTGTCTTAGGACTCAAAGATTTTAAGGAAGGGTTAAACATAACCATGACCTATATGACCTTTTTCGGCTCCCTTGAGATTCCATATCAAAAAACTGCAACCATGATGTACGCACAAAATACAAATTTTACCCAGGGACTGGCTCTTCTGGATTCAGGCCTTGTTCACTTCCGAAATGGGGTACCAAACCTCCTTAAGGCACTTGACGAAGTGCAAAAGGGATTAGAGGGCCTAGCAGATCTGGATATTGCCGACATTGACCAAGTTGCAGAGCAAATCCCGCTCGCCAAGAATGCGATCCTCGTAATGGCAAACGTTTCACAAACCATCATTCCTTTAGTGAATGGAACCTATTTCATGACCCAGGCATTCACCTATATTACTCAGAATAACTTTACAGAGGCCAGAAGTCTAGTTTTCGCAGCGAGTACGGAAATCGGCTATAGCCAACAGTTACTCCAGGAAATTTCTCAAGACATTGATGAGACTAATACCCTTTCCCCAGTTCCTTATGCCGTGTATGCTCTAAGGGACTTGACGACCTTAGCCTCCTCTTTTGTCTCGGCAGCTAATCACGCACTCGACGCTTTTGTCACCATGGCAGACATTGTAGCTTTGTTGATGGGTATTGATCTAACAAACCTCTTGCTTATTAATTGGGAACAAATCGAAATGAGCCTAAATTTAGTCCGAAACAACATCACACAAGCCAGTAATGATCTGACTCGTGCAAAATCTGATGCGAACGAATTTATACACGCAGATTACGGTCCCTTGAATGAAACGTTCCACCCGGTCATGGGGGCATTGAATGAGTCCCTCACCCAACTTTCAGATATAGTTGAAGATGGAATCACTGTGATGGATATTATGGATAATGTATACCTTGCTGTGTTCGACTTTGCTGAAGGACTTGACTTCATGAATAAAAATAACTTCACAGAGGCGGCTAGCGAATTTGAAGCCTCAATAGCGAATGCAGAGAAAGCCTTGACTCTTCTAGACGAAATAACGGTTCTTGATGAAAGCATTGTTACTTCTATGAAGGATGTTCTCTATGGTTTGATCGAAGTTGCTGAAAAGGCGCGTGATGCAGCTAAACAATTAAAATCGTTGCCTGAACTTCCAAAAGAATATGAAGATTACTTAGATCTATTAGAAGGCTTATTTGGATTAGGTTTTGGGAGTCAGTTTTTGCCTACTCCGATTCTAACTAAGTCACAATTAGATTACATGGATCACAATCGTGTTGTTGTCAGAACAGATAAATGCATGTCCAGTTATGGATACAATAAAAAAGGGCAGCTAGTGTACCAAAGAAGGGTAGATAAAGGCGACTGGGTGTTTTTTAATTTTACCATGATAATTAGCGTCCTAGGAGGCATCAAGGTCAACAAAATATACAGAAAAAAGTTAGTTGAATATCAAACAAGTGAAAAACGCTGTATTCCTTGAAAACGGGGTATTTATTAAGTACATATATGAAGATATTAGCTTTCCAGCAAATAATATACAAGAGGAGTATCAATTTTTACCTATTCTGATTAGCTTGCCCTCCAAGGTGGAGTTGCATCAGTTGGGGAATGAGATCGGGAAGAAACACGAGACAGCGTTTATCTACACTGAAGAGTTCACTAAGTACGATCTAGGACGAAGTCACCCACTTAATCAAGAACGAATTCGGCTCCATTATGAGCTATGCAAGGATCTTGGAATTCTCGATTCCTCATCAGTTCGTTTTGCTAAGCCAAAGTATGCTACAGATAAGGAAATTCGCCTTGTACATTCCGAGGACTATGTGAACAAAGTAGTGGCAATGAGTAAAAATGGATATGGCTTGTTAGATTTAGGAGATACTCCCGCCTTTCCCGGAATGTATGAGATCACAAGCCTAATTGTAGGAGCAACACTTCAGGCTACAGATTTTGTTATGTCCGAAAATATCCCCCATGCCTGGAATCCCGCCGGGGGATTGCATCACGCCCAGAGAGACCATGCAGCCGGATTTTGTATTTTTAATGATGTAGCTATCGCCATTGAGGTGCTAAAGACCCGCTATAATGTCCAACGAATCCTTTATTTTGATCACGACGTCCATCATGGAGATGGCGTTCAATGGATCTTCTTTACGGATCCGCGTGTCTTAACAGTCTCTTTCCATGAGAGTGGTCGTTATATTTTTCCTGGGACAGGATTTATAGATGAGATAGGAGAAGGAACCGGCAAAGGATATTCTGTAAACGTGCCATTCCCCCCGAATACTTCTGATGAAACATACTTGCATGCTTTCAAAGAAATTATCCCTCGCCTTTTCGACTTATTCAAACCAGAAGTGGTCGTTCAACAATGTGGTGTTGATGGCCATTTTTCTGACCCCCTCGGCCATTTAGCTTTGACCACCCATGCTTACAAAGAGATTGCTTCGATGATGCACAAACTTGTACACACGTTTTCAGATGGCAGATGGATTGTAGTAGGAGGTGGAGGATACAACTTAGCCAGTGTACCTCGCTGTTGGGCGACGATTTTTTCCCAATTAATTGGGATCACACCCAAAAATGAACTCCCAACAAGATGGAGAGATACATTTAAAAGAATTACTGGTGGCGAGGCGCCTACCACGCTTTATGATAGTTGTGGACCGCAATTAAGTATAAATACCCGTGAAATGGTCTTCAGTACTGTACAAAAAACAGTTGCTCAGGTGAAAGCCAATCTTGAACAATATCCCCCAACTTTGAATGAAGCTGTTGCCCCAAGATAGCAGTAGGAATTGCTTGAGATTCACAAATTCTAATCACTCTTTTTAACAGAATTCACATAAAACATCTAAAAGGTGATTGAAGTGGACGTTGGGCTTATTGCTCAGCGATTTGATGATCTTGAGGTCCAAGATCTTTTCCAGGAACTGAAGGCACAAAATATCACCTGTGTCTTTTTTTCTACCTCCCAAGTAAACATACGGACCACTCGCCCTTGGTTTACCTTGAGCGATGGGACAATCCTTGATGATTTAGATGCCGGCTTAGTTCGGGGACTTGGCGCATCAGATTTAGAGCATACCATCTTCCGTGTGGATGTTCTGCATGCACTTTCACTCGCAGGGATACCTCTCGTAAATTCACCTCGATCTGTTGAACTTGCAGCTGATAAAACCTTCTCATCAGTGCTATTTTCTTTGAATGGGATCCCTACGCCCCCAACAATAGTCATTGAAAGCATAGAAGATGGTTTAAAAGGATTTGAGGAGCTAGGAGGTGATGTGGTTGTCAAACCCATGTTCGGTTCACAGGGACGTGGCATCGATAGGGCAACAACCAAAGTAGAGGCGTTAAGAATATTCCAAGACCGACTTAAGAACGATCAAGTCATCTATATGCAAAAATTCATCCCTTGTATGAAGGATGATGCGTTCTATGATATTCGGGTTTTTGTCATTGGGTCAGAGGTTGTGGCCGCTATGTATCGGGTCAATACCTCATGGAAAACAAATATCCATGCAGGTGGGAGGCCGGAACCTTGTATCCTCACCCCGGAACTAGAAGAACTAAGCATCCGTGTATCTAAAATAATTGGTTGTGAAGTTGCTGGTATCGATATCATTGAGACAGAAGAAGGCCCTTATGTCCTCGAAATCAACAGCGTCCCCGGATGGAGGGGCATTCAACGAGTAGTTGACGTGGATATTCCATATCTTTATGTTGATTATGTTAAGACTAAAGTGAAAAGATGAAGCTTCTTCCTGTAACATTAAGACAATATAAATCAATTATGACTTAGAATTGTTAGATTAATTATTATAACTGAAAAAATGATGAAGGCTCTTGTGGAAAAGGCATTTAGCATTTTTTGAATCTATAGTATGATACACTTTCTTGCAAGCATTTTTTAGAATTTTGGTAATCTAACACTAAAGGTACTGAAAACTCGAATAGGAGTGCGAATAACTTGGAGGATATTCCAGACATATCAAAAAAGTATTTAACATTAAGCGAAGAGCAGAAAGAAGCCTTCTTAAAGGATGAACGAAAAGATGCCCGCCTTTATATTGTGTTTTTTAGTCTTTTTGCAGGATTTTGCCTCATAGGCCTTCATTCATTAATAGTGGGAGCACCAAATTATCCTGCGACAGATTTAAACACTTTTCTGTTCGCTTTTACGTTTTATCCTGATTTAATTGTCATATTATTCGCAGTGCTTGGTATTTTAAATATCTTTTGCGTAATCACTCGTATTCAAATTCATGACAAGGTCGCTGAAAGGCACATTCCGGTGGATCTACGACTAACATTTTACATTCGAACCAATAATGCGTTTAAAATCTTGTTAAGGATCACATTTATTCTCGATATCTTCCTTTTCATCGTATTTACTCTTTTAACCCATGCAATGACTTTTTTGGTGGTTTTAATTGTCACTACTTTCATATATTTACGCTGGAAAGCTATTCACAACAAATTGAAAGCAATTCTGGAAGAAGAACATTAATATGGAATAAATAAAAATATTCGATTGGTTAAAATCTTACCATATTATAATAAACAATTTAAATAGTAAAAATTGGAATTAAATTCACCAATGAGCTATCACAACAACCCAGAAAACCCCTATTATGTGGTAGTATCTAGACTGCGATTGAGACGGTAAACCAATTCGACAGGATCACTATAGCTCTTAGGTAGGCATAAAAGCTTTGGGAGTACCATTTTCGTAGCGTTCAGATCAATCTCACACAGAGCGTATTCATAATTAGTCAGGGCTCCTGGATTAATAAGGGTGGTTTCTCTGATCATACATGCTCCTTGACTTTCATGGAAGTGCCCACAACAATGTATCAAGGGTTGCATTGTCCTTATCAGATTTAAAAGTGACTTACTTCCCATATGTCGGTTTAAATGGAGTAAACGATCAGTACAAGTATTAAAAGGAGCTTCATGAGTTAAAAGAATCGATTTCTCCTTTGGAAATTTAGCAAGTATCTTTTCTGTTTTATCTATTAGTTTTGCAAATTGTCGCTCCTCATAATCGTAAGGGCAGGTAAATCCTCTATTAGATGGTTGATACGTTGCACCTCCAATCGCCACAATCTGCAAACCAGCAAGATCAAGGGATTCCCCCGTTTGCAAAAAATAAATATTATCTTCGCTATCTGCAAGTTGAATAATCTTTCCTATCACTTCGGGCGTATCAGTGTTACCAAAAGTTAAAATAATGGGCTTTCTTATTCTTTTTAGTATTTTAAAGACTCGCTGTACCGTTTTGATTTGATACATCACAAATTTCTTTCTCGCGCGACCATAAACTAACCTTGCATACAATGATCGGCTTAGACGTCGTTCTTTAGCAATTGACCATAGGAACAATGGATAACAGATAGTTCCAGCGATATCACCAGAAATCAGAATATAATCTACCGTTTTTTGTGGTTTGATGATATTAACTAAGCGTTGAAATGCCCTACTATTCCCGTGAATGTCGGAAAGAAGTAACATACGATATTTTTGGTTATGAAAGCACGTTTTCGAATATTCCATATTCTCACACAATACAGTCGTTCACATTGTTATTAAGCAGGATATTCTCATTGTATTACTGGTTTTTTTTCATCATTGATCGTATTTTGTTATAGACACCTCGAAGGCGTCCCCAAATTGATTGTTTGTCTAAGTCGGTGGCTTTTGTATGCATAAGGCAACGAACACCCCTGGGACAACGATCCTCAAAGCCTCCATACTTATGAAGTACATGAAACAATGCGTTCTCGTAAAGATCTTTCCTGAATTCTTCGTATACTTCCGGTATGATCTCTTCCCATTTGATATGACTGTATTTATCTTCAATGAGGGACTGAATTTCGTGAAAAACCTCCTTGGCTACTTGTTGATCTGCTTTTTCGGTTAGGCCTACCACTACAGAGATCCCTGAAGGATATGTTTTACGAAATATGAGCTGGGTTTCCCCCATATCGACCGCCTTCAGTGTTCCTCCACTTATTGTAGGTGGAAAAGTTTCCAAAGCACTCAAGAATCCACTTAAAAGGACTTCATCGGTTGCAGCTGCTTTGCAAAATCCACCAAAACATTTGGAGAAGATAGGTAGCCCACTCGGCTGATAGATCATTAAATACTCTATCATATTAACCCTTCAGTGGAAAATTGCGTTTTTCTTTTCTGTTGTAAATAACTATTTAAGAATTATTTTTTTCTAAACCGAGTAATTGAAAGTTGATTGAACAATTACTTAATTTACGAGTGACAAAGTACAGGATACGAAAACATGTTGCAAATGTTGAATCCGTTCAAAGCTGGCCAAGAGTCCCAGAAACTGAAATCCGAAGAAAAATGGTTGTTAGCCTAAGCAATTGTCCTAATTTTCATACTATATATGGAAATATGGATTACATAGATTGTTATGAGATTCTCCGGCAGTCTTTTCAGAGGAGGTATCTGATACAAGCAGTTAGAACGGATAGAAACGAGCCTACGATCAGTTTAGAATATTCGTTAAGTTATCCAATAATAATGCGTTATCTTCGGGGCGTCCAATAGTTATTCTCAAAAAATTTGTGCCCAAACCGGAGAATTCCGTTGTATCCCCACCATCAAAGACTAAAATCTTATTGTTCCAGAGCTTTTGGAAGATTTCCTTCGCCTTGGGGGTTTGGATTAAAATGCAATTTGTTTCGGATGGTAAAATTTCTAGATCAAACGTCTTCAATTGAGCGTAAATCTTTTCTTTCTCAAATTTTATTTGCTTCCAAATCTCTTCATAATATTCAGGATTTTCTAGAGCAGCTAAAGCTGCTACTTGCGCAAGAAGATTAACACTAAATGGTTGCCGCATTTTTTGTAGTTGGGAGATGAGTACAGAATTTCCAGCAAGGAACCCAATTCGAAGGCCTGCCAGTCCATATGTTTTAGTAAAACTTCTTAACACAAGCAAATTTTCATACTTTGGGACTAGATCTATAACAGTTTTCCCATAAAACTCGTAATAGCATTCATCGACGGCTACTAAGCAATTTTCATTCTCAACGACTTCTATGATTTTTTCCCGTTCCACAGCTCCGGTCGGATTGTTGGGGTTACAAATCCAGACCAGTTGCGCATTTTCTTTTTGAACGGTCTCAATTATCTTTATTCCATCAAACTTGTAGCCTTGTTTGGTCAAAAAACAGAGTTTCACTGGAATGGCTTCCTGTCTGAGGGCTGCAATCTCAAATTGAGCGAATGTGGGAGTAGGGATCACTATTTTGGCTTCTGGGTCGATAAATGTTCTTGTAATGAGATCAATGCCTTCATCCAAGCCATTGGACAGCAGCACATTTTCTTTACGGATATTATTTAACTTGGCAATCTTTGTAGTCAGGAGGTGCCAATTTGATGGGGGATATTCATTTACGGAATTCAAGGAATTCTCAAGAGCTTCTTTAACTGTTGGGGCAGGGGGATATTTTATAATGGCTAGATCCATTCGAATAAAATCTTCTGGGACTTCTTGAAAGGAGGTATCTGGAATTTGTGCTACCCTTTTGGATCGTAGAACCTTTCCCATCAATACACATCCAGTTTTGAAAAGTATGTGATCTTTTTTCCGCTTCTCCCCTAGTTTTTTCCGGTGAATACATACAGAAACATGTTTCTTATAGAGTGCCATGGCAGAAACTAATTACTAGATGAGAAGCTATAGAAGTTCTGGGAATAGCCGGTAGTCCTAGAACCAGAAATACAAGCTTTTATGTGAAAGAAGCATTAAATATTGTTGAAAGGATGGGATTAGAAACTGAATTTATCAGTCTCCATGGGGAAACCATTGTCCCGTGCCGAGCATGTGGACGATGTAGAGAGGAGGACGCTTGTTCTATCAATGATGACTTAGAGAAAATAAACGCTAGAATAGGAGCTGTTGATGGAATTATTTTTAGAACGCCCGTGTTCATGGGTTCTATGACGGCGTAGATGAAAATTCTCTTGGATCAGATAGTTAAGCACCTACGGCAAGGATTTTGCCTTAAAGGGAAAGTGGCGGGGTGATCTGTGGAGGAGGTGCACGAAATGGCGGGCAAGAACTCACTATACAAGCAATCCAAGCAACATTCCAAATCCACGAAATGATTCTGATAGGAGACAGCAGTCATTTAGGTGGAATCGTTATTGCTTATGATCTAGGTGAGGTTAGGGATTATGTAGAAGGGCTTAAAACTGTTAAAAACCTAGCATGGCGGGTTGCAGAAACTGTCATAAAACTAAATCCGTAAGAACCCAAGCAAAGTCAATTTACTAATACTTCTAATAAGATATGACTGTTTTAGCGAATAAACAATGATTAAACTTTAAATTTCCTTGTCCAATCAAGATGATCTTTCCCCCAACTATCGAAGACTGGACAATATCCTTCTTTACATAGGACTTTCTCAACTACTTTAAACATTTTTTGCTGTGTTTTAACATTAGCAGTCTCTAAAATCTTTAATATCAAATTTAAAAGCGTCTATGGAGTCATAGGAAGCTTTGTTAGAGGGTACCTCGTTAATTCTCGCTCTAAATATTTGTAGAAAGGTATTAATCGTCCATTATGAATCGCAAAAAGAGTGTTAAAGAGATAAGGAATCGAATAAGCTGCTTCTAAACGTGTACCTACAATGTTTTTATCTCTAAAACATTTTAATGACCGATAAACATAGTTAATGTAGCCATCTAGCTATTCACTTACAAAATCACGAATTTTATCTTTAGGAATTTTTCCTTTTTCATCAATTAATTTCTGGATTGTATTATTTTTATCAACGAGGGCATTCACATGAGTAAAGTCATATCTATCCCATTGATCTGTGCCCCCCAAAACATGCATAGTTTTTGAATTCGGAATAAGATTGAATATCCAGATCGATATTCCTGATTTTTTCTACGTATTGGTATTTATTCTTGTATGATTCAGATTTTCCATCTTTTACAATCATTATAACATCGTAATCTGAATACTTAGAAGTTAAACCTTTTCCGCGGGAGCCACTTAGAAAAAGACCCAGAATATTTGGGTCACTCTGTGCTTCTTTCAATATTTGGTTAAAGATTCTTTCTGCTCTCTTTAACATAGTATACTAAGATAAATAGAATGTATCTAAAATTTGTGGTGTATTGTTGATCCAACCGCTCCCATAAATAAACTGACTTCTCTCCAGATCGTTAATTACGAATGGAGCAGTCTTGCAAATGAAATAATGGATTCTGAAAAGGATAAGTAAGGATTAGAACTGATCCAATATAATGCATGGTGGGACGCAGGGAGGGTTCCAAAATTAAATAAATAGCTAAATAAAATTCAAACCGATTTTTTACCCAGATTAACACGCTTCAAGAGACAAACAAAATGGAGGATATCCCAAAAGAAGACATTGGTCCGACTAAGGAACATCAAAATGGCAGGGTTTATACAGTTTCAACTATAGCTCTCACGTCTTGTGGGATCTTAGCCAACATGGGATATGGTTTTGGGATCCCGTTCCTCCCACAAGTGATGATAGAGCTGGGAGGGCGAATTCTTTATTATGCCTTCGTGCTAGCTGCCTTTCAAGTAAATCGGGCCGTTTTTTCCACTCAACTCGGGAAGGTAAGTGATCAACTAGGGCGAAAACCAGTGTTAATTGGAGGTCTCCTAGTTTTTAGCATGAGTACACTAGTCTATGCAATTCTAATTCGTACATGGTGGCACATGATTATTGCGGCTAGCCTTATGGGGATTGGCGCCGGGACAATCTGGCCCGTTGCAGAAGCATCCTTAATTGACCAGATTGATCCTGAAAGACGCGGAGAGGGGATGGCTTTCTACTTAACCGCGAGTAATGCCGGTTTCCTCCTTGGTCCTGCAATTGGAGGGATATTACATCACTTTGCAAATCAATCGTTGCAGAAATCCTTCGTTGAAAGTAGTCAATTTGTATACCTATTTTCCACAGTGATAACCTTGGTTGCATTACTCATTGTTCGAATTTTAGTTAAAGAAACGGTTAATCCCCAAATTATTAGGAAGAATCAGAAGAGATTACTAAGAGTTGAGGTGTTGTCACCATCTATCGAGGAGAGGGACCTATGGACTCCAGAACAGCAACAAAACATTCAAACGTTATATGTAGTAAGCTTCACCAATGGTGTATCGGTAGGCTTAGTTACATCAATCACTCCTTATTACCTGACATTTGTTTTTGGAATAGGCCCACAGGGAATTGGTTTTGTCTTTACACTCAGTGGAATTTTCGGCCTGATTGTGAATCTTATTGCAGGACAGATGGCAGATCGTATTGGACGGAAACCACTTATCCTAGTTGGAACGGGAACCAGCCGGCTTAGTACCTATGTTCTCCCTTTTTCCCCAACAATTCCCACCGTCACGGGTTTTATGTCCTTACGGATGCTCGGTCTCAACGTTTCCATGCCTGCAACCCGCGCCCTTCAGTCGGATTTGATACCCAGCCCCGTGAGGGGTAAATACTTTGGTCGTCTTCAAGCCTTTTTCAATGTAGGAATGGTTTTCGCTCCCTTCGGGGGGACATATCTTTATGAAACCTATCATAGGAAGACTCTGGCAGGAGGATTGCCAGGTTACATCCTCCCGTTCTGGTTAAGTGCCACAATTGGAATAATAGCTCTTACTTTATTCGCATTGCGGGTGGATGAGCCAAAACAGAAGGTTAAATAATAATGCAAGTAAAAACAGTTTTTTCACGTTTTGTTTCTCTATTATAAATTTCTTAGAATCTAAACAAAATATAGATAAAGATAAAAGTTATGCAGTAGGTCTCCTCAAGACTTGTCCGGCATTGATCTGAGTGTGTTCACCTTGGGTAATCACAACCTGCCCGTTGAGAATAACGTACTCGATCCCGGTGGGATACTGATGCGGATTTTCGTATGTCGCTAAATCACGTACTTCTTTTGGATCAAAAACTACGGCATCTGCCATAAAATTTTCCCTTAAGAGCCCCCGATCTTTCAACCCAAGACGTTGTGTTGCAAAGCTAGTCATTTTACGAATGGCTTCCTGAAGTGGGAACACCCCTTCATCCCGTGTATAATGGCCTAATATACGGGCAAAGGTTCCATACGCCCGAGGATGGGGTTTTCCTTCCGAAAGAGGACCGTAAGGGGCAACAGACGAGCTGTCACTTCCCACACCCATGAAAGGTTGGGTCATCACTCTTCGTACATCAGCTTCAGACATCATGTGAAGCACGATGCCAACGCTAGGAGTTTTTAAGAGGAGATCAAACACAGTATCTGCGGGATCCGTATTCCCACGAATTTGTGTAATTTCCACAAGATTCTTGCCTTGGAGACTTCGATCTTCCGCGAAATCCGTAATTTGAATTCCGTCATAACCCGCCTCTTTAATTAAATTTTCCCAACCTGGTATTCCATCTTTAATGTCATTTTTGATTTTTCCTCGGGTTTTGGGATCTTTTAAGCGTTCTTGAAGTTTTTCTATGCCACCTTCATGTACCCAGTTTGGAAGACTTGCCCCTAAATCTGTCGCGCCAGCAGTATATGGGTACTGATCAACAGTTACATCAATTCCTTCAGTCCGGGCAGTTTTGACCATGTCACATGTTTCCCGGGTCTGTCCCCAGTTTGCTTTCCCTGCCGCCTTGAAATGGGAAATATGAACTGGGCAACCACTCTGTCGCCCAATTTCGATCGCTTCAGTGACAGCGTCCAGTAAAGTGTCTGATTCTCCTCTGATATGGCTGGTGTAAATCCCCTGATATTCATGAACCACTCGACATAGTTCGACAATTTCTTCAGTTAGTGCATAAGGCTGGGGTGTATAAATTAATCCCGTGGACAAGCCATGCGCTCCCACCTCCATGCCTTCTCGTACGAAACCCTTCATAGCTTCCAGTTCATCGGGATTTGGGGCTCGGTTTTGAAATTGCAACACATTCTGACGAACTGTTCCAAATCCGATGAACGGAATAACGTTAATCCCCAAACCTATCGTGTTTAAACGCTGGAAATACTCCTTCATAGTTCGCCAAGTAATATCCACGTTGTCTCGAATGGTTTCAGGTAATGCTTTTTCGAAATATTCGACTGTGGCTTCAGTGATGGGAGCTGCCGACTCGCCACATTGTCCCATGACTTCGATTGTGACACCTTGTCGTATTTTACTTTCAGCCAATGGATTTATTAAAAGTGTCCAATCACTGTGAGCATGGAGATCGATGAATCCGGGACAGATTATTTTTCTTGTTGCATCAATGATTTCGGCGTCTTTTGTAGGGATGTATCCAATTTTTTGGATCTTTCCCTCATAAATACCAATATCTGCTTTGAACCACGGATTCCCAGCCCCGTCGATCACTTTTCCGTTAATAATAATCAAATCATAAGACACCCAATCACCATCCAGTAGGGATATTGAGAACATGATAATAAATTTTATAGCTCCATTGAACAACGAAGTCTGTGATGGTAAAGAAGATTATACTCGAAGGAAGCTTTTATCTTTTTTCTGACAAGATAGTCAACAAGTATATCTTTGTAATAAATTCTCAAAACGAAAGATTTTATGATAGGAGCGTGAAGTGGAGGCTAAGGAGACATCAGGTTGGCAGCATGGAACACCCACACGATTTTCCAAAAAGTAAAAAATCAGATTGTGGGCAGAGAACGGGAAACTCGTAACATCCTCGCGACACTCAACATTGGACGGCATATCCTCCTCGAAGCTCCGCCTGGATGTTCAAAGAGCACCATTTTGCGAGCGATCACAAGGGAAACGCCTGGATTAAAGTTTTTCTTTGTAGAAGGGCAAGCTGATCTCACAGTTTCCAAACTCGTAGGATATTTTGACCCAGGAAGCGTCATGCGAGATGGATATTGTGAGGAGAACTTTATCAAAGGTCCTTTAACCCGAGCGATGGAGGAAGGGGCAATCCTTTACATTGAAGAATTTAATCGTGCTCCATCGGACGTCCTGAACGCCCTTATTACTGCTATCGAAGAGGGCGAACTGGAAATCCCGCGTAAAGGAATGGTAAGAGCCCATCCAAACTTTCGCTTAGTCGCCGCAATGAACCCATCAGATGAAATTGCAACCACGCGGATTCCACGCGCCCTTTATGATCGGATCTGCCGCATTCATTTGACATACCAAAACAAAAAAGAAGAGATGGCGATTGTCAAGGTTAAAACCGGCGAAAACGAAAGATCTCTAATTGACTTCGCTGTAGAGGTGACCCGACGGACGCGGACCCATAAGGAGGTTAGACAAGGAGCCTCCATCCGAGGGGCAATGGATCTCGTCTTGTTAGTACGAGAACTACATAGAATCCAGATGAATATAACACTTGAAGCAGTGATTGATGCGGCATTAATCGCTCTCTCCGGCCGTATTTGGATGGATGAAACCTCAGAACGAACTGCTGAGGAGATTGTTCGAGAAATCATCAACTCCTTACTCCGGGAGGAGGACTTCAAATTTCTCTCGAAGGACTTCGAAGATTATAAAAAGCCGAAAAAAACACAGGATCCGAGTGTAGGAAAAGGTATACAGGAGACAGAAGATGCAAGAAAACTAGAAAAACAAGCATTCATGGAAAAGAAGCCAAACTGGCGAACCATTCAAGAAAAAGATCGAGAAATGTACCAACAACGGATTCAAGAAGCTTTAGATGCAGGGGACATCCAAGAACTGATCCAACTTGCCCAAATCACTCCTTTTCGTGTAGCCATGCTGGTATCCGAAACAGAAGAGTTGTTGAAATCCTTAGTTGATGACTTACAGGGTCTCGAACTCTTGACATTAATCTATGAGCATCTCCATGGGGAAATGCGGAAAAAAGCGCGAAAATGGGCAGCGAAACTGCTGCTTCGACTTGTGGGGAAACAATTAGGAACTCAACAGGTTCTCCCCCATTATTTAAGCCGTCCTTTCGACGAAGGAGGGATTGATTTTGACCTTGATGGGACAGTCGAGCGATTAATTGAGAATCCGGTGAGCCCACACCCTGAGGATTTTCGGATTGTGGAACGGGAGAAAAGGCGAAAACTTTGTGTGCTGATCCTTGATCACTCCTTTTCTATGACGGGGGAAAAATTGCTTATGGCAGCAACAGCTGCCGGTACAATAGCACTGATGCTGGAGAGTACAGATTTCGGAATCGTGACATTTAACACGTTTGCAAAGTCCCTGAAGAGAATTGGAGAACGCATGCATCCAGAGAAATTGGTCGATAAGGTCCTTGGGCTGCGTGCGCAAGGGTATACCAATATTAAATCTGCACTGAATTACTCCTTAGACGAGTTGATGCGAATGGATGCAAAAGAAAAGGTTGGGATTCTGCTCAGCGATGGAGAGCCAACTGTCGGGGGCTCGCCACTAGAAGTGGCAAAGCGATTCAGTAACTTACATGTGATAGGGTTCCCACGATCTGTCCGATGGATCTGTGGGGCTTTGGCGAAAAATGGCCATGGCCGTTGTGTATTCGTCAACAAAGTTCGCGATATCCCGAAAGCCATCGGCAGTGTTTTAAGAACTTAACTGAATAAAAAGGGCTGTGTGCACCTCATTTTTTAGAATGACCAGCACCATAATTAGGAAAGTAAGTAAATTTAATATCAGTAAAAATGTTTCCAATGATTAGAGGTATTAAAACAACCTGAAACCCTAGATAGTAAATCAAATCTACAAGAGTATGTGGTTATTGAGACTTTAGCGGCTTAATATTTGACATTAGCAACCTTCTTCTAAAGTTTTTTTGTTGGGTCCATGATCTTGCGGCCCTTGAGAGGATAACATATGGAAGAACGACCATTAGGGAATACTGGTGAAAAGATCACGATTTTGGGCTTAGGTGGATTCCATTTACTTGAGATCAGTTTACGCAATGCCGTAGAAATTGTAACAATGTACTTAGACCAAGGTGGTTGTTACATTGAAACTGCAGCGGCCTATGGAAATGGGCAATCAGAACAAAAAATCGGGAAAATAATGCGAAAGCAAAGTGAAGAGTGCTTTCTGGCCACAAAATGTCACGTACGAGACAAAATTGGGGCTATGGCCTCAATAGAACACAGCCTGCGTAATTTAAATACCGATCATGTAGATATTCTGTTTATGCATGCAGTACAGACTCAGGGTGAGTTAAATCGGATACTTGCTCCAGATGGAGCCATTCATGCAGCTGAAAAAGCGCGTGAGGCAGGTAAAATTCGGTACATAGGTATTACACTTCATGGGGTGCCGGATCCCTTGATTGAAGCGGTCAAATGCTACCCTTTTGATGTCATCATGACAGGGTTCAACTATTATGACCGGTTTAACTGGCCAACCCTGGAGGAAGAATTCCTCCCTTTGGCTCTAAAGAAGAAGATAGGCTTAATAGGGATGAAGCCACTTGCTGATGGATACTTATGGCGTTCTGCTGAACTGGCGTTTCGTTATGCATGGAGTTTGCCCCTTTCCACAGTGGTAGCAGGCATTAACACGTTAGAACAACTGGAACAAGATCTAGTATATGCAGAAAATTTTCGTCCAATGACTCAAAAGGAAAAAGAAAAGTTATTTTGTAACGCACCAGAACTTGGAGATTATGTTTGCCGCCAGTGTGGCAAATGCCTGCCCTGTCCTGAAGGCATTGACATTCCCCGCTTATTTATGCTGGAAGGCTATTATGACCGTCAGATGTGGGATGGACAAGTGAAAGATCCCGCAGACTTTGCTTTACGACATAGATTGCGGTTTTGGTTTAATAACAAGGATCTGGCACAACAGGAATACGCAAAAAAAGTAGTAAAAGCCAATGCCTGTACGTCTTGTGAGGATTGTCTGCCCCGATGTCCCTACAAGTTACTGATTATTGAAAAATTGCGGCTTGTAGACTACAAGTTGGCCCCAACCGGGAAAAAACTGTTCTAGAGCCACGTTAAGTGGATTTTCGCATGACAATCGACTGATATAAAGCCTGAAGAAGTAAATATTGATTTTGAAGTAATCCTATATTTCATTGACAAACCAAAAGGAGACCTCATGGACGTTTATACAACACCGGCGGTAAAAATGAAGTCGCTACAAAAGAACGCCAGAAGAATTAAAACGTTTCAAGAAGATATGGAAAGAATTAGGAAATGAATTCAAAGGAAATTTCACTATATATCTCCAGAAGTGTTGATTAGACTACTAATAGCTTAAACTTATTTAAAAAGAGACAAGCGTGATAGATGATGCAACTGCGAGCAGTGTTCTTCGATTTTTTAAATACTTTAGCAGAGTTTCAAGACCTTTCTTTCAAAGATACTTCACGAAATCTCCACCAATTGCTAGTTGATGCAGGTTTCCAGGTTTCTTATTCTCAATTCCATCAGTATTATACGGAAGTAATCCAAGGCTACATTACAATTAGAAAAGAAATGCACAAGGAAGTTTCAAATCTAGACTTTATAGTGGAAACGCTAAAATGCCTAGGAATGGAAGCCGAAAAGTCCGATCCCAAACTGCAATCCATTGTGAATGCTTACTTTATCCCCTTCAGAGAATCTTTGCGGATATTCCCCAAAACGCGTGATACTCTTACCACCCTAAAGGAGGACTTCTGTCTCAAATTGGGAGTGATTAGTAATTTTACGAGTACCAAGGCCATACACGATTTTCTCATGCACCTAGATCTCAAACAATTCTTTGATGTAATTGTAGTTAGCAGTGAAGTTGGAATGCGGAAGCCCCACCATCACATTTTCGAGATTGGTTTGCAAAAAATGGGGGTTGACTCTAAAGAGGCAGCATTCGTAGGTGATGACATTGTATATGACATAGCTGGCGCAAACGATATGGGGATGGTTACAATCCAAGTTGGAGCTCCAGTACCGCCCCCGATTGATCAATTAGCGGAGGTAGGGCAAACAACAAAGGAACCTTGTCTCCCGGATTACAAGGTAGATTCTATATTCGAGATTATTAATATTATAAGTAACCTGTGTCAACCATCAAAGTGAGGTGCATGTAATAATTTCGCTACAAAATATAGTTGCGAATAAATCGATAATAATTATTTTGAATTCTTAGTGATGAGCTTCAAACGGTCTCATTGTTACGCACACGCTCAAGAAGTAATTCAAATGCCGGATCTTTTTCAATATAATTTGTGTGTGCAAGTACACCGGCTCTGAGGATCAATGTAAGTTCGGCTACTCGTTTTCCAACACTCTTACTCGCGTTGACCGCGGCTTCTGCATCGGAACTGCCCTGCTCATATCGTTTTTTTAATGCATTTTTCTTTCCAATTCCTTCTGTCCACCCTCCACCCCCAATATAGGCCTCCCACGCATCTCCGGAGACTACAATGCATCCCATGATGAGAGCGTGATTTATTATTTCGGAAAGTGCATGTTCTTGACCTGAAAAGATGTGAGCTCCCTGCGCAATAGCTCCGTAGACTTTGAACCATTTCTGGTACGTCTTGTAGGGAGAATCCACGCTGTTGCCTAGGCGATCAATAAAACATTTCAATTGACCACTGATGCCCATATGATAAACTGGGGTAGCCATCACGACAGCATCAGCCTCTTTCCATTTGTCCCGGAGGTCATCGAAATCATCTTTGTCCTCCAAAACACAATAACCAAGTTTTTGGCATCGATAGCAGCTAGTACACGGTAAAAATGTCTTCTCGGCAAAAGAATACAGCTCCGTCTCGACACCTATGGGATTGACGGCTTTTGCAGCATCTAATGCATGCTGCAGGAGAAATTCAGTATTTCCTTTCTTTCTGGGACTACCTGAAATGCCAAGTACCTTAATTCGAATCGTATTATTCGAGTTCAATGATTTTCCCACTCCGAATCAAATCTTCACCAAAATAGATCTCAGGAGAGTATAGACGGGTATTTCCCTCCAAATCACTGTTGAGTCATAGGTTAAACATAGGTTAATTATATGCTTTAAGTGCATTGGATGA
>JBHIFL010000004.1:0-79686 GCA_046761065.1 Candidatus Heimdallarchaeota archaeon
GCGAATTCGCCTCAAGCGCCTTTACCCCTCATACTCCGGGTAACAGAGTACTAGAATTTACAGGAATCTAGTATAGAACCCACTTTTATGGAAGCACCTTCCAAGAAGTACCAAAAATTATAAGGACAATAAACCAATTGAACGCTGGAACGAATAATATCCATATTATTGTTGGGGAAGAAATTTAAATGGTAGAGATCACCGCAAACACCTTATATGACAACAATAAGAGGGAGCTTCAAGAATATTTTTGGGGGATAGTCCCAACATCAATAGGAGATGCCTTAAGAACGAGTTATACAAAGACCCTTCCCCAGACAAATGAATATCTTATAGATGGTTTAGAAAAAGTTCTGTGGAGATATCATTTGAAACTCGGTATTTTAACCGAGAAAGTAGAAGAGAACCTTTCCAAACTCAGAGAAGGGGTTATTATTACAGGACAACAGCCAGCTCCTTGTGGAGGGAAAGGTTTTATAGGAAATAAGATTTCAACTATATGTAAACTAGCTAAACTCAGTGAAGAAAACTCTAAAACGTTAGTCCCTGTTTTTTATGTCGCGGACTATGACGGAATCCAGTCCGAGATTACCCATACGCACTTTCCGAATCCGAGTTCTTCGAAGAGCGTAGCAATTTCTATTACAGCGGAAGAACTGGTGGGACGGGCGGCAAATACTCTTCAACTCCCAGGTCCAAGATGGCTTAAAATCGTTATTGAGGAATTATCCAACCTTTATACCGAGTTTTTCGCTGATACCAGTCCGCCAGTCAGAAAACTTTTGAATACACGGCTTGAATGTTTACTTGCTTTGTTGTCAACAACATATCTGAGCTCATCAACTCTAACAGGGTGGTTTGTTAAGATCTGGGGAACTATTGCGAATATTCACAATGATTTTGGGGTAATCTTCTTACCTATGTCAAATCCAGAGGTACGAGACATTGTGATCCAGGGAGGAGGGTATGAACAACTAGTAAAAAAGCGAAAAACATTCATTGAGCAATTTAATCGGGCATCTGAGAAACTTAGACAATATGGAATTAAAACAGCTGTTGGAGATAGACCCAAAGATTATGTGCCATTCTTTCTGGAGTGCGATCATGATGCTTACCGCGTCAACTTATCCTTTGAGCAGGGGATGATTAGTGGGACGTGCCCAATCTGTGGAATGCGCTACGAGATTCCTTTTGACGAGAATAACCCTAACTTCGATAATATCCGCCGACAGATCTCCCCACGCGTTGATTCAAGTCATATCCTGGTTCAATTCCTGTTACCTATCAAGATCCGGGTTTCCGGACCAGGAGAGATATCTTATTTTGCTCAAGTCTTTCCAGCGGCATCAGCTATTGGAATTAAGATGCCAGTTCTTCTCAAGTATACACGGATGTTCTATAATGCACCTTGGCTTGAGACCCTAGGGAAAAAAATATCAGAAAAAAACCTCCCGTCCCTCCACTCCAGAGACTTTTTCAAGGCCTTATCTGGTTGGGTTAAAGCAAAACGAAGGAACGAACCAGAATTGCTGTTGCAAGCAACTGAGAGACTCACTAACCTAATTAATTCAGTGTATAATAGTTTACAAACCATTCCTGACAAGGACGTGGAGCGCTACCTCTCCTGGCAATTTGGAGTGTTCGGGACCGGAACCTTTGGACAAGAAGTCTCTTGGAATTGGATCGATCTTGCGGTCAATACGGGGATCGAGGATTATCTTCAAACCTATATGCGCTATTACGAGAATGAAACACCAATCTCAGGCTATTATTTCTTGAATACATTGACAACATGACCTTGCAAGTTATTGCAGAACTATGGAATTAATTGGAGTTTTAAAGTTAATATGTGATCGACCAAGAAATAGTGTATATTTTGAAGTTTTAAGAGAATGATTAGGGTTGTTCAAGAAGTTTATAATACGTAGAAACGTAAAGTGGCACAACAGAATCTGGACTAAAATGTTTTTGAACATGCTGTCTTCCTGTTTTCCCCATCTGGTTCCGTCGAGGCGCATCTTCAAGAAGTTGGATTATTGTATTCGCTAAAGGTTCGGGATCGTCCTCTACAGGTAGTAAAATACCTGTTTTGCCATCTAACACGACTTCAGGAATACCTCCCACATGAGAAGAAACGACTGGAGTTTCACAACTCATCGATTCAGCAAGAGTGAGGTTGAAACTCTCGAGTTCTGATGGAGCGACAAGGAGATCAGATCCTGAGAAAAGTCCGGGCATATCTCGTCTTATTCCCTCAAAAACAACGTTTTTGTCTAATCCCAATGTGTGTACGAGTCGTTCAGCCGTATAGCGCTCAGGTCCGTCCCCCACCATCTCAAGCCGTGTGTGGGGGTGTGTTTCGACTACTTTCGCAAAAGCTTTGATTAGGAAAGGTGTTCTCTTAATTGGACGAAAATTTGAGGCATGAATGAGGACATGATCGAAGCCATCATGTAACCTGAGATCGTCTCGATTGATATTCCGAAAGCGGTTTGTGTCAATGAAGTTATAGATTACCTCAGTATCGTTTTTCAGTTCAAAATCCCGCTCCATATTAATTTTAAGCCAACGTGATACTGCTGTAAGTTTATTAGAACGAAGTAAAACAAATTTAACAGCCGGCTTATAAGCGGGGTCAACCCCAACCGTGTGAACGTCTGACCCATGAGCGGTTGTGACAGTCTTAATTCGGTGATTACACAACTCTTGTGCAACACAAGCAGCTAATGCATGTGGAATCACATAGTGAGTATGAATAATATCTAATTTATGCTTCTCAGCAACGTGGAAGATTTTTGTTGCTTCAAGCATAGTGAAGGGGGGGTGTATACGCCTAAATAAGGGATAATCAATGATATCTACATGATGGATAAACAAATTACACGGACGTAATTCCCGGCCCTCTTGTAAAAGGAAAGGCACGTCATACACAATAAAATGGACTTCAATATCGTAATGACATGCCAGTTCGATCCCTAAATTTGAGGCTACAAAGCCCGAGCCGCCCACAGAGGGATAACACACAATGCCAACCTTCATCCACTCACCTTCTTTGTTGGTGATTTGTACAACAGTCTCTAATAATAATGAGACAGAAAGTGTGAAGTTCAAATAAGATATTGAACCGCCTTATTTTCAGGTGGAAGGGCTACGCCTGTGGCAAAATTACTGTCCTCCCGAACTAAAGAGGCAAATGTGCCCTTGTAGCGCTTGAAGTGGAACATTTCTGCAAATTCACACCCAGAAGCTTGCCCATAGCGCTTTGTCGTGTGATATTTCCATTTTTTGATGTCCATTGGAAATATATCATTATAGATTTGACTTATTTGATCTACGATGTCTATTGCTTCAGAGATGTCTATATATATTTTTGGCGCAGGATTGCTTGTATATCCATATGTATAGATATTAATTCCTGATTCATATTTTGGACGATAAGCTGGGATGTCTGGGAGAAGTCGAGGAATACGTGCGTAGATACTGGCGTCTAACACGAGCTTTCCGGTATTTCGATGGTCGGGATGCCCCTCCACTTGGGAATCCCAGGTAATGATTGCCGTGGGTCTTGTTTTTCGAATGAGTTCGGCTACTTTTAATGCAGCGTCTCGAGAATCAGGGACATTTGAGTCGGGGAAATCTAAAAACACCGGTTTTGCACCAACTAGACAAGCTGTTTCCTTTGCTTGGTTTGTTCGTATAGCCGCAACATCTTCAAGACTGTATTCTGCAGGATCAAAAACCGAAATAAGTTCCCCCCGAGTCATCCAGGCCAAGAACACCTTATCTCCCCGAGCAGAATGATTCTTTAGAGTGCCCACCATTCCAATCTCATCATCAGGATGAGCTACGATTCCAAGGATTCTCATTGGTTCGTTACGACTCTTACCAGTTTTCAAGGGTTTTTTGCTCTCCATAACCGTATATGTTGCCTGTTGGATCATCCCAACTGAATAATCTAGCTTTTCAGACCATAGAATTGGTAAATTGATCAGGAATGGAATATAGAACTTATTTTTTAGCTATGGGGCATCCAGCTGTTTTCTCGTCGTGAACACAAGGTAAAATCACTACGCATCGTGGAAAAACACCAACATTGATAAATAAGAAATAAATCGAATAGGTTTCTCAGTTTTGATCAGGAGTAGTCTTTATGTTCTTAGTATGTTCACCTTACCATAGTAAACTTCAAATCCAATATTTTTACAAAGATTTAATCTCTAGAATATAAGCTACGTTTTTCGTTTTAAAAACCTTATGAGGACAAATCAAATCCAACTCCTATCAGAAAATGCGGTAAAAATGTGATTTCTTTTATAATGTCGGTTTATAAACGTCATCCAACTGAAAATAAGTGAAATGAGTCATCAAATTAACAGTAAAGAATAAAAGCATTTACAATAAACTGTCTCTTAATTCCTTTACTAACCTTTTTTGAGGTGAAAGGATTGAAAACCAAAAAAAGAATAGCGTCGTGGGTTCTACTGGCAACAATGCTGCTTGTTATAGGAGGAATCAGCGTACAAGGAACAAAGAATGTAACAGCAAGTTCACTACAAGATACCCTAGTGGTATTGCACCCGCATTCCGAAGACTTTGCAAATTGGGTCTTTGACGATTTCAAAGTTTGGTATCAAGAGGAGACCGGAAAGTCGATCGGTATATCAACTATAATGAAATATTCTGGCGAATGTTACGAGGCTGTTGCAACATGGAATGGAACCGCTCCTGAAGCTGATATTTGGTGGGGTGGCGGTGTCTACTATTTTGACTTAGGAGTGTCAGGAGATCTATTAGAAGGGTATACGGTCGTCGGCGACGAAGAAATCATCGATGAATTCGGTGGTTGGGCCATGAAAGGAGCTCTCAAGGATGGAAAGCACACTTGGTATGCTGCTGCTTTGAGTGGTTTCGGTTTTATGTGGAATACGGAGTATCTAGCAGCTAATGGCCTTGATACCCCTTCCAGCTGGATCGATTTAACAGATCACCAGTACATGGGCCATATTTTTATGACAAGTTCTAAAAAATCCGGCTCCACAGTGGCATCAATCAAACAACAACTCCAAGCCCGACCCTATGAAGAGGGATGGGCTCTGTGGACTCAAATTGCTGCTAATGTGGCGACATTCGGTTCAAGTAGCGGCGCAGTTCGAGATGAAGTTGCTGCCGGTACATACGGCATCGGTATAGTGATCGATTATTACTATTACCAGAAAGTGGCAACCGGTGATCCGGTAGGCTTCAGCTTTGGTGAAGCAACCACTGTTAGTCCAGATCCTGCGGGCATCATCAAGAATGCTCCACACACGGCACAAGCTCAGAAATTTATGGACTACTTGGTTTCAGTGAGAGGCCAAACTCGAGTTGGGAAATACAGACCCCCAATCCGCCAAGATGCTACACCAACTCCCCCCGTGTTAAATGCATTTGATCCTAAAGCTTTCCCAGCGATTCCAGGTTTTGATCCTGCTGTAGATGGTAAGATCCATAGTAGGGCAAGAGATGTCTTTCATCATTGGCTGGAAGTGAATCACGATACCGCCATTGCTGCGTGGACTGAGATGGGGAAAGCTCATGAGAAGCATGAAGCCGCGATAGATGCCTTCACCAAAGTACCAGAAGACGTAGATACAATGAACGAACTAAAATACGTTGATTATAAGGATCCCACTGTAACTGCTAGCTGGGAGACGCATGGTGCCACTCAGTTCGCAGCCGCATTAGACATGGCAAAAGCTGTGACCCCTTCGCCTCCTACAACCGTAACAGCTACAGCTACAGTAACAGTCTCTGAGATTGACATGGATTGGTTTTTCCCACTAGCAGGAATTTTAGCAATCCCTGCCATCATCCCAGTAATCTTACGTAAGCGTAAGAAATGAAGATACCAATGCTACTATAGACACACCCATAATTCACCCCTCTCTTTTTTTATTAAGCCACTTTAAAATTAAGATAAGCAGGAGCAGAAAGTATGGAGGACATGATTCAACAGAAACCGGGGCGTGGAGGACTACAACGTTTTTTAAATATGCCAAAAATAAGACTTGAGGATCCAGGAACTTTAGGACTGTTTGCACTTGCAGTCCTGTTACTGACACTATTTATCTTAGCACCTGTTGGGGCGACTATATGGCGGGCATTCTTGTACGAAGATAAACCTAGTCTTTTCTGGTTTAAATTCGTTCTTGGGATAGGAAAGAACGTTAGCCTGCAATGGCGAAAAGGTATAATAAATGCTCTTTTTGCGGGAGCCATGACAGTCGTAGGGTCGTCAATTATTGGAATACCTACGGCTTGGATGTTGACACGATTTAGATTTTACGGAAAATCGGTTTTCCGAGTATCCGCTTTAATTCCTCTGATTATTCCTCCTTTTGTAGGCGCTTTTGCAATGAACCGGCTTTTGGCGCGTAACGGGATGGTTTCAAATTTTATTTCTAGAGAATTTCTCCCAATACTTGGGATCGAGGTTGAAAACCCAGCCACCTTTGCTCTGATTAGTGACTCTGTTTGGGGAATTATCTACGTTCAGACCGTTCATTTATGGCCTTTAATCTACCTCAACGTTGCAAGCTCATTGAGCAAGATCGATCCCACTTTAGAACAAAGCGCTCGAAATCTTGGCGCTTCGGGTGTGCAACACTTCTTTAAGATCACTTTTCCCCTCGCGTTACCTGGTTATGCCGCAGGGGTTCTATTAGTATTCATCTGGTCCATTGCAGATCTTGGAACTCCCCTTATGCTACATTTCCACCAGTATGCCCCTGTGATGGCTTTTTCAGAAATAGTAGCAGAAGAAAAACCTCTTGAAGGCGCAGCATATGCAACCATAGTCATCATCACAATTATCTCAATTCTCACACTTTTAGCCGTTTCCCGAATTGTAGGGACAAAAGAGTATGCTACAGTCCGTGTCGGGGCGGCAGCAGAATCGGTACTCAAACCAGCCGGATTACGGTTGACAATCTTCTTCTGGCTGATCTTTGGCTTTTTAACGCTTATGTCATCTATACCGCATATTGGCCTCATTTTTGTGACTTTTGGAAAACGAATACCCTATGGAGAATGGTTCCCTCCGGGATTTTCGGCTAACAGTCTTCAAGAAGTCCTGACAAATACAAATACTCGCTTATTCATATTGAATAGTCTGGTATATAGTTTTCTAGCGATGCTGCTTTCCGTGTTTCTTGGTGCGATAATTGGTTATATTTTAGTAAGAAAGCAGATCATCGGAAAAAAATTCTTAGACATATCATCGATGGCTCCATTTGCTATCCCTGGGATTGTAATCGCATCCGGATATATTTACTTCTTTAAGACTCCCATTCATTTCTTAGGCGATAACCGACTCACCAATTTTTGGTTTATTCTTGTTCTGGCTTATGGCATGAGGCGACTTCCCTATGCAGTGAGATCCACACATGCAGTGCTGCAACAAATCCATCCTGCTCTCGAGGAAGCGGCAAGTAATTTAGGCGCATCAGGCACTACGAAATTTTCAAGAATAACACTCCCCTTAATGGCACCTGGAATCCTTGCTGGGGGGACTCTTGCCTTTATTAGCTCATTCACCGAAGTATCAACCTCTATAGTGATCCAACCGCAACATGCAATAATTCCAGGGCAACATGCACGACCTATTACACTTGGCATTTATAATTTGGCACTCCGAGGAGGAGATGTTTCAATCCCAGGAGCCTTGGGTTGTGTTCAATTGATTGTTGCGACCATAGGCTTTATTGTTACAAATAAAATATTAGGAGCACGAACGGGAGTTGCGTTTGGTGCTTAATCGATTGACCACCAGAGGTTGTTAGATGGTAACAGTTCGGCTCGAACACGTCTCAAAACAATTTGGATCTGTTGTAGCAGTAGATGACATCTCTCTTGGCGTAAATGAAGGTGAATTCTTTACTCTTCTAGGCCCTTCCGGTTGTGGGAAGACTACGACGTTACGGATGATCGCTGGTTTCTACAAACCCGATAAAGGTAATATCTACTTTAGTAAAACGCGTATTAATAACATTTCACCCCATAAACGAGACACTGGCATGGTTTTTCAGAATTATGCTTTATGGCCTCACATGACGATCTTTTCGAATGTAGCATTTGGTCTTCAGATGCGAAAATTTCCTCGCGAAGAGATAACGAAGAGAGTAAAACAGATACTAGAGCTCGTGGGAATGGCAGGAATGGAAGACCGAAACCCGGGGCAATTGAGTGGAGGACAACAACAACGAGTGGCGTTAGCTAGAGCCTTGGTAATTGAGCCCCAAGTCCTGCTGCTGGATGAACCCTTGAGCAACTTAGATGCAAAGTTACGTGTCGAAATGCGCACTGAGATTCGGCGAATCCAGAAGGAACTCGCAATAACATCCATATACGTCACGCATGATCAGGAAGAAAGTCTTTCAATTTCAGATAGAATAGCCATTATGAATAAAGGAAGGTTGGAGCAGGTAGGTACCCCACGAGAGATCTATGAGCAGCCGAAAAATAAGTTCGTTGCCGAGTTCATCGGTTCAATCAATTTCATTAAAGGTACAATTGTCTCACTTGACGGACCAATCACAACGCTTGATACGGCATATGGGAAAGTCAGAGCCCAAACAATTAAAAGTCAAAAAGTAGCGGAAAATCAAAAAGTTTTATGTGCTGTTAGACCAGAAGTGTTTCGAATCATATCGAAAAGTCAAGCTGCAGGGCAAAAAAATGCTATTTTGGGAACTGTCGAGCAACTTACATACTTAGGAGACACGGTAAAATACCAGATCCGTGCTGAGGAAACTGAGCAGGTTTTCAGTGTGAGCATTCAAAACACAGCAGGAAGGCAGGTATTTGAAAGTGGTGAAAAGGTCATATTAACCTTTTCAGAGAAAAATACACGCCTAGTGATTATTTAGAATCCATCCACCAGCTGGTATATTTCCTCACCTTCGTTCCCCTGACTAGAAATTTTCGAAATCTAGGTTGCCATGTCTTCATAGATAACAATCAGAAATGTGAGCCCCATAGCAATCAAAATGGGAATTAGGAGCAAGAGAGAAGGGTAAATGTCTCCAGTTAATTCTTTTCTTATCCCAATTCCTGATACCTTCCAAACGAGGACAAATCCAATCACTAACAAACATAAGAACCAATGAGACCTCAACCAGTATCCAATGTCCCTGAGTACGACAGAAAAATTTCTATGTGTCATTCTTTTATTTACCTCACAACATCCTTTATGGATTATATAAACTTTCAAAGGAAAATCTTCATAAGCTTTTATTTGTCATTTTCGCAACTTCTGAAAAAAAATATTCTATTAATCCACAGTTTCCAATGTCTTGCAGTAATTCAAAATGTGTATCATTATTCACTTACTCGGTCCATAGCAAGTTGATCAAAGAAATTTGCTTCATTTCTTCCCAAACTATAAGATGGAGTGTGAATATTTGTGTCCCACCGAAATACGGTGATTTTTGACGTAGATGGAACATTAACAGAAACGCGTAGTATCTGGCAGTTTATTCATGAAAACTTGGGAACGTGGGAGAAGGCGGGTAAATATTATCTGCAACAATTTCTAGCAGGACAAATCTCCTATGAGGACTTTGCAAAACGCGATGCCAGAGAATGGAAAGGAGTGCCTTTAAAGCGGTTGGAGGAAATCATTCATCGGGTGAAGTTTATTGATGGGGCGCAGGAGACCTTCAAACAGTTAAAAAATAAAATGAAAAGAATCTTTGTTATTTCTTCAGGCTTAGATGTTCTCGTGAAGCGAATTCTCAGAGAATTGGGAGCGATTTATGGGATTGCAAATGAACTTGAAATCCGTCATGGGAAATTGACAGGGAAGGTAAAGATTAAGGTCCCGTGGGACGAAAAGGGAGTTGTTTTGGAAAAGATAGCAAAAACCTATAATATCAACCTCCATCAAGCAGTTGTGGTGGGAGATAGCGAGACCGATATTAGTATGTTCAACTTGTGTGGGACATCTATTGCCTTCAATCCAAGTTCTAATGATGTTGCCAGAGCAGCTACACATGTCATCCGAGAAAAAGATCTAAGGAAAATCCTGTTGTTTTTATAATAAGCTAATAGAAATCCAGCAAATTACTATAGGTTATTAAATTAAGATGTACGACTGGAGTTCATGATTTGATCAAGGATAGAGGGCTGCTATAATCTTTGTATCAGGTCTACGGCGACTGTTTATTCGTTTTTGGTGTTTGGGGGATCTTTGAATCGTTCTAATAATGTTTCCATGCTCATCAAGAACGACCGAGTCACCCAGATGGTTTTTGGACAGGATATGGATCCCAAGCCACTGATTCGATTGGAGTTTTCTTACAGCATACAAACGTTTCTGGAAGATTGCAAGGGCAATATTATGGCGTACAAGTTTCGATACAACCCGTGGGACAAACACCGCCATGAGGGCATCTAGAAAATATGATGGTCTTAAAATTTCCTTGCAAGCGTGTTCTACTATGTCCAAACAAATAGAACTTGTCTTCCATGCATTTTCGATATGATAAATATGCCCATTGCAAAAGAATTTTGCGTATGACAGGTTTTCTTCTAATGCCTTACTTTCGGCTTCCCTCCTGAGGTCCCTACCATTACTTAAATTCAACTTTAGGAATACGCCTTTGTATGACAGAAAAATTTGTTCTCTCGAGCTCAATCTGATCACATTTTTCCAATTATCGTCTTAATGACCAAAAGAATAGATGTAATTAAATCCGTTCGCTTGGAAGGAAGCTCTATAGTTAGTAATTCCTTTCTAGCGCCTTTTAAATCAAATTCAGCAAGGTAATTTGTAATCTTGTTTTTTACTTTCCAGAAGGGATCATTTTCGTCTAGCTGGAGTTGTTGTAGAAGTTGGCCCAAAAAGAAAGCGGGAATTGCTAATTCAGGCCATAGAATTTCTCTTTTTTTCTCAACGTTTTTAAGGAATTGGTCTAGCAAGGTTTGGGTGTTTCGTTACATGATTTCTCCCATCTCCTCTATAATGATTGCATTTCGGAGTTCAGAGCCGATAGCGACTGGCTTTTCTGACCGTAAGAATCTAGAAAGGATTTCATTTGTGATCATTTTTCGTTTTTACACCCCTAACGGAGTTCTTCATTCATAGCTTCATATCTTCGAGTGTGATTAAGATTTCACGGCAGGAACATTGCTCTTTTCTTTGGATTGCGCATGAGTAGAAGCGTTGGGGATATTGGAGATCGTAATAAAGGATTGGTTCGATAATGGATTCCCCTTTGTGGGGATTCAAGAGAATCCGAACGTTTTCGACCATCAGACCAGCGATGATTTGGTTCACATACCCAACGCTAGGCACAGGAAGTGCGGTGCAGGACTGGTTCTGACTTGGCGTTAAGTGGCGCTCGATGTTCGTGAAACATTCATAACATGGCGTGTTTCGAGTGATGACACACATTTGTCCTCCATTATGGCTTGTTGCGCCATGAACAAGCGGGATTCCTTTGATTAGTGCATACCTCGATAACAGGAGCCGTGTAGGTATGTTGTCCACGGCGTCAATAAGAATGTCACAGGTACCAATAAGGGCAGCTAGGTTATTTCCTGTAATCTTCTCATTTATACTTGTCACAACTGTGGTACTATTTCGTTCTCTGAGCCGTTCAGCTAATGCTGAAACTTTCTGACGTCCGATATCCTTCTCTGTAAAAAGCAACTGACGATTCATATTGGATCGTTCTAGTACATCTTTGTCAATAATGGTTAGGGCTCCAATACCTAGTCCGACAAGGCCTAAGCTCACGTAGTTTCCTAGTGCTCCCGCGCCAACCATGACAATCTTTGCGTTACTGAGCTTTTCTTGATCCCATCCTTCGATCAGGGTTTGTCTAGAATATCGTGCGATCACATTTGATTCCCTCCATATTGAGTTGAGTTTGATTCTTCATCGAATTCGGCATCTTTCCACTTTGGAGTTTGATAATATTCTTTTGGTATCAGAGATAATGAGGTAATAGTATCTTGGATGTGTTCAAGTGTTATTAAGATAGCAATTTTGATAATATTTTCAATTTTTTGACGAATTTCGTTCTCGTCATTATCTTGTTGGTGTAACAAGTACCATGGACTGCTGAGTTCGGCAATATAATCAGTCATATCTGGATGGGTTAGAACAGAATCGATAATCAGGGAGCTTAAAAGCTCTTTGGGTTCCCGGTCTCCCTCATAGACGAACTGTAAACCGGGAGAATCTTCGGGTAATGTATCAATAGAGGATTTGTGATAAAGGTCCTCAGGCGCATCCCCCCAGAACCATTTCTTAAAGCGATCACGCCATTTCCATTTCAATGGCTGGGGGATTATTATTGTGACTTTTCGTAAAACTTCTTCTGTTAAATCCGTTTTAATTTGTGCTGGGTTTGGTGAAGTGTCAGTTTCTTGATCAATGATATCTAACGTCGCTTCTCTCAGAACAACTGCTCCACAATCAAATTGGGTGACCACCACTCCATAATGATTTCTCGGTGCTAAAGAAACCGTTAATCCATAAGCATACTTTGTTTTCTTATCACTCATTATTTTGAAATTCTTACTTTGATGCAAGACGCGGACATGATTTTCATCGTCAGTTAAACTACTAAACGCCCCCATTTTAGCATGGCTGTGAGCCCATCCGAGCACCTGAAGGTTAGAATCGAGAGTTTCAAGTTCTTCGGTGAGCTTAAGGAGGGCACTCTTAGGTATCTCAACAGAATAGGATGTTACCTCCTGTTCTGGAATTAGAATGTCTTCGACACACCCCTGCTCATTTCCAAGCAAGAAGCAATATACTTCATAATCCCTTTTCGCCCGATCAACTACGATCTCAGCTAATGCATAGATTTTCTCGAGGGCAGTGGTAGTTATCTTAAGTTCGTTCATCGCTGCGGGGCAGAAATTTGGTTCTTCTATTGTTGAGATTGCTGAACTTCCAAATAATTTTGCCAAGTAATTCCCCTTTCCCTCATTTTGAGATTTTTGTTCTATTTCTTAGGCGATATTTCCTAAAGATCGGATCAAAGATATCTATTGCCGGCTCCACCCCCTCTTCCATCCTATAACCAGAGACGAGGATCTGTTCCGCGTAGGAAAACAGATGGATTATCTTGGAAGTGATATCTTTGAGGAAAGCAATTGCCTCAAGGCTGCGGCTATCCGAAAATGATCCCAGACAGATAGCCCCAGCTTCAATAAGGAACGGATGAACATAGTTTTCCGGTTGCAGCACATACACAGTAAGCTCAGCTTTACTCGGGCTAAGAATAGGAATGCCAAGAATGCAAGGAGGAAATTTCCACTTTCCCCCACCCTCACCGCGGATTTCTAGGATAAAAGAGTCAATTCCCTTAATTGCCCAGCAATACTCATCATCATTAAGGATTGCTATTCCAACTCCCGCAAGGGCGAGGTTTGTCAGTTGGGTGAGGGTTAGCGAAGAGAAAAGGTTTACTAGTAAATCCTGTTTGTTATATTCTAGTTCGAAATCCCTCAATGATGAACGGATCTCTCCCAGAAGCTTGTGTGAGAGACTCTCAGAACTCATCAGCGGTTTAAGCTGAAATATATAATTGAAGGCTATAAAGAAACTTGGATTAGACTTTAAATCCACTGGGTACTTATCCTTTGTGAATGGGGCGAGGGGGATTGCTTCGAACACCATCCCATTTGAATATATCCGTAGTTTGTCTTTTGGAGCAAAGATTTCTTCTATTTTTTCCAAACATACTTCAGAGATGTTGGGCTCCATGGGCTGCAACCCCACTTCAAGACTAATAACTTACCAAAAATCGGTTGATGAAGTCGATTTTATCAAGATAATGGATAACCCCTTATCATGGCCTGAGCACAAAGAATTTGATTTCAAATGGTTTATACTGCCTAATTAGCCACCCACATGTTTTCTAAGGAGATTCAATTCAGCGTAATTCACTTGTTTCCCTTCCAGAAATTTTTCTTGGAAAGGGATTTCTTGAATAGGGCGGTCTACTAAGTATTGCTGACCCTTAATGAACGGTATATGATCTTTTAAGGCCTGTTGCAGTTGATACGCTTCATGGGGTTTTCCAGCTTTTTCAAGCTTTACTACTGTGTCTATTAGAAGGATTTCTAAGGATTGAGTGGGATCGGTTACCTCTACGAAGATTGGATCCCTAGCTAAGGGAAACCGAATACCAAGAACCTGTCGACTCGAAATCGATTCCAATTCCATATTCATCCCCTCATATCATGCAAGGAATAGTAACTATAAGAGTTGAGAGAGTGGAAGTTAGGTAAAAATAATTGCTCATTTTGTGGAACCAATTTTATTATTCAAACAAAGTGAAAGTTATCCTTGAAACAATCATAGAGTGAGTAATATGTTAGTAAAGAGAATTACCGCTTGGATGGCCTCAGAGGATGTTAGGGGGAAGTTAGTTCGATACACCTACAGAATAACAAGATAGAAGAGAGAATGTCATCAAACCATTAGAATCTGCTTTGTCGGTCAAGTTCTTGACCCAAACTGGAGGTACAACAATAGAAATATATAGGTCTCAAGACCCATAAAGGCAAAGAAAAGATTATTCCTCTTATATTACATTGATAGTATATTTAGGAGCGCAAGCGATAGGAGTATGGCTTATTATGTTCAGAGGCGTAGGCGATAGGAGTATGGCTTATGATCGGTCAACAGTCATTTTCAGCCCCCAAGGCGATATCATCCAATTAGAATATGCACGAAAGGCTGTTGAAAAAGGCGCAACTGGATTAGGGGTGCGAACCAAGGAATTTGTTGTACTAGCAGGAATCAGAAAGGAAACCGAACTTATTGAGGCCCCAGAGAAGATTCATAAGCTTGATGACCACCTTGCGACAACAGCTGCAGGACTTCAGGCAGATACCTCCGCTTTGGTGAAACGAGCCCGAATCCAAGCGCAGATTCACCGATTAACCTATGGAGAAGAGATTACAATCTCTACTCTTGCTAACCAACTTGGTGAATTTTTACAACAACATACCCAAATGGGTGGCCTTCGACCGTTCGGGACTCAGCTGCTCTTTGGAGGAAAGTTAAAGGAAGGAAAATCCGAACTAGTGCTTGTAGATCCCGGAGGAGCGGTTTTTAGGTGCCGTGCAGTTGCAATCGGTCAGAATAATGATCCGGCAAATGAGATCCTAAAGAAAGAATATTCTAGCAACATTGATAGAGAAGCAGCAAAAAAACTCGTGAAGAAGGCATTAGAAAGTAGCATTGTAAATGCAGAACAAGAAAAAGTGGAAATCGCCATTATTGATGATTCTGGTGTTCATATGGGTATTGAATAAGACACCTAGAGCATCATAAACCTTACATTTTTTTATCATGCGTCGAAGAGCTGATTCATTTACATTTTCTTTTTAATTAGCTCAAGTAATTTTTGTTACACCCATACACAATAGGATTTTTACGTAACCAGGCAGGTCATCAACAAGATAACCGAATTACGGAAAAATGGGGTTGAGCCGGTTATCATCGGTGGGGATTTGAAGCACCATAGAACTCCACGGAGAAGGGGATATCTCCGATGCCGGAAGATCAACCACAAACTCCATTCTATGCCCTCCAATCAGGTGAAGACCTTGCTCATATACAAAGGCTTGTGGGAAGACACCCTGATACTTTATGTGAATGAAACTTACGCCTTACAAATATGGTCATAGATATATAAGAACAAAGGTCTATGAACCAAAAGACCGTTCAAATGCTCCTGCGGGACAGACTATAATGTTGACTTGAATGGTGTGCAACATCCTCCACAAGTCTCTTGGGTATATCTTACGAGATAGGATAGCCGTGAATCCGCCCCGCTCCACCACTGGGAACGTCGCACAGAAAGAAGTTTAGCAAGTGATGGGAGAAGCTCCGTCCCTAGTGACAGAGTAGTTTATATTAGAAATCATCTTCGAAGTTTACAATGCAATACATTTTTGCATCATATTTATTTATACACTATTGTAAACTTTTGTACGTAAGATTTTTTACCAATCCATTTGAATCGGAATATACAAGTGATGACGTGTATATGATTAGATACGTTTGACTCTCTTCAAATCCATTTGAACTCTGCACAGCCAGCGTGTAATGGGCTGGGAAAAGAAGGTATTAAGTCAAAGATACCAAGAGACCGCTTAGGGGATTCTTGTGAAGGCTTCTCGGAAGTATGTGTACAAAATAGTTTTATGCGGTGAACCAGGAGTCGGGAAATCAAGTTTGATCATTCGATACGTTCATAACCGATTCCAAAAGGATATGTCTGTCACATTGGGGATTAATGTTTACACAAAACAAATTCAATTTGGATCATCAGGCCAAGATCTGGTCACACTTTCTCTCTTTGATATTGGAGGCCAAGATCGATTTCAAGACTTCCGTCATAACTTCTTCAAGGGGACCAGGGGAGCAGCACTCGTCTATGATGTAACTCGCCCTAAAACACTTGAGAAATTAAATGCGTGGTGGAACCAACTCCGAACTTCAGAACACAACAAACCGATAGTAACTGTACTAGTCGGTAATAAGACTGACTTAGTGGATTATGTCGCAATACCGGAGAAGGAGGGGCGAGCATTTGGCAAATATATTGGATCGTTAAAACATTTTCGAACCTCCGCAAAGACCGCTCAGAATGTCAATGAGATGTTTAAACAGCTTGCAAAGGGCATTATGAGTCAGGAGAAACGAAAATGCAAGGAGGCAGCCCTTAGAAATGGATAAAAATGGAGAATTATCAGCGCATTCAGAGGAAATATACATCCAGCAACTTGTTCGTAACATTCCTGCACCAATTCTTGAGAGAGTCGTGAAGAAATGGAAAGGAAAGTCGATTAAGTTTACAGAGGATAACAAATGTAAAAAATTTAGTGAATTTTTTCAGGAATTGCCACGCTCTTGGAGAATTCAATTAAACAAACTAAGTCGCTTAACAGCAGTGGATAATATTATTTGGAGGCCTTATATTATAGAGAATAAACCGAAATTCAAATCTCAACAATATACAAAACCTATTAAATTTCCGACAAAAACTTTAATTAAGGCAGACGTGGACGTATCGGGTTTCCTCCATGTTTTCACCCTCTCAAAGAATATTTATTTGCTTGCAGTGGAATTTAGTTCGCGAAGTGACCGTTATAGAAATGTATTCCATTATTTATTAATTCCCAACAAGAAACTCCTTTTTGTGGAACAAAAAAAGAATAGTTTACACTTTTTTGAAGAGGTTTGGAATAAAACTCTCACCCTTAAACTAAAAGAACAAAAGATAAGACCTGTTATTATCCGACGAGCCGTTGAAAAGGTAGGTAATACAAATAATGAGAGAATCAATTTACTAGGAATCACCCTCTCTCAAACCATTTCTGGCTTCCGTGGGCTTACAGGGATTATTCTGGCGGGCGATGACGTTTTGGCTGGTCTCCAAGGTATGAAGGTTCGTCATGACCTCGACATTGATTTTTCGGATCTGGGACCGTGGACTGAGGTTCAAATGAATACAATCCATCTTATCGCAGGAAAAGGGATCAAGGTAAAAGGAATTGATGGAATCACTCGAGCCATTGAGCTCTTTGTTTCTGCAAAAAAGCCCTTAAAGATATTATTATAATTTGATAAAAAAAACTTTTTTTAAAAAACGACTGTAACCTGACCTTTCATAGTGTATATGATCCGTTTCATAGATTACCATGAGCTTCCTACGACTTAGGAGTATCTCATTTGCTTAAGGGTAATCTGGAGATCCCTCCAATGACAAAGACCACAAGTTGCATAATCAAGGAATCGGGTGGGGTGCTGAAATGCGTATCAAGTGTTATAAGTTGCAGGAAAGCAACTAATTGCGTTTGTTCCCTCATGTCCTATTTGAGCGTAAGAAGGCACAACTGTGTTAGGCAAGATTACTGAGTTAATGAGTTTCGCATTCTTTCCTACCATAACCCCAAAAAGGACAATTGTGTTCTTGACACACACCCCCGCTTTTAGTTTTACTCCGGCCTCTAAATAACCATACGGGCCCACTACACAACCAGGATCAATGAAACTGCCTTGGCAGACTAGGGAGGGAGGAATGATATGGGCATCCTTCGCAAGCTTTCCTCGAATAGAATGCCCAATTTTGTCTAGAAATATCCGATTTACTGCAAGATAATCGTTAATATTATTTAAGGTTATGAAGGAGTTTATAAGGATTCCATAAACCCGTTTACCCCTTTCAATCGTTGCCTGAATTGCATCTTGTAGTTCATATTCCCCTCTGTTTGACCTTTTCACCTGTCCCACTTGATCTAATATCTCATTGTTAAATACATAAATTGGTCGGCAAGCAATATCACTTGGAGCTATCTTGACAAGTGGTTTTTCAATAATATAAGAGACCCGTCCATCACTTTCTAGACGAACAAGCGCCGTGTCTATCGGTTTGGTAAGCTTGATTTTCTGAAGACACAATGTAATAGACGCGTGACGCCTTTGATGTTCTCTTATGAGATGCTTGACCTGATTCGAAGAAAATAGCGAGTCTGCCGCGCACACTAAAAAATCGTGCTCCTTACCAAGGAGCTTTCTAGCCTCCTTCACGGCATGCGCCATACCTAATGGCTCGTTCTGTACCACATATTGAATTTTCATTCCTCTTAGGTTTTTTCCTTCGAAATACGAGAATATTTGGTCTCGCAAATACCCAACAACTATGATAACGTGGCGGATCCCAGCTCCGTGTAACATGGAAAAAATACGTTCTAGAAAAGGTATTCCAGCCACCGGAAGCATTGGTTTGGGAATAACTTCAGTCAATGGGCTCATTCTTTTTCCATGACCTGCCGCAAGAACTAATGCGGTTTCAATTACCACTACGATCCCTCGTAGCCTTCTTCACTATCAGAGGAGGGTTCTCATCTCTCTTCCGATTTTGCCCAATTAATAGCAATTGACCTCCTTTTAATTCTTCACTGCAGCTTAAACATGAAATTTGCTAAATTATTCATGAATGAGAGTGTGATTTATCAAATTTGGATCGAGACTCCTCATCTTTGCGTGGAGTTCGAAGAGAATACGGTTCCCTCAAAATAATCCCAAACCCTCTTATAAGATTTGAAGTGAATATTGATCCTCTAAGACAGTTCGCAAGGCCCAGAAGGGATTTAGGGGCTATTACGGTATTGTATTCATCGAGGCACAAAAATAAGTTCACAATCTGCTTCTCTTAGCTGGCGAGTCTTGGCCTCCTTCACTTTGATATTCTTTCCTGTTGCCGCTAAATAAAGCCCATCGATGATCCCTTCCACGAACTTACATTGAACCGTTTGACCAATCTCCGGACAAAACACACACCCCTTAATCGTGGTTAAAAACTCTTTTGGGGTGCGTGCCAACATTTGAACACTAGTGGTACCGTTCGTGGCAATATCTATGACAGCCGAGACGAAGTTAGTAAATTCGTCATGATCCAATGGGTATTTCGGATTAATTTCATCCTTAAGGAGGGATGCAATATCACGCGCAAATTCTGCCCCTGCCTCATAGATAATACGTCCGGCAACCTGCGGCATGAGCGTCTCATGGACCTTCTGCGTAAATTTGTTGAGAAGAGCGCTAGGAATATATGTAAACCGCACCGCTGCGTGAACCAATTCCCTCCAACGAACTTCGTGGCCTTCAAGTATCCTACCTACCCGGTTCGCGAGTTCCTTGACGGCAGGAAGAATATAGTCGCGATTTGCCCCAGTTCGAAATATGGCTGTAAGCAATCCACGGTATCCCGCCTTTGCGACAATAAAAAACCCGGTTTGCGTTTCGACAAAAGCCGCATCGAGCTCTCCACGTTGTATTTCACTTCTTACCGATTTCCCGAGGGTATCGACTCGTGATGAAACGACAGCAAGCTCTTCATTTTGAATTTGACGTCCACTTGGGCTGTACCCCAATATAGGGAACCCTTCGCGGCTTGTGATCGAGATCACGTCAATATGGGAGACCCGGGAACTGAATTCCTTCAGAGCCTCCGTCAATCGCTCTGTAATCACAGGCGACGGTTTACTGCCAGATTGTTCCATCGTATTTCTCTCGCTAAACCTCTCAATTTCATAAATCTTATAAAAACGTACGATTTAAATGTGTTTATTCTAAAGTCTAATGCCCCTTTTCGGGAATTGTCAGATTAAATCATATTCAACAATCCCTTAAACCGAATTATCGAGACAAATAAGTCGCTATGCAAATCTGATTCCGAAGAACTTTATCAGAATTCCGCAAAGACTCTTATAAAAAAGTTATAGGGAATATAAAGTTGTAGACTTCCTCTTAAAGAAATTAAAACATCTAGAAAAGTCTTTACCATTCAAACTTGATGATTACACTGAAAAAAAGGGTGCTACTTGGTTGGTCGTTTTCAAAGCTTCAATAGGTGTATTGTGTCAAAACACAATTATCCTGTTCCCCCCCTGTTTTTTTGCTTTTCGAAGGGCTTTTTTAGCCGATTTAAATAGGGGAATTTGCGTCAAATCACTTGTTTCACTAATTCGCATGTGAAAAGACGGACCAAAAGCCACTCCAATACTAATAGTGACAGGAAGACCAAGTTCCCCACCAAGTAAATATAATTTTTTCCGGAGAGTTTCTAAATCTTCCAAGAGTTTTTGGGGGTCAGGAGCTGAGAAAAACAGGACTGCTTCCTCAGTTCCTCGCTGGTAATTTATGCCTCGCAAATGGGTTCCATGGTGTTTTGATAGGATCTTGGTCACTAACTCTGTTAATAAACCTGTCACGACGTTAGGTTTGTACTTAGGCCATCCAGCCTTTTTTGTTATTTCCCCAAAATGATCCAGGTCAAGTATTATCACTCCTTGTTGCACGAAAGCCCCTCCGTGAGGAGTTTGCATCCACACCGCTGAGTATGTATCATTTCGCAAGGGATTCACCACGAAACGAATGGGTCATTACTGCCCCAAGAATCTTCCATCTCGACTGGGCCAGGAATTGCACCTAGCTGTCCTGCGAGGGACGCCGAAGCAATAGATTGAGGAGATGTGTGGATCTGCGCCAAAAACAGGATCCAATTGGCGACGCCAATCAGGTGATTACGGAGGGTTTCAGTAGGGTGGGTTTTTGAAGCGAGAAAGTGGTGGAGTTCGTTGGAATGATAGGTGAAGGAATAGAGCTGGTAGACAGAACGGTGGGCGACCTGTTCGAGGTGATTTATAAGGTGATGAGTGTTGATGGGGGCCATCTTCCGCTGGGATGTTGGGAGGTGGAGAAGGCGAGCATAGCGAGAGGTTCGGGAGTCGGCCTTTTGGAGGAGCTGCAAGTCATGGTTCTGCGGATGAATGTTACACGCGTGATGGTTTTCACATAACCACTGGATATATGGCTCCGGAATCGTAAGTGGGTGACCCAATTTGGAGGGATGGAGATTGGTGTCCACGAGATTGTGGAGGAGGGCAGCCATGACGAGTTGACGTTCATGTTGAAAGAGATGGGGAGGCAACCCCTTGAGAATACGAAATTGTGGTCCTAACAGAGGAGACGCCTTTGAGGAATAACAACTTTTTTGGAGGATCCAACGCAGGGCACCGTAGCCCCATATCGTGAATTGTCCAACGTACTGCAGCTGCAGAAAGGTTTTGAGTTTGCGGCGCGCCTGTTTGGAGGTGTGGGCCTTGAAATCGAGGTGAAGGTAGCCCAGATGGGCGCGTCGGTAGAGCGGGAATCCATGGACGCCTTGTTTCACCACCAGCGTTGTATGACATAAATTACGGGTAGGCGCCTCGAGATTGATGGAGGGGCGATTTGAGATAATTCCTTGGGCGCCGCATAGCCGTAGGAACCGAGATTTCGCAACAATGGTTGTTAGTGTTTCGGCAATGATTCTCACAATCATGTGGCTACCTCTCCTTCTTCAGCGCCGCGTTGCGGCTCTTGAATCTGGGCCAGCCAATGCGTATAGGCCGCGAAAGCTTGGTCAAGTTCGGCTTTGAGGGGTGTCACCGTGGTTCTTGGGGTTAGTAGATAGGCTTCGCCGTTCCAAACTCGCTCATAGGTTTGTTCCACCTTTTCAAAGGTGTTTGCCTGAAGGAATTGTTTGTCCGCGCGCCACGCCTTGGCGGCGCCGACGTCATTACAGCGTTCAAGGCAATGGAGGAGGAAACCCAGCTCTATGGGGTCAAGAAGGCCGGCAGGAAATTGGAGGTGAGAAGAATTGAAACAGTTGAACCCGGTGAACACGGATAAAAAGGCTAGGCTCCATGGGATTTAAAAGGCTTAGAACTGGAGACATACATGCGTATCACAGGTATCAAGGATAGAATCCTCGCTAATAAATACCGAAAAACAGCTTGGTCGGCTGTGAAATATCTTCTAGATCATTATAAGGACATCGTGTTTATAGGAGTTGGTATTCCATACAATAAGGAATTTATTGGCTTAGATGAAATCGCGCGGATTGGAGATCAATTAGCAAGTTGGGATTGGGAGCTCCAAGTGTACGTGCTTGACTATCGGCCCGAATTCCGTACGAAAAGGCTCACACACCCTTCTTTCAAGAAGATACAACACATAAAAACATTACTAAACGGGACAGGGCTCACTACCGTCATTTGCCAAACGAACAGAGGTCTCATCGGTCCTTAAGTTAAGGTAGGAAGATTATGATCAATATCCTAGACGATAGCATTTAATCGACTCGATCTTCATTTGTTGACAACCTATTTCCCTTTGATATAATCTAGGAGCTCCAAAAGAATAGAGAGAGACATACGATACTTTGTAGGATCGATCATCCCGGTTATATTCCAGATAATGATGTGACGGAGGCCTACACGATAATATTCTTCTAAATGCTTTATGATATCATTTCTAGTTCCATGAAGAAACACCGCTTCCATCACTTCAGGATTGATTAGGTCTAGCATCTTGAGAGCTGCATTACGATCATAGTTTGTCGGAATATAGTCTATAAGGGGGTTGATATTGGTTTTTCCGAGATACAATGCAAGGGGATGGTTCATGCCCGCTTGTTCAAATAAATAACTCGGGCTGATCAGAGCCCATGCCTTTGCCATCGGCGTGTTAAAGAGTTTGTGGCAAGCTTCATGCTCTTCAGCGAGAATTGTTAGCGCCCACATGGCTGGAATGAATTTTTGCGGATCACGCTCAGCTTTTCCCATAACAGCATGAATCACCTTTAATTTCTCAGCATAATCTTTCACAGATAGCATTGTTGGAATCCAGCCGTCTGCAAGCTCCCCTGTGATCCGTAGCATACGTGGTCCATGTGCCCCTACTAAAATAGGAGGAGGATGATCCTTTTTATACGGCTCAAGAGCAAGAACCGCATTTTTCATTGTCCAATATTTTCCATCGAACGAGAGTGCTTTCCCTGGATTCTCCCAAAACTTTCGGATTATCCTCAGACTTTCTTCTAACCGTCCCACTGGCTCCTTGAAGCTCATCCCATAAGGGATAATGTTCTCTGCTTCACCAGCTCCCATGCCTAAAATAAACCGACCTTTTGTCAAATGGTCTAGAGTAAGTGCTGTCTGAGCTAAGATAACTGGATGTCGACGAATCGACTCAGTGACTGCTGTTCCTAATTTTATCCGTTGAGTTTGTGAGGCATGAGCGGCTATAAGGGAAAACGTGTCAAAGAAGATATGGGGGGATGGTTGGAACATCGCTACGGGGATTATATCGGGGGTCCAGATGGATTCTGGAATCCATCCCATGAGATGATCAGGATACCACATAGCATGGTATCCCATCTCGTCGATTCGCTTAGCCACTCGTAGCGAATTTTCTAATGGAGGTAAGATGGGTGGAGGCACTCCAATCTCCAAATTTGCTAGTTCCACGTTTATCATGTCTCCTTGGATTAAAAATACTATACCCAGAAAGGAAAGCCTGTATTTATTATTAGTAACATCAATTATGTTAAGGCTTTACCAAAGATTACCTTTCTTAGGTCATTAGGTATTAGGTGTTAGTCTGACTCAATTCGATTCACTGCGGTTTGTTTGTATCGTTTAATAATTAGAAATTGATTAGAATATTGAATAATAAATAATAAGGTCACATGTAGAATGAATACTCTCGCTAAGTTGTATAAGTCAAATAGCAGAGTTTTTTCGTTATCATCTTAACTCAGTGAATTGAGACAATAGCATAGCCAATAACTTTAAGGAAGCAGATATTCTGCAGCAGAGGAGCTATTTTTCGCTTTCGACTTCTTTTTCTGCTGGACCTGATCCTGCAATCTTCTGATAGTGCTCGTCACACAGCATCACACGTTGAAACGCATGAGGAAGCACCCTAATTTTAGCTGGCTTGCCACATCCCTCGACCGTGCAGAGACCACCACCGAATCCAATATGAATTTAGGTGTTTATGTCAGCACCGGTCCACACAACAGGCTTTTCTTCTTCTTCATTTGACAAGGAAATCACCATTGACCTACTTGAGTGCAGCGATCCGTTCAATTCCCAAGGTGTCTATAATGTACACTCCATAATACAATAATAAGTCTTGGTGATTAAACTCCACGTTTTGTACGAAATGGATTTTTAGTATTCTAGAATGATTGCCGTTTAAGAATGTTAGAAGGAATTTTATGCAAAATTGTAGAGGTTTAGTTATTCAAAGATCCGTTTTTGCAATGTGATTAGTTGGGTTTCAGCGTTATACCCTATAAAACCAGCATTTGCGAGGTCATGCACGGCTGCAAGAACCACTGCAGGCTCATAACCAGAAGTTTTTGTGATTTCCTGGCGTGTCATGCCAACAGCTCCTTTGGCGCCATGCAAGAGCCAGAGAATTCGAATGTGCGGTCGAGCAGCATAGATATCTTCGAGCAGAGCAACATAAAGCGACAACAGTTGCCGCACATCCAATGTTGCTTCTTCTTTTGCTTGGATCGATTTGAATTCTGTAGAGATACTTTCAAACTGTTTAAGTAACGCGTCATAATCCGCGGCTTTTTTGTGGAGTTCATCCTCTAACGAGCTTTTCTCGGTAGTTAATGACTTTCTTTCGTTTTCAAGCGCTTTTGATCGGTTTTCAAGTGTCTTGATTTTGTCATCCAAGTCTCGAATAGTTGCTAACTTTTCTTCTAATTCACGACTCTGTTTTATGACCAGATCACGAAGTGGAGTGATTTTGGAATGGACATCCTGAAGCGACTGTGTTGCAGTTTCTATTGATGACAAGATCTCTTCTAGTTCGGGAATTTCACTCAAGGTGGAACGCTCCTGAGAATGTGCTTTTTGTGATGAATTTGTTTCAAGAAATAGAAGTGGACCTATACTTAAAACATTATCGGGTTTGGCGGAGACATGCACCTAATAGGACTTCATTGACATGTATCAATTTTACAGGGATGTCCAGCCACAACAAGCCATTGGGCACTTTTGCCATTTTTCTTCGGCATTAATAATCTGTGAAATCACTCCGTTTGGCATCATATCGCCATCTAGAGTGAGTAATTTGCCAATTATGCCTATATCTTGCTTGCTCAGCTCTGGGAGATTGGACCATCCTTTGAATTGGCCAGTTGGGGTAATACAAAGTCGGGTGGAATATTGGCATTTCGCTCCACAAGCACAAGTAGTTGGTGAGATAAAGACTTCTCCAGTTCGGAGATTCACGTGAAACCTATATCGTGATTTTACAAGTGGGACTGTGTCTATTTCGATATAATAACCGAGAGCCTTTATGATCTGTTTGAGCGGTTCAAGATTTCTCGAAGGGTTATAATCCTGATAAGCCGTTTCAAGCATAAGATCAGCTAAATACTGAAATACTCTAATAATATCGTCCTGAATAGTGGTTCTAACTTCTTGGTAGTGAGCAGAATGGTGGTGAGCAAGACGACATGCTTTGTTCGCTTGAAATTGCCTACCTGAAGGGGGATCTACGCAACCTACCACTAGTTTTGTTGCAGAACATGCGTTTTTTTCGATAAGTGGGAGCCAATAATTGGAAACACGTTCCAATTGCTATCGTTGATTGACATCTATTACTATGACGCAACCAGAGGCGCCTTTTAAAAATGATGGAATGATATTAGCGAACCGCGAGCCACTATGAAGGACCCATAACTGGAGTTTCACCATATGTTCTATTTCACGCTGAACGGAGAGAACACTGACCCCAAAATCTATGCCAAGAGTTTTCTTGGATGATGTGGATAATGAGATTGGAGAGAGTATTGCGAATAGAGCATCTTTTAAGGATTCACTTTCACCCATGAGTAAGGTTTTGAATAAAATCGTATTAAACACGATAATCACTTTTTTGGGATATGAAGCCACTCAAGGGAATTCCTCTGTTCTTATCTCTATCCTCATCAATGAACCACAAAAGGAGCATCTTTCTGGTCCGGTCAGCAGAGGCTCCGTGTCTTCTTTGAAGCAGTACAAACTCTCTTTATATCATTCGTATAAAATGATTTTTGATTTGGGAGGGCTATATTTCTTATTCTAACCTTAAGAAACTGGATTGGCATTATAACTAAAATCTGGGTAATAAAAGATTCTTGTGACTTCTGAATTGAGCTATATAAATGGTTTATAGATTTAACAACCTACCCTCAAATCATCACACCTGATCTGGTAAAACGCGAGGTTTTTAAGGATCTTTAGGTTGTTTTCACACAATACCAAACTATAGGATTTCACCGAACCACCAATATAATTTACATGCATATCATATGGAATTTTTCAGTGGGAAGTTCACCTAAGCTTCCAGACACCTGAATTCTCTTGAAAACCTTTAATGTATGTAAAGTAATGGCAGGCGCTATAGATTGCAATTCCAAATTGATTCACTACTTTAATATAGAATGTTTTGCATGATGTGGATAGCTCCTAAAAGACCGAGATCATTCATAAACCTCTCAAGACTCTAATTGCCTTCAACAAAGCTTCAGATCCTAGTCTTCAGAAACCCCATCAGGTAGACTATATTCCAATTAAAAGTGTTCTCAACAAATCCTACCCATATACCAAATATCCTATCAACTACTTGGAAAGACGTGGGACTCAAGATGATAGAACGTAGACCTCTAAAAGAGACCCCGGACTACAAACTTAAGATCATCGTAGCTGGAGCAGGTGGTGTCGGCAAAACTACGTTGGTTCATCGCTTCTTGTCGGGTCAGTTTTTAAAGTTCTCCATGACTATCGGGGTATCATTTCAAACCCACACCCTCGTACTAAAGAACAATAAGACGGTTAAACTAATTATCTGGGATTTAGGAGGGCAAGAACGCTTCAGACAGATGTCAGTCTTTGAATCATATTGCATAGGGGCCCATGGAATAATTTTAGCCTTAGATATGACAAGTGCAGTGCGTACAATACAAGAATTGAATGATTGGACAACTATTGTGCGTGGGGGAGCGCCAAACGCCCCAATAGTCCTCATTGGGACGAAAGCAGATCTCATGATCGAGGGTATTGATCTTCCTCGTGATTTGATTGACCACTTCATTGAGGAAAACGACATCCAGGGTTTTTTTGAGACGAGTTCTTTAACGGGACAAAACGTGCAAGAAACGTTTATCCACCTTGTCAACCTTATTTTAAAACAAAGCAATCTAAGGGGGGAAGCGACCTCAGAGACTGCGATTTAATTCCAAACCGATCCCATATAGTCAAAAACCCAAGAATTTTGCATGCTTAGAACTCAATGATAGACATTATATATGATGTTTATAGGTTTGGGAGAGCATTCCTGTAACGACACTCTGTTCAGAGATCTTGAACCCCAGACGGTTCAATGCTTCCTCGAGTAAGATTCCAATAAGAAATAACGCCTGATCCGAATACATTGTAGAAACGAAGCGAAGTGAGAGGGTGGATTCAGCCTCTAAGATAGCGGAAATTTGGTGCATATCAAGGAACAGATCCGTGAGGATCTGTCGGAATGTGATGAGCCAATTTTGAGCAGGGAGGGACGATGCAATGTAGATTCCAAGAAATCGTCCACTCTCACGGAATAACTCAGTTACAGTTTCTGGATCATGTTTTAACCCAATATCTATGAGAGAACGGTAGATATGTCCGGGAATAAAGGTCAACTCAAGTCCTTTCAACCTCATCAAGGTATCAGCAACACTTTTCAGTTTAGGATCAATTTTTTGTTGCGAACTAAAGTCCTGAATAAGCTCTCGAATGAAGGCACTTCGGTTTCTTACATTCGTTTCTAGCCATTGGAAAGTAGAATGATCCAATACCACTGTAATTTTGTGTTTTTCTTGATTAACTTGATTTTTTTTTTCCAAAAAGCCACACCTAGCCAGTTTCCCCCTTGGGGAATCCGGGGCAATTTTATCAATTGTGTTTACTTTAAAATCATAAAAATCATAAAAATATTACTTTTTCATAAAAAGCGTCTAATTATTGTCTTTTTCTGAAAAAAACTCCTCTCTGCTCTTGAAATTTAGAATACATTTATATAGGAGAAGTATTATAACTAAAAATGGAGATGCGATTTAAACCGCACAGAATAGCCCGTCTTTTTTCTTTTTTTTATGTGTTGTTTTCACACAGTTTAATGAAATAAGACCTCTAATACTTTATTATGTGATACTCATGTACTATATTCCTAATGTAAGCTTGAAGTTTTTTCAGAATTGTGATAATACGCAAATGATGTAAGGTATAGAACATTATTTAATCACAACCTAATTTGAATATTAATGCCTTTCTCGATTTCAGGTCTTGATAACGCTCAATCAAATGAGCTTTCATCCCTTCTTAAAGGAGCATGAACCTATACTTCACCAGGCATACGCTTCGTCTTCAAATAATGCTCAACGAACAGTTTACTAGCGCGGTATGAGCTTCGAACCAGTGGCCCCGAAATTACCGCCAGAAAATCTAGTTCAAGCGCAACCTGTTTCCAGAACTCAAACTTGATAGGAGTGATATATTCAACAACCCTCATATGATGACTTGAGGGTTGCAAATACTGACCAAGGGTCACTATATCCACTTTCACATCCCGGAGTGCTCGTAGCGTGGCTAAAATTTGTTCATCTGTTTCTCCAAGTCCTAACATAATAGAAGATTTTGTTAATTGGTGTGGGTTCATCGCTTTGAGTGAATCAAGGACAAACAAAGATTGATGAAATGTGAAACGTCTGTCACGCACTTTGGGAGTTAGAACTTCAGTTGTTTCAACGTTATGGCCTATCACGTCAGGTTTGCTATCTATAATTGTTTGAATCGCCTTTAAATCGCCTTGGAAGTCCGGAATGAGGATTTCTATACGGGTTTGAGGGTTGGCATGCCTGATAGCTTGAATACAATGGCTTAAATGGCTTGCCCCTCCATCACTCAAATCATCCCGAGTGACTGATGTAAGCACGACATATCGTAAGCCCAGTTCCGAGACAGCTTGGGCCACTTTTTCGGGCTCTTCAGGATTTAAGGCTTGATGAGGGTGGCCCGACATCACATCACAAAAGTTGCAGCGGCGTGTACAGAGCGTACCGAGGAGCATAAACGTGGCAGTGCGTGATTCCCAACATTCCGTCTGATTCGGACACAAAGCTTCTGTACAAACCGTGTGGAGACCTTGCGTTTTTAGTACGGATTTTAACTGGCCATAATTTTTTAGCGTGGGGAACCGGCTTCGGATCCACTTCGGCTTCGGCTGTCTTTTCAACGCTTGGACTCTCAGCCGTATACCCCGAATTGTTCCATTAAAGTCTTCTGATTTGGTGTGCAATCCCATCCCTCGAATTGATTAATTATTTAACCAAGTTTTTTCCAAAAACTCTTGCTATGGGTCTCGAACTATTGAGAAGATCCCTTATCACCTCATGAACAACCATTCATTGCTAGAATACTTTTCTCGAGCTAATTGGTGTGCAAGTTTAATTTCTCCTTCTGTAGGATCACAAGAAATAAGCTCGATTTCAAGAACTTTCTCAAATCCTTCGATTAAGGCATCTCGGAGCTCAGGGAAGGTGATCTTTCTTCTGAGTACCTCCTCAATTGAACAGACTTGGGTTCGAACTGACTTGACCATCTTGTTACGCATCGTCTCGTCACTCACTTGTAATACAGAAATCATTTTTTCTACATCAACTTGCCGGAGTAGGGTTCCGTGTTGAAGTACGACCCCTTTTCGCCGAGTTTGCGCATTTCCGGATATCTTTTGCCCCCCTACTGTTAGGTCATTGATCGACTCTCGTGCATAACAAAGGGCATTTTTTTGATGTTGATTTGCCGGTGGTGATGTCGAAAAGGTGGCAGGGATCTCTAACAGTTTAAGACCTGCTATAAGGGCTTTACATATCAGTTCATGGCTTTGTAAAATATCTCGGGGGATCAATTTATTGGTTTGAGGTGTTATTAACGAATACGTCAATTCGCCAAGAAAATCATGAAATACTGCCCCTCCACCCGTAATCCGGCGGATATAGTCAATCCCCTGCTGCTTACATTCCTTAAGATCTAAAACCTCCTCAATCGCTTGAAAATACCCAATTGACACTGCTGAAGGGTTCCATCGATAAAATCGGATCGTCCCTTCCATCTCCCCCCGCTCCTGGGCATATGTTGTGAGAATTGCTTCATCTAACCCCATATTGTGATAACAATCCTCAATCCGAATGTCAATAAGCCGCCACATTTGATGGATCCTCCATACATGAAGTACCTAGGAGCACACCTCTGATGCGTCTACTCCCCTACGTGTATATCCTTTTTAACCTGAGATCATCGTGGAATGAATGGTTCATAACTCCTAGGGTATCAGCTACTGCAACCAAGGCCAATAAAACATCGGTTATACTTACACTAAGTACTAAGTCACCAATCCAAAGTTGACTAGTTCGTAAGAAATACATAACTTAATTGGCAGTATAAAATGTGACGTGGATGTTTGATATCCGAGAATTATGTGAGGACAATATTTGGGATGTTGCTAGCTTTTGCATGAGACAGCCTGAGGAGGAAGTTGCATATGTCGAAGGAGATAAAGAACGTTACTTTGAAGCGTGGAGGAGAAAACAGAAGTTCCTTTCCCGTAAACTAAAAGATGGTGCATCAGCGCAAATTGCTTACAAGGCTGGACACCCAATTGGATTCATTGAGTACTATCCGATTGAGTCCTCCAACCTTGAGCTGGTTGACCGAGATATTATGGTAATTTGGTGTATAAATGTCAAATACCAGGAGCGGGGAAGAAAAGTGGGGGAACGCCTTCTTCAAGCATGCCTCCTTGATGCGATGCAGAAGAACCGAAAAGGGGTGGCAGTCACTTGTTGGGATCCCGTCTGGATGCCTAGTGCCTTCTTTAAGAAATACGGGTTCGTGGAAGTTGGAAAAGCTGTGGGGAACGGCGTCGTGCTTTTTAAACAATTTGATGAAGTGGAAATTCCTAGATGGATTGGAAGGGGTGGGAGTTATGATGAAGTCAACCAAGTTGAGGGGAAAATAGTTATTGATCTCTTCCATACTAATCGTTGCCCTATTCATTGGCGCAATACCGCACTTCTGAAGGATATTGCTGCGGACTTCGGAAAAAACGTCATAATAAATGAAGTTAATGTGGATAACCGCGAAAATATGCTGAAACATAAAATTGCATATAGTATTTACCTAAACGGGAAGGTTTTAGCTGCGGGTCCACAAGCCAAAGTAAATGTACTTAGGAAAAGAATTCAGACTGAATTGGAAAAACTGAACCGGATATGAAAATTCCTCGTACCTTCAAACCTATCCAAGCTAAACCCCAGCAATTTAAGACAAATGAGTAGAGCAAGATCTTCTAGTTAACTCCCATAAACATATTGAGAGTACCCTACGAAGGAGAAAGATTACACGAGAGAAAGTCCACTTGCTATTTTTCGAGATGAAGATGATTCCGCCCCTTGATTTTTCTAGTGAACCGACAACTATTTACATATGATTTGGTTTCAGTTGATGAGGAATCAGTATTCTTGCACCATCTTCCCGTTTGTATTGGTGAATCCCCCTGAATCAAAGAAACCTGAATTTTGTGGTTGGAGCCATTGTCTGACAAAAGTCCATTTGATTGGAAACCACTTGTGCTGCCACCCCAAGTCATGGCGGGACTTCGCACAAAAAGTATTCTAACCGTGGGGTTAATCAAATTCCATCGACAATGGGGGCCGCTCACGTGGATAGCAGACATCAGACCAAAGAGCAAAACTAGTGAGTTATTGAAGGACCCTACCCGAAGATCGGAAGTATATGAAGGCTTAGCTTACACAGGGATCGAGTTTCAGGGAATCGGAAATGAGCAGGTATGCGTAGCCCGGTATGAACGAAGAGAATTCCCCGAATTTCTAACAGATCTCCTACTTTTTGCGGTAGACGAGAAGAAACTTATTGAGAAGGGGGAAACCCTCTACGGAATCCTAACACTCGCAAAATTGGTGATGAGCCGATCTGAAGGACAAGTAGAAACGCTCCCAAAAACCCTGTGGGAGATATTGATCCCTAAATCGGTGGAGATCGAAGAGCTCGAAGAAATCGAAGGTTTTCGAAGGATCCGCGCGCCAATAATGCCTATCCAAGAGTTGGCGCCCGTGCTTGGCATGATTTTCGTCGACTTGAAAAATAAGAAGTTTATCCGACAGTTCTTTCCAGACATGATTGATGGTAATGACACCTCAGAACTGGAACTCTTCCTCTTCAGACTAGTTACCAGACAACCCGAACCGCCGTGGAGATTCCCTCCGGCAAAGCCCATAAGTTATCCATGGGGATTCCATATACAGACAGAATGGAACGGTTATCATATAACAACCCTCTACTCCAAGTCTTTTGGATCAGCCCTAGTCGCCCTGTCCCGGGAAAAACTTTCGTGGAACTTACTAGTCTGGTTTAATATCCTCCTATCCCACCTTGATGTGCTGGGGCTAAACCTTCACGGAGAAACCCTTAAAGAGGTTCTTATCCACATGCTAAGTGTTCAACATTCTGAACCGAAACAAGAAAGAGCACAATATTTTCTGGAGATGATGTTAAGATCCAATGAACTTGTCCCACTTTTTCCAAACGCGCAACTTCGATCAGAAGTAAAAAAATTCCCCAACCGAATCTTCTTTCAACAATATCCCAACGTTGTAGACCTTATCAAAGAAGTGGGGAGCGAGACCATCTATGCACTTTCCGAAAAAATTGGAGTGCCTCTTAATGAAGTAGTTACCATGATAATCTTCCTTCAATCCAGAGAATTTGTCACTCTACAGCGAGTAGGTACCTGAGATATTTACAACAAATGAATAGTGGACGTTCCCTCAAGTAATTACCTATCAACTGGGTTTAGCCGAGAGCACAGGCGAAACATGCCGCTTTCTTGCCGTAGGAATGCCAATTTGTTGTAAGCATAGAAGAGGGGGGACAAGATGTGATAATATCAGATGAGCCACTCAAGGCCATCAAGATTATTTTCAAGCTATTAATCTCTTGAGAGTTGAAGGTTAATGGAAACCATATATTTTTATGTAATGAATCCATTTTGAACCGAAGCCGTCCAAAAAAAGAACTATAAATAGTATAGCTCGCTAAATTTTATTTGTAAATAAATTGCATAATGAGATTCGAATGTACTGTTTCCGAACTTAAATTGATAATTCTTGCTATATTACATTCATATGCATCTTACCTGCTGCAATTTTGCGTGCTCTATCACTTAAGTCTTTCATTATGCTTGAAAAATCTCCTTTTCCCCCATGTACATACTTTTCTTTTTCAGCGACTGCAATAGCCAAAATTACCTCCGTTCCATTTTTTTCAGACTCTTTTTCTTTGCCAAAAACAAACAAGCTAGAACCCATAGCGTCAGTTCCACCGAAGAAATCAATAACCATCCAGCCCTCTTTTCTGACATTTTCATCAAATCCAAATGTGTGGGTCAAGCCAGTATAGAGGGTCGCCGCAGTCGAGCACATCGCTTCACTTTTCATTTTGGATTCCAAGTACCGGTCGATATTTATGATATAGTTGTTATCGGTGAAGATAACCGTTGCTTCCATCTTTTTTTTAAAAACCGGATGCCCCAAATCGATTTGTTCAAAAGGCGGTCTCATGCCAGTCCAACCGATTATTTTTCTAACCCTTCCGGGATCGAAGTTAAAATCAAAATTTCGAATCTGATCTGCAAAGGCTGAAAAAAAGTTCTCTGCCATTTCTCTCAAGAAATAAAGTTGGAATCCTTGTGTGATATCAGGATAATCGATCCAAAACGGACCTTGAATTACCTTAAACCCAATACAGAGGCCTCTTTGGGGTTCTTGTTTCCAACCCATCTCATCTGTCGATTTTATCCCCATTCGCTTGTCTAACAATATTTGATCGATATTTGAGATTGGTTCGATAACATACTCAGGAGATATAATAACTTGTATGATTTGCCTTGTCCCTATAGCAGTTACAATTTTGATGTCTCTTTCCAGAAGCTGCGAAAAAGATTTTATTCCAGAGATCAATCCTGAAAGGAACATTGGCATGTCTTTTAATTTAGCTTGATCGAAAATGTTCTTTCCTAATGAACAGATTGCTTGGCCATCCAAAGCAAAAATTATGGTATCCAACTCACCCATTGGTTCAGTATAACTGCTCATTGTTTGTCCTCTTGAAAATCATGATTTATTTAAATGTTTTAAAACTCCGTACTTCCCCCTCAGGATGTGTTTGTGTCGTCAAGGGTTTCTTTCTTCTACTTGAACTATTAATCGGTTTTTCTGTCCTATCAAGTCCGAATCTTGTCACGATCTTTCCAACGAGGAGTTCAAAGGCTTTTTCCACATGTTCTCCTGTCTTTGCCGAAGTTTCCAAGTACTGTACTTGAAAACCATGCTGTTTTGTGCAGGCACTCTGTTCTTGTGCATATTGGTCTCCAAAACAAGGGTCAACCGTATTTTCCATGCTATTACGAAGATCTACCTTGTTTCCAATCAAGATCACTGGGATTATGCCAAAACCGGTGTTTTCCCAAATCTCATTCATCCATATCGATAAGTTTTCGCAACTTTTAGGATTGGTGATGTCAAAGAGGAGCATTGCACCACAAGCAGAGCGATAATATATTTTTCGAACAGATTTGAATGCCTCTTGCGATCCTAGATCCCAAATTTGGAGTTGACAGGTCCTATCATCATCCCTTAAGGAAAACTCTTTTAGAGCAAAATCTACCCCAATTGTTGGTTTATAGGTAGTGCGAAAGCTTTTTCCCATGAACTTTCTTCTAAGAGTTGTTTTTCCAACTTCCGGATCGCCACATAAAACGATTTTCAATGATCCGGTCGGTTGTTTCATTACCAGAAGCCCCCAACATACCGTTCCCTATCTCTTTATACTAATGACTTTCATTCTTCTTTAACATTTTTTAACAGTTAAAATGGGAGAGATATATTGGCTTTTGTTGCCATCTAGTAAAAATAATCGGTATATGTTAAGTCGGAGTATGACCTACTAGATTGAAGAATCAACGATTATAGTAAGTATCTATTATACGTTCAAAGTCAAAAAATCCATTAAAGAGCATTAAGGCATTTATTTTGATTTAATGCTTTAATGTAGAATTTTGCTCATTTTGAAAGTAAAATGCTCTATATGATAACCCAAAAAGAAAGACAAAAATTCATCCTCCGCCCCACCTGTAGATATCCTTACAAAATGAAACAGAGATGATTGCCCATAACATCAATACCTCGGGATTATTGAAATATTTTCAAAATTAAGGGACATAATATAGAAGACGCCTAAATCAAAACACTTCTCGCTATCTAATTGTTGAGTAATGAGAGGATTCGAAAAAACAATAATACGGTCTTAAGATGGAATAGCCTAAACACTAAAGCTGAAGGGGAAATGCTTAGCTATGGTTGTATTTGATGGGTTAATTTTGACGATTCTCGAGGATTTTGGTCCAGCTCCAATTGTAAACCTCTCAAAAATGGACGAAGCTACAGCTACTCATCTAAGTATCACTGGATTGACTATCGTGGGACTAGGAAGTACTCGGGTTTATCTTCGCCTGTTTGGGTCGATTCCCGTGCCGGATTTTCCAGACAGCGAAGCGATGCCCTTTATTTTTTCCGTCTCAGGAGAAGACTCTGCGGATGAACGAATCATACAACAAGGAAGGGATTGCGTCATCTTTTTGCTCTTCGCGTCTTCTAACAGGGCTTCTGTTTATGCGACACATCATGAGGTTGAGAAAATCCTTAATGAGCATGTAAAGAACTTTCAAACTAGGGAAGACCTTTCCCAAGCGGCTATGGAGGTAATCCTTGGCCAGATCAACCAGATTGAACCCCCTAGCATACAAGAACTGCCATTAGAAGAACAAGAAATCGCAATGGAGAGAAAAGCAGGTTTGGATTTCTATCAAGTTTTGCCAGATGGAGAACTCCAAGAAACTTCTCTTTCTGATGGACTAAAATCGCCCATCCTGATAATAGTAAATCACGTAAATCAGTTAATTCTCAAATTAACCCTTTCAGAGGACATATCAGAACGGTACGATTATCTAGCCGCACGCGCAGCAAATCGGGTGAATGTCGAAAGGCTAAGGAATGCATATCGAATTAGAGATATTGATGATCCTTTGGAAATCGACATGTTACTAGAAAAAATCAGAACAGGATTCAAAATAAGTTAAGTCCAATTGGATAGATCATGTCATGGAAAAAGGATACCTGCAATTTTTTTGACAATGTGTTATCTTGAGTAAGGGACTTATGGCTGAGATTTTTTGAATATTGCGGCTTTTAGCCCTTATAAGCTAAAATTTGTCGTTGATATATTCAAACGCTTAAGCAAATAGAATCTGAACTTGTTTTCACAAATCTTATATGTATCCTCTTCGAGAAGGTAGGATTGAGGATGTACGCAAGCCAAGAAAATAGGATTGGAAATGCGATTTAGATCTTTGGGAGAATAATTATGTCTGGTGTCGCGTTCGGGGAAAGCAAACGACATACGGAGAAGATTCTATTAATGGGACTCGCTGAGAGTGGAAAATCGACCATTGTGAGCGTGGCTTTTGAAGGACATAGTCCACCTCCTAGAGACGCGCGGTACGATGCCACTTTGGAATACATTCGTAAGAATATTGAAGTTAACGGTGAAAAACTAACCATATTTGATGTAGGAGGCCAACGCGCGTTTTTGGATCGCTTTACTGGCGAATTAGCAGAATTCATTTTCAGTGAGGCAAGTGCTCTCATTTTTGTTGTCGATTTGACCAAACTAGAAGAACTTAGTCGAGCCAAATTTTACTTCGATAAATGCTTAAAGAACCTGGAGCAGTTCTCTCCAACTGCACAAGTATTCTTGTTTCTCCATAAAAAGGATCTAATTACGGATGAATTGGAGTTTTATGAATATTCGATCAAGCCGGCTTTATTATCAGACGTGTCGGTGCCGGTTAATGTCCATTTTACCTCGGTTTATGATAACTCGATTTATGAGGCGACTGAAGCGGTGCTTGGTTCTGTCGATATAACGGCAGAGGAGTTGGAATCGATAATTGTCTCGTTTCGTGCTAAAACTAATGCAAAATCCGTCGAAGTGCTCTCATTGAAAGGCGAACCGGTTCCATTGACGCGTGTCGGTGAAGTGATCGAAAGTCTCAAAGTTTATGAGAACCTTGATTCTAATCTTATAGATGCGTTTACGGCTGATTCCTCTGATGAAGAGCCAAAAAAATTGACGGGTGCCGTTTTAGAAACGAATGATGATATGAAAGTGTGGAGACGAATAGGGACCGACTTGCTTCTAACAGTTACTTTCTCAAAAAGTGACCTTCTGGAAATCTACCCCTCGGTATTATCTCTGACTAGTCGACTTGGATCCGCGAAGAAACCCAGAAAACAGATGACTGAAGAAGATCAGGCCAAATAGTTTTTGTTTTCCAAGGAGATACGGGCTAATTAGACAAATACAGCCCATATTCAGCTCTCATGCACCCTCGACATCGACTATTACTTGCCCGCCTTCCCCAACTATTGCTTCTTCTCCGTAGAGTTCCTGATAGGCAGCAATAATCCGCGTCACTAAGCTCCGTAAGCCATCCATCTGAGCGGAAATATTCTCTCTTGGAACTTTCGTTTCGATTAATGAGCGGATCTGTCGTACCGAAGGAAGAATCTCTGGTGAAAAGATATTGGTGAGCTCACTATACACCGGATCGACCAGAAGGTTGATCGTCATATTTTCCTTCCCGCCCCGGGCTTCCGGATTGTCGATGGCAAATGCGTAGGATACGCACATCATCCGGGCCTCGCCCAACCTGAGATCAAAGATAGTCACTTTCTCCTCGGTTGTTTCTTCAACAAAACCGCCTGCGCTAAAGGAACGGTCGGAGAGATCGACTAAGAATTGCATATGATCCTCCAGCAAAGATGGCGTGATAATACTTGGGACGGGACCCTCACGTTGATCGAAAAAGGAAAGTATGACCCCATAGGTATGATCATCGAGCCGGGCGATTACCTCATCGTCCGACATTTGATTTGCAATGGCCATCACGCGCTCTTTGTCTAACCCAACAACCTTGCGGAACTTCTTGATGGCAATACCTGTCGTGACGGCGGCAGCCGCAATTATTCCAAACAGATAGATGAGGGGAATCCCCTTTGTTGCAGTTATGTATGGTGTCTTCACCCACACATCCCAAGCCTCGGTGTTCGCATTTCCACCTAAATCCTTGGTCGCAATAGTCCACAGGATTGGACTTCCTGGCTCAACTTGCACTTTTGCCGAATAATGTGTGGTATTAATCGACTGCATTGGTGCTTGCCGCCAAGTCGTACCTTCATCAACCGAGTAGATAAATTCAAGGCTATCGACTCCGGTCCCTTTTTCTGCCACTTCAGCCCAAATTGTTAGGTCCCCATCCCCAGGGTCGATAATTCCCGCATCAAGGACGCGCGGCGGTGCCCCATCCCCCACGATTTGCTCCGACGCTCCTCCTTCAACCTGGAGGTTCGCACCATCTGCTACGGTGATCGTATACGAGAACATTGTTTGATACCCGAGGTTCTCATCATGGATATAGTGCGTTCCATTAAAGCGCATTACTCGTTCTATCTGCGAAATAGTGCCCAGGGAGGAGGTTGCGCTTGCACTCTTGCTTAGCGTGGACGACTCGCTGATGGAAATTGAGAGGCTGACATTTTCGATGCTTCCAAAGGGATCCTCAGCACTCACCCAGAATCGGACATGACCTTCCTCATCGGGTAGCAGGTTATACCCGAAGGAATTGATCTGTGGTGGCGTCTTGTCGGGCACTGCAAACTTATACGCAATCCCAATCCCTACGTTTGAGTTGTTTGCTTTGTCCTTTGCCTGTATGGAGAAGTCAATGACATCTCCCACCCTTAAGCCAGTAAATTCGTGGATATAATATGTCCCATTCCACGTCATTGGAATGGTCTGAGAGACTTCGTAATTTTTTTGGAATACTATGGAAACCGTATTTCTTTCCTCCGGGAAACCGCTCCCCAAGTTGCCATCCGTCACATTCGCCCAGAGGACTGCCGTCCCATTCTGGAATTCCTCACCTCCCGCACCCATAACACGCGGGGGGACGATATCCTGAACTGTGTGTCCCGATTCGAATTGTGTATCTTTATTGCCCGCGGTATCCCGGACCGTGATCTCGAAATTGAAGGTGTTCTCGTACGGAAGCTCGGTGTCATAGTAGTAATAGGCTCCAACCCATAGCATTGCCCCTTCCTCTTGTTGGTCGCCCGTGATATTGATCATCAGTTTCCCTATCGTCCCAAAAGGATCATCAGCATAGCACCAAAACCGGATGTGACCATCCGAATCAGGCAAGTAATCGTAACCAATCTGGTCGATTACGGGAGCCGTGTGGTCGCTTACCCCAGCCATTCTCCAGAAGCCCATCCCTTGGTTCCCTGCATTGTCTTGGGCGCGTACTTGGTAATTGATCACATCTCCAACGAACAAGCCGCCAACGGTGTAGTCATAGTTCGACCCGCCAACCGACACCATTTTTCTTGTCTGTTGGGCACCTCCCCCCACCCGATAGATGAAAACCACGGTGTCGGGATTAATCCCGCTCCCGCGTTGACCGTCGGTCACCTGCACCCGAAAAGTTACCGTCCCGTCTTGGTTATCCCATTGGGCCACGGTGACAAAATTCTGGCGTGGAGGGGCGACTTGATCGAGAACCGTGCCTGTGCGTGGTGAGGTTTGATTTGTTAGACCCGCCATATTTGAGGCCGTAATATTGTATGAAAACGAAGTACCAGAGTTTACGAGCAAATCATACTCGTAGAAAGTTCCATTGTAGGTCATTATCCCGCTAAATTGAGAAGGGCTGCCCTCAACGCGAACCTCTTTAATACTACCAATATCTTCAGTGACATCCGCCCAGAAGCAGATATGCCCATCTACATCTTTTATAAAATAGTATCCTGACGCATGGATCGTAGGGGGTGTCTCATCGCCTACGCCATACATGTAGGATGGACTTATCCGGGAATTATATTCAATGTCCTCGACCTTGACCTGGTACGCAAGAATGTCACCTGCCAGAAGGTTCGCGAGTGTATAAGTATAAAAATCACTAGTTCCGTTCCATACCATTTGCTTATAGAAGGGACCAATACCATTCTTCCTATATGTGAGCAAAACACTGTCATTAGCTTCAGGGAATCCTGAGCCGATCCCATCGTTTGTTTTGGCCCAAATCGTGACGGTACCATTATGAAAATCTTGAATACCAGTATCAAGTTCCGGAGGAGCCTTATCGGGCACATAAGTGGTCGGTCCTCCACCAAGAAGACTTGCGGAAAGGCCAGCATTATCGAAGGCAGTCACATTGTACGTAACAGCCATTCGAGTCGTAGGTTTAGTCTCCCAGTAGGCAATGTTGGTGTCATTTATGTAGAAGGTTCCATTATAGATCAATGAGTAGATATTAGAAGCACCTGAGGAAAGCGTAATGTTGATGGAAATGCGGCTGGTGTCCAAGCCACTGTAGCTATCACTAATATCAGCCCAAAAGCGCATGTGCCCGTTGACATCCGGCACTGCCTTAAATCCCACAGTAGTGATTACAGGGAATTGTAGATCTTCAGTAATCAAGCTATGTTGCACGTCCCACACATTTGCAAGGGTCGTATTCTTGTTACCACTTTCATCCCTCGCAAGAGCAATGGTATAATTTATAGCGTACGGTGACAGTGTTGTATTCCAATCGAAGAACTTGTCCCACACCCAAAACGTACCATTGTTCCACATCACCTCTGTTTGTGGAACCGGGTTTACAGTGGAATTATACTTGAAGTCGACTCTTGACACATTATAATTGTCAGTCACATCCGCCCAGAAGCGTACCGTCCCATTTCCATAGTATTCATGACTATAGGCGTTAATCACTGGAGGCACAGTGTCTTGCGGGTTGAAATACCCCGGATTATCCTGGTTATCTACAAAATTGCCTTTTCGATCTGTTGCATTGATGTAATAGTACAACCATTCATTTGACGCTAAAGAAACATTGTGAACCCAATGGGTGTTATTCCACGTCATTGGCTGTGGTGTTCCATATGGAGGGTTCACTATGAAATAAGTTACAGTTACCCCAGCAGGGCTATCTTCAATCCCACTCCCATTGACCGAATCGCTTGCGGTGCTCCAAATGGTGGCAGTGCCCCCAGAATACGTCACACCAGAATCTCCCAGACTTGGAGCTACTTTGTCTAGCACAGGTTGATTAAATACGCTGTTCGAATCGGAAAGACCAGATAGGTCAGAAACAGTGACTGTATAATTAAAGAGATTTTGTGTTTTTATACCTTCATCATCACCATTGTTGATGCCTCCCACCCAATAAGGCAGTTTTACCTCAACGATAAAGTGTGTTCCATTAAAGGACATGGAGTAAATCCTCGGTCCAACGGGATCCGTTGCGGTGATATTGACGAAGCCGCTGGTAGGATCGATTCCGGGAAAAATATCCGTTGCATTGAACCAGAAGAGAAGAAGCCCATCCTCTGCTGGTAACGCCTTATAATTTTTGTCTTGAATGATTGGGGGAGCAATTATACCCTCCAAATGCAAAGCCCAATGAAATGCGCGATCAAAAAGTGCCCATCCCTCTGTAGTTAGAGCACTACCATTTGGAGCTGGCCAAAATACACGCCGTTCAGGTGCCGTGTAAAGAGGAATGTAAGTCTTATTTCCTTTCTCAAGTGCGATCAGTTGCCCCTGAGACGAATTATTAACAGCGCGTGCTAAAAGGTCGATTTCGCTTCCACTCGGCAGTGGGTCATAGTCTATCAGATAACTCATTGTTGCCGGTACGGAATAGATGCGGTTAATGCCGGATTGAAGGCTTGTAGTAATGTTATGTGTAGTATTTACGATGTAGATCTCATCATCCTGTAATGTGCCATGGTTTGATCCTAAGTAGAGTTCATCGAACGTTCGTGATTCCCAACTGAGAATTGGAATCGGAGTCTCACGCAAACTGATAGTCCACGCATCCGAGGCCGTTATAGAAATCAAGACTCCATCATAACCTTCCAAATAAAATGGAGTGGTTGAAGTATCCTTGTTCTCCCGACCGTGATAATCCACCACATAGCCTAGGTCTTGCACGATATGGTTGTAAAAGGGGGCATTGCTGAACACCTCATCTGTATTGGTTTGTTCGATTCCAACTGTATAAAAGGAATCCGGATCGATCTGGTTATTAAATTCGGTATTAAGCCACGCTTCACTTCTTGCCACATATGACAACCGCACTTCCTGCAACAGCCCATCAAACCCGCGGTCTGCCTGCGGAACATTTCCAATAGTCGGTTGGATACTGTAGTCATACAAGTCTGTTCCGCTGATCGTTTGAGTTAAATCCAGGGTTCCATTGCGGTAAATGCGTAGATTGTTTGAACCTCCTGCTGACCAGGTTAACGCATAATGAGTCCAAGTGTAAAACGTCCAATCCGTCCCCCCACCCACCGCTTTCCTCTCAGCATTTGTCCGAAGACCACTTTTCACGTCATTATCTTTCCCTAATTTCCATACCATATCCGCTCCCCCACTTTCCCAAGCTTTTGCAAAGATGAAATCGTCTCCGCTATCGTGGGGGTTCATCCACACTTGAACGGTTATGTTGATCCAATCCTGATCGTTAATGTGATCCAGCCTAATCAGATCACCAGCCCAGTCATGAAAATTTTGGGCATACCCAAACAAGCCGCCCACTCGGGAGGGGGTTTGGAATGCGTCTCCATCTCCCTCTACGCCACCACCGGTTCCATGATGCCGATGCCCCGAACTATCCGTGAACTCGTCATCCTGTCCGCTCCCCATTTCTTGCAGATGGAGGACTGCTTCATACCCATTGCTCCAGACCCCGACCGGATTCGCTTGTGATTCTATATCGGGATTACCATATTTCATCGTAATGACGGTATCTGTCGTGTTTGAAAGGTCGCATTTGACCCAAGCGATCAAGAGCGCCTCGGAAGGGCTATAACTTTGATCGAATAGGACTAGCTCATGATCTAACTGGTTATCCGCAGAATCAAAGAACGCGATATCATCTCCATCACTCTGCACATCCGTTTTCAGATCGGTGTCATGCAGTCGAAGCAGGGTAGGAAAATCGGTCAGATCAGCAACGACTTGTGTATGATCAATTGTGATGTCTTTAGAGTATGTATATGCCACTTGGAAATCAGGGTCTGTGGAGTCGTAAGTGACAAGCATGAGATGCGTGGCTAGAGGGGATTTGAGCTCAACCGTTGGTTCCGGATTGACAAAGTTGCGAACGATGACATCGTCAAACCAGCCCTCACCATAGAGCGCGAGTTGTCCGGCAGCATCAAGGGCATAGACTGAATCGTCCAGATCAGATAGTTCCATCCGCAGGGTCATGTTATCGTCATAAATTCTTCCGCGAACCCAGACGTCATCCGTATTGACGGTTTGAGCGGCGATTTCATAACAGTACCAATCACCAGCGGCATAGTTCATACCACTGGGAAATGCTGTCGTGCTGTTGAGTAGGTTTTCATTAGCATACTTTCTCCAGAGTTCGGTCTGATTCTCATTGTTGTTCATATTCAACCGATACGAAGATAATACTGATGGGTCGAATCGAATGACAACTCCCCGACGTCGGTCGCCCCCCTCCCACCTTATCCGCGCGCTTAGTGTCACATTTCCATAGGATCCCGTTTCTTTATAAAAATAGGCGTTGTTGGATCCTCGAAGGACATAGTTACCTGACCCGGTTGGGTATTCCTCGACCCACCAGCTTCCCGATTTTGCGATCCATCCCGCAGAATCGCCATCATCAAAATCGTCAAAAAACACGAAGACATGCGCCGGATTATGGGGGGGATCGGACACGCTAGGATTACCATAATAAATCCAGTAGTTTGCGTCGTAACTATTTGCAGCGATTGGGTTTTCCGTCTTGAACCAGATCAGGGTTTTATAGGTGTTGAAGGCTGTCGTGTTAACTCGGTTGAGTTCGACCCAAGATCCTGAGTCATTGTAAGCGATTCGTAGATCATCGCCATCCGCTTGTAGATCCCCTTGGTTAGTGAGATACCATGTATTAAGACTGAAACTCACCGAATAGCCCTGAGATAGTGCTTCATTCATGTTATTTGTAACATTAATCTGAATTCTTTTTTGATAATCGTAACTCCCAAGACTATATAGAGCCTTACTGCCTTTATGAGAGGCCTCCGGGGTGTATGTGATCCGTTCGGTCTCCGGGGAACTATTAACTGGAGATACATCATCGATCTGAGAAGGGTCGTCCACTGGGGATTGTTTTTCAGCGGGTGTGGTTACTAATAAGAAGAAAATAAAGGTTAAGAACAACAATCTACCTATTTTTAATTCAAGCGGCTTGCCACCCATGTTCTTCATTTCATTCCCCTCATCCAGATATGCGCATCTACTGATCTGATGAGAATTTCAAATTCAGGTGATATTTATAGTAATGTAACGTCTTATGCGGTTACAGCATGAGATAACCTACCCTTATGCTTCAAGAGTGGGTATCACAGTGCCCTTTTAAAGTGAGACCCGAAGTGATTTTAAAACATTTATATTTTAAAATTTAACAGCCTCTATTCGAGAGCAGTTGAGTGAAAGACTTTAATCCGTAGACTGAGGAATTCAAACCAGAAGAAACTAAGGATTCGTATAACTTCTAGTGGATTCGACCTCTCCTTTTGCGGATAGATCCCTCTGGAACAGAATTCGCATTTGTTTTACAATTATTCGATTATTTCGCCGAAGCATTAGGTCAATCATATCAAACTTCCGAAAAATAAAGAAGTAAAAAGGAAAGAATTACTTGCAACGCTTATTTGATTTCAGTTATATAGTATGTTCGGAGGGGGATATTTGGTCAATGTTTTGAGGATGGCACAATGTCCCAAGCCCACTGGCTAGGAGAAAAAATACTTTTCTGTGGTCTGTCCGAGGCAGGTAAGACCGCTATTCGCAGCCTAGTGTTTTCAGGGAAACAAACCCAAGAAGTTGAAGGTTTATCGGCGACTATTAATTATGTTCGACAACTTGTACATTTAGATTCACATAATTTAGATTCAGATAGAACGTTCACAATCCTCGACCTTGGAGGGCAGAAAATATTCTTGGAGCGGTTCATTAATCAATTCAGTACATTTGTTTTTAATCGAGTACGCGCCTTAATTTATGTAGTCGACAGCGCAGATAGTTCACGGTTGGATTCTGCAAAAGCATATTTAGACAGCGCCCTAGCACGCTTGAAACAGCACAGTCCCTCTGCAAAAACGGTTGTGCTACTCCACAAGACGGATCTTCTTCAGAATGTACATGATAAAAGAAAAATCATTAATCGTTTACGGAATGTCTTTCAAAGGGGTATAGAATCGCCAATTATCTTCTTTGAGACGTCAATATATGACAACAGCTTAAAAGATGCGTTTGACGAGATCTTGAGGATATCCTTTCCCGAAATGGTTCCCATTCCACCTGTGGAGCGTGGAGGGTTGGTTTCTCCAGAGAGAGAATCGATTCCAATGGAACCCACAACGCCCATTAAAAGGCCAACGACGGATCCGAGTCTTCCAAGTGAAGCAAAAATTCGGTCAGAAATTGGGTTACCCACTGAAGAAACGTATGATACCTTCACCGCAGTAGAACAATTAATTGAATATCTTGAAGCATTAGTGATTTCTCTGGAATTGTCATATGGTGCCCTTTTAGAAGCGAATGGAACCCCATTAGTCGAGATTGGGGACTCTCATCGATACTTAGAGATTGTAAGGGAGAGTTATGAGGCATTTCAGTTGAAATCGATCAAAACTTCTGAATCAGTTGATCCTTGGGTTGTAGAAACAGGAGACATGCTTATCGTGGCTCAGCCAATCAAAGCTTCACGGACTTTGCTGCTAGTATGCGTTACTTCCATCAAAAATCAGTTGCTTGAGAAAATGCCTGAACTTAGGATAAAAATGACAGAGCTAGTACACAAAGCTCTTGGGGATCCAAGCTGAAACGAAAGTGGATCGATTGCGTAGGATCTGCATCGTTGTGTAGACAGCAGGTGTAATGCGTTTATAACCCCATAGCAGCTAAGATTATCTGGGTGCTCATTTGTTATGCTAATTTAACCTCAAACCGACCGCTTTCTATATCACCGCTCAGGACGACTACACCCTCCTCCTCTAGTTCCCTAAGTACACCCCTGATCATGGCAGTACTCACCTGGAGTCGTGAGGCGATTGTAATCGCTGATGCGGTAACCATTTCCTCAATTATTTTTCGGACCTTATCTTTTATTGTGCCAGCAGCAGGGGTGGGAGTTACAACAGAAGTGACAGGAGGGCTGGGAGCAGGTTCAGGTATAGAAGTAGGTTGAGTTGCAGGCGGAACGTGTGCCATTTTTGAGATAACGTCCTCTAAAACTTTAAACCGCTTAATGATTTCGTTCATATCGATCGATGGAGTGGCCGGTGTTGCAGCCTTAAGAACCCCAAGGGATTCCTCGATCTCAGCTAGTTTTCCACTGAGAACCGCTATTTTATTTTCTATCTCCCCCTGTCCGGCTTCGAGCTGATCGAGTCGGGTTGTGTCGGCAGGTACAAGAGCTCCAAGTCCTTCCAACCGTTGGTGGAGCTCCTGATGACCCTTCCTCAAGCTTGTCAAGGTCTGATCGAAATCAGCTAATTTCTTCTCGATTTGATTCAACTGTGCAGTCTCAGTGACTGCGGGAGCGGTCGGTGTTGCGGTCTTGAGGGCTCCTAAGGTTTCTTCGATCTCCACGAGTTTTCCACGGAGAATGGTCAGTTTGTTTTCCATCGCTCCTTGCTCTGCTTCGAGCTGATCGAGTCGGGTTGTGTCGGCAGGTGTGGAAGGTCCAATTTCCTCTAGTTGTTGGTGAATCCCCTTCAGGCCCTCTCTCAAGTCTGCCAGGGTCTGATCAAAATCATCGTATTTCTGCTCTACTTGACTCAATCGCTTGGTTCCCGACTCAAGCTTCCCATCAAGTTCCTTAAGTTTTTCTGGGGCGATTCCTTCGGGTCTTTGTTGGAGTTCCTGTAATTCCTTGCGTAGGGCTGTCAACATCTGATCGACTGCTTCAAACTTTTGCTCAATCTGGTTCAACCGGTCGATTTCTGAGTTGATCTTTGTATCCAGTCCCTTCAGCTTTTCCGGGTCAAATCCTTCTGGAACCAGTTGTTCTTTTCTTTTGGTTAAATCAACTGCCGCATTAACTGCCTCTGCTAATTTTTGCAATTGGTTATTTTGTTTTTTGAGGTTTGCTTCTTGGTTCTTCACATCTTTTACAAGATCACCCACTTTTTTCTTTAGATCCATGACTACAACTTTTATGGCTTTTATCGACCTATCAAGCTTCTTAGTATCCTCAGGCAATAATGATACCTCTCTTACAATAGACTAAAGGCCAGTCTTGTTCATGAGCTTGTTCATTTATACAAGATAGACAGTCTTATGTAAATCTATTCTTCAATAAAAGTTCTTCCTATCAGAACTAGAAAGCTAGGAGGGATTTTAGATCGTCTATTAAAATAAGTTAGAAATATTTGTAATATTTGAAGCGTAATAAATGTTTTATCTTGGTTTTAAATTTCTGCTATAAAATTATTAATGGTTTTAATAGTTTCTAGCCTTACTAAAGTATTGCTAAGGGAGTTGTGAGTTATGACACGATCAAACTTGATGTTCTAGATAGATGATTAGCTTCACCATTATTCAGAAAAATAAAACTGTACACGCATACGGATTGATAATAGGGATACCATTTTCTTCCTGCTCTAAAAAATTACGGTGTATTCTATTAAGATTAATTCACAAAATGTCTGGTTTTATTTCACTGGAATGATCGTTCCTTCCAAGTTATCAACAATTTCAGCAATACTTCCTTATCGCCCGAACCTACCTGCCATATTCTGGCTTCCTTTGCAATCTCCGCGCACACCACACCAGAAACGCCCTTGATATAGAGGACATCCCGTAGCGTATTCAATGCGTTGGTAATAACTGCAGGTTCATCGGTAGTTTTTATTAAGTGTTTGTAGTACTCAAAGAGTGTTGACACATTTCCTATCTTCGCCCATTGCCTGATTGAAGTTTCCATGGCTTTCATGGCCGTTAATTGGAAGACATTAGGGGCGGCTTCGATAACAAGCCCATCCGAGTTTAATGCGACTATGGCTTCATAAACCTCCTCTGGGGTCAAGGATGCCGCGGTTTCAATAGCACTCGGGTCAGCTGCGCCTCCCAACCGCCCTAAGGCGACGATTACTTTTACTTCTACGGGTCCCTCTTCTAAGAGAAGGGTTTCCACTTCTTTAATACTCTGAATCATTTTGGTTGACAGGTTTTCATGTGATTTCGTCTCGATGAACACTTTAGTCAGCGAAATAGCAAGTTTCTCTAGAAAGTGCTGTAGGGATGTTTTATCCAAGCACGACACACTCACTTCATCCTATGGTTGAAGAGGTCCAATGTATTTTTGAATTTTCTGATTCAAATATACCCAAATTTCTTTCCTACAAGACCATACTTTTCCGTTCTTTGGACTAGTTCATGGAAACGTCCCCCACATAATAGGTTTGCGTTCTACGGTCATGGTGGATGCAACATTATCTTCTTTATACACCATTTATATACCAAACATAGCTTGAGGACTCAATTCTTTCACACATATAATTCTATTGAGTTCTTCTTCCACTGGTGAGTTCCCTAACTTCAGATCATCCATTGTTATCCGTGTTGTAACCAATCAAACGGACAGTTTGCCTCCCCCAATATACAAAACTGCCCAATAACAGTTATTGTGGGATTATTATTCGAAAATGAATGTGATTTAATAGTTCAACAAAAACTTCACAAAACTAAATGTTTTTGCAAAACGTGTATGTAGTATATAGTGAATTTAATCGTCAATTTAAATAGGCATAAATAATTCCTCCACACGGAATTTATTGAGAGGGCACATAATATCGGTTTGGCGAACGTTTGATGTCTGAATATGTTCAATTACCTGAAAGAAGTTTGTTAGGGAAAAAGATAGTACTTTGTGGACTTAGTGAGGCAGGGAAGACATCAATCCGCGACGTGGTGTTTGGAGGAAAAGAAGCAACAGAGGTAGAGGGCTACGGGGCTACGCTAAATTACGTTAGACAATTCATTTCCTTAGAGGGAGAAGGAGGATACAAATTCACCTTAATGGACCTCGGAGGACAGCGTATTTTCTTAGACAGGTTCATTACGAAATTTTCGCCATTTGTCTTCCACAATGTTGTTGCACTCATCTATGTAGTGGATGTGGCGGATTCTGATCGGTTTAATTCAGCGAAACATTACTTTGATGCGGCTTTGGAACGATTACAGAAGTATAGCCCAAAATCACATGTTTTTGTTTTGATCCACAAGATGGATTTAGTTGAAAAGAATCCTGATTATAAAGAAAAAATAACGGACCATTTACGAAGTCTTTTCGAAAAAGATATTGACCGAAAAATCATCTTTTTTGAAACGACTATCTATAATGAAACTATAAAAAACGCCCTCTACGAAATCCTGAAGATCTCATTTCCCGAAATCCCGACTAAGACCACTCAGCCTCCAAGGGAAATACCTTCGGAAGTGGCTCAACAGAAAACGGTAAGTGAAGCGGCTTCTTTCTCGATTGAGACCCCACAGCCTATTGGCACAAAACCCCAGGTCGATATCGAAGCTGCTCCAAGTCCTGCTGTAGAAGTGAATCTTTCGGAGATCGCGAGGGCTCTTGCCTTTATTGAACAGCCATTCAAAATACCGTACACAAGTGAACAAGAGGTTGGGGCAGCGATACCAGTTTCTTCGCAATCTGCCATAACGGAAGAACTTCCTGACGAATATGAGAATATAGTAAAGGCCCTTCAATTTATCGAGACAGGAGTACCCTCTTTAGAAGATAACTTCATACCAAAAACACAGTTGGAAGAATCCAAAAAGGTACCTGAGCTGCCCGTTGAAGAATTAAGAGAACCCAGTGAAGATATCACGTCTATTGAGATTGCCATCAATGATATCTTATCTGAAGATGAAATTAAAGAATTGATACCCGATCTTGAGGAGCCCACTCCGTCTCAAGCAGCCCCAGAGAACATTATTTTTCCAAAAACGGCCTTTGAATCACATTCGACTTTAGATGAAGAATTTGATGTATTTATTGCGGCAGAGGAAATTGTGAGATTCTTAGATGAAACAAGAATGTTATTTAACCTTTTTTATCTTGCGGTTAAACTAAGTGACGCAGAAAACCTCGTTCATGTTGGAGACTTTGAGAAATACGATGAACTAGCCTGTACCACGTTTGAAATCTTTCAGATGCAAACCGAATCAGATCCAACCGAGCTCACACGCTTCATAATGAGAGCAGAAAAGTCATTTATACTTATTGAACCGATTGGAGACGCCCTAAATATGCTTGTTATAGGGCCATTAGTCTCTAAATCCATTTTTCTTTCAAAATTGCTCGAATTTAAGGAAAAAATGACCAGAATGCTTAATATAACATTTTATGACATGTTTTAAAGAGAACATTCATTTATTGCATTAGAAAGTTTACCTGATAAGTAATAAATACTATTGAGAATTTGTTTATAGCGATGTAACTCTTGCCAAGGACTAAATAGGTTAGCATGGAGTGCATCTAAGATGAGTTCAGCTGAAGAGGAGATTTTAAGTCGAAAGAAACTATTGATGATGGGCTTAAGTGAGGCAGGTAAGACAACCATTCGTAGGGTTGTAATTTCCGGAAATCCTCCTGAAGAGCTCAAAAAATATGACGCAACCCTCGATTTCGAGCGGGATACGAAAAAAATAGCCGGAGAAAGCCTTACAATACTCGATATAGGTGGTCAGGAATCCTTTTTAGAGAAATACACCGGAGAAATGGCGGAATTTGCATTTTCAGGCGTGGCCTCACTTATCTATGTAGTTGATATTGCGGACTTATCGAAATTGCCACGTTCCAAGTATTATCTGGACGCTGCACTTTCCAAACTAGAACAATTCAGCCCAGACGCCCAGGTTTTTTGTTTCATCCATAAAAAAGATCTAATCAATGCAGAAAGTCTCCAATCAACCTTGGATATGGTAAAATCCATGATGAAAGCCAATATTCCGAAAGAGATAAAATTCTATAGCACTTCCATCTATGACGGATCGGTCTTTGCAGCGATGAGTGAAGCCGTTGCGGGGTTCTTCCGGAAAAAGGAAGAAATTATTGCCAGTTTGAAAAGGTTTGCTGACAAATATGAGACCGTGCGCATTAGCGTGTATAGTAGAGAAGGTATACCCATAACAACTTTAGGAAAAGACTCCAATGTTTGGCAAGTTAACGAGAAAATGCTATTTAGTTCAATGTTTAGGATCTTGAATTTGATTGAAAGTACTGAAACGTTAGTCTCAAACTTTATTATAGGGCGGACTCATTATATTTTTCAGGTTGTGGTGGACGAAAACACCCTTTTAAGTGCTGCGACAACCAAGACACCAGCTCTTGAACAAGTTCTTGCGGATGTGTATGCAATGAGAGACGATGTTAAATTGATAGTACAATAGAGTAATACCGGATTTAAATTGTCTTTAAAATGTTTGTATGTTCGAGAACCCTTTTTATTTGGTCTCTACTTGATTTATTCGAACCGTTTTTGGATATTCCTCCAAACGATTTAGTCTTGGAGCTTTGCATGGGAATTACCCACAATAGAAGAATGAAAGATGTATGAACTAGGATCCATTCTCACTTCTCTGTATTTGAGCGCTTAAGAGGTGCTTAAGAAAAGAAGGTATAAGGAGCTGTTACCCCATTCTACGAGACATGGGTCTAATATTTCATTAGAATTAAAAAATGCAAAGTGAGAAGGGAAACAACTCCAAGGAAAACCAAGAGAAAGTTCAAAGGAATGCTCCCACTATCTAGGACATACCTTTCAAAAACCGAAAAAACTTAAAATTTTAAGCTTGTGAACTAACAAGAATTGAAATGTCAATGAACAAGGTGTGGAGTCAATCCGCCAAAGATCTGCTTTATGGCCTTTTCCAAAGTGAACCCGAGATTCATGGCATTGGCCTTTACAATGCCTTGGGAAAATTGGAGCTAATGTTCCATCGAACTGAATTTGCCAAAGATGCATTGAGTAAAGCTGTAGGGAGTGTGATTGCTAAGTTTGGGAGGCAGATTGTCTTCTATTGTCACGAAGAAGGTGATTTAGGTTATATTCAGACACCAACCCATCTCGTGTGGTTTGAACCAGTGTCCACCAACTGGATTCTTGCATATATGCTTCCTCTTGGCGGAAAAGCCATGTTCTTAATTGAAAATTTGAAAAACACATCACAATCGTTACGCTACCTACTTGAAAAGAGTAGAAGATTTCTTAATAAGCTTTAAAAAAGGCAGTACCTTGAGGAATGGGAATATTGGTGCAATCTTGGTATTTACTCGTCGTTTCAGTGGTTATTTCGGCCGTATCAATGATTGCGTTTTTGGTTTGGGGCTTTCCATTTTTGTTTTTCTTCTTGTTTCTGCCTCCCATTATTTTTAGGAAACAAAAAAAATCCCCTTTCCCCCCACAAGCTACCCCCCAATATTGTCCGAATTGTGGGTACAGGCTTCAGGGATTCGAGTTCCACTGCCCAATTTGCGGTTATTCGCTTCGTTCGCATATATGAACCCCTAGAAGGGAATTATGTTAACTCTATCAATGTAAGTTCTTATACCATTTCTCAGCACTGAGTGAATGATCAATAAATCCAAGCGATTTTTGTTTTCCTCGACAGGGCTAGAAGTAGCACTTACCTGACTTCACAATACTTTATCAACGTTCATGAAATAATTCGGGTTTTTAAAAGACAAAGCGATCTGGTTGTTACTTCAATCAATGATTATCAAAGGACATTCTAGGAGAACATACATGAAGTGAACTGATGTAAAAATTGGGCTGCTTAAGTTTATAAACAACCAACTACAGAGAGAAATACAAGTATACACCTGGTTTATAGATTTTTACTTCAATAGAACCTTGTCTAAGTTTAAACTGCTTTTACAGAGATATCACAAAGGCATGGTATCGCTGGAGGCAAACTTAATATATGTACAATGGGAAGCGTGAATCTGGGATCGATCTTGTCATTCTTCAAACGCCTCTTGAAAAGAGAACCGAATATCGAAAAACTTGAGGAGTCAGGCAAAGAACTGCTAGCTCTTAGCGACTATGAGGAAGCTGGAGATCGTTTTGCGCAGGCAGCCGAAGCGGCGCTCAAGCAAAAACGAACCGATCGAGCTATTGAAGATTTCCAAGCAGCTGGGCGGATATATAGAAATGTAAATCATTGGAAAGCGGCCAGATGTTTTCTTCGAGCCGCTCAGATGTATACCGAGATTGAAAATTATGAAGATGCTTTTAAAAACTATGAAGCGAGTTATCGACTTTTCGAAAGGCTAAAAAAAACTCGCGAGGCAGCAAACGCTATAAGTTGGATGATCCTCACGCAACTGGCATTAGCTAGGATCGATAATGCTACTTCCATTGCACATGGAAAGACTTTGAACGATAAAGATATCCCTAGGATTGCTAAAGCTTTAGTAAAGTTGGTGAATGGTTATTCAGTCAAAATTCCTCGAAAGAAAAGCCTTGAGGGGCAAAAGACGATTAAAGCAGCTATTCAAAATGCCCAAACCTATGCGGCGTTGAAAGCCCGATTGAGTACTAAAGTTGATGATACGGTTGTTGGGAAGAACATAGATGTATTTATTCACTTTCAGACCAAAAAACGCGTTATTGTAACCTCGTTGAACCTTCACGTTACAAATCATGCCAAACAGATTTCAGAAATTACCCCCAATCCCCCATTTCAAGTTAAAGGTAGCAAAACAGTCAAGATAACACTGGTATTGACCCTGGCGGGAGAATTAACAGTCGGTCCTTTGAGTTTTGATTTTGAAAGCGATGAACATCAATTTTCTAAAACAGCAAAGCCCATCAAGGTTCGGGTGAGACCAGCAAAGGGTCATGTGACCTTGGAATTCGAACAACACACGGTTTACCTTAAAGATGACCATGCCTTTGCTGAAGGTGTGGTGTCATTTACTAATACCTCCCAAGGGCTGGTAGAAAAGATCGATATCGAACTCCATCCCCCCTCCCAAATCATCTTGGTAGGAACATCGCCCAAAAAAACCATCAACATGCTTCCGCCAGGGAGATCTGTGAATTTTCCAGTGATTTTGAAATCCAAACACAGAAAACAACAATACATAGAAATAAGATATCAAGTTGATCAATCACCTTGTAAATCTGAAAAAATTAGTGTGGATTTTGAAATCGAAGAACAACTGGAGCCGGAGGAGGACACAGATTGGCTAAAAGATTTGGAGACCAGCTAGTAGTTATTTTGCTAAGTCAGTAATTCTCAGACTACCCTACAAATGTAAAAATGCTTTAATCTGATCTGAAATTCCTTCAATCTTCCGATGAAGAGTCTCACAAGCTTGTTCGGTCCCAATATAGATAACAGCTACTGTTTGAGTCAGTTTCCGAATTACTCCTAAATTCTTGTTAGTTTGCTCCCGTTCCCAGATCTGGATTGGGTTTAGGATTTCCGCGTGCTTCATAGCTTCGATGACGGCTTGTTGAATGTTCTGATGCTGCTCGGGAGCGCCTCCGATCATAACAAGCTCCTCATTGCTCTCAAGGTCAATGAGCCCTACAGAATTTAAGTTAAAGTTAGTTTTAATGTCCTCTAAGTACTCAATGAGCTTGATGGCTCGAGATAACTCCTCCGCATCTTCTACAGATACTTCCTTCTCGAGTTGTTCACTCCATTCAAATAAATCCGTCATGTCCTCTAGTATGCTAACCCTGGAAGGCGGCGCTTCTTCAAGTGATTCACTTTCTTCCATGACTGTTGCAGCTTCCTCGTCAAGTAACTGATAAGCTGCTGAAACCTCAGTCTCAGTGAGTTCGTTGGGTAAAATCGTCTCAGATGGAACAGGGATCGCTTCTTCTGTTTGTTCAGTAATAATTTCATCTTCTTTCTCAAGTGACCCTAAGGCTTCTGACTGCACATCAAGTTCTTTAGTAGGATGTAATTGGGCAAGCGAGTCTTCATCAATATGCTCTTTAACCTCTCCGACAACTTTTGAAAAGTCTTTTATGAACTCAATATCACCGAGTCTCCCCCAACGTGCTGTAGGGGGCTTCGCTTCAATAGGAGAGGGATGAGATTCAGGTTCGGGAATTTCGATGATTTTTTCCATTTCAGCTCGGGCTGCTTTTAAAAAGTCTTCGCGAGAAAACGTTTCAGCAGAAACAATGGTAGATTCCTGCGGAGATGGAGGAGGAGACGGTGTTAGGGATTCGTATCCTTCTATCTGTTCTGGTTGTTCTTGAATTGTAAGAGCTACTGGTTCCTTTTTACGTTTTAGATGGATCTGACCATCGTCAGCCTCTGTGGCCAGTCGAGGTTGAACTAAAGGCACTTCTGCTTTTTCAGTGGGGATAGATGGGACAATCTGGAGTTCTGGTTCGGGTTTGACAGGGGAACCCACAGGGGGAACTTGCGAGGTCGCAGGGCTTGATGTAGCAGGGATAGGTGGTTTCACGACCGGCTTCGCAATCTTCCGTTTGGCAACTAGAGATAAGGCACCTCTGATCTTTAAGATTTTACTGAAGGCACGTTTGATCGAATAATCTTGGGCTGATGTTGAAACAATTAATGCCTTTCCCCGTTTCCTACGAAATTTCTTTGCACACGTTGCTAGGAAGTCTCTCTTGTGAATTGGATCGACAAATTGATCTTTTTTGTGAACCAAAATAAGAATTATGGTTTCTGGCGTGTGTTTTTCGATTGCTTTATCGAATTTCGTGAAAAAATCTTCTTGGAATCGAAGTTTAGTCGGTTCCCGCTCACAGCTGATAACGAAGACGGGGATGGTGGTTTCCTTTAAGGTATCAGCGGAGAGGATCTTTTTTACCCGATTTTTTGAAAGGTCAAGACATAAGATATTGTTCTCATTTGGGGTAAAATATTGCGGGAAAAACTTGTGAAGGGCTTTTCGAATGGTTTTTTTCCCGCTGCCTTTTATACCAACTAAGAGAACACGTTCTGCACTCAATTTCTGCCATCCCGTGCATCCACATTAATATTAACCGGGAGAACTTTCACCGAAGCATCTGAAGAGTTCATTATGATACTAAATGTAACTATCTCATGCCTTGATTTCAAGTAAAGGTGTTTTCCAAGAAGAAAATAGTAAATAAACCATCTCCTGAATAACCCATACAAGTATGATAATTAAGGTTTCTGGTATGCGGGTTCTAAGTTCGGGGCACGAAAAAAAATGGTTTTAAGAGTTTTAGCGTTAATTATAATTTGAAATGTATAATAACCAAGAATCAAAAGAGGAGATCTAAAGAGGGAATGGAGGAATTTATTATAAAATAGCAAAGATAGTTTGACACCATTCCACAATCCTCTCGCACATCTTTCGATTGGGAACGAATATAGGTCAAAAATTGAAATATCTTTTTTTCCCCCAACTAGGAAAAAGTACACCCTCAGTAAGCCTTCATAAGACATGAAATATCCTAAATGAATCCCAAACATTTTTACCCTATCTGGATTTCTTTTGGGCAAAAAAACTATTAATCTCACCTAATGTTTTGGAAAACCGGGCTCGTTTGCCTGGAAACGTAATATGCCGTATGAGCCAGGGACTTAGTCGGATTCGAATAGGATGCGAATAATAACGGGCATCCAGAAGAAATCCTAGAGCGAAGTCATCTTTATGTCTCCAGACACGCCCTAAGGTCTGGTTGACGGCTCGGACTGCTTCATCCATGTACCACCGCCACCCCATTTTCACTTTTGGAAATTTCGTCTCATAGTACTCTTGTTGAGCCTTGATTCGAGGGTCAGATAAATCAGGATAGGGAACTCCTATAATTAGAACCGCCCGACCTGGCGCATCTGGGAAATCCACCCCCTCGGCCAGCGTCCCCCGACAGACCGCAAAGAGAATGGCACGTTGCTTTTGGGCCGTCTCCTTATATTCGTTGATCAGCTTTTTACCCTTATACGAGCTTTCGAAAAAAAGGGTAGCATCTTGAGCAAGGGAATCAAAAATCCCACCTCGTTGCCAAATAGAAAGTAACCGAGCCATCAATGTATAACTGGGAAAGAAGACCAATGATCCATTCGGGACGCGTTTGATGATTAATTCTACTGTTTTTCCATACCCGTAAGCTATATGGGGATCTTTTCGGCGAGTAAATTTTGTTGACAATGGGATCCCTCGTGTCCCCGTTCCCAACGCGAATATTCTGATATTAGCGGGGGTCACAATTGAGGAATAACTTCGAGTTTCTGCTTGAGGAATTTGTAAAAATTTCGCTATGCTTTGCATAGGTGAAAGAGTCCCACTCATTAACACGACGGCATGGGGATCTCGCTGCAGAATCTCAGTGAAAGCTCGTGAAGGATCAAGACACACCCAAGACAGTTGGGTTCCGTGTTTTTTTCTTTCAAGAAACCCAATGAAAGGTTCTGCCGGGTCCTCAATCAGCGTTCTAAAAAATGTTAAAACTTCATAGGATTTCATTAACTTTACAGGGAAATTGTGTCCTCGCTGAGATACCAATTCTTTTCGAGTAGCAGTGAAGTCCTCCAAACATGTTTGTAATGTCTTAAAGAAATCGACTGGAAGCCCAAACTTAGTAAACAAGTCGTAAAGCTCATATTTCTTAACAATTTGGATTGTATGTGGTTTTAATTGTTGGAAGACATCCAAAAATTCTTTTAAGATTTCCAATAAGTTCAATGCGGAGAATCCCGCACAAAAGCTCAACTCTTGAATTGCCTCTTCAATTCCCACTTCGCTGATGACAAAGGAATATACATCCTTACAGACCTTCTCAATGTTGTGCGCTTCATCAAATACGAGGATGTTCTTCCAAATAGGAAGATCACTAATGAACAGGTAATTATAAGCGCTTATGATGATTTTCCTATGCTGCGTTAAGAGTTTTGAAAGAAAGTATGGACAAATCCGGTTCTCCTTCCCAAACTGAACCAATACATCTATATCAGCAACTTTTGGAACATTTATGGGGGCTTTCGCAGGTAGTTCAATTGGAACTCTGGTGTTCTTACAAACTAACCGCCTTTTTTCTTCCAAATCTTCTTCGAAAAAGGTATCAAGCCTTATCTTGTTTTCATTCATATATTCAGTTATCTGAGATTCTTTGATTTTTACTGGAAGTAATCCAGCGATACATTTCTCGATTGCTTCCTGTTCCTTACACTTCCGAATCTCTGGAACCAGACATAACCAACGTCGGGATCCTCGAACCACACAGTCAAGGGTTAGTCCTTTTGTTTTATTGATTCGACGGATTTCTTTTGCGACTTGAGCCATCTGGGTGTGGGTACGTGTGAGATAAACGATCCGCTTCCCACAAGGAAGAAGAGCCGCTAAGGCTGCCGCAGTTTTCCCAAAACCCGTGGGGGCCTCAAAAAGCCCAATCCGGTTTGGATTCTCGATTTCATTTGAGTTAATGAGGTGATCAAGGTCTTTCATGAAGAAAAGTTGATCTGGATAGGGATTGAATGGAAAATACAACCTAAAGCGGCCTAGCTGAGCGTTCAAGTTTTGTGTTTTTTTTATTTCGTGCTCCAAAGTATGTTCCTCATGAAGTCTCAGCTCACCAAGAGGGTTGGCCTTATAGTATTTTGAAACCAAACCGGATCAACAAAATGACCAGTAGGATTCGATTGCTCAGCGAAAAAATCTGATTAGGATCAAGAGCATTCATTTCATCCCCCAAATCTAGTAGAATAGATCGGCCAATGGATCGACCCTTTTATACAATTTTTCTTTCAAAGCGAAATAGCCGCTGATAGCTTTATATCTTCGTCTCAACCTCCAAGGAACCTCTTTTACGATCTTTCACAAAAGAATCGCGTTATCCTTTTTTAGATTTAAAAGATAATATATTGAAGTCTCAAAAAGCAATGAGGTAAAGAAATGACATCTGATATAGAATTGATTGATCAAAAAATTTTAGAGTTGCCAGGAGTCGGTCCATCGACCGCGAGAAGACTTTTTGATGCGGGTTTTGGAACGATCGAGTCAATTGCTGTGGCATCCATAGGCGAACTTAGTGCCATCGCAGATATTGGCGAGAAAACCGCCGGTAAAATCGTTGAAGCGGCGCGAGGAGTTCTCAATTTTTCCTATGAATGGGCTTCCGTTTGCGATGAACGTCGGATGAATATTGATAAGATCACTACTGGGAGCAAGAGCTTAAATGAGGTGCTTGGTGGGGGAATTGAAACTGGAAGTTTAACAGAATTCTTTGGCGAGTTTCGTACTGGGAAAACCCAGTTGGCTCATCAAATTACCGTGAATGTGCAACTTCCTCGCGAACAAGGGGGACTCGATGGTGCTGCACTGTGGATAGATACAGAGAACACGTTTCGGACAGAACGACTTAAATCGATGGCCGATAAAGTCAAGCTTGACCGCCAAGAAGTGCTTGATTCGATCTTAGTTGTAGACGCGTATAACAGTGATCATCAAATGCTTCTTGCCGAGCAGGGCCCAGCAGACTTTCGCAAACTGGCGCAAGAAGCGGGGTTGAACAAAGGACTACGACTTATAGTTGTAGACTCACTGACGAGTTATTTCCGAGCGGAGTATGTTGGACGTGGCACACTTGCTCCTCGCCAACAGAAACTGAATAAACATGTCCATACGTTGCTCAAGCATGCTAAAGCCTTGAATCTCGCCATTGTAGTGACAAACCAAGTCATGGCAAAACCGGAAATGATGTTTGGTGACCCAACTGCACCCATAGGAGGGCACGTGGTGGCGCATGCCGTCCAAACACGTGTGTACCTGCGTAAAAGCAAAGGCCAGAACCGAATTGCAAGAGTTATCGATAGTCCACACTTACCTGAAAGCGAAGCTGCCTTCAAAATCACCACTGCAGGAATTGAAGACATCTAGTATACCATCAAAATTGTAAAACGGGGTTTTGAGGGAATCTCCCGTTTTTAGTAAGGTTGGCATATTCTGTGGAATAGGTTAGACTCGGATCTCTCTCACCCTTAATTCTTCTCCCTTCAAAGAGCGGATTATCTCAATTAGCAAGTTCAGATTTACAATAAATAAGAGGACAGGAGTATCAGCCCATAGTTAGAAAAGTAAAACCAAGATGTGATATTCTTTCTGATCCAACGCCTTCGTTGTCTCCACCATATCCTTGATATCGGTTCGAACTTGCTTGTTTGGCCTCTTCCGCATTTTGAAGTCGGTTTGGGAAATAAGGAACACCTCCTTATTATGTTATTCCTAAAATCCTTAAAAAAAAGAAGGGAGGGATTTATGGGGCACTTTGTTCATTTATCCGCACAAAAGACGCGAGCTCGTGCATCTATTCGTAACTTGAAGTTGGTTCCTTGAAACCAGCTCTCGAAGGTTGTACTCGAAGGCACTCCCGGTCCGCCTAGCACCCTAATACAGGTATTCACATGAGGATTGTAGTCTGGTTCAGAGAAGAGCGCACATCCGAAAAACTTCCCTGGAGAGTGAAGAATCTTGTCAATGAGAGCAATTGTAGGCTGTTGTCGCTCTTTGGGAATGTAATGTAGCGCGTGGGACACGAATACCCCATCAAAGACAACTTTATTCCTTGGATCCCCGAGAATATAGGGCTTCAAACCTGGAATACGTTTTCGTGCTAGTTCCACCACACCGGGGGTTGGGTCATATCCATAAAGTTCGCACTCGATTCCATGAGAGTTGAGATACCCTTGGATCTGGAGCCCACTAAAGCCAGTACCACAGCCAAAATCAAGAACCCGGAGTGGTTGGTCTTTGATTCTACCTATATTCGCAAATTTGGCAAATTCAAATGCTCGCTGACGATCGTTAATGTAAAAACTGCACCCAAGAACCGCATCCCAGGCTTCTGCGTTCATCGGACTGCCTTGCGGGACCCCAAGCAGCACCTTGTCTAATCCCGCGCGAAAAAGTTTCACGAACACTGGAAAACTTTGCCCAAAGTCCTGAGGACACTCATTCAGCAGGTAATCCAAGGTTGTCCCGATCGGAACGGGTTTCACAAACTGTAGATTCTCGCCTTCTTTCTCGACAAAGTCTGTTGTGGCGACACAGTCCAGTGCCTCTCGAAAGAGGTCTTCGCTCTTCACGTTGAAAGCTTGTGCCATATCGGTGATGTCATGAGCTTCACCGATGCCCCAACCTTCATGTTCGAATTGAGCCCATAACCATTCCGCTACAATCCGCACAAATGTCCCATCCATGGATAAGGTTTCCTGATGAACCTCATCAAGGGGTAGGAAACGACCAGTGAGAGTTGGTATTGCGGACTCTATGGTTCGTTCAACCATATGAAGTTCACCTCTTAAGATTTCTGTGGAGGGATGAGACTTCACTTTATAAAGTTTGAAGCCTTATATAGTATTGACCCTAAAATTGCTGAACCACGAGTTTCCTTGAAAAAACCAATTAAATGAGGTACTCCAAGAAGAATATAGCGTTTCAGGTGAAAAAGCAAACCCTGAGAATATTAAATACCACTAAAGAAGAATAGGATTCTGATTAATCAGGGAGCGGAGGTAACCTTAACCGCCAATTCAGATCGGGAGGGTTAATAGTTTTTTCAAATTCAATTCCACCTGCTTCGAACCCTGATTCCACCATGATACAATGATGTTTCATTGTCTCAAAAATCCGTTCAGGAATTTTTTGTATTTTCCAGACACCTTGCTGTTTCTTAGATCCACTTACAACATGCTCAACCGCTAGCAAACCTTTTCTATTCCCTAGATTCATATACAAAAGAGATATGCTTTGGCTCATAACGGTATTCAAAACTGATAGAGGGAGTTCTGATGAATTCCCGCGAAGTAATTGATAGAAGGAGAGGAGACGAGATGTTTTCTTGTTAGCCAACATAAGTAAACCCTTTTCAGAATCTTGTAAGGTGGTACCTTCCAACGATTCGAGCTGTAAGAGTGGATATGATGTCTTTTTTGTGTGTTTGGTGCTTTTTCTTTGTTTTAAGGAACGAAAACCATGTGTGATGCCCAGACTTGTATAAGAAGCAAGAAGGAAACTACTGGGAACATCATAATTGGCATATAAAGCGATTCCGAGTCCTATAATAAAGATAGAAACGCTTAGCATTCCTGTGGTAATATCTCGCACTTGTTTTTGTGGTTGTGCTGATTCTGGTCCGAATGGGGCTTCTTGTTGAATATCTTGAGCTTTTGATTCCGATGCGTCTCTCTCTAGTGAGATTAGGTCCGCTCGTCTGTCTGCTGTAACTTGCCCTCTAACTTGGATCTGGTCGGCATATACCGCTAGATAGAATATTGTCGAATGGGACGGCTCATTAGGCCTCCCATGGGGCACTTCTACCGAAAAAAGACCACCTTTTAGGTTGTTTATCATCTCTCCCATATCAACCTTGATCTGGAGTTTCTCCTTACAGCGATTACAGATCGCGAATACGGTTGTTTTTCTTGGTTGTACGACATTTTTACCTTTACTAGCATTCTCTAAATCCGCAGATGTGTCCCGAATTACAATATCCACTCCTCTTTACCACCTTGTTCATTATGTGTTGCTGCCCAATAAACTAGATAACCCATGATGGCGGCCAACACCGCCCCTCCCATCGCTAGAACCTCAAGATGATCTTGTTTGAAGGGCTGTAATGCACCAAATGACTGCCTTAAAACAGTGGCAAAGCCAAGTACCCCGCAAAAACATACCCAGACTGCGGTAATGACGGCTTCGGCCTCCCCTTGCAGAAAGTTGGCGATATCTTGGGAGCTGGGAGCTGCATAAGATAACGTTGAAATGCCCAACAAAACAAAAATGATGCCAAGCAACCAGAATCCTACAGCCAACAAATAATTCGCAGTTATGAAAAAGGATCCCCCAATCAGCCAACTAAATAATAACGGAGAGATACCAATAACAAACTGTTTCAGGGGGTTCAGATCTCCCGGATCAGTGATAACATACCCTTTTAAGAAGTTTATTTCACGAACTGAAACTCTTAGCAGTTTACTGACCGCTGCATGTGCTGTTTCATGAACAATGACCCCAGGAAAGAAGAATGCCTTTTTTACTGATTCAAAGGGAATTAGGGCAGTGATAATCGCGCGGAGTAAGGCCGAGATAACTATTAAGAGAAACAGCGATGTTAAGGCGGATGGAAGGACAAACTCTTCAAGCAACTAGAGCATAACCCCTAAGTCATGATCCATTTCAAAGTCTTCTTCCTCAGCCGCTATTTCTTCGATTAACACCTGCGTGTAGGCATCTCCGATCTTTTCCGTTAGCTGTTTTCTACGATGAAGAAAATTCAAAGTGATCCCCAGGAATGCGAATAATAAAAAAGTCTTCAGAATAAATATTGGCAATACGTGCTCCTTCCATGCTTTAAGAGGTCGAAAAACCACTGGTCCAACCGTCATGAGTTGTGATTCGTTTGATACCTTGGATTCGCCCCCTATATCCTCATCAGGAAAGTCTCTGGATCTCTCGTTAGGAGTTTCCTCACTGGATTGTCCCTCTGATTGAGTCGTAGTTCCATGGGTCGAAGCTTCGATTGTGAGCAGTGATGTCGGAAGCACTTCAAACGTTACGCGCTCATTTACACTCATTGCATAGAAAGTCGCTTGGATTGTGAGAGTGAAGTTGGAATCTTCGGGAATACTCTCAAGATACTTAGATCGTTGAATAATTTCCTCATACAGAGTTTTGGTTACTGGAGGCAGCAAAGTCGCGGTTCCAAGAGATTCGTTGGCAACCTTTGCCGTTAGCTGATAACCAAACGTGGGGATAGGAGAAAAATCCCTTTGTGTCGTGGTATTGTGCCTCGTATGGAGCGTCACGGTGACAACACCTGCTGCGATAGGTGAGTTGATCGGTTTCTCCACAGTGACATTATAACTACCACTATGATCAGCTACCAGCTGGCAATCAAAATCCAGTTCTTGAAATGTTCGGGTGAAATTTTGTGTCTGAATAAATATGTGACTTACAAGAAGTTTATTTTCAGCATAATAACGGGAATCTACTCTAGTGTGGAACCCTGTAAGTGCGCATAATAAAATGATGACAGTCATAAAGCATAATAGCTTTGGTAACTTCATGTGAAACTTCCTCACCTTTCATTATAGATCGCTTTTTAATATTCCAATGATTAACTTCCCATACGTCAGTAAAGATTTTAAGCGAACTAGTGCTTTCCATAGATCCTAAAAGCAACAATCCAAGAAACATAATCTAGAGTCTCATATGATCATTATAACATGTATTACAATTAAATCAGATCTAAACTCTTTACAATACAAATAGAATAAACACGGATCGGATTTTCTAAATATTAAGCTCAATATAAAGTTACTAATAAGTAACTGCTATCTTTATAAGACTAAATGTTTTAAATAATATAAAATTACCACCCGAATCAAGTGTAGTTAGAAGATTTGATTGGCCAGCAGAAGAAGTATTTATAAACTTATTAGAGGTAGAAGCCAATGAACACATCTACGGAGTTCTCAGAATTGAAGGATAAATTGCCTCCCTCCGCGAGAGAGATCTATCAAATTCTTGCAGCTGAAGAAAAAGGATTAACAACCAAAGAAGTATTGAACCGCGTGGATTATGCAAGCCGTACAGTTCGATATGCTCTCAAAAGACTTTTATCAGTGGGACTTGTCCGAAAAATCCCCTATTTGTTAGACATGCGGCAATCCAAGTATTTGGTTTTGAAATCAAAAACGTAATGTAAGGAAAATTTCATAGTTATTTTTTCAGCATGTGGTTCGTCATTTTGAATCGTTGTTCCACACGATTCAATGCTCTTGTCAATTCTTAACCTTTAGATTGGAATAAATAGGGATTACACCCTTATGGTTACATGATCAAGGCTTTTTGAATTAGTTGGAGTGTGTTTTTTCCAATACCTTGAATTCGTTTCAGTTCGTTCAACTCATTCACAGGCATGGCTTGAAGCTCTTCGAACGATCGAATCCCCCCATTTACTAGTGCCATCGCTTTCCCCCGTGTAATTCCCAGCTTTTCTTTTAATATCACTGCGTTTTCGGGGAGACCGACGTTCATTCGTTTAGCTAATACTCGTAACTCATCGCTGTAGCTTGTAAACCGTTCCCCAAGAGTTCCCGTGATTTTTGAGAGGCAAGATAAAACCCATGCAGTGCCCTCAACTAAGTTTTCCATGTCCCCCGCATATAATACAGGACTGTCATCTAAGATTTGGGAAAAAGGCAAACCTAAAAGCCATTTTGTCAATGATGTTACAGTATCCACAAGTGGCAGATTGATAGTACGGTTTTCTATTTGAAGGGCTTGCAGGGCTGCTCGAATGGCATTCTTTTGGCTGGTGAGCGGCTTGGACAAGATGGCATCGCGGATCAGAACTATCGTTTTAGGCTTCAAATAAAGCCGCGAAGCAAGTTGTCCCCAAAGTGTAGCCCTATACTGAGCTCCCTCAAATTCGTTAATCAGGCCATGAGAGATTAGATAGTAGATTGGACTGAGCTCTTTTAGGAGTCGTGTGATTGGAGGGTAAAAGGGGTTGGTTTTAGTCCGGAGGATCCGATCCGCAAGGTGAGTAAGATGCATACACAAAGTCCCTTGGTGGAGTAGAGAAGCCGCTTGGGAACAAGAACAGTATGCTCCTCGTCTGAGATCAAAAGAAACAGTGTAATGTTGACTAACCCTGTGACCGGTCTGTACAATTCCGGTAACGCGATCAACCCCCATTTGAAGGATTCTTGATTTTATGATTTCTTTCTGCCGATCAGGGGTTCCTCGGATATGGAGAGCATATTGGGGAGTGGCAGGGAAGAGAAAAGCCTCCAGGTGCTCATTTATTCTTTCTTCTCGTTTTTGAGTCCACCAGAGGCTTTTCTGGAACATATTCACTATATCATGGCGCGAAGTCGTGCCATATTGAACAATCTGCGTTAATATTTGCTCTTGGAGCGCCTCGAGGTCGCTAAGATAAGATGTAATCGGTTCATATTTCGGTTGAAGGGTCCCACCTTCTTTTCGAAAATATTTCTTTGTCGCAGTTTTTAATTCATCCTCATCTGAAGCTAATAAGATAACTTGACCTTCTGTATCCAGCATGGGGCGACCTGCACGTCCAGCTCGCTGATGAATATCATTTGGGCTAATCCACCGATGATTCCAGAGCTTTAGATCCCGAATAATGACAGAAGAAGTTGGGAGGTTCAATCCAGCAGCTAAAGTTGGAGTAGCAGTCAAGATTAAGAGATATTGCTTACCAAACGCTTCTTCGACTGCGACCCGTTCCGCTTGGGTTAACCCTGCATGGTGCCATCCAATGCCTTTTCGTACACATTCAAGGAGTTTGGAAGCTGTAGGTGTTGTAGGATCTTCAATTTGAGCGAGAAAGTCTGTAGAGAGATATTCAACTATTGCATTCATGCGAGAACGAGGGATATATTCATGACTTGTTTTTGCCAGTCGTACTGCTAGGGTTTCTGCTTCTGAACGTGTGTTCACAAAGATAAGCGCTTGTTTTTCAGTTCTCATGCTTTTTGCTAAGATATTGGAAATCGTAGAAAATTTATCATCACTGATCAAAAGTTTGTAGTGAAGTGGCAGCCTCTCTGTCGAGGTGATTAATTCCGCATTCAACCAATTCGCTATTGAATCAGGGTTTCCAATAGTCGCGCTAAGACCGATGATCTGAGAATACTTAGCTGCGTCTAATATGCGAGTTAGGAGAGCTTCAAGACGGGCTCCTCGATTTGGAGAACCGACTGTGTGGATCTCATCACACATCAGAGTGCCGATATATGTGATATGATCGGGATTAGATCGTAGAAAACTATCAAATCTCTCATATGTTGACACGAGAATATCAGCCATTTCAAAGGATTCATGGGTGAGTTCAACATCCCCTGTACTGTAAGAGATTTGATACCCGAGATCACTGTAGTGATGAATCAATTCGACATATTTCTGACGTGCTAGAGCTTTCAAAGGAAACAGAAATACACATTTCTTATTCATGTCGGCTATAAGTCGTTGTAATCCGAGAATTTCACCAATAAGCGTTTTTCCAGATCCCGGGGGACTCGTTACAACTAAATTTGTTCCTTGGATACCTCGTTTAATGGCCTCCGATTGAACTGATCGTAGTGAAAGGATTCCCCTGCGCTGGATTCTCTCGATGATTTCTGGTGAAACTCCAAATCGTGTTAGATGATGAATTTCCATATGAATTCCCTAAATAGATTGCGTCTATTTGATATGAGAATTCATTATTTAATTCCTGAACCTCCCTTCTAAGCTATTTTTGGTATATCAATACATCTCTTAATTGTCGGTCTTTTATTCTGCTTAAACCCTCTTAACTCATTATCCAGTAAGAGAAAACCCATATACTAGTTCATGATCCTTTCTGTCATCTGGGTTAAAGGGGACAATTTTTTGCCCGTACATACCGGTTCCAAGCAAGTTGAATAATTCGCTGCTTTATTTCAGGGTAAACCTGGTGTCTTACAGCTGGGACGAGTTCTGTGATGTTGTTTTCTTCGTTTCCATCAACCAGAACATTTATGATTCCAATCCCCTTAATTCTGGCGTATTGTAATTGTTCTTCCATGGTTTCTTGCGTTAACGCTTTTTCAGAATCAGTCGGGTAAGCTAGATAACAATAATTGGCAATATGAATATAGCTCGTAGCGTGATGTAAAAATAGGGCGTTTTCAACTTCGATAGCCATGATAATGCCCTTTTTCATTCCAAAAAGATCAGGTCTCAGGCGTTTTCGGATTAATCCCGTGGAGTTTCTTAGGTTAAGAACAGTTCCAGGAATCTGGAACTCTTTAAAGATAACCCATCCTTTTTTCGTATAGGTTCGAGCCAAGATTGCTGTAATTTCTTTTTCACGCCCCACCTCCATTATTCTCACTTCTTGGGAAGATCAAAAAATATGGAACAATCCCGGTGCTTACCTGCCGCCAAGATGGACCAAAGCTGCTCACAAGGCATTCCGCGGAAAAAACTAAGTCCTAAACAATCCCATGATTGTTTGTGCGAACTAGAGCAATAGTTTGCAAGGCATTTAATTGGGACATCCTCGAAATAAAACGGGCAATCAGACACTTTTGAGGAATATCCTGCAAGGAATGCAACGCTCCGATCAGTTCGATTTAAGACATTTACTTGAGGACCGGAAGTCCGGGTCTCGCATGTAAGTTTCTGTAGCATTATTTCTTTCAACGCTACCGTTTCCTCGATTAAGCAGGCTATTTCCGTACCTAGAGCCTTCAATGATGTCCTATCCCTCCGAGGAGATTGAATCAAATTCATTCCCTTCGCCGTCCATTAACTATACGTCGGGTAAATTGCGTCAGAGATGCTCCTCGTTGCCCCGCAATTTGCTTGATTGCTATAAATGCTAAACCAATAGCCCCCAACCCAATCACAGAAAAGGGAATACTGTTTTTCGAAACTCTTGAAGGAATGGGATCGCCGATAATAGCCCACAAGCTAAAATGCGACGTAGACCCAAACACATAGTTTTCAGTAGTGTTAACGCTTGGATTGTCTATCAGCTTCCACACAGCTGCTTCGGGAATCCAGTAGTATAATGCGAGAGTTTCTTCGTAGAGGTTGGCCGTCGCAACTTCTTCATCTGTATAACGCACCCAGAGCTTAGCTTCCATTGTGATATTGTGTTGAGATGTCTCATTGCTTATCTCGATAGTGAGATACCTGTTAAGTGAGCCAACATTCTCTGGTAGAGTAACTCCTTCAGGTGGCTCCTCGCTGATATCCACTGTGAGCTCTATTGGCTGGCTGGTCGTTATGTTAATCTTCCAATATTCGCCGTCCAATACCTCAAAAGGAATAATTGGAGGGATTATTTCAGATGATTGTTCAGATGGTTCAGAAATTGGAGTTTCCTTGAGTTCAATTATAAGAGTTTCAAAAGCCAAATTCCCAATCACATCAATACTATCGACCCGAACATGATAAGTTCCAGGAAGGAGGTTTGTAAATTCAACAGAGTAGCGCTCCTCAGTTTCTGAGTTATTCTGCGGGTGCATCCAATCTTTAAGTAAAGATTGATTGATATAAACAATAGTTGAGTTGAGGTGCTGATCCAGAACCATCACAATCATCGTTTGTGTATTCTCCTTGTATTCTAAGAAAACAGTAGGGGGTGTGTTGTCGATGATGATTTTGCGATTGAGAACAGCCTCATTATTTGCCTTGTCCACCGCTCGCACGTTGAGGAGAAATTCGCCGTCAGGAAAGTTCTCGGTATCGATTGCATACATGATAGGATTTCCTATCATTCTTTCATCATTTACGAAAAGGGTAACACTTCTCTCGTCTTCTGCTGAAATCTCGATATTAATACTGCCCCTTACGACTTCGTCGTCTTGAATAGTGAGTCGAATTTTAGGAGGCGTTCCATCATGCTTGATAGTAAAGTAACCAGAACCACTGCTCGGGTAGAACCAATTGTTTCCTTCATAAGCTGCCGTGAGGTCAAGAACTCCAGCAGTATAAGAACTTGGAACGGTCCAAGTTTTACTGGCAGAACCCGTGACATCGAGAGTCAGAGAGTCGATTACAAAATTATTTGTCCTATCACGTATTGTTACAAGCCCCGATGGGGTCCGTGAGGTCCCAATGCCTGAGACGTGGATTCGGATATTAATAGATGTAGAGGTCGCATCGTCCCACATCTCCATGGGAGATATTGTGAGGGTTGTTGATGATGAATATTGCTCCACTAGTATCGAGTTCGTATCCTCAGATGGCGTAAACAACCCATCGGGATCGCCTAAATAGTTAGCTCGGATGTTGAGATTACTTGGAGGTTGATTGCTAGGCACAGTCCACTGGAGTTGACCTAGCCCGGTTATATCCAAGGAGACAGTTCCAAGAGATTTCGCGTTTGTAGTATCTGTAAAGGAAACTGAGCCTGTTGGAATGAGATAGGTCTGGGTTGTTGCGACCTGAGCACTTAAAGTGACGGGAGACCCCGGACGTACCGCATTAGGAGCAAGAGTTAGATCTATTTCCGTTGTGTAAGTGGTCTTTTCGATGGCTAGAGAGCTGTTAGTAGTAGAAGCTGCAAAATAAGTAGCGCCACTATATTCCGCACGAATTGTGACTGTTGAGTCCATATAACTTGCACAGCTTACAGGGACAATCCAATCTGTTGTGGCGTAGCCCGTTCCGTTAAGGGATTTCTCATCCAAAAGAAGGTTTTCTTCGTAGAGGTAAAACTTGACAGTCCCTGAAGGGATTATTATTGTTTCTGGACTCCACACAGATGTAACTATATCCACGGATTCACCAATAGCTACAGGATCAGGGGTGAGGGTCAGTGCCATTACTGTGAAATAGGGACTTTCAATATTGAGTTGTTTATAGTCCTCAGAAGTAGAAAAATTAGCGGATCCACCATAAAAGGCCCTGATAAGGATTGTACTCGGAGGATAGGTTGTTGGAACCACCCATGAGTATGTGGCAAAACCTGTCGAATTAAGTGGCACATTCTCTTGAAACGTCCTATTTGTTATCTCTTCAAAAAGGACATCTCCTTGTGGGATCATAGACGTCTCAGAACTCTGAATACCTGCAGTCATGACAAGCGTTTCCTCCGGGAAGAGGGTATCGGAGCTTAAAATCAGTAATGTAGTTGTCGTATATAACCCATTGTCTACATAAAGATCGCTCGTATCTTCGGAGGGATCAAACCAATCATTCCCGGCGTAGCGCGCATGAATAGTAATTGTCCCTTGGGGATAGGAGAGCGGAATGGTCCAATTGAAGGTTACAAAGCCCGTTCCATTAAGCGGTACGGTGGTTTGAAACGCCCCATTTGTGGAATCTTCGAACAACACATCTCCTTGTGGAATAAGCATCACTTGGGGGCTCCAAACATGCGCGACACACATGACAGTCTCGCCAAGAAAAACGGCAACAGGATTTAAAGTCAGATCAGTTTGAGTAATATAGTTTGCTCCACGTCCGATTGAAATATTCCCAATAGCAAGAAAACCAACTAAAACTGTAAGGAAAACAATTTGAGATGGTATGTTTTTATGCATTCAAATTACCTCAGATTGTAATCTGGGTTCTATTTAAAGTGTTTGGCAAACTCAACTTGGTTTGCACATTTTACGGTCTAAAAATTATAATACAAATGAAAGGTTCCTCCAAGAAATATCAGCGGGACTTACAATCCATGTTAAGTTCAATCTCGTTCAAAATATTTGCAAAAAATTATCAGGTAGCTGATTAGTCCCTTAAGAAGGCGGAGAGTTCCTCCTAACAAGCCAAGTGATAATAAATGTATTTAATCATTCGTAGAAATGTTTTTCACCGATTTTCTGCTAAATGATGGGTGATTAGAGTTATTTGGGAAAAGGACATTTTGGATTTTTTTTGAGGATTAAAGAAAAATCTCTAGTTTGAATACTTAGGAGCCAAAAGAGGCCATACATCGCATTTCACACAAAAATTTCTTTAATAAAGGGGATTATCGCCCAAAAACAATCTTTTTTCGGTTCTTTTCGTCCTTTTGAAAGGTGTAGTATAAATCTATTAATACAATTAAAGGAAATACAACATAAAAGTAAAATCTTTGGGAAATCATTATCGACGTGTGTTACTTTATTGATTCTACCAAAGAGCTCTTCTGAGTGAGAATATCTTGAATAAAAAGAAGCTCCTCTCGTTGATTGAAGCAAAAGCGATTGAAATAGATTGGGAGATTGCCTTTCAGGGTAAATCTTATGGCAATCGTCATCTGGAAAGGACTTGTAAGATTGCTACGTATCTGATACAAGCTGAACAGGAACTTGGTACTTCGGTGGATGAATTCGTGGTTCTTGCAGGCGCTTGGCTGCATGACATAGGGCTTATCAACGGAAACAAGAACCATGCATGCCGGGGAAAAAATATTACAAGTACCATTCTAAGGTTCTTGGAAATAGAGAGCACTATACGAGAAAAAATAGAGCACTGTGTAGAGGCGCATGACGCAGGGAGCGATGCTCACAACACACATATTATTGCGGAAACAATCGAGGCAAAAATCGTCCACGATGCTGATACGTTGGATAAGATGGGTCCATTGGGCTTTATTCGCCATGTCTGGAAGCTATCCGTTGAAACCCAAATCTCGACACCAGAAGATCTTTTCACCTTCATCCCAAGGCATCTGCAGGAACGTAAAGCCAATTTGTATCTTGAAACATCAAGAAAATTCGCCAGTCGCTACGCTCTTGCTCTTAAGACCTTTCTCCAAGAAAAAGATCATGCACTCATCATTATACACCAAATCAGCCAATTAGCAAGAAAGGGGTTTCCCACTGAGAAGATCGTTAATGTGCTCAGGAATCAGTTCTCAGGTGATTTTAAGGATGTTCTGTATCAACAAATGCATCTTGAGGATTACAAATATCAGTGAACAGAATTGAACTAACGAAAAAGTGGGAATTGTGATTTAAACAATTCATTTTGCTGTGAATTTCTTTTTTTAATGTTAAAACAACTCTCAGAGAATACTAGGACTCCTATGATATCGTCTATATTTTTATAAATGTTTCATTATTGAAACATTTTTTGGAATTGGATTTTTTTTATAATATATCTAAAAAAAACACATCTACTGCCTAAAAAAATCGGTTTTCCTACCTTTTTTCTGGTCTTAAATATTGATAATCAGCTATATTTTGTTTTTATTTCTAAATAAGACTTTTTGCAAAATTTCCAATTTAAACTGCTCTTATTAGTTCCCGTTTTTCTCCAACTCGCAACATTTGTATAGTGGGCTGTTGTATTCCATACTTGTTTAGAACATTTGTTGGAGTGATATAAGTGCCCCAATGGTACCCTCAAACTCCCGACAAAAACCCTTTCACTGAGGAACACGAACATCAATCCATCATTTGGGATGCCAGAACTGCATCGTACATCTGTACAACCTGTGGTCTTGTACTTACGCAATGGCCTCACCCAAATCCATCACCTGAATCGTCTTTGATGGAAGTGAAGGGGCGTCCATCAACCGAATCTCGCAATGCATGGTTGGATCGCGAAATCGTTGAAGCCGGTTCAATTATTTTGGAACAGGATCTTATGAAACTCAACTCACAACAACGTGAACTCTTCCAGCGGCTTTACCGTGCACAGCTCCGGGTCATCAGTAGTTGGCGACAAGATCGGAGGAGGTCCGAGTTTGACCGTTTTCTCCAGCGTCTTACTAAATATAAAGCCTTTCGTATCGCCTTCCCCCCACATCATCCAAAGTTAGATAAACTCCTAGATACATTTCTCAAATGCTGTCAAAATTATGCCGTTCGCCATGGGCGCCACCACGGGCTCCAGAATTCTACTAAAATCCGGATTTTTCTTGCTCTCATTCAACCTCATCTGAACTCGAAGATCTTCCAAGAAATTGTCACACGTGTAGCTGAAACCACAACACGGGAAGTTTACAAGGTCGCAAAAAAAATTGGATGTGATAGCAATTGTGCATCAGTTAACCTGCACAATCTACAACGTAAATCAGATTTTATTGACAATGCAATCCAACTAGTGAAAGATGCTCCGATCGATCCCGAAACAAAGAAGCGCGCAGAAGACATCCTTATAAAACGGGCGCGTGTCAATGGATTGATAACCCGTAAACGTCCCGCGACCTTAGCTGCGGCGGCATTATTTGTCGCAGCTTCGCACGGAACACCAGAACACCGCATTTCCAAGAACAAGGCCCAACAACTCGTTGGTGCGTCATATATCCCAACCCAAACGATCGATGACTGCAGAAAGATCTTAGAGATGAAAGATGAAAGGTTTGAAAGAATGGAAAGCCAAAAATTGTTGATGACTTACTTTACCCAGCGAGAAGACCTCCTGGCAACACGCCGCTTGCTCCGGAGTCGATTGGTAAAAGAATCTAAAAAGGCCTTTCCCGAACTCGGTAAGATTTTGAAGCTCAGAAATGTGTCCACACTCAAATTTCTCAAACAGTACCCCTCCACCGTCGAGATAGCCAAATTAGAACGTGAGGAGTTAATCAACTTCCTAAAAACGCATTCACAAGGAAAACTTCGGAATGTGGACAAGCTCGCTAGTCGCCTTCTAATAGAGGCCCGTAAGAATGAAACTATAGGGAGACGTCGCCCCAGGCCTGGTAATCAAACCGTGATTCGTTCCTTAGTTTTTACACTTGAAAAGATTAAAAGGCATCGCCTTGAGCTCGAACGAAAAATGCGATTGGAGATTGGAGAAAAGGGGAGAGCTTTAATAAGAACCCCTGGCATCGGCTTAATTACCGCAACCATCATGATCCTTTCAAAGAATCGTCCTATATCCAAACATGCGGTTGCCAATGGAAAATCATTTATCCACCACCGCTTATTGGATGCCATTAGAGTCTTGCAAAGGAACAGACAACTTCGACACCAGTATTTAAAATTGTTCAATCAAAAGGTTCCAAGAGTGGCTACCGTTCCTTATGATATCGAACAATTGCTTCAAATTACTCCTCCTTTACCTGAAGGTCTGTGATAGTTACACCTGAAGGATATTGTCGCCTATCCATTAAAAATGAATCCGTACTTAACTTTGATCACCGATGTAATGGCAACCACCTTCTTTACAGAAGCTGATTCTATTTCTCCACCCGATTCGATGATGAAACTCGAAGTGGCAAAAAAATAAATCATCATGGGACTACTTCACATGCATTGGATCAAATCCATCTAAGAACAGATATCCTGAATATGATGGAAATGTTGAAAATAGTGGACAAAAAAGACTATCACGTCTTGATGACCATCTTCTAACTTATACTCCAATATTAGTCTAACAGATGGTTTCAAACAAATTTTATTTGTATTAAAAGAGACAGTCAATTGGTGTTTCGGAGTTATAATCATCTGCTAAGCTCAAAATGTAAGTCAATAACTTGCCTATTATGAGTTGTCATAAATTAGGACATCCATTAAATCTGGGGGGAGTCCATGTTCTTCTAATAATTTTTTCGCAGGATCCCTGACTTTCAGCTGTTCTACGGTTTCTCGGCCTAATGTATAGTAAACTACAACAAGATAGATTGAGACAATCAGAGTGGTTGGGACATACCCAATCCACACACTCCCTAAGATCCAGACAAGCCCTCCCCATACATACCCATAAACAATATATGGATAGCGATCGATTAACACGTGATAGATGAACATCCAATCCCCCCAATCCGGAAGGAAATAGAAGAACACTGAAACAAAAAGCCAAGCATATAGTAAACTTCCAGGGAGCTGGAGCAGAAGCAAGTCGAACCGCTCAATAGAAAGGAACAACTCGGAAGAAAATCCTAGAACCATCAGAACAAAACCATTCAATATAAGAGAAAATAGTGCAATAAACATTGCATGTCGCGTCTGAACATGATCGCCAGAGGAAATTAAAAGGGAACGTTCAGCACTGCCGGTTCGAATCCCGAGCCGCACATCGACCTCATAACCGAGAAATCGAGCCGCAACAACGTGCGCAAGACTATGCAACAGATCCCCGGGTAACAAGAAAAGCCTGATTATCTGTCTTAAGAAGTTGGGAGCTAGGAAAAGTAAGGCTTCTTTGGTGGCCCAAAGTAGGAGAAATAAAAAGATTATACGTGTAGAATGGAGCATAAATGCGAGTAAGCTCAGCGTAAGATTATTAATGAGGTTAACTATCTGGTTGAGTGGATTCACTTTTGTCCCTCACATATTATTTGTGGTATGCTAAATAATCCTTAGCAGATGGTTCCAAAAGGCTCCTTGCCATTCTAATTTTAAAGATCTAAAATGGTTCTATGAATTCGCTTCAAAGAATACAAACTGCAGTTGTCATGGAGGAGGATTGGTTCTTGTATCACCTTCCAACGGAAGAACGAGGGCAGAAAGCCCCTAATTTGTCAAAGGCTATTCTAAAAAAACTTATCTCGGTTGAAGAGTTGTTAGAGACGATAAAGACGAAAATTGGTGAACGTTTACAGAAGCGAATCCTAGCGAAGCTGCCAATTGCAGAAGCGGTCATTAGACAACAGTCAGGCACGAAACACCTGAGAGAGAGTACGAGAATGCGAATTCTTTTAGCAATCTTGGGGACAGAAGTTTTGCCAGGGAGGTATTCGGAAATTCTTCAACAAACTCCTTATCAAGAAAATGAGATCTATAGCTATCGTAAAAGCCTCATCCTTCAGGGAGTGATACCAAACCGCTTTGTTAATAGGAAACGGGAATTTTTAGACCAAGCATTCCAGAAAATTGCAGAAGCTGACATCGATTTAGCTCTGAAAGGCACTGCGGTAAAAATCCTTACACGAATTACCCAACGTCCGTATGTTCCAAGTGTCAAATCCAGTAATGTTCTAGCTGCAATTGCATTAAAAGCCGCGGCTGAAATGACTAGATATGAGATCTCAACCATCAAGATTTGTAAGGCTGTTGGGAGCAGTTATATACCGCAAAACAAAGTAAAGGAATTCCTAAAAAGGATAAAGTGCCAGATCAGGAATAATCGTATTTAGAAATGTGATTGTGAACACCTTCATCCTGTAGAAATGTTAGACATTATTTTTATCATGATGTTCGTTTAGACTCACAAAGTCTCCATAAAATTGGTATTTAGTTATTGGTTCACAAATGGGCTATTCAACAATGTAAAGATTTTCCTGCTTTTTTCTTTGCCAATACCAGGAGTTGTTTGTAATTCCTCTTCACTCAGTGAAAAGACTTTGAGTGGAGTTCGATAACTTGCAAGAAGTCGTTTGGCGAGCAGGTCGCTCACCCCTGGAAGGCTGGCAACCAAGTTTTCTTGTTGCTTGCTCAAGTCAATTGGTTCTTTCGTCATCTGTTGATGTTCCACAAGTACCCTGAGCAATCGCTTCGTTTCCTGAGGTGAAGCAGAAGGGACCAATGAGATCCCAAGATCCAATATAATTGACCAAAGAGTCTTGAGAATAGCCCTGGTATGGATTTTGACGTGTTTGAACACCTCATGGGAAAGGGTCCCCTCGAGGATTACAACGCTTTTATTATACTGTTTAGACGCATTAAGCAACTTAGGTAATAAAGTTCCTCCAGCAAGTTCTTTAACCAGCTCAGGAAATCCAAACCGAAAAATTGCGACGTCATCTATCACAAAACTAGGACCTCCCAACACTGTAATCTTGGGTGATTTCCTACCATACCGGATTGCCGTAAAACTTGGGGCTTCGCGAGGGTCAATTTTTACTAATATACCAGCTTTCAAGGGTGTCCGATTGGCAGTGGCCATCGGCTTTTGATCCTGCGGTAACTGCTGTTGTATCTCCTTCTGAGGTGATTGTTGAGAAAACTCTACTTCGGGACGGTTTTTCAAACGTTCAAACGCGTCCTGCATCTTTCGTTCCTTATCTTTAGAAATCCAATGAAATACTTCGTCTAAGGTATCTTTTGCGATTAAAAAGATGATTTTTCCGTGTTGTTTGCGTAAACGGCCCTTCCGCTGGACGTGACGAATTACTGAGGCTGTAGAATCATAAAAGATTACCAACTCGCAGCCAACATCCAGACCCTCTTCACCCACATTTGTACTCACTAAAACCTGAAATTTCCCAGTCTGAAAGTCTTCAAGGACTTTCTTTCGTTTTGCTTCTGATAGATCTCTCTTACCAACTAAGACCTCTACACGAATCCCTTGTTCTTGGAGGATTTTTGCTAATTGAAAAACAGTAGTTTTGGATCTCGAAAAGATCATGACAGTTTTTGCCGGTTCAGCCTCTAATATTCGAAGAAGTTCTCGAACTTTTGGATGTTCGTAGGGGACTGCTGTAGCAAGCTTGATAGCCGTTTGTAGCTGCGGACTATTCACTAACCGTTTATTCGCTTTCGTACTTTCTTTATAGAGCTTTTGAACAAATTCCAAAAATGCGGTCTTTCCTTGTCGTGAAAACAAATCAAGAGCGTGGTCCAGCTTGATTGCCGCGGCTAAGCGGGAACTCAAATTCATGCGAATCTCCCGATTCCCCTCTGTGACAGGAAGCTTTTTCAAGCGATCTAAGGCGGTTAACAAAGTATTCCTGGAGGCGGTTTTGGGGATTTTAATTCCTATGAGGTCGTTGTAACGGTTCACGCGATTTAACGCGGTTGCTCGCAGTGAGATTAACTCATCCCTCACTCGGTGCCACAGCTCGGGCAGAGGAACAATGATCTGATCGATTTGCGCGTCAACTATGTAGGGTGTTATATCTTGATCTTTCTCTGTTTTGATCTCTATATGTTCAATGCCCAACGAGCTTATGATTTCAAATAGTTTGGCTTCGGGAATGGTAGCAGAAGCCGCAAGAATTCGAATTGAACCTCTTACATCTTTCACAAAATCCATGATTCGTTGGTATTTTTCCTGTGCGCCCCGATGCGCCTCATCGATAACCAATAGTCGACATTGCCTAAGATCCACATGGCCATCTCGGAGGTCATTCAATAAAGTTTCAGGGGTACTCACAAAAATGTGGGCGCCCCCGTCCCACAGTTTTTTGCGACGTGATGGGTCGGTCTTGCCCGTCACAGAGAGGATTTGGGATGACTTGAAGGTTGTCTTTTCACGGAAAAAGTTAAGATGTTGCTCAATAAGGGCCAAGGTCGGTGCTAATATAATTGTGAATCCGTCGGAAGAGTTTTGAAGGGCGTGAACCGTTGCGAGGAGAAATAAAATCGTCTTACCAGTTCCTATGGGAGCAACAACAAGGCTATTATACTTCACAATGTTACTAAGAATGAGGGCCTGATAGGTTCGACCTTCCACTACCTTATCTTTTAGCAATGGATGTATAAGATATTCAGATTCTGGATGCTTTATCTGTTTGGCAGCCACTTCTCCCACTTTCAATGCTAGTTCACCTTTCTCTTTAAAATCTTCAAAGATTGAATAAGCCAGTCCGCTATTGATTGTAACATTACTTTGTATAGAAATGATAGATCTTACCATATGATTCAAGTTCATCA
>JBHIFL010000005.1:0-76571 GCA_046761065.1 Candidatus Heimdallarchaeota archaeon
GCGAGGCGATCTGGGCGGATGGGCGGAAGGGGCTCTGTGCCCGGATCAATCCGCATGCGACCATTCCGGAGCGACGAGTGGTCTTGCGAAAAGTAATCTAGGGAGAAGTTAGGAGGGTGGAAGAGGAACGGAAAGAAAATTATTAAGAGGTAGATCATACACAGGAGGAGATTGTACGGTGAGAAAAAGGCTAGCACATTACGAATCATTGCAGAGAACGTATGCTGTTCAATCATCGTTCCTATTCCCTAAGTTCAATCCATTCTATATGCAGAAGGAGTCAGTGATGGCAGGTCACCCGTTGTGGGTGAACCGAAAAGTAAACCATACATTGGAATAAAGCGATGAAGGAGGTTTAAACAGAATATTTTGAGTATTATGATACTATCCAATCTTTAAGAAGGAAAGAAACGTTTAATAAAAAGTTTATTACATCATATTCAAACTGGAGAGTTGAGAGTAGATGGGCCGAAATGAAAGAATGCAACTCATCCGTGCTATTGAGGAAGAAAGAAATTCACGAATGCTTGTATATCTTGCAGGCGATCGGAGAGGTTTGGAAACAAAAATTGCTGCAGATATCTTCCCTTTTATTTTAAACCATCTATCAAGGATGGATCGCCAAGAAACGATAGATCTATATATCTACAGTACTGGGGGAGTGACAATGGCTGGTTACGCCCTCGTAAATCTCATTCGCGAATTTTGCAACACCCTAAATGTTATCATCCCCTTCAAAGCGTTGAGTTGCGCAACCCTCATTGCCTTAGGAGCAGACAGTCTAATTATGACCGAGATGGGACAGCTGAGTCCAATTGATCCATCTGTTAATTCACCCCTTGGTCCTCGTGCTCCAGCGCCTGGGCCCCCGGGAGCATCTAGGGTTATCCCTGTAAATGTCGAAGATGTTGTTAGCTACTTGGACCTTGCCAGAAAAGAGTTAGGAATAGCGGATGAGGAATCCCTAACAGCGGTCTTTGATCACCTAGCAGAAGCTGTTCATCCGCTAACGCTTGGAGCTGTTAACAGAGTACGGGAACAAATAGCGTTTCTAGCCAAAACTTTGCTATCATATCATCTAGATGACCAAGAGCAAATTGAGAAGATAGTTAATATCATCACTACAGGTCGCTTTTCGCATGATTACTTGATTGGGCGGAAGGAGGCAAAGGAAACTCTTGGTCTGAATATCATTGACGTACCAACAGATCTCGCTGAGAAAATCTTTAAATTATATCGTGAATATGATCAGGTAATTGAATTGAGTGTACCATATCATCCTGAAACTGTACTTACCACAACTGATGTGGCGGTTGGAACTTTTAATCGTGCAATTATTGAATCAATTGATATGACTCATGTCTTCCGCACAATAAAAGAGGTAACAAGAGTTGAAGTTGGCCCCCCACAAATTCCTGTTCCAACTGTGGGCTATCAAGAACGTATAATAAGTGAAAAATGGGTGGAAGACAACACGATTTAGAGAAAAGTTAAAAAAAGGAAAGGACCTAAATTAAGGTAGGGGATCTGAAAATGGCCGATGAAAAAATTATTGAGAATCCAGAACAAGGAACTGCGGGCTTAACTTCTGCGCTCCAACTAACCAACACAACAAGTGCTATTAGTTATGCTAGTGACGCTTGTTCCGATTCCACAGAACTATTGATAATCATTCCTGCAACAAAAGAAGAACACATTCAGTTTCCCCAAAAACCAGAACCATATCTCTCGCGAAGGCAAAAGTTCAGAAAAGCTCTGGAAGAATCTTCAAAAAGAAACAAAGATATTTTTGAGGAGCTTGCAAAGTACTAGTGAATTTGAAATGATCTATTTGACTAAAGAGGAACTAATAGAAATTCATGATCAACTCATCAAGCAATTTGGAGGCAGTTCAGGTATACTGGCCCCAGAAAAGATTGAGCTATGTATCAAAGCTCCTCGTCGTATTATTTTTGGAACTATGGTTTATGAGACCGTATTTATGAAGGCTGCGGCTCTAATCTACGAAGTCTGCAAACTACATCCTTTTGTTGATGGAAATAAGAGAACCGGCTATGGAGCAGCAGATGTGTTTTTACGATTGAATGGATATATCTTGAGAGCTGATAAAGACGAGGCAGTAAAAAAAACTATAGCAATAGCAAGGTGCACCATGGATCGTGATGCGACTGCTGAATGGATAATTGCTCACGTGCAAAAAAATTTCGATGGTTTGTCTGAAGATTGAACCTTGAATAAGTAAAAAACGCTAGTTCTTGCTATTAATATCAAGCAAAACCGTAAGAAGAGTATTATTGCTACTTTGGCAATGAACATTATGTTGAAGGGTTAAATAAAGGATACTCCATCTGACAATCGGGAGTTTGAAATGGCTCTTTCAGAGGAGGAATTGTATCTTTTCTTGAGGAAGTGTGTAGCACGACCGATCGAGTTGTGCGGGTTGGGGTCATGGCGGACGAGGCGATCTGGGCGGATGGACGGATGGAGCTCTGTGCCCGGATCAATCCGCATGCGACAATTCCGGAGCGCACCGTGTGGTTGAGAAAAGTGATCTAGGAGAGGTTTGGAGGATTAGGGAGGGACGTACCGCAAGAAAAGGTGTTCACGGAGAACCTTAGGAGTCTCGCTGGAAGGTGGTAAATCATTATTTTATCAGCCATATAGGTAGGCGGTACGCAGTCAACTATCACGCAGTCAACTATCACCATGCGGTGAACTGGCTCAAGAAGGCTTGTGCTGCATACTTAGTCGCCGATCGCCAAGCGGAGTGGGATAAATACTTGGCTGATCTCCTCACCCAGCACAAGCGCAAGTACAAACTGGTACCGATGTTAAAGGAGTTGCAGTAAACTCAAGAGAGTAGAAATCCCTCCACGGAGCGCACCGGGATGCAGATAAGAGGCAGACGCTTGAGCGCCTGTGGAACTTTGCCAGGTGTTCAAATAAAAGTCTTATAGCACCATAGTTTCAAACCAATCTCCTTTTTCCATATCCTTCCTTTGTTGGAGAAAGATGATTTGGATAACGTATTATCCAAATTTTTTAGAATATGGATATTCTATTATCCAAAAATTCAATAATATGGATAATGAATTAGCCAAATATGGTGAGAATTAGCGAGATCGTAAGCCAAAATCCTTGGTGGAAACACGAGAAAGGCTTCGTCCGTTACGATAGACTCTTTTCCAAAGCTCGAGATAACCTTATTTTCTTTACAAGAAGGAGTTTTGAGATCATTAAAGAGAATATCTATGTTATTAGAGGATGTAGACAAATTGGTAAAACAACCTATCTTAAAGAACAAATAAGACGTTTAATTAATGCTGGTTTTGAGCCTCAAAAAATCTTGTATCTCTCTTTGGATTTCTTCATTTCAAGAAGGGAATTAAGGAATGCTGTGAGCTATTTCCTTGACATCAACCGGGAGGCGGAGGAGCTTTACATTTTCTTGGACGAGATAACAAGTGTACAGGATTGGAACCTTGAATTAAAGTATTTTTCGGATTCGGGCGCCATAAAGAGAGCAAAAATTATAGCTACGGGTTCCAGCGGTGCAGCCTTGAGGCGAAGAGGCGAGCTCTTACCGGGAAGAGGGTTAGAGGGTAACGAATATCATCTAAGACCTTTGAGCTATAGAGAATTCGTCTTGCAGACGATAGAGTACATAGTGCCCTATGTCCACGAAAAGGAGTTTCGTGCGTCCCTGGATCGCTTAAAAACGAGTCTTCCTGAGGCCACCATCGTCTTAGACTGGGATCTGGATAGAATATACAAACAAGTGAGTCGAATCACTCCTTTCAAAAAGGAGTTAGAATACCTTCTGAGAATTTACCTCACCACCGGGGGCTTCCCACAAACCGTAAACAATTATTTGAGAAGCAAATTTACCGAAGAGAAGGAAGTGATTGATCCCGATTTGGTAGAAATATTCGTTAGAAACGTGGTAGGAGACGTGACAAAGCAGGGGAAACAAGAGGCATTTGTCCGCCAGCTCCTCCAAGAAATTATCGATAAATATGGAACACGATACAGCTTTAGAAAGCTCGCGAAGGATGTCGGGATCACCCACTCCACAACAATCGAATATTTGGAATTGTTGCAGGAGTCCTTTGTTTTTACCGTACTGTATTCCTATGACTTCAACAAGAAAGCCATCAAATTCCGCGGCGCCAAGAAAATTTATCTCCAGGACACCTTCATCTACTTTTCCTTGGCGAGTTTTCTGACCGGCCGGGACCTCAATGACATCATTGCTGAAACGCTGCAAAATGAAGAATCATTAAGCAAAATAGTCGAGAGCGTCGTCTGTTCCCATTTAATAATGAACCGAGAACGACCAATTTTAAGGGAGCCCAACACATTTCTCTGGTTCTACTATGAGGCAAGAGGCAAGGAAATCGACTATATATTATTAAGATCCGATGCATCTTACTTAGGACTCGAGGTAAAATACCAAAGTCATGTAAGTTTTAAAGATATTTCGACGGTCTCTCCAGTCAAACAATACATAATTCTCAGCAAAGAAGACATCAGCAAAGAGGAAGACGTTCTGATGGTGCCTATAGAGCTTTTTCTAGCCTTACTAGAAACATCTAGCAACAATTTATAAAGAACATAGACTAATTAACTGTATTTACTTCTTTTCTAACCCCAATTAATCAATTGATGACATATTTCTAACCATAAATCATCCATCTGAGGGTATCTCAGTATTTTCATCAACTTTTTCTCACATCCATCAAATCCTATATCACGATGATCGAATACGAGAAAACGGTTTGATACCCGAGGTTCTCCTCATGGACCCAGTGGGTTGCATTAAGCCGCCCCATTTCCAACCTTCTTTCTTATTAAGATGATTCGCCAAGTGGATCGAGACGTTGACCAGAATGAACCGAGTGGGATTGAAAAAGCGCCCTGAAGACAAACAAGCAAAAGGAAGAGACGATACGTGCCCAATTAACTTCTTGGTTTTACAAAGCAAAGATGACAGGAAGGAGAACACGAAGGAGGAGGAAGAGAAGATGGAGCACGGCGATGATACTGACTGAGACAACGAGGACGACGAAGAGGAGTCGGTTATTCGGTTTCCCCTCAAGGAAAGGAGGGTTAGGGGATTGCCGAAGGATCCAGCCAGCGCCCCGGCTGAAATTCGCATAAGCAAAAAGATCGACAAGCAAGGGAATGAAGCCATGGAACAGACGAAACAGTCAGGAAGAGAATGGGATTCTTATCTAATAGAGCCTATAAGTTTCGTGGCTCGCTTGAGGGCCTGAGCACAGCCATAAAGGAGCAATCCAACAGCGAGAAAAAGGAAAAGTTTATAGAGGCGAGGAAAGACAGGGCGTAGTCGAGAGAGATGAGATTGACGTAAACCAGTTTCCTAGGGTGCATATCCGAACACAAGGCAAGTCCCTCTCTCAAACACTTCGGAATATTTTGGACTCACGCTCAATCTGTCCATAAGATTGATAAACAGGAAGCTTAGTAAAGGAGTTTCGAGAAAAAAAAGGCGAAGAGAATGAGCTGGGACGAATTCTGGGCGCAATTTGAAGCAGCGGACTATGGGGAGAAGCTCTCAATTTCTCACGAATATCTTAACGGTGTCGATGCAACTAGAAACATGGTCTTCGAAATGCTCTCGGTGCTGCTGACCGAAACTAGAACGAGAGGGGACTATGAGACCTTCGCCGAGCTGGTTGAGCGCGTGAAAACCATGCATCCCGGGATATACAAGGAGGATGCGGTCTTTTACAGCATGTTCTTGGTGGAGAACATGGCCCTAGAAGGGGAATTCAAAGACCTCGCGATTGTCTTGGAGCCCTTCGCTCAAGACCCCGAGGCAATTGACGAGTTCATCCGGGTCATCGAACTCTTGATGTACCACTCACGTACGGAACCACTCCTCGAGGTTATGAAGGAGGTCTATCCGAAGGTCATGCGTTCTGATGAAATCATTCCTCCGGGGAAGGACGAGTTCGCCTACCGCCTAGGTATGTTCATAATATTCAAGGGACTGGAGAAAGGTGTAGATCGGAACACGATTCATAGCGAGGTTGCCAATTATTGGAGTGCGGTATCCAAGACCTACGTAAAAGATCTAGTTGCGAGGCTGCAGGGTGAGATTTCGGAGAGCTGGCGTCGAGAGGAGTTCATCAAAGGCATTTTGAAGAAGAAGGAGATAGCGGAGAAAATCCTCAATCTGACCCTAGACTATATGCGCAGGTTAACTGAAAGGGGCATGAGCTTCAGTAGGGCATTGCTCGCGAGGGATTCCCTGGTGGAATACCTCTTAGGACGTGAGCATTACCCGCGCGTTAAAAAAGGCGGGCATTTACTCCTCCCGATGAAGGCACCCCTCGACAGGCACTTCGCAAACTACCTGAGCTTCCTGAATCACCTACCCTATCGCGTCGCAAGCCTGATAGAAGCATTACCCGGATACTACGAGTACCTCATCGACAACGGGCTGATAGATGAGACAGAATTCAGGAGGAAGCTAAAAGCCATTAAATCGTTGAAGGAGGACGTCATGAACTATTTTAGTAGCGCATCCGACTTGGAAAAAGAGATCCTCAGCGACATAGAAGCCGCTTGGAGGGAATATTGAGGGGATGGTGTGCTTTCCCTTGATCACACGATTAACAACAAAAAAGATCAAGAATTAGTGTTTTTCCTGTTCTTTCTCGTGCTTTGCTTTCTCATCAAGTACTGTCTCTAGGGCTGCATCCAAATATTCGAAAAGGCCTTCCCAGTCATCAATAATGCCTGATCTTTAATGTTTCAGAAATTTTTACTTTATTTATTCAAACTAAGACATTCAAACCACTTTCTTCGCAACCCTCTTGTTTTTTTCTCGTTCTTGTTCGTGTCCCTTTCCATGTCCTTACGTTTCATGCCATCCTCGAGGGATTTGTCCTCATCATTGTTACGGATGGATCACAAAGCGGTTCAATCCTTAGGGTTTCATTGGTGGCTATAGCTATTCTGGGTTGGAGTATGTGAACTACTCCGCCACAAGGGACGGGGCTTCATCCCTTGCACGCTGCACCACTACCAAGTTCCTTTGGGGGACGATGTTCACTGGGGAGGTTCTGGGGGGTTCACGGCTCCCCCTGCGGCTCAGCATGTAGCCGAGCAGCCTGGCTCCAATGTGGATGGTGGCATTCAAATCGCGATTATAGTTTGACCCATATACACACACGAATCTTATTTTGCTCACCTTGCTATAGTTGCAGGATCCGAGTATATAATCACAATTGGCAACTTGCGAGTCAAAGATTCTGCTACGCGTTTATCACACCTGTCTCCAAAGGATCGAGATGTCCAGCAGAATGATCCGATTGGGATTGTAATAGCGGCCTGAAGACAAAAATGCAGCAAGAATAGACGATACGCGCCCAATTACATTAATATCGATCTTGCCATAATTTATTCCTGCCATTAACGAGTTCCGAAGCAAATTATCGAGTTTGTCGGAATCCAATTGGCTTGATATGATTTGATTGTGTACCATTGATTCATTGTTACTCGATCTTGTCGACGCATTGGGAATTAAAGGGGAGATTATATATTTTTCCCTATTCATTAGTAAATTGTCAAGAAATTCTAATAAAAAAGGAAAAAATTATAAAACAAATTAAATCTATTGTTCAATAGGTGCAGGAAATGGACCGAGCTCTAGAGGCATATGTTTCCCGGAACATTCGAACCATTTTCGGAGAATACTCGCTCGTAGCCGTAAATGAGGGCTTGCCGGGTCGAATTAGAATAGATTTTCACTTCAAAAAGCAGGATGGAACCGACGTATTCATTGAAGTTTCTACCCGGAAAATAGGGCGAACCAAACTTGGGAGCATAATTGCCATGTATTCGGCAATAGCCAGTATGGAGCCACCACTTAAGAAGTTTGAAATGATTGTGATAGGACCCGAGGTGGGGGCATCTGCAAAAAAAGAACTCGAGAGACTCCCAATAAAGGTACTGACATACGAACAAGTCGGAATAATGCGTCAAAAGCATCTGGAAATGCGGGGAGAAGAGTGGCGACGACAAGAGAGACCGCAGGAGAAGGCACCATTGGCACCGGACGAGGCCAAGCTGGTAGCTAGATGGGAAGCTGAGAAGAAAACGACGATTCGCGCTTCGGAAGTACAGGTGGCTCTGGGTTGCACCCGGAATTACGCGCGGGGCCTTCTTTACAATCTTGAACGCAAGGGCTGGGTGGAACGAATCACGCGAGGGCTCTATCAATTTATCCCGCTAAGCTATGGATTTCCGAAAAAAATGCCTCCGTCAAATGCGTTCGCAATAGGGGCGGCGCTCGTAGAACCGTACTATTTCAGCTACTATACCGCGAATAGCCACTATGGATTCACAACGCAGATACCGTTTACGATCTTCATTGCAACGACTAAGAAGAAGCCGGAAGTTGAATGGGCGAGCAGTACATTCAAATTTGTCACCCTCACCGAGCGAAAATTCTTCGGATACAGGCGAGAAAAGGTCTTCGATAGGGAGGTGAATATGGCTGAGCCGGAGAAATCCTTGGTAGACTCATTTGACAAGCCAAGATATAGTGGCGGCATAGAACAGCTGGTCAGGATCACGTGGCGTGGGCTTCGCAGAATAAACCCGGAAAAGCTTGTGGACTATGCAATAAAGATGAGATCGCATGCGCTAGTCCAGAGAATGGGGTTCATTATTGACTTTCTGGCAAGGGAAGGACTAATAGAACCATTCCATCGCAGTCTCCGAGATGAGCTTCTAGCCCATGTTGGAAAGGGAATAATATATCTGGATTCGCGAAAGCCAAAGACGGGGAGATTCAGAAAAGAATGGAAAATAATGAACAACGTCCCAAAGTCCCAGCTACTGAGCGAAATCGAGGTAAGGTGAGTTGAATTGCTGGAGAGAAACCACGTTGCGTTTTATGCGAGGACCAGCGGAGTTCGGGAGGAGATTGCCAAACGAGACGTGGTTCTAACGTATGTGTTACGGATCCTGTTGGACAGTATATTGCCACATCTCGCGTTAAAGGGTGGGACCTGGTTTAAAAAAACATACTTCGGCAAAACTGGGAGATTTTCAATGGATCTTGACTTTACAAGCGTGGACCTAAGCTGTGAGAAACTCCAAAGTCGGATTCAGGATTCACTGGACAATAAAACGAGCTACGAGTTGGATTTTAAGATAGTCGAAGAAAATTTGCGACCTGACGCGTATCTGGCTGTAGTTAGATATGCACATCATTGGAACGAGGGCTCCCAGTTCGAGCTCCAAGTCAGTTGCCGAGAGAAGCCGCTCTTGGAAGCAGTTAAATAGCGGCTTATCGACGAGATGTACTGGAAATACTGTGTCCATGAGTTTCAAAGATTTTCGGTTTGGTGCCTGCAAAAAGAAGAGGCTCTTGCCGAAAAGATCAGGGCAGCATTCCAAAGGATGCGAAGCAGGGACTTGTACGACCTTTACCTATTTACCGAAGTACCCCATGATAAGGATGCTGTAAAGACATTGGTGGTCATAAAATGCTGGAATGCTAGAGTCGTGTTTGATCCCGGAACACTTCTGGACAAAATAGTGAATGCGGGTCAGGATTGGGACAATCTACAAAGGCTTGTCCGGAGGGGGAGTCTCCCTTCACGAGATGAAGTAATCCCCGCAGTATTGAACCACTATGGATTCTTAGAAAATTTGGATAAACAACTTATTAAAGTCGTAATAGACTCTAAGGCGCACCGAGAGCGCAAACTTGTAGAAAAACTTGTTTTGGACTTATCAAGGCAGTTTGGAGCATAAAATGTTTTTTCCATTTAAGCTAAGGCAAAAACGGAGGATAGCTAAAACAAGAAGGTCAAGATCTGGTACATGTTTCAGTTCACTCTTTCAGAGAAAAGGAGCCAACCCCATTGGGAAATCGTGAAACGTGCGATCATGAGAGAACCAAAGGCAGAATTGTATGTAAGGACTCTCCTAGGGGATATTGTTCGGGCTATCACTTATCAATGAGGTGTTTTAAGCTGGTCAAGGTACCCAGCCCGTGGTTGCTTGGCTCCTAAGCAACTGTAGTCTTCGAACTAAGACCTGTGGTCTTTCTACGAAACGAAAGTTACCATCCAAGCGATGTGAAGCAAGTGATGGAGGTATTAAGGGAGACGGTGGACCATGGTTAGAGAGTTGAGCTATAAGATAGGGATCTGCACATTGGAAATCCCAAGTCGCAGTGGCGGTTAGCGCTCGCCTATCTGCGAACCATCCGGAAGCCGAAGTCCCAATTAGTGATTTTCAACGGCGACACCTTTGAATGCCGATATGCGGAACACAATCTGGAGGAAGCCTAAGAGGACTTCCAAGATTTCTGTGAGACCCTAAACACGATAGGGCTCTTGACGCGGACGGTATTTGTAAGGGGAAATCACGACAGCGCGGTGGAGGAGGTGGACGAGTGGGGGGATGGGGTGGTCGAGTCCCATGTCCTGGTGTGGTGTGGGGACTGCGATGTGCTAGTGATCCATGGGGATGGGGTGAGGCTCGAAGCGGCGGTGAACAAATATGGCGGGGCTAACACGAAAACCCTCATAGAGGTGAGGCAAGGGTTAATTGAGAAGGGCCACCTGCGATTCCCAGCCATCACCGAAAAGGACTGGTTGATGACAAGCCATTTCGATAGTGGGATGTGCAACGCCACGTATCAGGTGTGTGGTTGGGGTCATGGTGGGGCGAGGCGATCTGGGCGGATGGGCGGAAGGGGCTCTGTGCCCGGATCAATCCGCAGACGAAAATTCCGGAGCGACGAGTAGTCTTACGAAAAGTGATCTAACAAGCTAAGGACCTTTTCCTTAACTTTCCAACCCTAAAACGTTTTAAAGTTAAATGAGCTAACACATCGAGCAAATACCTAAATTGATTTCTTCCATGATACTGTTCGATAATTTTAGGCATATTAGGCCCCCGCTTAGGGAATAAAAATTTGTTGTTGTTCAATTTCAGCTGCCGAATAGATACATGGACAATTTATGGGGTTTTCCTTTTTCCGATTTCTTGTTACCCTTCTGCAAAGGCAATATTACGAATTATAACTTAAGGGGATTCCACACAAGGGACATTTTAACCGGCATTGCCCACATCCTCAGCATATATAATGCCCTCTTTCGTACACTTTCCTCCATAAACATCTTTTCCCTGTCACAAGAATCTCATATTCTTTTTGGATTGATTTTTACCTCCTTTTTACTGGCCAAATAATCTTTTAAAGTAATTTCTGGGTTCTTCTTTTTTTCCACAGTTCAACTTTGCCTTACATGCTCCACAAAACTCGATGAGTCGGATCTTTCTTAAAAAGGATCGAGAAATAGGGCTTCTACATTTGTTAGCAAAGCTTCAATTTCTTCCCGAGGTCGGATACGAAGGAATTCGATAAAATGTTCCTTTGACCAGAACTGAAGCATGGCTTTTACAAGGTCCAATTGCGAAAATGGTTGATTCACTATTTAAAAGTGGTAAGGGATGGTTTCAAACAAGGCGCCGGTGGCACACATCGTTCGCCAATATAACAGGCTTTTTTTTAGGCCATCTTTTTACTTGGGTATATATGATTTTTTAGTTGGAGAGTCTTACTCATGAGCCTCTCAGACCTCTTAACCCAACCGGAAGGAAAAAGTCTCGAATTCAAAGAGAAGGTTCCTGAGTCTTTAACCCTAGCAAAGACGGCCTGCGCCTTCGCCAACGGCGGTGGGGGGACGATAATAATCGGGATGCGAGACAAGGACCGAGCCATCGTAGGACTGGAGGAGGGGAAAATCCCCGTACTGGAAGAGAAAGTGGCGAACATCCTCCATACCACAGTTGAGCCCATGGTGGCGAGCTACATCACAGTACACAACCGCGAGGGAATGCTGATTTTGAAGGTGGACATCTTCCCTGGCAGCATGAAACCCTACCACCTCAAGGGCAGGGATGAAGTGGAGGGGACGTATATCAGGGTGGGGTCCACCAACCGGAAGGCAGACCTGGAAACAGTAGAGGAGCTACGCCGCCAAAGGATGAATATATGTTTTGATGAAGTTGCGGTGCTTGAGGCCAGGGAAGAGGAGCTTGACCATGAAAACATCAAATACTACCTCAGGAAAAGGCGAGAGGTGAGGGATATTCCTGAGGTTGAGATGACCAGGGATTTTCTAGTGAAAATCAGGGCATTGAAGAAAATCGACGATCATGCTTATCCGACGGTTGGAGGGCTACTCCTCTTTTCGAAGGATCCCACGAAATATCTCTCTAGTGCTGTGGTGAAGTGCGCCAGGTTTAAAGGGCAAGAGATGGATGAGTTCTTGGACCAGAAGGAAGTGGTTGGGCCCCTCTTCAAGCAGGTCGAAGAGGTGATAGCTTTTTTCAGAAGAAACGTCCGGAGAGGGGCAAAGCGAGAAGGAGTATACAGGAAGGAAGAATACGAATATCCCTTGGGAGCAGTGAGGGAGGCAGTAGTCAACGCGATATGTCACCGCGATTACAGCAGGAGGGGCGCTGACATCAAGTTTGCCATCTTCGACGACCGCCTAGAAGTGACGAGCCCGGGACCCCTACCACCTCAGATTTCCCTGAGGGACCTGGGCACTGGGGTCTCTGAGTTGCGCAACAGGGTAATTGGCAGGATATTCAATGAGATAGGGCTGATAGAAGGTTGGGGAACAGGAATAAGGCGCATCAAGCAACTTCTTGAAAAGAGAGGGTTAAAACCACCGGAATTCCAAGAACAAGCAAACTTCTTCAAGGTCATCTTTTTCAGCGAACCCATAATTTCGGATTTGGATGACGATGAGAAAATAATCTTGAAGTATATCAAGAATCATGGAAGGGCGCAAACAAAAGAGCTAGAAAACGAAACAGGGAAAAGCGCCTCCACAATCAAGAGAAAAATCAAGCGCCTCGTGGGTAAAGGCCTCCTCCAATGGAAAGGCAAGAGCCAGAAGGATCCAACAGGATACTACGTCCTGACAAAACATGAGCTAGTATGAGCTAGTAATACTTTTTTGAGCTAGTATGAGCTAGTACCCGTTGGATTCTGTGATTCTTTTTGATATTTTGCCAGAATGGGTGTCCCTTCACTTGGAACGCTCCCAAGACATCCCACACCTAGTTCGAGCCATATGGGGACTGCGATGTGCTGGTGATCCACAGGGATGGGGTTGGGGTCGAAGCGGCGGTGAACAAATACGATGGAGCCAACACGAAAGCCCTGCTAGAGGTGAAACAAGAGCTAATTAAGAACGGCCACCCGCAGTTTCCGGCAATTTCTGAAAAAGGCTGGCTGATGACGAGCCATATCGATAATGGAGTGTGCAACGCGTCCCATCAGGTGTGTGGTTGGGGTCGTGGCGGGGAGAGGCGATCTGGGCGGATGGGCGGAAGGGGCTCTGTGCCCGAATCAATCCACATACGAAAATTCCGGATCGACGAGTAGTCTTGAGAAAAGTAATCTAGTCAGGAATTTGGTTTTAGTGATTTCCCCAACTCGGCTTTCAAACATTAAATATCCCGATTCTTATAGGAAATGAGGATAACATCTTGAAATCGAATGAGCGGGATTCGGAAGACCTCGAACATATTATTTTCGCTGCCGTTAAACCAGTGAATGGAAACGGGATGAGAACTATTTTTTCCCTTCAATGGTATCTAACCTTGAGATCCTCAATTGAGTACAGGTTTGGTTCGCGTTTGAAGGACTCTCGAAGAGATTTCTCTGCCAATGTCATTATGGACAAAGTCTCTTGGTGCTCAAGCAATAAATCCAGCTTCATGTTCAATGCCACAAGAAGTTCCTTGATCTCTTTAACATCCGCGTCAATTGTCATTGTTTTCCCTCTACATATTATAATGAAGAAAACCAAGGGAACTTATTAAATTTTATGATAACTCGGCAGGTATTCCTAAAATTGGAAGGGAGCCATACGGTTTAACCGCGATTAAGGGATAATTCTTTTGTAGTCTGAACATGTAAAAAATAATCTCAAAAATGTTCTTTACTCGACAAAAAACCAGTTGTCCCTTCCACACACCAAGAATCCATCATTTGACCGTTGGGAGACATCAGATCCTCCTTCCCCCAGGGGATTAGAAGCATCATGTGCTACTAAATAACCCATCTCCTCGTCACCACTTGACCCCAAAACTGGTCTTAACTTCCGTGGGGGGGGTGGACTTGTACGGTACCACAATTCCCCTTTTTCATCCAGAAATTCAAGATGAATCCACAACACACACTCTAATGGTAGGAAGCCAGCCACTTCAAGCGATCCAGTAAAAAAAATGGAATTTACACAGACCCCGTTCATTGTATCAGCCTTGTACCACTCATAGCTCTCATAATTCCTTCTAGATGGGAATCACATATAGTGTTTGACTTAATGCGTCAGAGGATGAACTATGTAGGTTCCTATGGGAAAAAGTTCCAATCCCAACTCCTAATCCGTCAAAAGAAGAAAGGGAGATAGTCAAAACTTTTGTGACTTGAGTTCGATGAAATTGAATTAGAGTATTTCCAGGTAAACTCTTAAATATTCGAAAAGACTAAATTTATCTGGTGAATTGCTCGTGACAGAAGAAGGGGTGGTTGGCTCGAAAGGGGAGCTGTTTCCCCCCAAGAAGATTCGGCAAGAGGTCGGACTGATTCCAGGTCGTCGGATCAAATATGAAGTGAAGGATGGGCTTCTGATTGTAAAACCGATCCTAGAGATCCTTGAAGTGTTGGAAGAACCACCAATTGCAACAATCACCCTTGAGGAAGAACGTAAGCTGCGGAAAGAAATTTCGAAAGAGATAGCGGAGCAATAGCCGTTGCGAGTCTTTCTGGATACAACCTACCTCATGCCAGTTTGTGGGGTGAAGATAAAAGAAATCCAAAACACACACCTAACACGCCTCTTTGAGCAGCGAAGGACTATGATCAATCAAGTCTCTTTACTTGAACTGTGGGGCAAGGGCAAGAGGCTCCTCCGTGACGACCCGGAATCTTGGCCTCGCTTCCTGATAGGCTATCGGAGTATCCTTGAATCCCAGACGATCCAGAAGCAAGCCATAATTGAACCAGAAACGCTCCCGTGGGTGGACAAGCTGTCGAGGGAGGGGCTTAGAGATCTTCTTGATTGTTTCATTACAGCCTCGGCGATTTATCATAGCGATGTCTTGGTAACGGAAGCCCAAGATATCACCAAAATTGTGGAAATCCTCAAAGAGAAAGGGGAACCGGAAGTCAACCTTCAAGCACTGCCGCTGAGAGACTTCCTCCAGCAGTATGCTTGACAGACACATCCGTTAAATTCCTTGATCTAATATGTTGTGTGACTCTCTACAATTATTTGCTTAAATGAACTTTGGAAGAAGCTGATTAAGAACAGTCACCCGCAACTACCAGCTATCTCCGAAAATGACTGGCAGATGACGAGCCATTTCGATAGTGGGGTGTGCAACGCCACGTATCGGATGGGCGGGTTGGGGTCGTGGCGGGGTGAGGCGATCTGGGCGGATGGGAAGACGGGGTTCTGTGCGTGCATTGATCCGTAAACGCCCATTCCGGAGCGAACGGTGTGGTTGAGAAAAGTGATCTAGGGAAAGGAGTGGAGAGCTGGAGAGGCCCATGCTCCAAGTTTAGTGCTCGCCATTCTGTCTCGCGTGTCTTGCCCTAGTAAGATGAGTGAAGTCAATTCTCGATACGTTCAGACGAAGAGGAAAGACTTCTTTTGATATCTCACCAAGGCATTTGGGACATTTGGCTTTCTTGCCACGCAAAATGATGCTGTTTGCGGCCATGATATGACGTAGTTCGGGCTTGCAGGAGATGTTTATCCTGATAGTTGGTTTCGATGCTGAATCTTTTACCAGACTCCTGTTCTGCTTACGTTGGTGACATATCCAGGAGTGGCGAGATGCTTAAAGCTATAAGTTTCTTCTTAACTCGTTGAAAAGTGACATGCACCGTGCTTTCTTTTAGCATTATCTCTTTCTTATCTAATAGAATCAATAAGTTTCGCGGCTTCTAAAATTTCAGTGCCTTGTTCTGCTTTCAGCTTGTATCTCCGCTCACCAAGCTCGTCGATTGCGGATTCGATGCCAGAGAGTTCGATGAATCCTTTGCGGAGGGCTTCTAACAAAATAGTCCAAGTGTTCCAGACCTCAAACCCGTACATCTTTGCGAGATCGGAGAGAACCTTCTCATCAATTAAGACAAGCTCCGCCTTATTTTCCTTGGCGACCAAGAGTGTCTCTGCGTCGGATTGCGATATGTTTTCGCCTTCCACCAGCCTTTTGACGGTTGAAACCGCCGCCTTAGGAATATCTTTAATGAAAATCCAGCCTTCATCGATGGTTTGTTTCACGAGCATAGCATCATCGTGGCCGCATTTGAGTCCCTCATCAACAACTTCCCTCTGAACTGCCGGGGTAATCACTACGCGATTGAAAAGCGTCTTAAGAAGGAGCAGCTTGTTTATCTGAGCTAAGTGAATGAGTGGTCCCGCATCGGATACCACCAAAGGCAAGGGCTTATTCCCCATATCTTGTTTTCAAGTAATCCTTGACGATTTTCGAATCCCAGTTGACAGGGATCCCTTCCCGCTCCAGTAGCTCCAGGAACTCCCGGAGGGAGATTTTGAGTATCTCAGCAGCTCTTGAAGCCGTTAATCGCCCGGTTCTGTAGATGTGGATGATCCTTCGGCGGAGGCCGTCCTCAATGAACTCCTTAAGTAACCGTGTTCGGTCAATGTCCTCGAGGGCTCTCACATCTTCTATGCGTTCTAACTCCCGGCGGGAAATCCGCATAGTAATTACGGTACTCTTTTTTGTCATACCTATCAAAATAGGGTATATTACATTGTAATACATAAGTCTTTCCCAAACGGTTAGAAGTGCCATTCGTCGGGGTGGGAGCATCCAGGGTCACCTTCCACAGTCACACTAACACCCGCACCTCATCCTGGGGCGCGACGCGTATCTTGAAACCCCCGCGCACATAGTTTGCGGTGACCGATCGAGTGTTCGGGTTGGGGTCGTGGCGGAGAGAATCGATCTGGGCGGATGGAAAGAAGGGACTCTGTGCGTTCCTTGATCCGCAAACGACAATTCCAGAACGAACCGTGTGGTTAAGAAAAGTGATCTAGTAGGAATTTAGAGGGTTCCAATATGAAACGGGATGCCTTAGCTACTGACGACATTGCTTATTTTCACAAACTAAAATTATAAAAAGGTAGAAACCCGCGGAGTACGCTTTCTGTGTAAGGTCGCGAGCCAGTGTTTCCGTAGTCGGTGCAGGAGCATGAGAGTATCGCAAAGAATCGCAAAGGGAAGAATTCGCAGCGCATTTGGGAACAGGACGGCGGGAGCGGGAGCTTCGCGCTCAAGGTGGTGAGAAAATCCCTGATGAGATGCTCATCCAGTTGTTTACCACGCGCGAAGGGATAGGAAAAAAGGATAAGGTCACCTTCCGCTAAGATCAGAAGAAGCACTGGATAGAATCAAAGCGTTATAAAGTTAGTAAAACGGACTGCTCCCACGTCCCAACCTCCACACGCGACTACTGTTTTCCAAGAAAAGGTTAGATATTCACCATCCAGCAAGGGGGACTAAAAAATTTGTGGACCAATGCATAATAGCATCAATTCGCACCTCAGGCTATTTTAAGTGCAGGAGTTGAGGGAGAAAGCGGTTCCAGTGAGACAACCACGATGGAGGAGATAAAAATCCATCAGGGGAATTTTTCTCATATTACCATAAACTTTATTTTTCTCCTGTTTTTAGATATTTGGAGGAAAAAAAGTGGTCATGGTAATAAAGGTGGGTTCGGGGCGAAGGATTTACTTACCAAAAACGATTCAACTAGAATCGGATCGTTTGATCCTGCTCCCCTTCGGAACGGGATATCTGTTAATTCCCGTACCGGCCGAAATCAGAGAGATTGAAACACCATTGACGCGAAAAGAGTTAAAGGAGCTCCGGGATCGAGCTGCTGCGGAGGATGCTAAACGAATCCTCGATGTTCCGCCCCCAGAGGAGGCCTGAAGATGTTAATTGAAACGGATCTTCTGTTTGCATATCTCAAAGCGGCGGATTGGCTAAAACAGGTAGCCAGCGAAATTATTGAGCAAATCGAACGGGGGCAGTTAGCTCCCGTCCAAGCAAGCGCGGCCGTCTTGCATGAGCTGTTTTATGTCCAGATTGAATATTTGTCGCTGGATGCGACGATTGGAAATTCAGCACAAATTATGGCGCTAAGTAACCTCGAGTTTCTGCCAGCAACAGCTGAGACTTATGTCTCTGCCATGGCCCTAATGAAGACTTATGCCATCTCTTCCATATTTGATGCCATTCATGCGGGGACCGCCCTTGGAGCATTAGCGAAGGATAACAAGATCATCTCGACCGATCCAGTCTTTGATCGCATTCCAGATTTGGAACGAATTGATCCGAGAGATATAATCTCTTAGGCACGAAGCAGATTATTATAGGGAATCTCATTCATATCGAAGAGGTGATAGCTTTTTTCAGAAGAAACATCCAGCGAAGGGCAAAGATAGAAGGAGGATACAGGAAGGAAAAATACGAATATCCCTTAGGAGCAGTGAGGGAGGCAGTTGTCAAAGGCGAGACGTGTTACGGAGTTACCGAAAGATCCGGGTAATGCTCCTCGCGCAATTCGTTTAAGCGACGAGCTCCATAAGAAAAGCCATGAAGCCTGGAAATGTGCCAAAGAGTCTGGGAATGAATGGGGCTATTTCATTCATGTAGCTGAGGAGGGACAGCTAATTGCGGGGAAATTGAAAGAAGGTACCCCTCACGAGTGGATTCGCTTTGAAGAGTATATGAAAGCACGAAAACAAGATAAATCCATCCAAGGCCTTATGCATACACATCTCGAAGAAGAAACCGTATTTAGCCCCTCCAACATCGGGTTTTTCCTTGCGGCGAAGGAGTCCATCTGTAAGAGCATAGATCTGCAAGGCAATTACCTCATAATACTGCAAAACGAACAAACAGATCCTCTTCGGGAAGGAATTTTTGAGGAGGTCACCCAAGTATATACAGCTGTGGCCAGAGAAAAAACAAAACAACATATCATGGAAAACGAGCTGGATAGGAAAGAAACCATAAGGAGAGGCATGGTTGAAGCGATGATAGAAGTATGCAAATAATATAATATCGCCTTGTATAGAGGGATGATCAAGAAGGTTGCAAAGAAGGTGAGGTGAGTGTCGAAGTCAGAACAACTAAGGCAAAAATTTCTGAAGCGTGCAAAAGAACAAATGGGCATATATGATGATTGGGAAGGCCTGTACGCCTATCTGTTGCGGTTGTAGATGAGGCGCTGGAAGGAAAAAGCTAAAAAAGAGAAAGAACAGAAGGAACAGGCCAACACTAATTCTTCCATACATGCGGCTACTTAGGACACACCTCCCGAAGTTCTTCTGGGGCATTTTTGGACACTCATTTCTGAATCTCCTTTTCAAAATGAACGTCTCTCCAAAGGGTGAGAGAGGTATGCAGTATAATATTGCCTTGTATAAAGGAGAAAGGGGGATAGCCGCCAAGAAGGTGGTCTAAATGTCGAAGGCACAACAACTCTTACAAGAGCGGTTAAAGCGTATCAGTGAAGGAAAGTATGGGTGCGGCATCAAAGGCTTTTATGAGCTTATGGAAGCCTTCGCAGAGGAAGCTTTGGAAAAGATAGCCAAGAAAAAGAAAGCACAAGCCAAACACTAATGGTCCGCCTTTAGAGCCACTTAACTCCCTTGAAATGCTTTTTTCAAAACAACTTCAATTTTCAATGTCCCGTAACACTTTGCTGAAGAGGTACCCCACCATTGGACTGCGACATATATTTCCCGTACAAGCAAATAAGATGGTCTTTATCATCCGGATTCCTTCTTGAAATATAGCAGAAAAATGTCCTCTGTGGATTATAATTCTTTTAGTATCTCAACGAAATGCACGGTAGAACTGTATCTGGTTCTTTTTTCAAATGTTAAGAAAAGACATGAATGCCCGAGATTTCCTCTCCCAGAGTAGACTCCTTCGAAACGTTAAATGAAGGGAAATGTTAAATTGAAACCAAAGCTTTATAAAAGTTAGCAAATTAATAATTATATGAACCAGAATGGAGAAAACTCCATAGAAAGTGATCACCTAAAATTAGAAATTGGGAGAAAAAAATGGCAGAAACAACAATTGCTGGCAAACCGGTAGTGGTTGACAATGGAGACGGATTGAGTAAGAACGGATACGCGGGGGAGGATCAGCCACGGAGTGTATTTCCGACGATCATCGGCTTTCCGAAATACCAGAGTATCATGAGTGATGTAGAACACTACGTAAGGGAGTACTACATCGGCGAAGAAGCGATGAACATCCGAGGAGTCTTAAGACTGCTATATCCCATTGAACATGGGCATATCACCGATTTTGATGGGATGGAAAAGATTTGGCATTATTCCTTCTATAATGTCCTCCGAGTGAATCCGAGTGAACATCCGATTCTGTTGACTGAACCGCCGCTGAACCCACTGACCAATAGAGAGAAAATGGCTGAAATCATGTTTGAAACGTTCAATGTCCCTGCAGTCTATATCTCGATGCAAGCCGTGTTGTCTCTGTACGCCTCGGGCCGAACCACCGGTCTGGTGGTGGACAGTGGAGACGGAGTCACTCATATCGTCCCGATCTATGAGGGCTTTGCGATCCCACATGCAATTGCGAGGATTGACATCGGCGGTCGAGACATCACAGAATATTTACGACGGCTACTACGCCAGAGAGGCCACAGTCTGACAAGCAGTGCCGAGAAAGAAATTGTACGGGACATCAAAGAACGCCTCTGCTATGTTGCGTTAGATCCAGAGAAGGAACTCACACTGGCAGAAAAAGTCAGCGGGATGGAAAAGCAGTACACACTTCCAGATGGCGAAATGATTGCCATCGGACCCGAACGATTCCTTGCAGCTGAAACCCTGTTTAACCCATCGCTCGTAGGGCGAGAAGACGCGCCACTGGACGATTCGGTCTATCGCGCGATTCAAGCGTGTGATATCGACTTACGAAAGGAATTGTATGCTAATATCGTGTTAAGTGGCGGATCTACAATGTTTCCAGGTTTGAAAGAACGGTTGCACAAAGAGATCAGTGAGCTAGTTCCTGAGGGGATTGAAATTCGAATTATTGCACCCCCCGAGCGCCGATACTCGGTTTGGATTGGTGGGAGCATTCTATCAAGTCTCAAAACGTTCCAAAAAATGTGGGTCTCCAGAAAAGAGTACCAAGAGCAGGGAACATCCGCCATTCATCGCTGTATCTAGACTAAACCCTTTTTCAAGTCGCCACTCTCTCTTATCTTCGGTTCCTCTCGGACACCTTGGCGAGACAGGAGTTAACGGCTGATCCTACAAACTTCAGGGTCGTATTCAAACTCGTTATCCCCCCAATACGCAAGCAGATCGCTTTCACTTTTTCACCACAGAACTTTCCAGTCAGGATGTGGTGAACTATTTCACAAGGGGTAATTCTGACTCCGAGTCCCCTTCTCTGTCGTAAAGGGGTAAAGGGCTACTCCTCCTGTCCAATCGAGATGCAACGATCCATTTTCTGTCTGCCAATCGGGAGTATCACTGGTTCCAACCCGCATGAGAGCAGGTGACGCTGCAGGTTCGGCGCAAGGAACAAACTAAACTGATCTATAAACAGGATGATGGCTTTACTGGTAGTGCAGTGGCCGCGTGATCGAGGTCATTGGCGCGTGATCATCCCAAACATCTCCAGCTACATGGTGGCACCAGGGAGTAGAATACTTAGGACTCGTAAACACATTGAAAGAGCAGAACCACAGTAGCCTACTCAGATGACAGAGTCCGCACATTGTCCATTGAAGCCTTGATCCCAGCCGGGCCGATTTTTGAGCAATCAAGGGGAAGGGGGGAAGTTCTGCTTGGGTAAGGTAATAACCGTACTTCGAACGTTTTTCGATTTGCATCATCAATGGGAAGTATATACGGGGGAGCATGCCTTGGTGAATAAATTTCCAGTATCAAGGTGAAAAGCATGAAGAAAAGAAGAGGAAAAATAAAAGGGGCAATTACAGAGTACAGTTGCGGTTTGCTTGTGAGAGGTCCATTGCCTTACCCCGAACACAATAATGGTCCCACCGGAGACTCATTGTCCGCGAAATTGGACATTGGGCACACAGGCAGCTTTTTTGCTCATGGATTATCGAGCTTTTACCTAAGGTACAAAAGCCGAGAGCAGTCTCCCCCGTTCCTTGATAAGATGGGCATTTGCCACAATAATCCTCACAGAAGCCGATTAAATTTTCCATGCTTCTTTTCTGATCCATTTCTGACATGCGCGCCAGCATCTTAATTTTTTCTTCGAAAGTGCCACTAGCGAAGTTCTCATCAGAATTTGACATCATATCACCTTTTTTTCGTTTTTTTGTTAAACATGTACTTTAAAAAAGATCGATTTCCCTAAATAATAAAGTAAGCGATAGATTTTGGTATTCTGCTTTTTCGGTTCTTTTCCCATTTCTTCAGATCGTTACTATGACCGTGCCCTTAAAATGACCTAGTTTAGTCAAAGAGCCCCAGAAACCTGTACATTCGCTTGTTACTGATCTCGAAGAGCAAGGCGACCTCATGCATTATACATCAACAGATGATTCCAAATTTTTCTAAGAAGATTCGTGGTAGTTATTGCGTAGTTCAATGAAGGCCAGACTATTATTTGAAAACAGGATCTAGTACTTCAATATCAGCAACTCTCTTAAATAATTGATCAGGGGTCATTATTTTCTTAATGTTATTGGCTTTCATTGCAGTAATGATCGTAGCATCTCTTCCTCCAATTCCAAACTAAGAATTGAGCACAAAATGCTTTAAAACATCTTCCAAAGTTCCCTCAGCTAGAGGAATGATTTCAAAATCATAGTTAAGAAAAATATCCGCTTTTTCTTTGCCAATCAAAGGTCCTAACCGTTACCCAGATAATAAAAGGTCTCGACAGCAATTATGACAGTTATCATAATTTGTTCTTCATGTAACACTTTTCTCAACGTTTTGGCTACGGGTTTATGCTCAGGAAGAGTTTGATCAAAGAAATATGCCCAATGTTCGAGTCGATCATGATCACATGGTGAGCCCCCAAATCTTCTTTAGATCTAATGGGTCAACATCTCCCGGGGTTTGGATACAACCTTCTAGTTCAGCAATTAGTGTATCTGCATTAACAACCTTCTCTAAGATGATTTTTTTCCGTTCTACTTTTATTCGTAACTTATCACCAACTTTTATTCCTGCTCTATCTCGATCTTCCTTTGGAATAGTCACTCTCCCTCGGTCATCAATCGCAATTATGCCCATTTATATACCCTAACCCACATGGATACCCATTCTTTTATGTGTTTCAGGATGCGAATAATTTTGTATCGGTCATCGTTCTATGATTAAAGGTGAATCCAGGAAATCTAGCTCAGATTCTGGAGTTAATCGAGAGGCATGGATGAAAGCCGGCATCTCCCAGATGCCCCTGCTAGCTAGCGATCCGTGGTTGCCAACGTGTGGACCGTCTGCAATGTTCTTCCAACCATTGACTAACGAAGCATTGAATCAAGCCAGACCCTTTTTTGAGTGATTGGCAGGGAAGAGTGAAAATAAGTAATGTCTCAGATATTGATTAATCTGGAGATAAGCAGGTGAAAACATGTTAGTCGAATTAAAACCCGGAATTTACATGTTGAGAACGCTAGATTGGGAAAGACGTCTGTTTGACGAATTAATTCCTTTACCCGATGGAACGAGTTATAATGCCTACGTGATCAAAGGAACAGATGGAGTGGCTTTAATAGATTCCTCGGATACCAGGAAAATCGAACCCTTTCTGAAAGATTTACAGAACTTATCTTTAGACCGGCTTGATTACATCGTGGCGAATCATGCGGAGCCGGACCATTCAGGAGCCATTCCCGCGGTATTAGACATGTATCCTGATGCGAAAGTGGTTTGTACCGAAAAATGCAAGGATATCATGGCTGACCTGCTCCATATTCCTCTTGAACGCTTTCTCACGGTGACAGGGGAGAGTACGCTTGATCTGGGAAATCTTACCTTGAAGTTCATCATTGCCCCGTGGGTTCACTGGCCAGAAACCATGTTTACTCATTTACCCGAAGAAAAGACCCTCTTTACATGTGATTTCCTTGGGAATCACATTGCTTCTAGCGAGATTTATTCATCTAATGATGCGTGGGTGTATAACGCGGCAAAGCGATACTATGCGGAAATAATGATGCCATTTAGGAAAATGATCGCAAAACACCTAGAAGTTGTTGGGAACATGGATCTAGACCTCGTAGCGACCAGTCACGGGTTAATCTACAAGGAACCGGAGTTCATCATCAATGCCTATAAAGAATGGGTATCGGATACCGTGAAAAACGAAGTGGTTATCCCCTATGTCTCGATGTACGGTAGCACGGAGAAGCTGGTGAAATATCTCGCGGAAAGCCTTATTCGCAAGGGAATACCTGTAAAACCCTTCATGTTGACAGCGACGGACATTGGCGAGTTAGCAATGGCGCTAGTGGATGCGGCGACGATTGTTATTGGCTCGCCTACGGTTCTCACGGGGGCGCACCCCGCCGTCATCTATGGGGCCTATCTTGCAAACTTGATCCGACCTAAAGCCAAGTTTGCGACTGTTGTTGGGTCCTATGGCTGGAGGGGAAAGCTCGTGGATCAGATCGTGAGCTTGCTACCGAATCTCAAGGTCGAATTACTCGACCCTGTCGTGGTTAAAGGCAAGCCAGACGAGGAAGATTTCCAGAAAATTGACAGGTTAAGCGACGACATTGTGGCTAAACATCGTGAGCTCGGATTATTAACTTGAATTGTGCAAGAGGGGGGATCACAGTGAAAAGGAGCCAAGAGAAAACCGTTCACGCGGTGCGTTCAAGATGGGATTTACGATTAACAGCCAAGTGGATGAAGACCAGGCAAAACAATGTAATCAGCTCATGAACACTGTAAAAATCGACGTCCTGTTATTGACCAAACCCTCTACATGTATTACTTGACGGATGACCGGATGTTTATGTGCGTATACGATGATTACAGCAGTAATGGGAAGTCCTATTCATTATTGCCATAAAAACGTGGTCTGCTGGTCTTGCTTTCAAAGGTTCAAAACATTGTGGATTCTGTCACATTACCAATGAATCATTAATTCCATCCAGACAATTTTTTTCTTGTTCCTTCACTTTTTTTCATTTTATACTCGACTTTTTTAAGATCAATGGTAAACTCCATGATGAAGCTCGTGCGACATGAAGCACACGTGACGGTGGGGACACAACATCAAGGCTCGGGAGCTTTGCGTACTAAGGAATTAAGATAACCCCTCCTTCAGGGGCGTGCTGCTCACGGTTTGAAGTTGAAGAATCCTATTTACCTGATACTAGCGAAATGAATTAGATGAATAAGTATATTGTTATGTTATTCTATCAAGGGAGGTGTAATGTTGTTCAAAAATCGCATTACAGTCAATCCAAAGGTCATGGGAGGGACTCCTTGTATTCGAAACACGCGAATCCCCGTCTCAATTATCCTGAAACTCCTAGCCAAAGGTGAAACCCCAGAACAACTTCTCACCGATTATCCGGAACTGACGGAAGAAGATATTCGATCCTGTTTAGAGTATGCCAGTTGGAGTGTGTCTGAGACTTCTCTCCCGATGGAAACATGAAATTCCTGATTGACAAAGCGCTTTCCCCGCGAACAGTGGTTTACTTAATAGAAAGCGGCTACAACGCTGTGAGAGCAGACACTGTAACTCCAGGAACCGTTGTCGAAGATGAAACGATTTTTAATTATGCCATTGAGAATGGTTACTACATTATTACCACCGTCTTGGGTTTGGAGCGATTTTAGCCTATACAAAAAGCAAAAGCCCCTTCACTATTATTCTTCGCTTAGAAGATCAAAGAATAGCTAATGTAAACCACCTTTTACTCCAAGTGTTATCTAAAATCGCTAAAGCCCTAGAAGACGGTTCTAATATCATCATCCAGGAAAATCAGATCCGCATTAAACCCCTTCCTATTAAAACACCCCAAGCACAAAAGAAAATCTCCGGAACACAGATGAACCATCACCTACACCTACAACGCCCCTATCATTGATGGTTTTGAGAGTTGGAACTCAAAAGTTGAATCCGTTTATAATGGTGCGGTCGCCGGGAGTTTCAAAAAGACGCAAATCATCCTTTTTTTGAACCCGGGTTTCCCGTCGGCACATTCCAACGCACAAATACGAGCTTGGAAGGCTCGAGTCCTTACGGCCGAATCAGCGACCTACGGCCTGACTCGAAGACCTGGCTAGACAACGACCGCACAGTTATTTCCAGTAAAAAATTAACCCGTTTAAATTCTCTTTTATCAATATTCATGGGTTGAAATTAATTGCTAAAAAATTATAGTTGAGGGCGAACTTCCCAGATCATGTCCTTGAGGGATTCGATCAGAAGTATAAGAGACCATGTCCAAGTGTTCCCCTCTCAGAGAGCTCTCCATGTTATCAAATGTTTTTAACAGAGTTGTTAGGGCTCTTGGTAATGCCAACAAAGCTCGACAATATACCAAGCAAATAAGCCGAAAATTGACCTATTTACCAGAAAAGATTTACAATTCACTCGTTTATGGCCCAAAAAAGGTTTACAAGGGAATTGATAATACAATCATAACCTGCCAGTACCAAACCATACCTCAACATAAGGATAAATTGGAATTGGAGCTGGGATTTCAGGAGATATTCATTTTTTTGCAATAATTAGAAATCTATGGCCATGGGTTGTGAATTGTCCCGTTTTCTGGATTTTAAAATGTAATTCTTTAAATCTGTTAACATTTTTATCAATATCAAAATCGGGGATCTGCCAGGAGATCATACGTAGATAAAATACTACTGCCCCGATATCTCTAAAATGCTCTTTAAACACCACTTCTTTACCATCAAGTATATCGAATCCATTCTCCTTCAATTGCAACGATGCATATTTTAAATCCCATTTTGCCTTTTTGTAAGTCTTATCTCCAAAAAATTGATTTAATTCAATATTGTCATATTTTCCTACCTGTTGGGTAATAAATATCCCATTAGGTTTGAGTATTCGATAAACTTCATGAGGATAATAGTATTCATGCCGATTTATTATTAGATCGAAGAAATCGTTAGGCAATGGGAGTTTTTCATGCTTCATAACCAATACTACCTTAATACCTCGTTTTTCAAGGTTTTTTTTTGCAATTGGGATATTAGGGGGATATGCTTCTGTTGCGTATGTATTCTTGGGAAGTGGTTTTAATGTTGACAGAAATTCACCGCCCCCAGTGCCCATGTCTAACATATAAGTTGATTTTTTGACAAAAGGGAGAATTAACTTCCCATATTCCCAGGGAGGAAGATCTGAAATCATTCTATCTTTAATATATGAAAAATCCCATCCTTTGATATCCGCGGCTTTAGCATCTTTAAAAAGGCTGATAAAATCCTCTTCCGCGGTTTTACCCAAAAATTGAGCCTCCAGTTAGATGTAATGAATTAATCAATGGTATTGAACTCGCCTTACATTACTTATGATTACTACTTATAGAGGATTATGATTAATGGAGGTATCTCTATTTCGCCATTCTCTCCATCTTACTCATGATACATATATGTTGCAACCATAAGCGGACAATGTGTAAAAAAAATACTGGGCTTATATGTCAATTGTAAGGCGAGAAAAGGCGTACATGGTGAATTTTCGCATCGACTCGCTCCAAGGCGATTTTGGCGGGCATATTCAGAAGTTTCCTGATGTGATTGATGGAATTCCCAGAAAAACGGAGTGGGAGAATACCATTTCCCAGGGCGGATTTAACAGTTCTTCTTCGCTTCTTCTTTTGGTTTCAATTTCTTCTTTTTTTTCTTTTCCTCATGAAGGCATTCGATACACATTTTTTCTTTCACCTTACTTTGCATTAGATCTGGTAGTAAGTATGTAAAGTGAAGCTTTTAAATTGATAAGTTATTTTTCCAAAAGAAATGGATTTGGAGACTACTCACTATGCAAAAGGAAAGTAACATCTGTTTAGTCCAAGAAGGGAAAGATGAAGTCTGTTTATGCCCCCTCGAAGGGATCATTGAGGTCATCAGCAGGAAATGGACTCTCCAAATCGTTGCAACTCTCGGCAATCATGGAACCCTTCGATATAACGAGCTCATGAACCACCTGAGAGGCCAACATGGGGGAATCAGCCCACGAACGTTGACAGATAGGCTGAAAGACTTGGAAGGTCACGGTTTGATCAGCCGAAAGGCGTTCATGGAAATTCCCCCAAGAGTAGAATACTCCCTGACTCCGAGAGGACAGGAATTGAAGCACGCAATGATCCCCTTGATGAATTGGGTGGTTTCTGCTTCAGAAGGAATGTCTTCCACGCCCACAAGGTAGCAACAAGATGAACACAGAGCAGATATTTGACACCAACTATAATAAACCCTGTAAAATGGTGTTTAATTTATTTGAATCGTTTCCTGCGAACAATGACAAATCCTAGCCCTAAGATCAAACCAACCACTACAACTGCAATCAATAATCCCTCGATACTCAAACGAGGGACAGCGCTCTTTTCGACCGAGGCGAAAATATACTGACCCAAGAGATCAAAATACGGCCAATGAGTTAAATCGCTCGATGCGAATACAACCACCAGATCATATTGCGGAATTACAAAAATGAACTGACCAACAAACCCCAATGCATAAAACGCATGTAAATCTGGCTTTCTCCACCAACCGTAGCAGTAATCGGTACTAGTATCGACAGAAGAGTAGCTCGAGGTCGATATTGCCACCCAATCTTTAGGGATAAGTTGTTGAGCACCCCAGGTGCCATTATTCAGATAAAGAAACCCAAACTTTGCCATGGAACGGGGCGTTAATTCTAAACCACTTCCACCAAACGGAATCCCGTGGGAATCAGTCTGCCAGAACGCATCGACGATTCCCAGAGGAGCAAATAGAGAATCAATGGCAAAATCCTCAGTTGAGAGACCAGTAACATTCTGTAGAAGGGCTGATAAGAGATGGAATTCTCCTGAATTATAGTTCCAGACCTCTCCAGGAGCTGCAACCATAGGTCTATCGAGAACAAATTGAACCCAATTAGGACTGGTCACAAGTTGGGTAAAACTATTATTTGGTGCTCCATAGGAGACATCGAACTCATGCCATTCAAGTCCCGAGGTCATGGTTAAGAGGTGTTTAATTGTGAGATTCTCTTTCCGGGAATCAAGATTTGCAACCGTTTGATTCGGGAAAAAATCAAGGATCTTTTGATCAACACTGTCAATATACCCCTTGTCAATTGCAATACCGATAAGCGCGGAAAGAACACTTTTAGTGCAGGAGAAGATGGGACGGAGGGAATCCTGATTATAGTCAGGATTCAGATATTGCTCAAAGACTATGTACCCATTTCGAACGATGAGGATACTATCAATGGTAAACCCTTCGTCTTTAATATGCACAGTCATAGCGTCTAAGCGGGTTTCACTCATATTTTGGGCAGCAGGAGTCGAGACTTGCCAACCATCGGTAGGCCAATAGTCCCGTGTTAAATCTTTATTAACTATAGATCGAGGTAGGAATTGGCAAGTATAACCAACACTGGTGGAAATTAAAGTATGATTACTTATTAAAAGCAATAACACGAGGACAATGAATTTAATCTTTAGTTTTTTAGCTATCAAATTTTGACCCCCCGATTTTCAACATCTATCCCTTTCTTATATTCGATTTCAATCGGTTTTTCATCTAGTATTTTAGAATTTTTAAATTTTACTTGCAATTATTGACTAATTCGATGATGATTCGTTGTATATTTGCTGATCCCCTTATGAAGTTCGAAGATCTCTGATTACGTAATAGGAAATCAGAAATTCTTGTAGTAATCATATTTTTAGCGAAATAGGCAATTGATTGCAAGTTGTAAATCAAAAACAATAAAACCAATTAGTTTGCAATATTTTGCGTAATAAGAACAAGTATATTCTATCTAGGAAGAGGCTTCGAAGTGGCCTTGAGACATTACATTCTGTCACGACCCATGATGAAATATACGCGGAGGATCGGCGTGCTCAGCGTGCTCAGCGCCCTTGTCGCAATTATTGCGAATACCATCATGGGTTATGCGACATATGAAGCGATTTTACTTGCGCTCAGTATCACTGCCGGGAGTGTAATAAACTCGGTGAAAGAATACTACATGATCCAATCGTATGCGGCCAAATATACTGCTCAGCGATATTACACATACCAATTATCCATGGGTGCGCTAATTGCTCTTGTTTCAATTCCAGGAGCGGAGCTCATTCTCCGAGGAATGGGAGCCGATCCAACGGTCAGACCGGAGGTAATCCTTCTAGAATTATTTATCATTTATCTGTTCTTTCAAGAAGTCTTCGATACGTTCTTGAAAGATGCCAATGTCCGGTTTTACAAGATGGAGCATGGCATTTACTCCCCCACTTCAAGTGTTCATAACATCATTTCCCTCAGCCCGAGCTTCGACAAAATGTTTTCCATTAGATCCCACACAACAAGAGGCTCTCCTGCCCATGTCAAAACCTATTGGAAAACGATATTAAAGCTTTCCACAGGGAAAGGCTTGCTCGCGATCACCCTATCTTTGATTGTGCGGTATCCCATTACAAACAGCCAGGAACTGCGGCTTTCCGTCCTCTTTGGAATCTCGTATATGAGTTATGCCCTCTGCCAAATTGGGAAAGATTACGCGATTGTCAAGGCAACAACCGAGCAAATGAGTCGAGATAAGGCGGTACGAATCTGGATACTTCTGAGTCTCTTGCGAACCGCCATTGCGGGCCCTATGGCCGCGCTAGTCGCGAGTGGCTTACAGTTTAGCCCAAATATTGGGTTACCTGAAGAATTCGTTACATTTCTAAATAGGAACATTGCTTTGATAAGTGCTAGTGCCTTTGCCCTCTATACCCTAATTGATCAGCTGATAAATAATAAAAAACAAGCCGCGAAACTTGACCTCATAACCGATGAGATCTACGCAGAAAAGACAATTGCTCTCTTCTTTCCTTCAGAAGAAGAACTCCGGTTCCGGACATACGTGCGAGGTCCCGATGGCACATTCTACTTTCGAGAACGATCATAACATCGTGTAAGAGTATAAGTCGTCTCAAAGAGCATTAACTTCTTAAGAACACTCCTGCGGTCTTGGGCAGGGAGGGGAGCGGGGTTTCAAACTTCTCGGTCTTGGGCATGAAACCAAGGGCCAATAACTAATTAACAAAAGCTGTTTCACTCATCACTTTCTTCCGCGTTTTCTCCCTTAGGTTTTACCTCAATTCCATACTTGCATCCATGGCATTGTAACCGTCCCTTTCTATAGTCACAAACGACTACCCAATCCCAGCTCAATTCCCCATGGATCCAACGCATTGCATTAACTTCACATCTATATAACGGCATAAGCTGTAGCTCCTGCTTAGATCGGTATGCTGCACCATCCTTTATGAATTGATCTAAGTGAACTACCCCGTCCTGCCGGACGGAGCTTCGTGCGAAGGTTACCGCCCAACCACCGTCGGCAGTCTTATTCGCACCGGGCGATCCACACGCCCCCGACTTCCTATCCGCACGGATTCAGAAGCTACTTGGAGGAGGTTGAGGGCCCCGTTGACATCTGCGTTTCGAACCATGCCACATTCAGCACAGATATACAGGCCCCGATATTTGCGATTCCTCTTGCGGCGGAGCCCGCAGTTGGCTCCTCATTTACTATGGCGTAGATGACGATCACCAGTACCGCGCGGGGGCAGCGCTGCTAGACCTTCAGAACCCAGCAAAGGTATTTGACCGGCTACCTGAACCATTCTTCGAACCAGAGGCACCATTTGAGCGAGAGGGTGATGTGCCGATGGTGGTGTTCCCCGAGGGCGCGGTGGTCCACGAGGATAAGCTCTTCGTATACTATGGTGCCGCCGACAAGGTCTGCTGTGTGGCTACTGGTACCATCCGTATCTTTTAATGCCGAAGGAATGACTATATCGTGTGATTAGGAGAACTCTTCACGCTTGGCTCTTTGGGAAATTTCTGGCAAATTTGATAACGTAAGTTGTTCGTTCTAGTTCGTTCCATAGTGTCAACAAAACTGGCACTTCGGTTGTCTGGATAGTGGACTAACAGATCTGCATTTGTACCATTGGGAAATCGAACTCACTCAGAGACTAAGATTATTTAAAAAATTGTTTAATTATGAATGGTTATCCGAAATGAGTTTATTCAATCAAAATTAAAATTCCCTGTGTAAATTTACCCCTTTTCAAGTTTGACTCCTGACATTTTTCGAATTCGACTGATTAGGGATGGTGGGGCCGATGGGATTCTCAAAGGGAGAGAAGCCCTCTCTATTTCTTGAACCCATGACCAGTCCCCGGTTTTCCGTGTCGGAATGACCAGCAGGTTTCTCCGAGGCTCCTTGCTCCAGAAGTTCATCATCTTCAGGATCGGCAAACCCAACTGTCAATCATCGCGCAAGGAGAGCTTCTGGAGCCTTGCGGGCTGCCATGAGCAAGGAGGGTAGTACATGGCGGCATGCCGTGCTACCTAGCTACACTACGGCCCCGAATATCCAAAGGAACCTTTGGCAAATTCCCTATTGGGTATTCCTCGATTGACTTTAAAGAATTTTTGTTTTTCCCTTCTTGATGGACTATAGTTCTGTAGAGGGAGAACTATATCCAATCCACCGGGTGCATGTCCTTTCGTAAGGAACTTATTATGAAGTAGATTGCTCATCTACGCTCCAAGAATCTTACATCTCGACAAACCGCTTCTTGTAGCGAGCTTCCCCCGCTGTTAGCTACCTCTAGAAAATCAGCCATAACACTCTTAATGAAGAGCCAATCGCGTAAAGGATATGAAAGATAAGTTTCATCGTGAAGGAGGAGTTGAAGTTTTGAGTGGAATACCGGATGAAAAAAGAACAGCATTAAATTGGATCATAGCGAATGAGAAGAGAGTTACAGGTTTGAGCGATACCATTTGGGAGTTCGCCGAGCCAGCCCTGCGGGAGTACAAGTCAGCGAAGGCTCACTGTGAGTTCCTGCGTGAGCATGGGTTCGAGGTAGAGATGGGCATTTCAGGTATGCCTTCCGCATTTGTAGCCACTTATGGTGAAGGAAAGCCAGTTATTGCAACTTATGCGGAATATGATGCGACACCTGGAAACTCGCAAAAAGCGGTTCCGTATAAGGAGCCGGTTGTCCCCCATGCACCAGGCTTTGAAGATAAACACAATATGCTGGGGGTGGCCGCATCGGCAGCGGCCGTCGCGGCGAAAGTTACTATGGAGGAATTTGGCCTACGAGGGACGATCAAAGTTTTTGGGACACCGGCTGAGAAGATTTGTATAGGCAAGACGTTTCTCGCGAGAGCTGGGTATTTTGATGACTTGGACGCCGTTGTGGCGACCCATCCCTGGTCGGGGAATACGGTATCCTGGGAGGATTTACCAGACGCCTACATGGCGGTCGCATTCCGGTTCCATGGGTTACAGGTCTACGGAGGGACGCCGTGGGACGGAAAGAGCGCCTTGGATGCGATAACCCTGATGAACGTCTTGGCGAACTATATGAAGGAGCATCTAATGAGGCCACCCCACTCCCTCAACGAGATCGTAAGCGTCGGTGGTCAATGCCTAACCAACCTTCCAGAGTTCACCGAAGTGTTCTACGCCTTCAGAGCGCCAAATGAAGAGGGGGTTAAACGGATTTTAGAGGTTCTAAAGGACTGTGCGGAGGCGGCGAGCAAGGTAACTGGCTGTTCATATCAATTGCGATACATGGGTGCAAGTCGAACAGGGATACCCAACCTAGTATTATCTCGGCTCGCCTTTAAGAACATGGATCTCGTTGGCCCACCGCAATTCACGGAAGAGGAGAAGGAGTTCTGTAGGAAGATCCAAGAGAACATAGGCATGGAGCCCATGGAGGAGCCGCTGGAGGAGACCCTGATGCCTCCGGAAAAAGGGGCGATGCAGTTTGGGTCTAGAAGGCTAACTTGCGTGACGGGCTGTGACGATTTCAACGAATTCACTTGGTATGCGCCATCCACATGGGTTCACACCACCCAATGGTTCAGTAGCCCAGCAGATGTTCATCCGCCCAGCTGGTCGATGGCCGCTCTATCAGTGACAGGCGTCACCCATAAAGGGGGGCTCCTCGCCGCGAAAACAATGGCATTGACCATGGTCGATCTACTAACTACCCCTTCCGTGTTGGAGGAAGCAAAAGCCGAGTTCGAGGAGCGGTTACGGAAAAGGGGAGGAAGAGAACCCTGCTTGATCCCTCCCGAGGTGAACCCGCCCATCGACCTGGCACTTCCAGAATTCAACGGAACAGAGACAATAATACGATATCCAACCAGTGGAAAATCCCCTCTGTTCAACGTTTAGATTCCCCACTACAAAGCGGATGGTTTATGTGGAGGATTATCGCAATACTCATTGACTGCCACAGCACTAATATGGCCAATGCAGCCGCGTACAGAGCTGAAAGCAGGGAAACCCGTACAGAGCCGCTTATCGGCTATGCAACTGGATCGCTTTTTGCCAAGTACCTGAACCCGACACCAGTCGATAAACCGGTAGTTCTGCGAGCACGAGGCAAGGAAATGAAAGATCGAACAATCGCCGTAACCTGTTCACTCTACTCCCAAGACATGGAGTGTGCCACGGGAAAGGTTATTGCCGTGAGAATAGTATAAATTAACAGTTAATAGCAACGAAACCGATTCCTAGAAATAAAGCTCATTTCAGTTCTTTCGAAATAGGATATTTCTCTAACTGACCTTGTTCCACCCTCCCATAAGGGATTCATGCATGAAACAATATTGTAAAGATTGGGCTTATTTTATAGCAATATGAGAAGTCTAGAGAATTCCAACATTGGAAAAGAGGGATCATCCATTCAAGCCGTGAACACCTTACAAAGCTCATCTCCCCCAAGCAAGTTGCGAGCACTCCTCAAAAAGCAAAAATACCAACTGTACAGTAAAAGCGTCGCAGTGAAGAAGTGTTTATGGACTCATAAGGCTCTTCGAGAAGAGGATATGTGCTATAAGGCAACCTATGGGATTCAAAGCCACCGATGCGTCCAAATGACCCCTGTTCCCACGGATTTATGTTCCCATCAGTGCCTTTACTGCTGGCGGGTTGAACCGAAAGATCTAGGAATCGTACCGTGGAACCCCATGGCGGTGCCTGAAGAGCTCTTTGATACCCCAGAGGTCGTATTTGAAGGCCTGCTCTGGTGTTGGAAGCGGATTATTTCCGGATACAAGTCATATATTGAAATAAATCGATATCAAGAAGCTGAAAACCCAAAACATGTTGCTTTGAGCTTGGCAGGAGAACCGACGCTCTACCCTTATCTCGGGGAGCTTCTCAACCTCATCCATACACATGGAATGACGAGTTTTCTTGTGACGAATGGGACCTTTCCTGAGCGGCTCCAGCAACTTATCGATAAGGAGACGTTTCCCACCCAGCTCTATATCACAATCCCTGCCCCAGATGAATCTACATACCGTCAAACCTGTAGACCACTGATTCGGGATGGCTGGCAGCGGCTCCAACAAAGCTTAGAGCTTGTTCGTTCGTTAGATTGTCGTACAGTTGCACGGCTGACTCTTGTGAAAGGGATAAACATGAAAAACCCCCAAGCGTTTGCAAAATTAATAGATTGCATGGATCCAGCTTTTATTGAAGTGAAAGGAGCGGTTCACGTAGGATTTGCACAAAAACGAATAAAAAAGACAGCGATGCCATATTTTGAAGACATCATTTCCTTTGCGAATGAACTACGTCGCGATCTTGGAGATTATGAGCAAATTAGCCAAAAAAGAGCGAGTCTAATCTCCATTCTCTCCAATGGAAAGCACCCGGCGCGAATCCCGGGGTTATAACTTCGTGTTAAAATGAAGGAAATCAGCAAGCTTATCAGAGACGCGGTTCACTAAGATGTAGAGAAGGCCGGGTTTTGCGGATTTACTTGCAAGAACAGCGATGACTGCTGATGTACCAATTTCCTGCACGACCAAGTGCCCTTGCTCCCCCTGGACAATGACTGTCTCAAGTAGGCCTTTCTGCAGTTCCTCCATGGCTTTTTCAGACACGTTATTTAATGTAGCTGTGATAGCACTAAGAATTGCTGGGTCTATGGTACTAAAAATAGAGGCTATAGGGAGGCCTTCTTTTGTAAGGACAGCGATGCCTTCGATTTCAGGCATTTCAGCCTTGAGGTCATTTAATTGTTGCTTGATTCGCTCTGTCTCTTCGGCAGACATAAAATGCATAACAAACTTTACCTCCCAATGGAGGATTCATCGTTCCGAGAGCATGAATCTTGGAAGGACACTCCCATAGAGCCTTCTTGCCACATATACCCATCACATATTTTAAGCTCTTCGTTTTATTATTAGCAGCTTGTACCTCTCGACCCACGGAAGTTGGCGTAAAAAAAAATTTTGCGGTTCCCAGTGAGGCGGTATTCTTTCGAATTATTTATTATAGCTGTAAAAGTTCGTAACTCAAGTCAAAAATTCATTTTGGCATACACACAACTGAGGCGATTTATATAATGATCTTTGACAACTTAATGGAGCCGATAAGAGCAGACCTTGAAGAACTTGATCGAGCTCGTGAAGAAGTCCTACGCTTGACCCGATTAATCATCCGATCTTCTGGTGAAGCCATAAAGGCCATCCATCGAAAAAATTTTCAAGTGGCAGAGGAAAAGCTTGATGCCGCACGAAAGCAGATGCAAGCGGTTTATAGTATAACAGAGAGACGCGCCGAATTACGTTTTCAGGGCTATGTGACAAGCGCAGCACAGGAATTGGGTGAAGCTGCCCTTCTTCATGCATATATCTATGAAAAAAGACTCCCATCGGCGTCGGAACTTTCAATTCATTCATACCCCTATCTTATGGCTCTTACGGATTTTATTGGCGAGCTTCGGCGATGCATTCTTGATGATTTGAGAAAAAATGAGTTCGATCGAATTGAAATGATTCTAGAGACGATGGACGAATTAATCACGGCCCTATTTTCTCTTGATTTTGTTGAGGGACTATTACCTGGGTTCCGAAGAAAAGTGGATTATGGGAGAATACTTGTAGAACGAACCCGAGGGGACGTAACGAACGCTCTCCCAAGAGAACAACTCAGGAAAGAACTTCAAAGACTTTCTGATCTGCTCTCAAAACATCACAAATAACTATCCCATTGAATGATTTCATTTTACTTCGATTAGAAACCCAATGTTCATTTTAAAACCGCTAAAAACAAATTCACAAGTCATAAAAGGCGAAAGCTCGCATCTAGAGATCGAAAAGCCATAACACTTTTATGGGTAAATATACACATTTTTGTTTGGGAACAGAATTGAGAGCAAACCTAAGACCAAGAACTTTACTGATGAGAAAGCAAAAGATCTTGGTCCTGCTTGAATTGGCTAAAGAAGGAGGTCTTAACGGCTTAATGATAACAAGTAAAACATTAGGACAACTTTTAGGTGTTGCGCAGCAAAGCGCCTCGCGGTATCTTGTTGCCCTTGAAAAAGATGGCCTGATTCACCGCACTGTGGTAGCTTTCGGCCAAAAGATTACTATCACACCAAAGGGAAAACAACTTCTTCAAGATCTCCATTTCGAGTTGGCAAAGGTCTTGGGTAGTTCCTTTGCGGAAATCACGTTAAAAGGAGAGATCGTTTCTGGTTTGGGGGAGGGGAGGTATTACGTCTCTTTACCGGGATATTACACTCAGATCGTAGAAAAACTCGGGTTTAACCCATTCCTCGGAACACTCAATGTAAAACTTGCAACGTTTCGTGACATTCAAAAGTTCCAACAGCTCCGATCGATTCCGGCTATCCAGCTTGAACCCTTCTCAGCAGATGAGCGTACATATGGTTATGTTGACTGTTACGTTGTCATGATCAATGATCAAGTAGAAGGAGCTATCTTGCGCTCGGAGCGAACCCATCATGGGGAGAATATCATCGAGATCATAAGCTCTATCAACCTACGGGAACATCTTGCCCTCCAAGATGGCAGCAGTGTAACTGTTCGTTATTTTGGGGGAAATATCAACCGCTTAAAGATGTCACAGAGCTAAATACCCTCGATCACCTTTTAACGATCTTAAGATTGCGATTACTGCTTTGTTCCAACTTTTACAGCCAAATTAAACCGATTCGCAATAGAAAACGCCTTAATGAACAGGATATCCATCTTCGAAGATATGATACAAGAAAAGGGCATTATGATTGGATTGATTCGTCAGAAGCTCTTTTATATCTGATAGGGTACAGCGAGAATGATCAAAAGCAATCCAGTCCACGTCAAGATCTAGAAAACGGTCAGTTGGAGAAGAAAGCATGCTAACCTTTGTAGGTTTAGGATTAGACATAAAAGATTTATCTATAAAAGCTGTAGAAGAGATACATAAAGCCGATAAGGTTTTTGGGGAGGCTTACACGATTGATATTTCGGAACAGACCCGCTATGAGTTGGAACACCTCATCAAAAGGGAGATTATCTGGCTAGATCGAAAAGACCTAGAAGATCTTGCAGATCAATTTATAATGAAAGCTAAGCACACAACGATTGCGCTCCTCGTTGGAGGAGATCCCTTTATCGCAACGACTCACCTAGCATTACGGATACGCGCCGTAGAGTTGAATATCCCCTGCCAAGTGATTCACGCGCCATCCATTTACTCGGTAGTGCCTAGTAGTACTGGATTGTTTAGTTATAAGTTTGGTTGTTCAGCCTCCATTCCTTTCCCAGAGCAGGGAAGTCTGTCAGAAACGCCTTACCGAGTCATATCTCGCAATCAAGCAATTGGTGCACATACATTAGTCTTTTTGGATTTGAAACCAAAACAAAATAGGTATATGACTATTAAAGAGGGACTGGGAATTCTTGAAGAGTTAGAACAAAAAAGAAGAGAAAATATGATCCAACCAAACACATTGGTGATAGGATTGGCACGGATTGGGATGGAATCCGCAGTCATTCGGGCTGATAAGCTAAAACGAATTAAAGAACTAAGCTTTGGATCCCCCCCTCATGCAATAGTGATTCCAGGCCCCCTTCATTTTGCTGAAGCGGAAGCTTTGGTCAAGCTTTGGGGCGCACCAACAGAAATAATTAACTGAAACCAACGATATGACAAGAAAGTTATTTGAATGGGAAAGTGTAAGGACTAGAAAATGATGTCAAAAGGGCTAACAAAGGTTTGCGCATTTGGAACCTTTGATGTGCTGCATTTGGGGCATCTTCGATACCTAGAAGCAGCAAAACGCTTGGGAGGAACCCATTCCGAGCTAATCGTTGTCGTCGCACGAGACAGTTCGGTCAAAGAGATCAAAGGACGTGCTCCTGTGTTTCCCGAACAGCATAGAGTTACACTGGTCGCCGAGTTAAAACCAGTAGATCGAGCTGTATTAGGTGATGAAGATCCAGATAAATTTAAAATCATTGAAACACTGAAACCACACATATTAGCTATAGGATATGATCAATGGGTTGATCTCAACTACTTAAGAGAAGAGTTAAATGACCGAGGACTTGAACATATCCAAATCGTTCGACTAGCCAAGTTTGAGGACGAGTTAGGCGGCAGTTCAACTTTGATCAAGAAACGAATTGCCTCATTACATAACAAATGGAAAGAAAAATCTGATTAGAGTAGAGCGGATTATTTTGGAAAAGAGATCGAAAGAGAAGACGTAAAAGCAAGAAAAGCAATTATAAAGATTTAAGTAAAGATAATACTTTTCCTACTACTACTTTTCCGCTTTACCATTTCCTTGTATGAAGGTTTCTCTTACACTTTGAATATGATCGTCCGCACTATTTTAACATCAGATCCTATTATCTTTCTCATTTCAGAGGGTTTCATCCGTTTCGATAGATTTATTTGCTCACCAGTAGGTTGTTTGGGGTAGTAGGATATCCCGGCTCTACGGCGGGCCTGTAAGGGTTCTTATTCGTTAGGGGATGAACTCCAGGAAGCTCAGCTAGGTAGAGCGGCGGGCTCTTAACTCCTATGGGAGAGACCCGTTGGTCAGGGGTTCAACAAAATCTTAAGAGCTGCTTTGGTTTGGGAAATCCCCTCAGGCCCGCCATCACTCCCATTTAATTTAAGCCCTTTTCTTTTTTCACGAGTAAGAATATATACTCATCAATTAAAATATTGAACAAAGTTAGTTTCCCCTGTTATAAAATAAATAAAATTGGTAGAAAGGTATATGCTGTTGGAACGAACGTGTGTTAAAGTCCTCAAAACAAACGGTGAGACAGTACGTAGATTTCTCTTAAAGGAAGGTTTACTTGACTTAAAGCTCCTGATAGAACAGCAGGGAGAGTATCTTTATCTTCCTACACATCCACTTCCAGATAAAGTGGTTAAAAAAATACATGAAAAATATAGGACGCACATTGAAACACACCGATTCTCCACGATTCGACAAAAACCAAAAACGTTTCAGGAACTCCTCAAGGAAACGCTCCCAAAAGAGGAGTTTAGCTATCTACCCCAAGGATTTGATAGAATCGGTGACATTGCAATCGTTGGTATTAAGGACCGTCTCAAACAATTTGAGAAAGAAATAGGAATGGCTATATTAACGGCAAATTCTAGCATTAAAACGGTCTTTACAAAGGACAGTAAGGTTTTCGGGTCGCGACGATTACAAAAGCTGCGTTATATCGCGGGACAAGAAAAATACCGGACGATCCACCGAGAGTTTGGAGTATACCTCTGTGTTGAGATTGGGAGGGTCTACTTTAGTCCACGTCTTGCACAAGAACATGTACGGATTGCCAACCAAGTCCTCCCCAACGAACTTGTGCTCGATATGTTTACTGGTGTCGGGCCCTTCGCTATTCATATTGCAAACCAGATTGAAGGAAAAATCTATGCCGTTGATATTAATCCTACCGCTATTACTTGTCTGAAAGAAAACATGACGCTGAATAAACTTCGCGGAGAGATCATTCCCATTCTTGGAGATGTCCAAGAGATAATCAATCGCGAGCTTCAGGGTTTATGTGATCGAGTGATCATGAATCTACCTAGTAAGGCAGCAAACTATATTCCTGCGGCTATTTCTGCTATTAAGCCGCGCGGAGGAATACTCCATTTTTATAAATTTGAAAAAGAACCGGCTTCCAAAGAGAAAGGGGTTTCTATTTTACGCGAACGTGCAAAGAAAACCAGAGCAGCAATCGAAATCCTGAGATCACACATCATAAAAGAAATTGCTCCTAGAACGTACCTTCTGGTAGTTGATGCTCGAGTTCGACCAAAATCAGAGTTAAATTCTGATTGATAGTGCGACGAATTAAATTCCTTTGAATCATTTGATCATTCAGTTCTTCTTGCAACTATTTTTATGTGTAATTGAGCTTTTTTGGCTTGAAGTTGTTGGATTAACGCACGGTTTAAATCTAAGGCCGCTTTATTGGCATAAATTGCAAGGGTTCGAGGGCATATAAAATCGCTCTTTCGGATTACCATATCTCGTTTGTGGGAAAATGTAAGTCCTGGTCCGCCCCATGCATGGACTGTATCCCTTTCTCCTCCTGCTTCAAATGTTATCACAATTTTTGTAGTTGAAGACCTTGCTAACTTCTTGAAAGTGGGAGAGAAGTCTACCAAGCCCTTAGTTGCTCTGACACCAATCACACAATCTGCCCTTCGGGAAATGGCCGAAGCACGTGTTATTTCAATAGTGGAGGCATGTGTGCCAAGGATGTTCTCATGTCCCCGCGCGTTTATTGTTTCTTGATGCACAAAGGCCTTCTGAAAGGAGTTCGTATCTGCACTGTCAAATTCATGTCTTTTCACTGGGATTCACCACGAAATAATGGCTCATTTGTGCTTTGGGGGATCTTTAAGCTTGACAGAGCAAAGGATAGCACCTTACTGTCCCACGAGTGCTACCAAAGCAGAAGGTATGAGACTCAGATCTACAGCAGAGATTAGGTTGTCCAAATTGAAATGCTTCAGGGTATCCATGTGCATATATTCTTTAAGAACTTTCGTTTGAAAGGGAGCTGAAAACTGCAAACCCCAGTGAGAATGCAATTGTTTGCATAAGTAAAAAGGAGGGACAAGGAGATGCGCTGAAACCAGGGGAGAGCGAAATATTATTATCTCTCTGGCCGATCCGCCGTCTCCATTTTTAATGATCATTGCATCAATTCTGAGGATAGATCAGGTACGCTTTCCCATCTTATCTTTTTCTACTTTTTCCATCCATATTTACCAATAAGAGGCACAAAGGCTACCCCACAAAGTTTTTTTTGCTCGAGTTTTCCATTTGCTTTCTTTCGAACTTCGACAAGGGCTTGATTAAACCGTTTTCCACCCATAGGTAAGACGAGACGTCCACCCACTTTCAATTGCTCAATAAGAGGATCAGGGACATCTGGAGAAGCGGCTGTCACTAAAATCTGGTCGTAAGGAGCCTTTTCAAGATAGCCCAATGTACCATCTCCCTCCAGGACGGTAACACGATCAGTATAGCCTGTTCTTTCAAGGTTTGCACGGCCAAACTCGACAATGCGTGAGAATCGTTCAATGGTATAAACATGACCCCACTTTTCCCTCCGACATGAGAGTGGAGCGACCATCTCAGCAATGAGAGCAGCTTGATACCCACTCCCAGTTCCGATCTCCAAGATTTTCTCGCCACATGGGAATTCGGTCACTCCAGGCCAGAGCGATTCCAATAACATCACACACATGTGAGGAGCGCTTATCGTTTGTCCCTCGAGGATCGGCAATGGGTGGTCCTCATATGCCTGTTTCCTTTGGTTTGGGAGTACAAATTCTTCGCGAGGAACGTTTAGGAATGCTTCGAATACCTTCTGAGATTTTGCGACTTTAATTAGCTGGAAATACGAAATCAACTTCTTTTTCCTTTGTAGCAAAGCTTCCTGATCTTCTTTCTCATGTGGTTTTGTTCCTACCCTGTTCTCCTCCTATATTAGGACTTGCTTTATTGGAAACGTTAAATTGGGGACCCCTCAAGGAAGCCGCTGTTGAAAAGGCGTATTAATCCATTAAACCATGTTCTTGATAAATAAGGTTTTTGTGATCCTCAAGATTACCTTGATATCTGAGGGCATACATTTCCCCTCGCCTCCTCCGCTATCTTGCCAATATGTTTACGACTTTAAGACTCTTATTTCTTATTTAAATGGGTTTAAACGGAGATTTTGGATTGTTGCTTATATAGGCCTATTCTTGAGACTGATTCTATTACACTTAGGTAAAAGCTTAAGCAAACCACGAATCTAAACTTACCTGCCCAAGGGCCTTTTCAGCTCGGTTCAAGGCTTTTTCTACTCTTTCTTGGGAAAACGTATGTTCTACGACTAAAAACTCCATAACCTGATCGTGATCAGGCTTTGACCATTTGAGGGAGTAATGAGGAGTAACATGTTTCTCAATATCCTGGAAAATCGCCCTGATCTCTTCGAATGGTATTTTAACCTCAAATCCACCAGCTTGTAGAGCTTGTTCGAGGTTCTCATATTTTTTAATGGCTTTCAAGGCCGTTTTTGGCCCCACGCCTTTCACCCCGGGGTGATAATCTGTTCCGACGAGGATACCAATGTCAATAAGTTGCTCTGGAGTCACTTCGAGTGTTTGAAGAACATCAGTCAATTCAATGACTTCGGGCTTCACTTCTACGTATTCCGCTCTACGGGGGAGTTTCCGGCGTCCTGTGATCGTTAAATTCCGAACCATTCTAGGAGCGCCAAAAAGCAGAGCATCAAAATCTTGGCTACCAGCAGCCCAAACATCCCCCTTTTTCGCCATATATGCTGCCTGTGCTTCCCCCTCACCTTTAGCTTGCACCCACGGTATATTCATGGCAGTTAGCAACAGTTTAGCATCCTGAACAATGGGTTGATCCACCTTTGCTGCCGCTTGGGCATATACTCGTGCATCTTCGAGCCGTCCTTCTGCTAGAGCAAGTTCCCATTGTTCCTTTGCCTCTGCTCGGTGTTCACCACGCTCTCGAAGGGTTTCCGCCTTTAATTTTGGGGGTTGGCCATCAAAGACGTAAACAGGGCGGAGCCCTTCTTCGATCAGATTAATGGTGCGATAGAAAAGCCCCGCCAAGTGACTTGTAACCCGACCTTGATGGTCTTTGAGTGGTTGCCCATCGACACCTCGAATAATCGAAAGAAACTGATATAATGAGATGAGGGCATCGATTGCAATCTTCTTTCCACTTAGTTGCTTTAGCTCCATCACCCTTGGAGAAATAAGATCTCCAATCTTAACACCCATTTTTTCCACACCCTTTTTGGGGAGGACACCTCTTTTTAAGCCATCTATAAGAATTATTTGCAAAAAATATTTGTCGTTATTGATTTAGGTGATCTTGTACCAAGTTTAAATTATAAAAAAATGAAAGAAACTGGTGCGGTCGCCGGGAATTTCAGAAGGAACTGCTTTTTCCATTCTTTCGAACCCGGGTTGCCGGCGTTCTTCAGAGACGGGAGCTCCGTTCTCTCTGGCAGGCCGATGTCCTATCCAGACTAGACTACGACCGCACCCTTCATGTACTTGCCTGTTACTCTCACTCCGTATTAATTTTTTTCTATGAGCTATCCCACATGCGCGCCTAGGGTTTTCTGTGAGTGCAATCCATTGAGAATTCTTGGTTGTTGTATCATCTACATAAATGAGAAGAGCCCAGCCACAATGGTGTTTTCTTTTCTTTTACCATTATGTATTAGTACACTCATTCAACATTAAATTAGTTCCCTAGAAGCCAATCAATACTATCAACACGTATTTTCCCATTACTGAAGCTCGAGTATTGCCCGCTTCCATATTTAGACTGTTTTTTATTGTTTTTGTTTCACTTCTCGTTCGATTCGAAGTTCCCGGAGGAAACGATATAATTCCCCCAACTTCCGGAAAGTTATTGCGACGTAAAAGAAGGGGAAGGATATTAGAAAGATGAGTGGTGCCCAAAGACCGAGGGGATTGAGGACCCATGCAATGGCCATTTCGAGAAAGAGGAATCCGAATACCCAGATTATAGGAAATCCGAATACCCATTTGCGACGACTCTGCGTTGTTTTTAAGTAGCTGGCATACTCAATTTTAAGCCCTAGTTCACCGGGGGAGTACCGATAAAAGCCCTCGAATTGTACTCTTGCAATGCGGCCGCCAAGATACCGGCCGAGAGGATACACGCCATATAATGCAAAGATGCTTAGGAAGAAAAGGATGGCATTCAGTAACAAGATGTGAAATTCTAGAGACAAAAGAACCCAGATGAATGCTACATATGAGAAGAGAGCAATGAGAAAAAAGATGAGAAGTCCTTTACTAACACCCATAATCACTGGTTGACGAAAAAGGCGGTTCCGGATTTCAGTGGCCTTATCAATTTCCGCAATAGTCACTTCAGAAGGGGCTCGCCGTTTCATTTTTCCGACGATTCGCCAGAAGGCGTGTCGAACTTGTTTTGAATCCCCTTCAACTTCTAACCGGTTCTCAATTTGCAACAAGTCATCGAGGATTGACATTCTCGGGGAACTCCGCTGAATGGGGTATTTCAGGACTGTTATTTCAGAGTGTAATTAATTTTGATATTTAGTATTATGAACCCATCGGCCTTCTCGTGATCCAAGATGTATTATCGTTCTTCTCCCTGTTTTCTAGGTGGAGTTCGTTCTCTAGTCAAATACTCATGATACTTGTCGGCTCGCCCAATCGATTCGGGAATCGGATATTTTCCCTCATTTTCTTTGAGTTTAGCTATTACTTGGGCGCCCAAATCGATTTCTAGTTTGTTTGCAAAACTGATCACATAGATGACAATATCTGCTAATTCTTCGCTGATTTTCTGCATTAATTTTGGCGCGTTCCGCAAATCACAGGGAGCGGGATCTATCCATTGGAAGAGTTCAAGCAGTTCCGTCACTTCTAGCATGATTGAAATAGCAAGATTTTTGCACGAGTGAAATTGATCCCAGTCGCGTTCTTCAATAAACGTTACAATACGCTCTCTAAGATAGTTTAAATTAGTCGATTGGGGAGGCATGAGTGTAGTAGTGGTATATGATAGGAAAAAGTTTGTGCCTCATCAGATTTTTCCAAGGAATCAAAGAATTACACATTAATTTCCATTCCATCGTAAGCAAACTTTATGTGTAGGTTACTATATTGCATTTCCAGTTGCTTATAGTCATGATAGCTTCGCTGATAAACCTCTTCTAACCCAATTAATATGGTCTGTTTAGGTCGTAGTCGTGTCACTCGTTCAAGCGTTTCTTCAAACTGTATCTCTTGGCTCCAGAATTCAGGCTTGTTAACTAAAACATTACCTAGTGGATCGTTAGGAAACCAGCCACACTCGTGTATCAGAAGATCTAAATTCGGTAATGTTTCTTCTTGGAGGAGTTTCACATCACATGGGGCGAATAAGACAGTTTTCCCCGCATATTCGAAGAGAAACCCGCCAATATCTTCGCGTTCTTTTGGTATAAAAGTAACCTACCAGTTCTTAATTTTGGTAGGGGTAGTACTCGTTATCTGATGCACTCTTACCCCTTGAACTTCTTGAAAGTGGTGTAGGGCTCCAAAAATGTCAAGTAGTTTCTGATAAGCAAGCTTAGAGATGTAGAGATCTATGTATTTCTTAATCCGAAACTGGTTCCAATTGTAATAGGCTTGTAAAACGCGTCTTAAACCGAAGGTGTGGTCAGGATGCCAATGTGGAAGAAAGATGTAATCAACATCTCGAATTTCCCATCTCGTCAAAGAATCGGAGATGTCTTCTGGTGTTTCAAGGAGCGCTTTAAGATCCTCTATATAAACCGTTAGGGCATTGCGGGAATAAGGGGTTCCTTTTTTCAATGCTTCCTGACAAATTCTACATTGGCAAAATGGACGGGGGATTTTTGTTCCCCCACCAGAGCCTAAAATGACAATTTTCATTGTAGTGACGTACCTGATATTGTTAATAGGTAATCTCCCTCGCTTCACTATTTTGATTTGCTAAAATCAGGGTTAAAAATTCTCATCAGTAGTGCTTTAACCATCTGTAACTGGAACTTTAAAATCGTGCTCTGTGTGATTTTAATAATGGAAGTGATCAATTTCTTCTTGGATAGCTTGCTTCACGTCTTCCTCAGAAGCTGGACCAAGTAATTTGATTTTTCCATTGATTAGAGGATCTATGGTTCCGTATCTCCGCACCGTTTCAAGAGTTGCCTCAACCTCAACTAGTTTAACCTTGTTCCCAAAGCTCTGAGCAACCTTCTTGATTAAGTGATACATATAGGCTCCCACTGGACAGAAAAAGTTGTTAAACAAGGTTACTTCAACCTGCTCTTTTGCAGGTGAATAATTCAAATCCACCAGCTTAACGTCAATGCTTTCCTTTGTGAGTGGAAAATACATGAGTTTGAAGGAGTTGTGTTCTTTGATGATGTGGAATCCCTGTTTCAGAAAGTGCTCATAATACATGTATTCATTGAAATCGGTTGCGGCAACGATTATTCCTTTAAATCCCTGCGTTTTAAGATCCTCTTTCACATAGTCAAACATCATTTTGCCATAGCCTTTGTTCATGAAATCACGTAACATCTCGGTGCAGTAAATGCAAGCGATGTGTGACTCCATTTCATAGGGAAGTAGTGCCTTTTCTGATGGCGCATAATAAATATGCCCCACAACATTGTCTTCATCTAGTAAATGATAGCCTTCAACAAATTTTCCCATGTTTGTTTTGAACCATTCCTTGGACTCTGGTAAAGCTTCAGCCCAGGAAACACCCTGAGGTACCTCGCTCATACAACAATAGGTTGTTTTTACATCGGCTTCGGTTACTTTTTTGACTTGCATGCAAATTCATCACTTGTGGAATAGAAAAAAGTTTGGGATGCCCCATATCAAAAAATCATCCATCTGGTTTTCCGATTCCGCCTTTTTGCTAAAAAGAATTCACCTGAAATCGGACCTTGGGCGGCTTCATGCAATTGAAGATCGTTTCAAGGGTTGTCCAAATGATTCGCTAAGCATTGAGACAATATCTGAGAGGGGGCAAATGGAGCCTTCATTCCGGGCTTTTCCTCCAAAATGGGGGTTCCTCGCAGCCATGGTATTGATGATGTTGTGAAAGCATCAGAGGAAGCCACGGGCTAAAATATTACAGAATAAGGCCTTCCTGGTAAGTGGCGGCGTCCCACTTAAAAAATGGACGAAAAAAGTGTCACAGGAGGTAATCGGCACATAGGTCATCTATCCTGTAACTGAAGAGGGATACTTCTCGATTCAGTCTGATCCTAAACCCATGCTCCATTTGGCATGAAATTCCTGAATTCCAACTGTTTCCAGCCTTACAAGAGATTTGCTCCGGTATTTTCAAAGGGTGGCGAATTTTTTCATTTATCTTTATACCTAAAAACCGCTTTCTTGCCATTTCGAAGTACTCGAGTATATCCGTCAATATGCTTTTTGTTCCGCTGGTTTTCTTCAGCACTCAATTCCTCCCATTCTGGATTTCTTCCATAGTATCTGTAGGTCTTTGATTTATCATCCACTTCATATAACGCTTTGTCAATTTTGAGTATTTTGCCCATTTCGTTCTTACCTCTATACTCCCCTTTTGTTAAACCGGGGTGGCACGGCTTTCGGAAAGTCCAGACTATTTTCTGTTTGCTATTATTTAACTTTAACCAGCAAAAAGGCCCCCACATTCGGGAGGGAGAGACTGAAAAAATCAACTAAACCCTTTAGAACAGCGGAGGAGTCCACCGAGTCTTTTTTCCGACTTCATCCCACACTGGTGCTGACAGTTTCAAGTAAGAGGATTGTCTCATAGAGTCTTCGTTCTAAGTCCACTCCAAGCATCCCCGCAAGAGCTAATAGGTTAATGAGAGATTCCACGAGCTCCTCTTCAATCCGTTCTCTCTGACACGCCATATAAGCTTGCCTACTTAAGTTTGTTGAAAAGTTGTTCACGAATTCGGCCTTTATCATATCTTCGCATGCATCTGAGCTGTTAGCTAACTTATAGATCAAATCTGACACCCGTGCCTGAATTTCAGATAGGGTTAGTGCAAGGTCCATTATGATGTCCCTCTTTCTTTTCCTGTTAGATACCAAACCAGCGCGGCACCGATTTGTTGACAATCTAAGAGGTTTCGTTCCTTTAGAACAGAGGCATTCGCAACAATTCGGCTGCGATATGTCCCTACCGCCTGTGCAATCTGGGTCGTTGTCAATCCCAGTTTTCCTTCCCCTCTAGCTGACCGCAAGGCTTTGAGGATTTGTTCTTGTACCTCACTGGAGATCATTTTCATCCACGCCCTTCGATGCCGCCCTAACGCGCTACCATTCCAATTGATAGAGGACATCTTGAGGTATTTAATATTGATTACTATTTCGATATAGTTTCTGATATTATTATCGTTATTGTAAACGACATTATTCAGGTATTCCCTCCAAAATGTGTAACTTCGTTCCATTGGAAACAAGGGGGTCTCTAGGTCAAGGTTAACATCCAAAAGAGAGAGTCCGACCATAATCTCCTTGGATTGAATCCAACTGACTTCGTTAGCTGTAATCACCCAGCCGGCAACAGCTTTCTATTATCGAATATTTTTGATTGAAATTACCACGGATCGCTGTGTTACTACTAAATACGGCATATTTGGAACATTAGAATCAGTAGAACTATTAAAAATGACAGAGAGCGCGTCATAAGTGAAAATAATAGAAAATTATTACCTTTTAGAAAAAACTCATTGAATTATCAGATTTTTCTGACTTCAATGAGGAGATTATCATCAAACATTCAAATTTACTAATATTCCTAAGGAATATTGGAATAACAAATTTTCACTAATTATAAAATTAAATACGATAACTGCTGATATTGATACACGATCAAACTCATCATTCATATAGAAGTGAGATTTATAAACAAGAGGTTCATTTTATGGCCAAATCGAAAAATATCGATGCTGTGATTAAGGCATGGAGTGCCATAACCAAGGGTGTACCGCAAGAGGCCCTTGACCTTGAAGTCCGGCTCCAAGCTCTGACCGTGCGGTTGCTGGCACAGGGTAAGCCGGTCTCAGCTGAACAACTGGCGGAAAACTGGGGATTCCCACTGGGAGAAGTACATCGCATCCTGAAACAGGCAGAGGCGAGAATAGAGGTTGACAAGAATGGTCACCTAATTGGAGCCGGTGGTTTGAGTATCCCGCCTACCCAGCACTGCTTTCGGGTTAACAGTAAAACACTCTATGCTTGGTGCGCTTTGGATGCGATTTTCTTGCCAGCCTTTTTAGGGAAGACCGCTGAGATCGAGTCAACCGACCCAGTCAACAATGAAACCATTCGGCTTACCATCACACCCCATGGCAGTATTTCTATGTCCCCTGATGACGTAGTGTTGTCGATTGCCACTCCAGGGGTCTCTTGCACATACGATCGAGTTGGGCGGGATAGCGAGGTGTGTAGCCAGATGCACTTCTTTAGTTCGCCTGCATCGGCGGAGGTTTGGCTGAAGAAGCATCCCGGTACCTTGGTGCTGACGGTGGAGGAAGCATATCAGGTCGCATATAATCTCTGGCTCGTCCGCCTGCCTGAAGAGCTGAAGTACCCGAAGGGCCAATCTTGAAGGACACTAGGTCCATGCGGCACACGATTAGGTCTAAGGATAGCCTAACTATTCTCAATTAATCAATGTAGTATATCCTTTAGCAATCCGACTGTGATACCATTTTTCGTCAAGCCATCTCCACTCATCGACTCAAGAGTGGATATACAATTCGTGATAAGTCACACGATTTCTCATAGCACATAATGCGTTTCAGAAGCCCCATATCTTTTTTTTACCTCTATGGGCCAATTTACTATTTGGTTGATTTATTTCAAAATTTTCTCTCCCTAATTGATTCCATCATCTGTAGCATTAAGTTATTAAAATAGAGACCTTTCAGTTGACATGGTCGGTTCATCTGTCTTTTACTAATTTTTCAGCTAGTCCAGGTAAGATGATATAGCAACAGAATAAAATAATGCTCAACACATATAGGAACTCACCGATGAGACTTCCAGTAACAATAAAGATTGCATACGCGCCTAAAATTGCTATTAGAGCCGTATAAAAGGTGATCTCCGACACTAGATGCATTCGTGTATTCGCAAGTTTTATCCCAGAAAAGTAACGTTGGAGTACGACCAAAAAAACCATTATAATGATTACGGGGACCCATAAAAACATAGGGGGATTGGGTAAGAGAAGGCTAAGCACAATAATGGTCAAAAGGGCTATACCTATGAACATGTATGTTCGAGGTTCCATTGAGATTCGATGTTCCATACTTGACCCCTTGTTTGTTCAAAGATTGGAAAAATCAAGGAAAATGGTGGGCGGGCCCGGATTGCCAGAAATTTGCGCAATGCAAACTTCTTTTGAACCGGGGACCTCCTCCGTGTCCCGGGAGAGCATCGTGGATCTGTCACGGTATTTCTCCAGTCAGGGAGGCGTCATAACCGGGCTAGACCACCCGCCCAGCTAGAGTGAAACTTAATATGCTCTATCAAAGAGCATCGAGGATCTGTTGTGGTAGGTGACAACAACTAGGCAAACCCTAGAAGAGGACTTATATAATTTGGTTTTTGCATTTGGCACGCCGAATATAAGAATGGATGAGATATAGGCTAGCGAAGAGTCATACACACCCAGATCGGTTCTGTGGAGGTTCTAAGTTTGACCTCCTCAAAAGGAAGGATCCAGGCCGTAGAGTGTATGAATCGACCTTAAGTAAGATTAATTCGATTTTAAGCAAGACAATAAATGTAATTAAATTGGATAGAGTACAAGGTGTTAGAATCGACTCAAGAAGAGTGTTTCTATGACTGAGCCTTCTTACAAGATAATTGATGTTAATGAGTCTAATCTCGATGAATATGACCTTTTTTGTCATAAATCGAAAAAGAACACCAAGGGATATCAATCCAAAGTAAGATGGGTAAAAAATCGGTTTAAAGAGGATTTACGCATAAAATTGCTTATGATACGCGAAAGAAAGGGGTTCACATCAAGGGGTTTTATTGAGTACATTCCGGGAGAATACACATGGCGTGGAATTGATGCGAAAGGCTACATGGTGATTCATTGTATATGGGTTGTTGATAGAAACAAAAGAAAGGGTTATGGGACGAAATTATTGGAACACTGTTTAAATGATGCCAAGGGCATGCTTGGTGTAGCTGTTGTAACATCGAAAAAAACCTGGTTACCAAAGGACAAGCTATTCGTGAAGCAGGGATTTGAAAAAGCAGATACATTATCTTATTTTGATCTGTATGTAAAACGATTTTCGAGCACTACTCCGCTCCCACAATTTTATCACGTTTCACAAGAACAGCTAAAACGGTATGAGAACGGATTAACAATTTTTAAATCAGGTCAATGCCCATATGAAAGTAACATGGTAAAAGCTGTTTGTGAAACTGCTAACCAATTGAATATTCCTGTACAAATAGAACACATCGAAAGCGGTTTAGACGCACAAACCGGAGTCCATCCTTACGGCACATTTTGTGTGCTATTGAATGGAAAGGAACTGACGTATCATTCTGAATCCAGGAAAACTATAGCCCAATTACTCGAAAAACATAGGTGAACTACCCCGCTCTGTCGGTCGGAGCTTTGGGCGAAGGGTGTTGTCCCACGACGGTTGGCAGCCATTTAAACTCCTTGGAGGCAATTTATCTCTCTGCTGTTGCAGGGAGTCTTCTCGCCATTTTCAGATAAAATTCACTGAAAGTTACAGAAATACTAGGGTTCATGGGATGGTGGACCGGCCGGGATTTTCGGAAGGAAAAATAAAGTCTTTCTTTCACTTGAACCCGGGGCATAAGGCCTTCAATCGAGATGAGATGAGGTCTCCTCGGTGCGAGCGAGGCGATCTACCACTGATCTACCGGCCCTCCTACATGTTTTGGATCTAGAAGAAACGGAGTGGTGGGCCCGCGGGGCTTCGATCCCCGGACCTCACGGTTATCAGCCGTGCGCTCTAACCAAGCTGAGCTACGGGCCCGTATCTACAAATATAGGCGTTTTGCCTCTTCAAATATATAATGCTTTTGAATGTTTTACTAAGTCGAGAGTCAATAGTATGGCGTATCCCCTCAAGAAGCATTGGTATCGATGAATTACTTTCTCATTCGCATCACATAATAAGGAGGAAATACCCCCCCCATGATTTTGGTGGTCTTCCCAAATTCTATTAACTACTTTCCTGAATGCTGCCTTAAGCTCTTTATCGTTTATCTTATGAATCATCTTGGATATAACTTCACTCCATTCATTCATGGCCTCTTCTGATAAGGGAGCTCCTTCAAACTTCTTCCATTCAATGTTCTTAAACCCTGTGAACTTCGCTGCAAACTCTAACTCTTCAGGGTATATTTCTGTGTAATGTTCCCCTTCGATAAGTTCTGCCAACGCTTTGTAGGTCTGCCATCTTTTGACTTGCACTTCTTCTTTAGAGGTTAGTGCCTTAGGCAGAGGATATTCATCATCGATTAATAGCCAGCCTCCTTTCTTTATAACTCTAAAAAATTCTGATAATGCTTTTACCGCTTTTAGAGGGCGATCATTGATTGCACATATGGTAGCATGGCAGACGATTAGATTGATAGATCCATTCTTGATAGGTAAACAGGTGAGATCAGCAGTTACAAAGTCAACTGGCTTTGTAAGCTCACCAAGTTTTTTCTTAGCGCCAGGGAAGATTTCTGAGTCATGATCGATACTTATGATTTCACTCCCACTGACGACTTTGAGTTTTTGAGCTAACCAGAAGGTTGTGTTAGCTGCACCAGTCCCAGCGTCCATAACAACCAAAGTTTGAAGATTTATACCTTCAAGCATAAAATCGTGGGAGCTCACAGCTATTCCCTTTAACCTACCAAGTAAATCTTTTATTAAAAATTATTTTACTATGAAGGTTCTCCAGAGTCGCCTGATTGAAGGGGCAACCGAATCAAAAACCCTCATAGACGAAGGGCGGGAGGATCAATTCGATAAGCGCTGCGAAAATCAAAAGGGCACCCGTGAGAAGGCGAATTGCTCCCCGATGGGACTCAGTGAATGCTTGGGTTCGAGAGAGCCCAATAAAGCCCAGGGCCACTGCGCCCATGATGATAAACAGCGGCAGAATCAAACTGATATTGAACAAGCTAAGATACAATGACCCTTGAACGGGGTGGGTGCGAATCCGATTGAGTAAGATAAGGTATAAGCCACCGATACAGGGGATTTTAACGGATGCAAAGACGAATCCAAGCGAGAAATCATAGCCAAGATTGTCACGCTCTACCACTTGTTGAATGAGGTTCTTGAAACGATCAGGAGTGCGGAACAAGCCCCATTGTACTTTTTTATAGAAGACAACATGATAAATGCCTAATAACAACAAGATGAGGAGTAAAATGGGGCGGATTTGATTGAAAAAGGCCGCAGGGATCTGGAAAAAGAAAAATCCTACGAGAAGGTAAAATACCAACACTCCCAAACAAACGACCCCGATTCGCATGAGGACCCGGGAACGCCCCTTAGAATTCGCGCTCCCATCGCTTATAAGGAGGGATTTGGAGATCAGGAACAAGATTAAAACAAAAAGGCATGGGTTGATTCCGGTTACTAGCCCGATCAATATCACATAACTTGTAAAGGCAACGTTCAGGGTCTTCGGTATGAAAATCCCACTTTGAAAGCTATTGTAGGTGGCGATCAAATTTTCTTCTGAGAGATCATCATACCCCAAGACTTGGATTATCTTTCCTTTGACAAAAACTACATAGGGCGGATCCTTGCCATAGAGCTGGTCTTCGCCAACAAGAGCGGTAAGAATCTCAAAATTGTCAGAATTATCTAATGTATAAAAATGCCAAGTGGCATTTGCTTGATATTGCTCAAAAAAGGGATAAACCGTCTCATTCATCTTCCCGGACATCGCTGGATAGGAGCATAGCTCGCAGGGCATATAAAATACGTGAATCTCTAAGGGTTCTTCCTGTAAGGATTCGGAAAAAACTTTAGAAGTTGCAGATCCTGAAACACAGAAAGAAATCAACAATAAAATGAGAAAACGGTCAGGGTTGTTACGCGGCATAGACATGGATCATCATACCCGGCTGGATAGATATCATTTTTGCTTTTGGGTAATGAATTTACAGAGTACAAACCCCTTTCTACTGACTCCGAAGAGAGTCACCGTGTTGGTCTAGCTCCGCCAGTAGGGTATATCCAAGTTCCGAATTAATCCAAGAGTTTTTCTCGTTTTGATGTGTCTGTAACACAGTCCCAACGTGCTTGAGGGTCAAATTTTGACCAATCCTTCAAAATATGAATTTTGTGCGGTAGATAGGCCTACTAACCAAAACTAGATAGAACTTCAAGTTAAAATCAAATAAAGTTTGTATTTTACCTGGAATAAAGTTTGATTGTTGAAGTATGCCACGAAGGCTGGGATGGAATTTTTATCTACGCGTGGCAGAGAACTGCGGACTGTTGGCTAATGGCTTCATGTAATATAACGTTCGTCGCTGAAGTATCTGTCTCCCCGATCAACCGCTACAGTAACCACATTTTTTCCAGGGCCAAGCTTTTTCGCTTCATTTATGGCCACGAAGACATTTGCTCCAGTTGACATCCCACAAAACATGCCTTCTTCCCTAGATAATTTATACGCCATATTTCTTGCATCGTCATTGCTGACAAAGACGACATCATCAATTAGCATACTTTCTCTTATTTGTTCTATAATTCCCCCTGTAATTCCTGGGACGAACTTTGCTTCTGGGGAAAGAGGATCTATCCATCCGGGCCATCCTCCGGGTTCAGCGGCAATACATTTCACATGATGAATCTTATCTTTTAACACCTGGGCGACACCCAGGAAGTTCCCTCCGGTCCCTATAGAGGACACGTAGACGTCAATATTACCGCTGGTTTGTTCCAAGATCTCTCGACCCAAGTCATTATGTGCAAGGACATTACTGGGATTACTAAACTGGCGGGCCCACCACATATCAGGATTTTTTTCCTCCATCTCCTTACACTTGACCCTCCCAGGAATCTCAACTCTCGCGCCATGAACCCCCGCTTTACGTGCAACTTCCGTCTCAACTAACAGTACCATTTCGATATCTGCTCCAAAACGAGATAGTATCTTTTTCTTTTCCTCTTTCCACACCTCATCTGGAGCATATATTCTTACTTTATATCCTTTTACCCCACCAACAAAAGCCAAAGCAATAGCAGTATTGCCTGAGCTAGACTCGACTACGGTGTACCCTGGCTTAAGGCGACCAGCTTTTGTCGCATCTTCAAACATCCGGAGGGCCATCCTATCCTTGTAACTGCCGCTCGGATTGAGAAACTCCAACTTCACTAGGACATTTACTTCGATTCCTTCAGTTACTTTATGGAGTCGCAATATGGGGGTGTGCCCAATGAGTTCAAGAAGGGTTTTACAGTATTCTATGATCTTATCAATGGTTTCTTTGGTCGCAATATGGGGGTGTGCCCAATGAGTTCAAGAAGGCTATCCACAACTTTCATTCTATCCACCGGTTTCATTTGTATCTAATCTCCCTAATTAAAAATTAATGATTTATTCAGCTGTACTCTGAAAAGCAATTTGGTAGGCGATTCGCTCCCAGGAGTTTTCTTCTTGAGAGCTTTTGTATGATTCGGTTTTGGGGGGAAGTTGAACCCAAATCAGCCTGATATTAGGTTAGAATGGTTTTTAATCATTCAATCTGACCAAACAAACACCTTGTAGCCATTGCCGCATATGTCTATTATGAGCTGATAACTTCAATAGGAATTGGCTTTAACTAGAAATTGGTTTCAATCAATTGAAACCAGAAATCCGTAACCTACCTGATAGATTTGTTATTCACAATAAATGCGCTTGTGAGGAAGCCAAAAAAGATCTTTGCTGTAGTATGTCTTAGAGCATTTTATAATAGATAATTATAGACGTTCTTCAATACTGCAGAAAGTTCCTGCATATCTGGTTTTATTATGGGGACCTCAGGAAGTATTTTCCTCGTCACATCTGGATCTTTCAACCCACCGGAGGTCACAATAGCAATCACAACCTCATCTTGGTCTATTTTTCCTTGTTCAACGAGTTTCTTGATCACAGCTAAAGAAGCTACGGAAGAGACTTCGGCATATATTCCTTCTCGCCCAAGTTTTTTTTGCATACTAAGAATTTCTTGATCCGTGACAGTTTCAGCAAATCCCCCCGATTCAGTGATCGTCTTTAAGCCATGAAAAGAGCTAATATTACCTGCAATGGAGACTGCCACACTCGGTTCTAACTCTACGGGTTCGGGAAATTGGATTTGCTTTTCCAAAGCATTTTTCAGAGGCCCAAAACGCTCTGCAGCAATGATTTTTGGAGTAGAATCAATAAAATCTAGCTTATAGAACTCGTTGAACCCCTGCCAGACTCCAGTTATCCCATTCGCGTAACCTGTTGGTTCAACAATCAGATCAGGGGATTTCCAGTCAAGTTGCTCGCACATTTCAAAAGCCATCGTTTTGTAGCCATCAATCCCATAAGGATTAGCACCGACCATAAGTGGGGCGGCATAGTCTCCAACAAGGGCCCATCCAAATTTTTCTATGCATTCATTCATTATTTGCCAACGTTCTGGGTAAGTTTCAGTGGCTACGAGTTTCCCATTGAAGATTTGCATCAACGTCTTCATGGTTTGAGGGACATGAGCGATTGGTGAAAATAACGCAATCCATCCCAGCTCTTGCCGCGTATGCAGCGGCAGAAGCGCCGTGATTGCCAGTTGATGAGATGGTGGAAACTTTGAACCCGAACTCTTTGGCCTTTGATGTTAAGCTGGAGCATAGACGATCTTTGAATGACCAAGTGGGATTCTTCGACTCGTCTTTGACATAAAGATGTTTAAGGTTTAATTCACTTCCTAGCCTTTCCAATTTAATTAGTGGGGTCATTCCTTCTCCTAGAGTAACGATGTCTTCTTTCTTCTTGACCGGAAGGAGTTCCCAGTATTTCCACATCGTAGGGACTCTACCAGTGAAAGTCTTCCTAGTCAATTTTTTGGAGATTTTTTGAAGATCGTAGACTGTAGATAGATTGGAAACAAAAGTGTCCGTTTTGCATTGTGGACATCCTTTGAACATCCATTCTGGGGGATATTCCTTTTCGCAATTAAGGCACTTAAGGTTTGTAGGTTCACTTAAAGAATCCATTTGCCTTATCCCTCTAAATATTCCTATATTGCGTGAGCAAGCTAGACAACATAGATTTCGTTTGGATACTCACCTAGATATCTATCTCTCCTATCAACAATGACGGTGACAACATTTTGGCCATCTTTCATTCTTTCAGCTACCTTCAATGCTGCGGTAACATTTGCGCCTGAGGACATACCACACCAAATCCCCTCTTCCCTAGCCAGCCTATTTGCCATATCTCTTGCGTCTTTGTCGCTGACTCGGAACAATTCATCTGGATAACCTATTTTTAACATCTCTTCTACAATTGATTTTTCTGTCTGCCATTTTTTCAAGTCCATTAACTCTACAATTTTCTGCTTTGCACTAGATAACCTGAACTCTCCTTTCTTCGTCTCTCCCTTATCAAGCTCAAGATATACTTCGCTTGTAGAGGGAACTACTCCGAACACCCATGGTTGTTCCCCATTTTCTTTTAACGCGTTTGCAACTCCGAGAAGTGTTCCTCCCGAGCCGATAGAGCATCCCCAGGCATCTATTTTCCCCTCTAGTTGATTATATATCTCATCCCCCATTTTCATTTGTCCAATATAGTTATATTTGTTATATATCTGATCCACCCATACGGCATCCGGATTGCTTTTTTCTAACTCTTCCATATATTTTTTTCCCGCTATGACCCAGCTAAGGTTTTTCTCATCTTCCGAAAGCTTCCTCCAAACGTTTTCAGAAAAATACTCAGTTGGATGAGGGCACTCAAAAACATCAGCGCCATAAATTCGGGTAATCTTTAACCTAATATCGTCTTTGCGAACCATGGGCTTATATATACCTATTTTCGATTTTAATCCCTTTACTCCGCAAACAAATGCCAAGGCAGGTGCCGTATTCCCTGAAGAAGCATCACACACAATGCCCCCAGGTTTCAACTTCTTGCGGTTCCAAGTAAGACCCTGCTCCGCCGCCTCAACCATTGCAAGAGCCATTCTATCCTTATAACTTCCACTAGGATTCATTAATTCGAGTTTAACAAACACACTTGCCTCCAAATCTTTAGCGACCTTATTCAACTTTAATAGAGACGTATTTCCTATCAGTTGCAACATTTTATTGGCATATCTCATTGAAATTCCCCCTTTTCGTTTTAGATCCTTTTTTTTAAAACTTTTCGCCGCATATCAAAGTGTCAATTGGGCTTTGAGATATCATAACATAACGAGAGGCAGCTACATTTAGGAAGAGATGCGATCAAATTTCTTTGGAGAGGTCATCTTACATAAAGAATTTAATCATCTCTCCTTTGACAAAAACATCATAAAGAGATTCTTTCCATAGAGCTGGCATAGCCGAGGATCATCAATATGGCTTATCTTCTTAAGTAGGCGGCTAGATAGATATTCTTATTGTTTACGGGTGACGAATTTATAAAGGACAAACCGCTTTGACATTATGCTCAGCATGGAATCCGGCTTTAGCTGTAAATATCTTTAAACTTCCTAGCGAAGAGAAGGGATCAGAAGCCCCGGAGTCGCAAGGGTAAATTTGTGAGAAGTATCCTCCATCATTAGAACACCATGCACCTATACTTAATTAACTTCTATATAAAAAATCTAATATTTGAAAGTTACAAGTTACCCTTATTTTATAAAATATAATGAGACGAAAATTTTATATACGAATAATTATCTCTCTCCACAAAATTGAAAAAATGAGGCTTTTCTTTTGATAGCTCGAGAAAAACTAAAAAGAATCCTAGTATTGAGTATGTTGCTTGCTCCAGGTGCCATCGTCGGTGTTTACTTTATGTTCCCTCCTTTAGATCAATTAGTGACTGATACTGATGAGCATTTGGGCGTGGCCCATGCCTCTTCGTTGCAGGGTTTTACAGATTGTGCATCCTGTCACACTGAGCCGATAACTGTAAATTGTGCGGACTGCCATACTTCGCCACCTACGACAGTCGATAATAATATTTCCTTCCCACACCACAATCCGGAACCAGGTGGACCAATTGATAACTGTCAACATAGTAAATGTCATGACGGGGGCACTGATGCTCGGTTTGTCGTGGAGTTAGAAGCAGACCATACCTATTGTGGTGGCTGCCATGGTTTTGAGCATGGCTCGCCGCCGTAGGGGCACTTTATTATTGTATGGATATATTTCATATTTCGGTAAGGATTGAAAAGGTTTACCTAACTCTGGGCTAACTCAATCAAGAGTCTGATAACACTCCTAATTTTAAAAACCCAAGTATGAGGAGTTCTTGTCAAGAGTAAAAGTGTATAAACTCTTCTCAACATCGCTTGTGGGTACAGCCGAAACCACAACAGTAACAATCGAGCATTTGTTCCAAGTTTCGCATCCTAGGTCTTGCGGTTTTACTCTTAGAAGTTCAGAGATCTAAAAATTACCCTCTTGTGTTGCAAAAACACCCTTTTCTCCTTTATTTGTGTAGTGGACGTTAAGTCTTTTGAGTAGAGCAGATTATGTGAGAATTGACTGGCGAGAACGGATATTTACAGTGAAAGAACCTTCGAGGTGTGTTATTGTAAGCGATAAGACAGAAATACAAGCTAATTTTGTACCACATTCTTTATTTCTAATTCCTCCGTTATATTAATTTGAGTTATTAATCCATCAAGCGGTTAGGATTAAGATGGAGCGATTGACATGAAGGATCTATTGGCACGATTAGGTAAATATCAGATTTGGGCGAATGATAAGTATCGCGAGATAATTTCGAACATTAGTGAGGAAGAATGGGAAAAAGATTTGGGAAAACCCATTACAAATGTTAAGAGTATCTGTACTCACATTGTTTCAGCTATAGAGCGATGCCTTACCATCATGAACCAAGAAAGAGATCTCGAACGAGAAGATATCACCCCCCTCTGGAAACTAAGCAAGGGGGACCTTTTGGAAAAATGGAGACTGAACGATTATACTCTGCACAAATTACTGGAAACCAAGGCTGAAGGGAAAGTAATATTTAAGGAAATGAGCTTCATAGAAGCTGAGGATTTCCTGTTCCAATATATAAATCATTCAAGTTATCACCGAGGACAACTTGTGATCGCTCTCCGTCTGCTTGAGAAAGAAGCTACCAACACGGATTACTTGTTTTACCTTCATTACTTGCATGAAAAACTGGATTAATCTTAATACCTCAGTATTTCAATTTGTCATATCACAACTGAAGAGGTCTACACTGATTAGCTCACCCTATCCAGATTCTTGTTTTTTGAAAAAATTAATTCCTACAAACAATAGTAACTCCCACGAAAAAGTTTCACTTAAGAGAAACCAAAATGCTCTATGTTTTTAATGCAATTCGAAAGAATTAGCTAAAAGAAATTTAAAAAAATGACAGTTTAAAACAAAAGCATTAAACATGAAGTTATAGGTCCAACCTTCAACCAAAAGGACAAACCAGTTACGGTGATCATGACTATGCCACACTATAAACCAGAGCGGGTTATCCTTTTATTGGTTTGTTTGATGAGTACATTGTTTTTGTTTGAAGGAACTTTGGGTATTCAGGGGAAGGAGTGTCTAATTCGAGTTTCGGGTCTTCAAACCCCACCAGTATTACAAGATGGAACCCTTCTACACGAATATTTTCCTGTTATACTCCGTGGTTCCAATGTCCCCCAGTTGGAGGGATTATGGGACAATAACATTCGTGTTGCATTCTATAAAGAGGGATGGCATCTAGAATCATTCCAAATAGACGAACGGGATCCCAACCAAAGCGACCTATTTAAACAAGGAGGTTTCGTGGCTACAGAACCGGGACATCCCCACCGGACGGAGGATACATCCGATCAAACAAACCAATTGGGGAAAGATGATGAACTCGTCTTCTATGCGCGCCAAGGAGACAGAGTTTCTGAGGGGAACTGGTGGAACCCCGCATATTCGAACCGGATGGAAATCGAGATTCATGAACCCTCCGAGACAGGGAATGGGACCGCATGGATGTACATCTACTATGACACCCAAGATCACGGGCGGTGGCAGGAAGATCCAACCTATTATGATTACACCACGTGGTCTGGAAAGTCGAATGACTGGTACACGATTGAAACCGATTTGTTCCTCAGTAGTTTGCAGGATAAGAACCCGGGTCTCCAAGACCGCTTACAGCTTGCTTTTTCGAGCGAAAATAAGGGGGTAGATTTGATAGAAGAAGGCGTGAAAAAGTATACCGAAGTGTACGTGGATCTCCCGAGGGAAATTGGGGCTATACGAGCTCATGTTCGGGAAGGGCATTGGAACGATACGTATTTCGATGATATTGTAGATAACATAGGCTATGGTGGATCTCGAACCCAACAAAACTCTGCAGATGGGGTGGCGTGCATTGATGGGCCGGTTCGTGCAATCTATTTTTCCAGACACTATTACAGCTACACGATCCTGGGATTACCCACTGTGGAGCTTGAAGTTGAGAATTGGAGTGCGGCTTATTTGATGGGCAGCTTCAATGGCCCGATCCCTGCTACTAACAAAATTGGTCCCGTAAGCTATATCGAAGAGATCACCACCGCTTCGTTCTCCGAAGTGGAAGAAATAAAATTTATGGATGAAACGGGGAAGCGGGGAATCATCGATGGAAACCCCCTCAATGACGGGTTTACATCTTGTCTTAACCCTCCAAGCCATTGGGGCTTTTATTACGGCTCTCACGGGAGTATTTGGGTTGCGATGCCCTACGATTCTTTTGTGATCCATGGAGGGGAAGCAAACCTCTATTGGGCAGACTCCGGGAAATGGCACCTTGGCGAAGCAGGCCAATTCATAAGAATAACTCCCGGAAACTCAACATGGTGGACGACTCCGATTTGGTCTTTTGTTGGGGAACCCATTCTGTCAGACACCGTTGCCCAGACTAAAGCATACGAATATTATGTGCTCTACAAAAACTGGCTCAAAACAGGGAACTTCTTTCAAATCAGTTGGGATTTGGCTCCTTTGGAACCTCATAGCTGGAATGAAACACTCCCACCCCTTGAACTGCCCTACACGAGGACCATTCTAAAGTGGGCTCCCTTGCTGGTTCTTGTTGTTCTAACCGGGCTAATTCTCATATGGAAGCGAAAATGGATACGCTTCAAATTTTAGCACTACACAGGATTAATTATATTAGATAGACACAGTAAAATCCAGGGTTTGATTCGATGTTCACTACATTTATAATCCAAAAACACTAGGAAATGACCCTGCGGTTTGTCAAGGTAATGATACTGGTTGTAGGTTGGAAATAAGGGAGCACTAAGGTTAGTATCGGTCTTTGCCACTTGTTAAATATTTCTGAAATTTTTGGAGTCAATTATTTTACATCATCCTTGCTACATCACATTGAGATTAATTTCTTCGATTTGCATGATAGATGGACTGAAAAAGGCGATCACACTGATTATCGCCATAGCCAATCCACCAATTAAGAACCAAAATTGAACACCTAAGACATCTGCTATAGGTCCCGCCATAGCCAACCCTATTGGCGTCATTGCTGCACTACTACTCGCCACCATGGTAAAAAAGCGTCCTTGCATCTCTGGTGGAACTATAGCCTGCAAAATGGCGAATAGTGAACCATTGGTAATTGGTAGCATAGTTCCTGCGAGTAACAGTCCAATGACTGCTAGTAAGAATGTTGGAGTCAGTCCAGCTACAATGGCACCAACTCCTGCCAGTAGGAGTGCGAACATTGCAGTGACAATGCGTCGTTGGAAGCCTCCCCAGACCCCCAAAGACAGCCCACCTAGCACCATCCCGATTCCAGTTGCTGATTGAAGCCAAGCAAATTCACGAGCGCCACCTCCAAAGTAAGTGGCGAGCAGGGGAGTCAATGAGACCGCAGGTATGTATAGCAGATTGATAAGCATTGCTCCAACGATTATAAATTGGCCTCCTTTCCAGTTCCGAAGGTAGCGAAATGTTTCGTGGAGGTCTGCTACCATTGATGATTTCCCTTCTTGGCTACTTTCTGTTTGCATTGGTTGAGGGATTGAGATGACAATCAGGGGGGCAATAGCTAGTGCTGCTGTTCCTACATCGATCATCAGAATGCTTTGCATCGACAGAATTTCAAGTAACAAAGCTCCTAATAGCGGAGCAAAAATTCCCATCATACCTGATAGTGCTTGATTTAACCCTTGAATCCTGGATAATTGATCTTTTGGAACTAATAGTGAAATGGACGCTTGCATTGCCGGCCAATGAAAGGCGGCACCTACAGACCGAATGAACATCACTGCATAAATATGCCACATCTGCACTGCACCTACGGCATAGAGTCCGGCCAGTAGAACGATCGTCAGAGCGATAAACCCATCGGCAGCGATCATTACAACCCTACGGTTCCACCGATCAACTAGTGTCCCTGCAACTGGACTAATGAGGATTTGTGGGAGTAACGCCATTATCATAGAAAATGCCAGAACCGAAGCCCTGCCTGTGGTCATGGTTAGCCACCAGGCAAGAGAAAATTGAACCAGTTGGCTGCCGAGTAACGAGAATGCTTGTCCTGTGAATATAATCGAAAATTTCCTCATCGAATGTGGTTTATTTGGAACAGTCATTTCGTTCATAACTCAACCTCCATTAGAATGAGAGTTCATGACTAATCTCTTGGGAGGCATTTTCTACATCTAATGAATTGGGTCTACTCTTGTAAATTCGTAGGAATCCTAGATCAAGGGATCTCACCTCCTCGATCTTTAACCCGGCCTTTTGAATTTCTTTTTCTAAGTCCAAGTTCGTATATCCTTTCCAGTCTGCTGCTTCAAAAAACTCTGTGAATGCTATATATCGAAATATCACCTTAAAGAAGCGGTTTTTTGGAACTTGAGGTTCTGCAATGATTACAGCTCGATATGCGACTCTTTTTAGCTCTCGAAGAGTCTTGCGGATGATTGGAACTGGCATATCGTGCAACCCCAATTGGATATTCACAACGTCAAAGGATTTGTCAGGGAAATCCAGTTTACTGGCATCCATGACCTTAAAGGTTATATCAGGGTATTTTACTTTGGCTATGGCAAGCATATGGGGGGAAAGATCTATACCAGTCACTTTTGTGCCTTCTCTTGCAAACCAAGCTGCCGCTTCCCCTGTTCCTGTGCAAACATCCAGTACTCGCTCCCATGGTCTTACCTTTGACATTTTCACAGCATTTTTTCGCATTATCTTTTTGTTTGATAATCCCTTGTCATATTTCTTCGCCATCTTCTGATAAAAACTCACTATATGTGATTCATAGTTTGCTTTTTTTGTTGGTCTAATCCATTCACGTGCTATATAGAACCAACTTTTTTGTTTTGGCTCTTCTGATACCTTTGCAATCAATTTTTTGCACCTTCTGGCCGTATCGTATAAAACCGACCGGTCAGCCTTATTATAATAAGACCAACTGGTCGGTATTATAAAAAGGTTATGCTGTTGACAAAGCTTGAAAATGGACTCAACAACCACCCTTACAAGCGTTCGGCTTTGAGAGATCTCGTAGTGATTACAATCTGGCATCTAAATTCGCGTTCTTCCAATCAGTCGCTTCAAAAAACAATTCGAATGCCCAAATATTGAAAAACCAGTTCATGGCGACTCCTTTAGTTCACAAGGTTCTGTAATTAGTAAGGTATGAAGGGTGATATAGATATTGAATATCTTTGCTTTTAACTTCTTTCCCATGAAATTTATCCAGATGTGATTGCAAAATTTCGTTAGCTGTCTATATCTCTACTAGCAGTCAATATTCCTTTGAAGAGGATAGTAAGGAAGGTATTCTTGACCTTCTCCAAATCGAAGGGGACCCCTGTTGCAAGCCACAGAAAGGATAACCCATTCATTGCAGCGAGAAAGATCGAAACTACGCTATCAACGTCGATATCCTGCCTGATCTCGCCTTTTTTGACACCTTCATTGATAATATCTACCCCGAACTGGTGTACTACTTCAAAATTGTCCTTTATCTTCGCCCTTAGTTTATCCATTCTAGAAGCAGTTACCAGAAACTCCATTTCCATTCGGCAATTCTCTTCGGGCACCGCACATGTGTTGTTGAATTGGATCTGAATAACTTTCTCCAGCTTTTGCATGGCTGAATCCTCAGGAGCAAAAAGAGATTTCAGCTGGTCTATATTAATGGCGGTTTGTTGTTCCTGTAGTTCTAGGTACAAGCTTTCCTTATTTTCAAAGTGTGAGTAAATAGCCCCTTTGCTAACCCCACTTTCTTTCACAATATCATTCATAGAGGTTCCATTGTACCCATTATGGGAAAACAGTACCACGGCCGCCCGTAAAATTTTCTCATGCGTGTCAAAATATTGCTCTTCTGTTACCCTTGGCGTCATTTTTTGAGCATCATCCTAAATTGTTGGTCAAAACTAATAGTGTCTACACTACTAAATAATAAGACCAACTGGTCGGTTTTATAAATGTTTTGGTCGGAAGAAAAGCTTGTCTTAATTGTTTAGAGTGTAAATTACTCTAACAGCCACGAATATTTCATTCTGAACTCTTGAAGCTGCCTTTATCATTCTCCAGGACTTTTGGGGTTTGTTCTTCGCCATTTTCGCAGTAATAAAACGCTCCCTAGTCCTATGAGGGCTGCTCCTATTAGGACGGTAGGAAGCCCCAGTAAAATCTCTTGAAGGCGTTTCGGCTCTTTCACCTCTTTTGAGAGGGTTTGGTCAATGTTTATGCGTAATATCACCTTTTGTCGATCTAATTCAACCAAAACCGGTTTATCTCCAGTCGTGAATCGGATCTCTTGCTTCGTGAAATTCACCCAAGCTGTTCTTGTTTCCAAGTGCTGCTCATATTGGATTAGAAAAGGGACTGGCATTTGAAACCTGTGGGTTTCATTGCAGCATGTTTGCTGGTGAACGCTGATAGTGAGTTCATACTCCGTCCCGACTTGTTCGACCTCCGCGCTCTCCAGTTCGTACTTTGGGAGTCCCTTCCGGAATAGCCACTCCATAAAGAACCAATCTAGATCCGTCCCAGATACTTCTTCAAAAACCGTAATGAGATCCCGGATCTTGGCATTTGTATGGAGGAATCTTTCATAGTAGGTTTGCATTGCCCTGAAAAATGTGGTATTGCCTACGACAAACCGTAACATCCTTATAATCAGGGCTCCCTTCGAGTAAACAATAGGAGAGTAAGCTGCACTTCTATCCCAATAGGACATGTTCTGGTAGACTATTTCGTCCACTCCTGTTCGTTTTAGAAAGGAAAAATAGTGATTTTGGCTGTACTGCCACGCTGCTTCTTCTGCTTCTGGGCCATAGACAAATTCCCAGTATAGTTTTTCGGAGAATGTGGCGAACGCTTCATCTGCAAACGGTTCTGCAAAAGAGTTGCTTCCGATCAAAAATGGAAACCATTGATGGGCGATCTCATGCACTAATACAGCTTCAAAAGTTATAGCGGAGGCACGCCGGTAGAGTCCGGACCCCATTAGTACAAATGTGGGATACTCCATGCCTCCTCCATTGGGAGTTGGATTCTCGACGATCGAAAACGTGGTATAAGGATAAGGGCCATAGAGTTGGCTGAACAGTTTGAGACTGGTCTCAGCGATTTCAAGGGCTCTTTCCCCTCTTTCTGAATCAATAGCAACATAATAAGAGGAGATCGTAGTACCTTGTGCTTGTTTAGACCTGACTTGAAAGTCTGGACTGACGGAGAATACAAAATCACGAACAAGCTCAGCTTCCCAGCACCAGGTTGTTGTTCCATTCTCCCCAGGGACTCTATTTATCAAAACCCCAGTGGCGGCGACCACTTCGCCCGTGGGGACTGTAATGTTAACCTGATAATCCGCGATATCAGAATAGAAGGATTCCCCCGAATACGCGTAGGGTTTTGTATGCCACCCAATTTCTTCAAACACCGCTACTATCGGGTACCAATTCCCGAGGTTAAGCGTGGTCATGTTATCATTTTCCCAGTAGCCGAATCGGTTGGGAATATGAGGGATCTTAACATCGAATTCCATTCGTATTTCCAGAGAATCCCAGGGTTGGAGTGGTTTTGCCAGAACCAAGCGCAGATTGGTCTGGTTGAGGAGTTCTGTCATGAATAGGTTCCCTTCTTTGTCGGTCACCGAATTGATCATGAGTGCCCCACCCTCGTCTTGAGAAGCATTGGGGTACAGCCCACTCACGTCTTGAAAGGCATTGGGGTACAGATGAAAGAAGAGTTCTGTGAGGGGAACATTTTCTGTATTGGTATACTCAAGAGAGTAATGGCAAGACAAGCTATGCGTCCTGAGCGTATCCAACTCAACATCCATCCTATACCGAGAGATTCCCACGCGCTCTTGATTCGAGGAAATGGGATGTAAATTCGGATTGGGAGATCTCCCGTGGTTTATCAAGCTTACCTCCCTTTCAAAAGATGTGAATTCATGCCCGTTTCGGGAAGGAGTAACAGTCATTGTCAAAAGTAAGATTAGTAAAGCTATATGGGATTGCATTCTCATTACGAGTCTTCCCTACAGTTGTGTTTTTTGCCTCCATTTCCACTTTTATATTCTAATTGAGTTTTTTCCGAACCTTCTTTAACTATATCCACTCTGAAGAGGTTCAATAATCAGAAATCTTGTTTACATAGCGATATTCCTTGATCCGTGATTCGTACTTGGCCCATTGTTTTTTTATTGCCCGTTCTTCTTATCTTTCAATCGGTACCTGTTATTAAAGCATAGGAGGCGCAAACACATCGAAATACAACAAATCTTCCACAGCAGAGACGTAATGTTTCGTGTTTTTAGGCACCCGGACGAGGACGCCTGGGGTCAGGAGGAACTCTCCTGTTCCTTCGATAACGATTTTCCCTTCCCCCTCGAGCGGAAAGAGGATATCATCAGATTCTTTGTGCACATGTTCTGGAATGGTCTGTCCTTTGGGTAATTTCGCAATCAGGATTGTCACATCGGCACCATCTTTTTTCTTGGAGACCAATGTTTTGATTTCTATATCTAAGAATGGATGGGGTTCCCAATTCACGTCCTCAACGTTTATCAAACTCATATTATTCATTCCTTATTTGAAAACTTCTTCTGGTTAAATTCAGTCATATGCCCTCGAATCTCGATTTTTACATCTTTGTTGTTTGGTGGACATCCAGGAACATAACGGCCGTATTTTTCGAATCTAGAAGTGCATTTTCCCACTAATAACAACCTTTCCTTTTCGATTATTGGAATGCTGTTCGTCGTTCCAACTACGACTTGTAAACCTCTTGCTTTGTCTAACGTTCCTTCGGCATTCATGTCAAATAAGACACTATAGATTGTATTTCGACACCCTGTACATGCTTTTTCACTAAAAACCAATTTAAACCCTTCAGGGTAGTTAATTACCTCTTGAACCGCTTCTTCTGCACGTTTAAATCTAAATTGAACATCTTGGATCCTCTCACCGACCACTTCTATTTCATCTAGATTCATTGTTCCTATTTCATGTTCGACGGCTTTCTGTATTAGCTCATTTTCCTCAGGAGGGAAGCCCATAACAATGCTTGTGATGGTGTCAACTGCCACGGGGTCGGTGCCAGCTATTATGAGATTTCTTTCTATGGGAGTTCCATAGATGGGTCCCAAGCCCTTTTGCCCTATAATGCCATCCACCACTGCGAGTCCTGGTCTAACTACCGTGCAAAGATCTGCGACCCCTTGAAAGACTCCTAGTGTTGTATGGAATTTTCTCTTATAGACGTCGGAAATTACTCCCTTCAAGTTTTTAAGAGCTAGTGTGACTGAGGTTTGATCATGGGTCTTCATTTTTGGTACGCTAATTATTAGGTCTGCTTCCATTATGATCTTAGGTAGATAAATTTCCTTGAACGCCTTCCCTTTAGGGACGGGGACATTTACCTTTGTAGTTCCAGCCTTCTTCAGGTCTATAACTTCATAACCCTGATTTCTCAATTGATTGTACCCAGCAACTTCGAAGGCTTCTTCTGTATCCTCGCCAAACGCAGAGGACTCTGCGATTATGGAGACCCCCCCAACTTCCCTAACCATATCGGCAAGCGACTTACATATTAGTGGATCAGTTGTCACCCCTGAGCATGGTTCCCGAGGGACAACCAGATTGGGCTTAATCAGTACCACATCTTGTAGGGATACGAGAGATTGAAGCCTTCCAAGGAGTTTAATGGCTCTTCTAACCATTGAGTTAATTGCTTCTTCGTTTGGGGTCTTTCCGCCCTTCACTATGGAAACTTTAGTTTTTTTCATTTTTTCCGACTTCTCTAACATCCCAGTTAAAACGGGAGCGATCCTCAGTTCCTATCTTCAACTCTGAGCTAATTCTTGCTTCTCGCTCCGTGTTGTACGAATGCTCTTCTGCAGGGGTTCTTGGGTAAGTTTGCATCAAGTTTGACTTACCTTTGCCAAGAATTTGGTGATGTACGGAAATATCATATGCCTTTGGGGAAGGACATCAAAATGGGCAAGGTCAGGAAAGGAGATAAAGGTCACCTTTGGCATCTTCTTGACGCATTCCTTGACACCTAGGTAAAGGGGATCAGCTTCACCCACAAAAACCAGATATGGCATAGTCATAGTAGGGAGGACATCCTCAAGGTCAGGCCAGTGGCTGGTCGACCAAAAAGCGGCTAAAGCCTCAGAGGCATTGCCTGTTAATCTTTCCTTTCTCTCGGACGGCATCTTCCGCCCACTCATCTTCTCCAATGCAGCTATTACGGCCTCCATCTCTTGTTTGAAAAGCTGAAGTAAAGCTTGATGTTCATTCGGATCAAATTGATACGGGTGTGCGCCACCTACAATGAAAGAATAAAAGCGTTTTGGAGCGTATTTCGCCACACCAAAGCCTATCCGCCCGCCCATCGAGTAACCAAGAAAATAGACCATGCTGACATTTAGATCATCCAGCACAGCAACGATATCACCTACTAACAAGCTTAACTTATAGGCTTCGGGGGCATGGGGCTTATCACTAGCACCGTTTCCCCGGATGTCTAGCAGGATAAGTTGATAGTCATTTTTCAGAAGATTTACATAACCTAAGTCATACCACTGTTCTAGGCTGCCACTTGACCCGTACAGCAACACCAGCGATGGTCCTTTACTTTCAACTTTGTAGTGGATTCGGACTTTCTGATTGTTAGCATATGGTATGGCTTTCACCACCAGACACAATTTTATGCGTCATTTATAACTCTTAGGTTACGCAATAGGTGGTCCAACGTTAATTTTAGTAAAAATATGCTTTATTCAACGAAGAAACGATGCATTCCACTATTTTCTTGTTGGTATGAATGCTGAAAGTTCGAATTACACTATGGCTGATGAAACGGTAACATTATCCTAGTCGGTGTGTTATGCTTACACTTTTTTCTGTTCTTGCTCTAATAATCTCTTTTTTAGTTTAGGACCCTCTGTACCTGAAAAATGTCCAAGTTTACCTGAAGAGAGGATAACTCGATGGCAGGGGATTATAGGACTAAACCTGTTTTTCGCCATCACATTCCCTACAAACCGAGCGGCTTTAGGAATCCCTGCTCTTTTCGCGAGTTCACCATAAGAAACAACTTCTCCTGCAGGAACTTTTAACAGAGCTTTTAGAACCATAATTTCTTTCTCAGTGTATCCACTAAAGTCAAAATCGATTTCTGGCAACTTAAAAGAGGTCCCATGAACAATATCATTAATAGTATCAATTAGGGGATGTTCCCGTTCTTCTATTTCATATTCTTCCTTTGCATTCTGGGCTAGATAATTAACTGCATCCTCTTTACTTTTACAAAAATAGGTCGTGAAGGCAAGCTTTCCTTTGTTTAGCAGTATCCCAGTCCATAGATCATTATCTTTTGAAACGATAATTTTCATTTTTCTCCACAATCTTAATCGATCAATTCTTGATGGTTAAAGAATTATTGATGAGGGTTGAGGTTACTGCGATTATCAACCTAACTGAGGGCAATTATCGAAAAATATAATAGCAATAGGATTTCAAACTAGTTTGAATTGCAAATCGATATAAATGTCAAATGGATTTGAAAGAAAGATGAATGAAATGACAAAAAATAAAGATTGGAACAAAATTGAGCGAAGGGTTTTCCGGGATACGCAACAAGACGGCCTGATGGAGTTATTAAGCGGACTTGGTATGGTATATATCGCGGGGATGGTAACAGGAAAATTATCTCCAGTATTTATTGCTCTAATCGTGCTATTTTTTACTCCAGCCCTTGGAGCTTTAAGGAGACGATTCACATATCCTCGAATTGGTTACGTGAAACTCCCTGAAGTACAGTCGAATTTGGTTTGGAGGGGGATCTTTCTGGTCATGCTTGGACTACTTATAATTATAACGATTGCTTTGACTCTTATTGGTGAGATGAGAAATGTTGAGCGTTGGCTAAATTGGATTCCGGCATTCCTAGGGATTGTATACGTAGGAATGTTCCTTAAACTAGCTGTTAAATCGAAAAATACCCGCTATTATGGATATTCCATATTCTCAGTAATTAATGGATTCAGTTTCTCGCTACTCACCTTTGAATCGTGGAGAACTGGCATTGAAATGTATTTTCTCAGTATGGGGGGTGTCCTAATGATAACAGGGTTTGCCTTGTTCCTCAGGTTTCTACGGACAAATCCCCTACCCACTGACGAGTCGTCTATAAAGGAAATGATCGATAACACTGAAATCAAATAATGATGGGATGTATCATGGCAAAGAACAGCAATTGGAAAGAACTTGAGCAAAAGACTTACCGGGATGCGCAACAGGATGGTTTGGCCGACTTTCTAATTGGGAGTGGAATGTTTTGTGTTGCAGGGCTTGTTCTTACTCTCCCATTTCTTAAGACCTTATTTTACCTACCAATCTTGCTATTTAGCTGTGTTGGGGAAGTTTTGCGGGGACGATTTACCTATCCACGAACAGGTTATGTGAAATTCGAGCTTGAAAAACCAAAAAAAGTCGTAGGAGGGATCATGCTCATCATAATTGGTCTAATGGCAATTATGGCTCTTGCCTTCACTTTGTTTAGGGATGTACGAAATTTTGATCTCTGGCTGAAATGGTTTCCGTCTTTTTGTGGAACATTATTAGTAGGATTGTTCCTTGATCTGACAGGGAAATCTGGTTCGGGGCGGTATCATGTATATTACCCTACTCTCAGTCATCAGTGAATTTAATTTTTCGTTGATCTATTTTGAATCGGCGACAACTGGCATAGCCATGTATTTTCTTAGTATGGGAACAGTGCTTGTCCTGATCGGTGGGATCTTGTTCTTGCGTAAATACCCGTTCCCAGTAGAACAACCCCAGATGGAGGAAGCAGTTAATGCCCATTAAACCCAACCGTAAAGATCTGCAGCCTATTGCCGAGATTGACCGGACTATCCACGCTCCGGCCCGGCTCATGATTCTAGCAACCTTGTCTGTTGTCGAAAGCGCTGATTTTCTCTTCATCATGCGTCAAACCGGGCTGACACGTGGAAATCTCTCCTCGCATATGAGCAAACTCGAAAACGCTGGGTATATAGAGATCAAGAAAGAATTTGTGGACAAAATCCCACGAACCTTACTGCGTCTCACCGACAAAGGCAAAGAAGCCCTTCAGACGTACCGACAAAACATGATGCAGGTTCTTGAAGATCTCGTTGAATAAATCCTATTCAATGACAGGGAAAACCCAAGGCAACTGTAAACCACCATATGGTTTATACCATGAACCCTTTCTTCATTGAACTCAAATTGTAAGAAAAAGCCAAAGAGTTATCAGAAGGAGTTACAGAGAACCCTGTGCTCAAGAATGAGTTGGTCGAATATCAGACGGACCTAGCACCTTGACTTGTGAGGTAAGACCTACCAATATATTTATAAATGAATCACTTTTGTCATAAGTTCATGGCAATAAAAAACGAGTTTTGGGACATTTTCCTTATTATAATTAGTATTATTGCCATTATTTAATTGCATCAAGTGAATGCAATTAACCTTTTTTGGTTTTTCTTGGGTGATACGTCATGAGATTAAAAGATCTAATACAAAACGTATCTTCGTACGGTTTTCGTAGGCATATATCTGATAATTTCTTTTTTATGCAAATTGGGATAAATTACTACGATAAAATCGCATCTATTATTATTATTTAGCTTTTGGGCTTCCCTCTTGGATTTTTAAAGCCCGCTTTTTGCAAACATACTTGGAAGAAGGCAAGAGGTGATGAGAAATGAAGAAATCAATAAGATTGGTTTCAATAAGCTTCCCTGGGAGGGATTTAAATCTGGCGCCTGTTAGTCTGAAGTGTTTTGCACTTAAAGATGAAAGAATTGCTAAGGAATACACAATACACATTTCTCAGTTTGAGATTCCCACATCTAATGATGAAATCTACAACGATTTGGTGGGAAGAGGAGAAGAGCTGTATGGCTTTACCACCTATGTCTGGAATATAAAAAAGATCCTAGAGATTGCTAAACGATTAAAAAAAGGCAATTCTAATACAATAATAGTTTTAGGAGGTCCAGAAGCTAGCGGTATGGCTACAAAGCTTCTGTTACAGTATGATTTTATAGATTTTATTTTTGTTGGAGAAGGTGAAGTCGCGTTTAGAGCATTTCTTACTTCTACCAATTTAAGAAAGGTTCCAGGTTTAGTTTATAGAGCAAATGGTACTATAATCTTTAATCCAGAAACGGTTTTGAAAGACCTTGATGCTTTAGCGTTGCCTTATGAAAGTGAAGATTATCGTAACTTTTTGGATACCTCCTCAAGTCCTGTAAGGGCGGCTATTGAGACTTCACGAGGCTGTCCCTTCTCTTGTCGCTATTGTACTTGGGGAACAAGAACGATGAGGTATTTTAGCCTTGAAAAATTGAAGCCTGCATTTAAGTACTTGCTAAAACATCCCAATGTTGCTACGGTATACATAACTGATTCTAACCCCTTCTTGAGGAAAAAAAGAGCTAGGAAGTTACTTAATTTTTTAATAGAGCATAATTTTGATAAAAAACCCATAACTTTTGAGTTGAATCCGGAGTATATGACCGATGAGAAATTAATGGGGCTTATAACCCAGCTCAAAAACGAGGAATTTGCTTTTGGAGTGCAGTCTACCGCTCCCCAGGTATTGCAGAAAATAGGGAGACGATTTGATGCAGAGCTTTATCGAAAAAATATCAATCTAATAAAAAAGAACAACCCTAAGGTACGCCTGTGGTTCAGTCTTATAATTGGATTACCTGGCGATAATTATGAGCAGTTTTTAGAATCAATGGATTTTGTTCTCAATCTGAAACCCGAAGGAATTTATTTTCACGAGTTACTATGCCTCCCCGGTTCTGAATTCTATAAAAACCCTGAGAAATATGGGATAGAGTATATGGAAGAAGCCCCACATAAAGTACTATGGAATGATACTTTCCCTCACGAAGAATACAATCGTGCAAAAAGCCTTGGTTACCACGTCTACCTAATTCATCGCGTCGCGCATTTAAGAGAGGATATTTCTGCGTTAAGTCATACTCAAAGCGGGCTCAAATTAGTTGACTTTTATTCAAGGTTTGTTGAGTTTATTGATGGTAAACTTGATACATTATTAGGTAAAACCATTCAAGACATTTCATCTTGGTTTTTCGAACAGTTGGCCAATGATTTCTTAAAAGACCCTCGAAACATTATACGATTAGAATCCTTATATAAAACCTTTAAACGGAGGTATAATCATGGGAGAGAGTTATAAGAAAAATGGATCTTTTGTGGAATTGTTGGGCGCTCCTAGAGTATTTCTTCATGATATTACCACATTACCTGGTTTTACAAAACTTATTGCTAAAGTTGATGGAATCCAAAAATATGACCGAGCAATTGCAATTGCGAGACCGGAAGATGTTATTTTGTTAAAAACTCATCCAGAAAAGTCCTATCTTCAATGGGTTGAAGAAGTAGGATTAGGATCCAAAAAAATAATCGTTTTAAATGGGAAAAATACCGAGACACTACCTGAAAGGGCACTTAACAACCAAATCGCACCGGTAATTAAAGCCTTATTAGGATCCACGAAAAACCAAGCTGTTCTAAGCCCTTATTATGGTGGACCACTTGAA
>JBHIFL010000006.1:0-75723 GCA_046761065.1 Candidatus Heimdallarchaeota archaeon
GTTTTAATGTTCAATTAAGGTGAAAAGCCGACTTATGTCCTGAAATGCAGGTATCGGGTTCTCAGTGGACCTGGAGCGGGGATAATTTGTTTTGAAGAATACACTAAGACCTTAGAGGGTCTTGAACGGTGATATGCCGACCAAGAAAAGCATATAAGGGAATATATGTCCAGCCCCCCTCGGTATATATTATAAAGTTTTGAAATATCAGCACTCATAGAGCATATATGAGGTTCAAAACTTGGGACGATGAGGAAAATGGCAGAAGAATTGAATCCCTTTAAAATTGCTCAGCAACAGCTGAAAGCGGCCTGTGATAAGCTGGGTTTTGGAGCCGAAGTCTATGACGCATTGTGCGAACCCCAGAGGTTCCTATCCGTTCGTTTGACGATTCCAATGGATGATGGAACAAGGAAGAGCTTTACCGGGTTCCGGGCACAATACAATAGCGCGCGAGGTCCTTGTAAAGGCGGTATTCGCTACCACCCTAAAGAGACCGCCGATACCGTCAAGGCACTCGCCGCGTGGATGACCTGGAAGACCGCCTGTGTGGGCATCCCCTTGGGCGGGGGGAAAGGGGGGATCATTTGCGATCCCAAGGCCATGTCGCCAAGGGAGCTGGAGCGGTTGTCGCGGGCGTATATTCGGGCGATTGCCGAGTATATTGGGCCGGATGTCGATGTCCCCGCCCCCGACGTGTACACGAACCCCCAAATTATGGCCTGGATGATGGATGAATACGAGACCGTAGTCCGGCATAAAGCGCCCGGAATCATTACTGGGAAACCACTCCCAATTGGCGGGTCCGAAGGAAGGGGCGACGCGACCGCGCGCGGCACCGTCTACTGTATTAGGGAAGCCGCAAAGCGGCTCGGAATCGAGATCAAAGACGCCACAGTAGCCATCCAGGGGTATGGAAATGCGGGGTCGTTCTGTGCGACGTTAATGAAGGACCTGTATGGGGCAAAGATTGTGGCGGTTTCCGACTCAAAAGGCGGCGTCCATACCGCGGACGGGTTGGACCCCCATGAAGCCGTCGATTTCAAAGCGAAAACGCGAACCGTGGTGGGCCTGCCAGGGACGGAAAAGATCTCGAATGCGGAGCTGTTAGAGCTAGATGTCGATATTCTGATTCCAGCAGCGCTAGAGAACGTGATTACCGCAGAGAATGCGGGGAACATCAAGGGAAAAATCATCGGGGAAGCGGCCAATGGCCCCACCACCCCAGAAGCGGACGATATCCTCTTCAGGAATAAGCGGTTTGTGATCCCAGACTTCTTGTGTAACGCAGGGGGGGTCACGGTTTCGTATTTTGAGCAGATCCAAAATGCCTACATGTTCTACTGGCCCCTTGACGAAGTCTACGAACGCTTAGATAAAATCATGACCAAGGCGTTCCATGCCGTCGTGGATATGGCGGAAAAGCATAGGGTCAACAATCGAATCGCCGCCTACATGGTCGCGGTAGAACGTGTGGTGGAAGCCATGAAAATTAGGGGTTGGCTGTAAAGCCTGCCTCCGTTGGCGTTGTGGCACCATCGTATCGAGGGGAGGGGGACCCAAACCTCCCCAACAGAAGCTGACGGTTAGAATAAAGTGCCCTTTAGGGAGGTCAATCGGGCGAATCGAACTTGACCATAACTCCCGTGATTTCGGTTGCGAGTCGGTTAAATGCGGCCGCAACATTTTGGTCGGTCTTAGCGGAAGTCAGATAGAACGGGAAGGCTTTCTTTTGCGAGTATGCTTTGATTTCGGCTTTAGTTAACTCCCAGTTATCACAATCAACTTTATTCGCCGCAAGGATAATCGGAACGTCCCACTCAATATTCGCCCTCAGCTCCTCTAACCAGCCCTCTAAATGGTCAAAGGTGCTTCTGCGGGTAATATCAAAAACCACCAGAGCCCCAAACGACCCCTGATAAAAGATGGGGCGAACCCGCCCAAAGAGTTCGTCCCCCGCGAGATCCCAGATGAGTAACCTGGTTCGCCACTCCTCAACGTAGAGGTCTCGCACAAAGAAATTCGACCCGATCGTTTTGATATACTCGTATTGAAAGCTATTATCGGAGTACCGCATGGAGAGACTTGTCTTTCCGACTGCAGAGTCGCCAATCACCACTATTTTGAAGATTCGCAATTGTTCCATGGGTGGTAACCCCAAAGGAATTCAAATTTAGAAGGTCTGGCTATGTTTCTCGTGTTTTACCCCCGGAGTGTGCAAGACCTGTCCTGTTTATGTGCGGCAAACCCAACTTTACCTACGAACCCTTTGGATCTTCCAGTGATCAAGGATATTATAATGATTTTCTGAACGCCTGATAAACTCCCTAAAAAATATCATATTTTCTGCGAGGAAGCTGTCAACATCGAAGGTCAGGAGGGGTAAGGATTTTATAGGGCTCTTATTAAGTATTCGTTATGATGTTCGTGTAACTTATTACTCAAACAGTTCAGCGATCAGATCCATGGCTCTTAATTTCGCGATATCGAGATCCACGGTTAATACCTCTTCTTCAGTTTCTGATTTCGCTTTCATCAAAATTCCGTGTGGGGCAGCAATCAAAGAGCGCCCAGCCACCTTTACCCCTGATGCCGTTCGCCCCACACTTCCTGTTTTTATAACATACACATTGTTGTCGAAGGCTCGAGCGATAAAGATACAGTCCCGATTCTTCCGTGTCTGATCGTTCTCTCGCACAGGAGAGGTCAGGGGAACCGCCAGTAGCTTTGCCTTTTGGTCCCGCAAGGTGGCAATTGTCTTGGGAAAAAGGATGTCCGCGCAGATCGTCACGCCCACCTTCACCCCATCCACCTCGAACACCTGCAATCTCTCGCCTCCGGATAGCCCCCATGCACGTTCTCGCGTGGTAATATGGATTTTGTCTTGTAGGGCAATGCGGACGCCCTGATCGTAAACAGGGCACGAGTTAAAGTATAACCCGTCATGCCGCTTTCGGATGAGCGACCCCCCGATGAGGCACACCCTGTTGACGCGTGATACCTCTTGTAGCATAGCTATCGTTGTATCGTACGTTTCTTCATATATTGTGGCGAGATCCATATCCGTGAAAGGCGGAAGCGCAAAGTACTCCGGGAGGCAAACAAGCCTCGACCCCCTGGTGGCAGCGATTTCGATTAAGCGGCGCGCGTTTTCCAAATTTGTTTCAAGATCGTTGCCAATCTCCATTTGGCCAATAGATATCTTCATTGAGGAACCCCTGACTTCCATGTGATCCTGAGTTGTTTTGGAAATTGAGTTTTCCGATCAAGCTAGTCTTATCATTGGCAAGCGTGCAAATTTGATTCAGGGATATAAAGATAGTATATTGGTGTATATTTGCAGAGAGATCCCGATCGTGGAATGTGCCCGAGAGGGAACCCTTATACATTCGAAGGATCATCTGGAACATGTTATTGAATTGGCATTATTATTGAACTCTCATGGAACAAGAATAGCAGCATCCCAACGGGTCTTTCAATAAATAAGGATTGGATACGGAGTCGATGGCGTGTCAACAGTTGCCTTTTCTTTTCGTGGGGATGACCTCGTAGTTTATGATGATACAATCTTCAATCTTCTGCTCCCAAAATGGAAAGAACAAGCGATTTTAGATACGCGGCTACACGCCGTTCGACTTCCCCCAAGGCTCTTCCCGGAGGTCCGAGAATTCCTCGAAAAGCAAGGTAGAGTAGTTGAAACTCGGTTTAGTACGGACTTTTCACTGTCAGGAAGTGTTCAGATAAATTTTGAACCAAGGGCATATCAGCAAGAAGCCTTGCAGAAGTGGTTTTTGACAGGCAATCGAGGTGTCATCGTCGCGCCAACGGCGTCCGGGAAGTCCTTTATTGGAGCCATGGCGATCAATTTGACACAGATGAAGACCCTAATATTGGTACCGACGCTCAATCTTTTAGAACAGTGGGAGCAATTTCTCCGGCAACACCTCCTGATCGAGCAACCAACGGAGCTAATAGGGCAATTTGGTGGTGGGAGGAAAGAGATTAGAGACATCACCATTATAACTTACGACTCGGCTCACCTCTATGTCCGCCGGCTACGGGACCACTTTGGGCTGTTGATTGCAGATGAGTGCCATCATTTGGTCGCGGCGTCTTACCGACTGATTGCCGATGGGAGTATTGCCCCCTTTCGGCTAGGGTTGACAGCGACGCCCGAACGAGCGGACGAATTACACCATGATTTGGCGTTTTTAATTGGATCCGAAATTGTACGGATCACACCCCAAGAATTGGAGGACAAAGGGTTCATTGCTCCATTTAAAGTCGAGCGAGTACCAGTCTTTCTGGATGCTGAGGAGAAGAGACGGTATGAGAAGGCCCGGAACATCTATCAAAAATATCTCAAAACACGTAACATTCGTTTTCGGTCTATAAAAGACTTTGAGCAGAAGCTCGTTTTCTGGAGTGGAAGGGACCCAAAAGCCCGAGAAGCCCTCTTAGCTCATCATGAGGCGCGAAAGATCGCGTTTAATGCCCGAAGGAAAATTGAAAAGGTTGGAGAGTTATTAGCACAACATAAAACCACGCAAATTCTGATTTTTACAGAATTCACTCGCATTGCCGAAGAGATCGGGCGAAGATTCTTAATACCAGTGATTACGCACCGAACGAAACTTGTGGAACGAAAGGAGATCCTGCAAAAATTTACGCATGGGGAGATTTCCAAACTCTGTACCGGGCGAGTGCTGGATGAAGGGCTGGATGTTGCGGGAGCATCGGTGGGGATCGTAGTCTCAGGAAGCGCCCAAGCCCGCCAAGCCATCCAACGCCTAGGGCGGCTGCTACGTCCAAAAGCAGGTAAAGAAGCGATCCTCTACGAAATTATCTCGGAACGCACAATAGAAGAAACCGTAAGCCAAAGAAGAGGGATATAGAAAAAATGGGTGTTGGGAAACCCAATATCGAATATCGCTCCAAGTGGGAGAGAAATAGCCTATTAATGATTCCCCGTTTTCTTTCGGAGGAGGATTCAGATGCCATAGAGAGGTTTGTCGCGTACTTAAACAAGCTAATTGGGAAACCCAAGGCGCAGTACAACTCTGAGATCATTTTGAAATTGTTTCCCTCAGTAAGATTAGCAAGAGGAGTGGAACATGTCCTCTTAAGGGATTACTACTCCTTTTCAACCCTTCCTTTAACCCAGGTGTTACCGGAAGAAGAATCAGAACGGTTTTTAGCAAAGGGGATTGTGGACCCGTATAAGCTTCGGTTACTTATGACCAAAAAGGTTAATAAGGAGCTAAATGGATTTGTCCTCGAAGAGGAGCGCATAAACTTCTTAAATGAAATGGCTAAAGAACTAGGAGTGAGATTGGATTCATTAGAGAAAGTATTATGGTTAGATACTGAGGAAGAGAAAATCTTAACACGCGTGAGAGACGTCCCCCATTCCTCGAAAAAGTTACTACCTATCCTTAATTTTCATATTTTTGAGTCGATTTTACAATGTTCGACGCTGGCTATGCTATCGGTTGAGGGGCAATTCAATGGAAGCGTGGCAAAGACGCTCTTTTGGTTGTGTAAGAAGAGTGGGATCCTTTGTGAGGTTACTAAGGAAGGGAACACCCTTCGGATAGAAATAGCAGGACCCGAAGAGGTTGTCGGTAAGAAAGAGAAGTATGGCCGCTTAATTGCGCCCGTCTTTTTTAACTTGGCAGCGTTCCTCCAAAAAACCACCAAAAAGTTTCAATTTGAAATTGAACTGTTTCTGTTTGGTCGAGAGCGCGTGTTTCGGGGATCCGAAAAACTTTTTGAGAATATTTTGGTTCCAGAAGAGCGGAAGCGATATTTCCAGGAAACAATAACGAAGTATGATAGTAATGTTGAGAAACGATTTGAAGCGGAGTTTAACTTGGCACGGGGGGACCGAAAAGGCTGGATGCTTTTGGTTGAGCCGGAGTTAGTAATTCAAGGTTCAACTATTTTAATCCCCGACTTTGCACTAGATAGGAACGGACAACGCATCTTTCTAGAGATTGTTGGGTTCTGGACTGAATCCTATAAAGCGAAAAAGCTACAAAAACTAGTCAAACTTAAAAAAGAAGGGATGAAGAACCTAATTTTATTGGTTAAAGACGAGCACAGAAAAGAGTTCAGCGAAAAAACAACAGGCTTTCCAGTAATTTATTATTCTAAGAGATTTCCAATTCATGCCATTCTTGATACGTTGGAAAAGCGATTCAGCGATTTTAGGATACGGAAGGCGCAAGTTCTGAGGCAGCTTGACATAATCATCACTGAGATCATAACACGCCTGAAAGATTCGCAAAATATTACTTTAAATGAGACAATGAAACTGTTCAATTGCTATCATTATGGAGAACTGGAAGACCTAATGGAGACCGAACACATCCTGAGGCGATTCGCAAAAAATGGTTTGTTATTTATCGAAGGAGCAGGAATACTCCATGAGCGTACCCTAAAAAGTCTGGGCACTATTATTAACCAAATGATTGTAAAAACGGGGTCTTCGCTATCGCAGGTTGAAGAAACTATTCGAACGCATGATATTAAGGTTGAAGATCTCGGGAGTCTGTTAAGAAAAATGGGATTTAAAGTCATTTGGAAGGCTTTAGATAATCCCAAAGTGGTGTTAACCGAGCAATCTGATGATTAGAAAGAGAGAACGCTATGGCATTCCCTCTCTGGTAATCGAAACCTAAGGCGGTGTTACAACAAAAACTTCCTAAAGAAAATTACATATGCTTTGCTTTATGCTTTAATCACTAATTTGGATTGGTATGGGGCGGAAGCGAAAGAGTGAACTCTATCCGTTTGTTATGTTTACCTTTGCTTAAAGCCTTCGTTACAGTAAGACGACCAATTTCAGAGGTATTTTGAACATGTGTGCCCCCACAAGCCTCACGATCAAATTTGTCTATGTCAATAATACGAATTTCTGTGACAGATCTGGGGATTAGATCGAGACGAGTCCGCTTCAAATCAAGGACTTTGGCGGCTTCCTCGCGGGGGAGAAAGAGAATTTTGATAGGTCGAGCTTCCTCAATAACCCGATGTGTATTTTCCAGGATGGTCTGAAGCCGTTCAGCTGAGAGGTGGTCTAAAGTGAAATCCATTCGCGCCCTATTCGGGTAAATCTGGTTCCCCGAGACTTCCGATCCATAGAGTTCATAGATGACTTTTGAAAGAACATGGAGTGCTGTATGATAACGCATGATAGAATATCGCCGGTCCCAGTCTAAATGGCCAGTGATATGACTATCCAAAGGAGGAGCTTCCTTATCAAGTTTATGAAGGATTTTTCCAGCTCTTCTACGGACTTCTAGAACGTTCCATGTGTTCCTACCAAGTTCTAAAGTACCTTGATCGGTGGGTTGGCCCCCGCCAACAGGGTAGAAGAGAGTTCGATCGAGTTCAATCTCGACACCTTCACTGAAGGTAACTTTTGCTTCGAAGTCTTTTGCATAAGAGTCCCACAAATACAACAATTCTGTCAAGTTGGGTTCCTCCAAATCACGAATTCGAATAAGATATTACGTGTTAGATCGCACATTCCATACCATATGTTTTTCCTAAGTTTGCTCTTGCGAGAAAAAAATTATGATGCACTCAACCGGTGTAGTAGATCCTTTGATCAGTTGTTTTGAACACTGTGTAATGATTAATTGGGAGTCAATCGGCTGGTTTCCAGGTATACGCAAACCTCATCCTAAGAAAAAAAATCCAAGGCAGGTTTTAAAGGTGATCTGCTGTAATATCCGTTTCTAAGAGTTTTTGATTTTTAATATCTCTCTGTGGACTTAAATGTCTACAATTAATTTGTTACTTGGGTACTAAGATGGCCTCTGATTTACTTAATGATAGCTTTACAAATCAAGAATACCCTTCGATCCACACGGATCTCATTCAAATCAGACTCCTCAAAACTATTAACCATGAAATAGTGGGAGTCGACTTACGCATTTACTACCTAGGTAAGCGGGATGATAAAGTGGAGCTTCCAATTCCGAATGCTATTCACCTCGTTTCGAAAAACTTAGCGGCGTACTGCACAAATTAATGCGGCATATTTAACCGGAGTTGTCTTGCCTCCCAATGCATCTCCACGACATTCAGGGGGGGCAACCCCCCTCTTTTTTTTCTTCGGGTTAATTGAATAATGAATTCGAGGTATTAGATGACAGCGGTGGGTCGTTTAACAGAACAATTACTCTTTATAACCCTTAGGGAGCACACTGAAATCGATGATTTGCCATCTGTCAAAGAGAATTGAGCCCTACTGATTAAATTTCAGTACTGTATGCTTTTTCCACTCCATTTCTTTCATCGTCGCCCACAGATCGTCTAAGGATTACTCGAGCACAGTTTGTTGTTTAAAGGAAAGAATGAAAAGGCATATTCACCAACTGTCATAGAAACGATTTAAGGAACCTTAAAATCAAAAGGAGGGAGTTTGATAACCTAATTCCTGCATGAAAAGGAGAATAGACGCTTCAACATCGGCATCCATGTGAAGATAGAGGACATGATATTCTGCCAACTCCGCAAAAAATGCCTTCAGATTAAAGGGGATTTTACTCATGAAATATCACGTGATCGTATTATTATGACGCCGTAAACGATTACTTAAAGAGGTGCCTAGAAATCTGCCTTCAAGAGAGATAACACAAATTCATAAGATATCTTATGTGATATCTCAGTCGTTCAAAGTAGTCTAACTTGGGGATTTCAAGTTTGCAACGCCAGTACTCCAAAAAACGAATATTAATTTATTCGATGATGAATATCATCGGTCTTATCGCAGTCCTTTACGTAGTAGATTTTCAACAATTTATGGAGTACACTAAAAAAATTCGACCCGTGTCTGTTATTCTAATTTTTCTCATTTGGGTGCTCATAGTTGTCTTTCACGCATGGAGGTTCGCAACTATTTTAGATAAAGCGGGATGGATCAAGATTTCAATTGGGCGGGCCATTCAATATCTACAAATGGGGAGTTTAACAAATATAGTGGTTCCTCGAACCGGAGAAATTACGCGATTGATTGTAACAAGTGAAGAAGGTCCATTAGGAGGTATAGCTGTCAGCATCATCTTAGAGAAGTTCATTGACCTTGTGACCGCGGCTTTTGTTAGTCTGGGTTCGTTGCTTTTGTTCATGAAATTTGGAACATTTCAAAGTGAAACGGCGTATAATATAGCGATTTTTGCCATAATTCTTTGTGTTAGCATTATTTTGTTTTTTGTTTCAATTTTTTTCTTCCGTGAATATGGTTATAAATTACTTGATCGCTTTTTAGCAACATTTGAGAAATTAAAACCCTCTAAAAATGACAAAGTTGTGAGACAGGACGCACAAAGGGGAGCCGAACGTTTTTTAGGAGATTCAATAGCTTTTGGAAAAGTTTTTATCCCATCTTTAGGGATTTGGGTGTTTTATGCGGCCTCGATTTGGGTTATTCTTCATGACCTTGGCCTACAGGATCTTGTAGGAGGTTCCTTTCTTGTCGTCCAACTCGCCACACTTTTTGGGTTGTTAATAATTGCATTGCCAGTTCCAGCCTTTGGCGCCTATGAAGGAGCCATAGGTTTTGCGATTGGGGGAACTACACCTCTTGCCGCAACGAACGGTGCTTCCGTTGCACTCATTGATCATTTGTTAAAAACAGTCTTTTCACTCATCGCAGGAATCATTGCAACGCTCATTCGCTCCTATGCGGTTTCAAAAGAGGTTTTGAAAAAAAAAGAAGAGGGAAGATAATCAATATTGCCCTTAGCAGGCGGTAAAATTTGGGTATAACAATAAGAACAATATGTCAGTAACTACCCCTACCTTGACGGCTGGAGCTTGGTTTGCTGCCACGTACGGTTGTTTGAGTTAGTAATCACCTAGAAGTGATGAATGGCTTTCTGTGGAACATGGTTTGCTTGTTTAACGGGCTAAGACCTATATTTCCATTTTTTCCTGAACTTCCACTGCGTAAGCGAAACATCTTTTAAAAATGTCCTCAACGAACTTACGATCGAGCTCTAACTCTTTTCCATATGTCGTTAACTCTTGAAGTTGTCTGGTCTCGACTTCAATATTCCGAATGGGAATATCTTTTCGTTTTTTTAGGATCCCAATTTTCTTTACCACGTTTAATCTTTTCCGCAGCAAGCGAAGTATCTCCTTATTAATCTCTCTTATCTGGTGCCGATATTCCTCAAGCTCTTGCATTGGTACATCTCTCCAAAACTGGAGGAATAACTCCGGCTCGCAGGGCATGATCTGCTAAGACTATAGCAGTCATTGATTCCACTATTGGAACTGCTCGTGGGACAATACAGGGATCATGTCTGCCGAAGTCATCAATTATTGTCGGTTTCATCTGCTTCAGATCCACCGTTCTTTGGGGCTTTCCAATTGTGGATGTTGGTTTAATTGCTATTCTAAACACAATTGGCATACCTGTACTTATCCCACCGATTATTCCCCCAGAGTAATTGGTTTTCGATACAATTCTACTATTATCTAGGAACAATTCATCGTTATGTTCAGAACCATGCATAATGGCAGCTTTGAACCCCGCACCAAACTCGATTGCCCTAACTGCGGGAATTGCGAACATAGCTTTAGCTAAGTCCCCATCAAGGGTATCTAACACTGGTTCACCCAACCCAATGGGAAGGTTTACCGCTATACATTCAATGATCCCCCCGCAGCTATCTCCTTCCCCTGCAGCCTTCTTAATTTGTTCAACCATTTCTCGGGAAGCTTCTAGATCCGCACATCTGGTGGGTGTTTTCTCTCTATTCTCTTTTATATGATTTAGACTCATTTTTGTTGCTTTTTTAGTCCCAATCTGGACGGTGTGTGCAAATATTTCTACATTCAGTGTCTCCTTCAACAATTTTTTGGCAATAGCACCCGTAATGACGTATGCAATTGTAATTCGCCCTGAAAATCGTCCTCCTCCTCTCTGATCTGCAAAATCACCATACTTAACTTTGGTTACGTAATCTGCATGACCGGGACGAGGTTTATCTTTTATTTTTTCATAGAAGGAAGAGTCTACATTTGTATTCTGTACCTCGGCGCAGATAGGGGCACCAGTAGTCCGTGAATTCAGCGTTCCAGAGAGAATTCTTACTTGATCCGATTCCTTTCGGGGGGTGGTGATCTCTGATTGTCCTGGACGTCTCCTGTCCAATTCAGGTTGAATATCTTCTTCAGTTAGCTCAAGACCTGCGGGACAGCCATCGATGACAGCCCCCATAACTGCTCCATGACTTTCCCCAAAAGTTGTTATAACAAACCGCTTGCCTAAGCTATTACTCCACATCTTAATCCCTACATTCAATTTTGGCGCCAAGCTCTTTGAGATCCTCAAAAAATCTCGGATATGACATGCTCACAACTTCAGGTTGGTCAATAACTATCGGGGTTTTACTGCTTAGTCCTGCTACTGCAAATGCCATTGCAATTCGATGATCTCCATAGGTTTTAACTCTGCCCCCTCTAATTGATTGTGCACCTTGAATTGTGATGCCATCACTTTCTTCCTTAACCGTTACTCCTAGCCGCCGTAATTCGGTTGTGGTAGTATTGATTCTGTCGCTTTCTTTCAGTCGCGCATGAGGGCAGTTAATTAATTTAGTCTCTCCTTGGGCAAAGGCTCCGAGCACGCCAAGGATAGGTAGTAGATCTGGGGTGCTCGAACAATCGAATGTCGCTCCAATGAGTGGGTTCCCTCCCTTGATTATGATTTTTTTGCGTTGTGGATTTACTTGAATCTCTGCACCCATAGTTCTCAAGGCTTGGATTATGAAAGCGTCCCCTTGCCTTGCGTTGAGGGTCAAATTCCTTATTCTGACTTCTGATTCTGTAAGAGCCGCTGCTGCCATAATAAAACTGGCTGAAGAGTAATCTCCAGGTATAAGTTCGTTCTTGGGCAAGTATATTTGATTTCCCGGTACTCTAAATCCGGTTGATGTTTGATAAACTTCAATCCCTCTTTCCAAGAGCATTTTCATGGTTATTTGGACATAGGGGGATGAAACTAATGGGGTTGTCAGAGTGATCTCTACATCCTTTTCTGCGAAAGGAGTCACGATTAAAAGCGCAGTAATAAACTGAGAACTCTGATCTCCCGGAATTCTAGTTTCTCCCCCACGTATTCCTCCGCCTTTAATGATGACAGGAGGCAGCCCATCGTTTTTCGAGCTCCAACAATAAACTCCTAACTCTCGTAACGCGTCAAGCAAAGGAGCCATTGGTCTTGTTCGTATGGATCGATCTCCAGTGAGGATGGTAGTTCCTGGAGCAAGGGCTGCAACGGCTGACATGATTCGCATAGTTGTCCCAGAGTTCTCGACATTAATGACGTCTTGTGGGGTCTTCAAATCTCCTTCTCGTATGATTTCGAGTTTCTCTTCCCGTTTGTAGTCAATTATTGCCCCGAATTCTTGGCATGCAGCGATAGTCGCGTTTGTATCCCGACAGATAAGAGGGTTGATAATCTCTGACTTTCCATTCGCAAGTGATGCCATAATTATGGCTCGATGGGTGTAACTCTTGGAAGGTGGTGCATGGATTTCTCCACTCAATCTCGGTGTTTCATGAACTTTTATCACTTGGGAGACCTCCACGCGCGGGCTTTTTCAAAATTCAAATCTACTACTTTCACCTCGTCTCCATAGCCCTTTGCTTGGTTGCCCACTTGTGCAGCTCTTTCCTCCTTTGTTATAGCAAACATGGTAGGGCCAGTTCCCGAAACTCCTGCTGTGAGGGCTCCAGTTCGGACCATATCTGTCAAAAACGAAGCGTCCATTCCATAGTAAGAGGCGCAAAGAAGTCCATTCATCATCATTGCATTGAAAATTGAGCCTTTAAGGGCCTCTCGTATTGTCATCTCGAAAAATATTTTTAGTTCACGCAAACCCTCCGCTCCTGAGTCGCGAGTACTAATTGTAGAGGAAGGAATTCGTAAAACCACTTTGAGCCTAGGGTTGATGTGTGGAGTCTTCAAGATCTTCCTTTCGTAGTTGTTTGTTATTACTGCTCCTCCGAAATAACAGGCACAGGCATCATCGAATGCACCCGTGATCGATACTCCCGCCTCAAGAGCTGCGTCTACTCCTATTTTTACTGCTACAAGATCGTCAATGAGAGGATTCTCTAGGAGAGCTGCGTAAGTTGCTAGGACAGCAGCGTTTGCGGCGGAACTGCTGCTCTTAAGACCTCGAGCGATTGGAATCTCAGATTTTGTGCAGATAGAGGCGCCGTGTGTGTCGCTCTTATGACAAGCCTCAAGGACTTTCAACACGCAAATTCGTATTAAATCTCCATTTTCGTTTGGGGCATTCTGAATCTGTGTCATAATTGTGCCGGGATCATTGGAAAGTCTCACAATGGCTTCAGTTTTTAGATTGATACCCACCGCCCCCCCTGTTCCGGTAGCAAAGGCAGCAACGATGGAGACTGCTCCGTGTGATACCGCCCTTCCAATCATTTAATCACCCCTGAGCCTATTTATAACAGTGTCCCTCATGATTTCTATCGGGGCTTTCTTCCCAGTCCACTTCTCAAATGCAATTGCTCCTTGGTATACCAACATGTGTATTCCATCTATTGTTGTGAGCCCCATCTTTTTTGCATCCCTCAGCAACTTTGTATCAGAAGGGTTGTAGACCAAATCGAAGATAACCAACTCCGGTCGTAAAAGGTCAGGAGGAATCAAAGATTCTTCAGTTCTGGGGCGCATTCCCACCGAAGTTGCATTTACCAGCATGTCTGCGTGTTCCAAACTTTGGGCTATCCCTGCTCTAGTTAACGGGAGGTAAGTAGCCTTGATGCCTTTTTGTTTGAGTTCTCTGCTCAATGCGTTTGCTATTTTTTGGGTTCTGTTAAGAAATATAATTGAGTCACAATGCTCCGAGAAAGCGTAACTGAGTGCACGGGCCGCTCCTCCCGCCCCCAAAATGACGATCCTCCATCCTGTGAGATCTATCCCTTGTTCTCTTAGAGCCCTTAACGCGCCTTCACCATCCGTATTTGCTCCAATTAAGGCTTCATTATGTCGTATGACGGTGTTGACTGCCCTCATTTCGCCCGCTGATGGTTCAAGTTCATCCAAATATCTGATAATAGCTTCCTTATGCGGAATTGTGACATTGAAGCCTACCACATTTAGTGCTCTTAAGCCCGCAACTGCAGCACCAAGTTGAGACGGTTTCACTTCGAAAGCAATGTACATAAGATCTAACTGGCACTCCTTGAATGCTGAATTGTGCATTGGTGGTGATAAGCTATGTTGAACGGGAGATCCAATTATACAACAAATCCCTGTTGCTCCTGTTACTTCCAAGTCTTACACCTTTCCTGTAAAAGCGCATAGAATTTTCCCAAGACTGATGTACTTAGCTGACCCGACGCGCTTTGCTCATTTAATGAAGCGTATGTGAATGCAGCCCCCCAGTAGACACAGAGCATTCTGGAGGGGAGACCAAGCGATCCCATACAAAAGGCCACTGTGTCGATCCCTAGGTCTTGTCCAACTTTGTTAAGGGCAAGAACAGTATCATTGTCTCCTATTCGTTTCGCAAACGTGATCACCTTGACGACATCTGCCTCCTGCTCTTTTCCAAATTCCAACCGTTCGGTCAGGTCTTGGGTCGTGGGTGTGTTCTCAAAAAAATGCGATGACAAAATGGTTTTGACCTTCTTACTTTTGGCACTGGTCATCAAACTACACAAATGCTCTTCCTCTATGTGCATTTCAAGGTCTACATAGTCGGGTTGCAGTTGTATTAGCTTCTTGAGATCCTGTAGCCGCTGTTCTTCGGAGTTCACGAATTTCCCTCCTTCTTGTTGTGATCGCAAAGTTAAGATTGAGGGAATTTGAAGTTCTTCCAAGAGTTTAGCTAGTTCTTTCATTTCCAATATTTCAAGATAGTCAAGTCTGAGTTCAATTAAATCACAATTCTTTGTTTGTGGTGTCATGATCACAGAATAAGCTTCTTGAACTGAGTTAACGGTTATAACACCGCAGATTTTCGGATTCATGGTGCATTCCTATTCTTCAAATGTACGTACTATTTGAGATGGTTTACAGGCATAGGGACGCTAAAGAAAATAAGAAGGAGAGGAAACATTCCATCATTTTTCAACAATGGTTTCTTGAATTGCTTTTCCAAAATGTCTACCCCCGTTCGCTCGATGGACTAACACTCTGTCACCTACCTCTAAACAAGCAACAGACTTGGCTTTCCCATCCTCTGACACCAGCATGATTGTTTCTGCATTTTGTAGGATAATACTTGCAAGGGATTCTTCTGCTTGGGATCGAATTAAAAGAAGAGGCCGCGTCTCGATTTTGCTTCTTCCAATAATAGCGCTTCTGGACATTCCATAATTGTTGACAATTGCTACTTCATCTCCACTTCTGAGTTCTGAAAGGTATTTTGTACGGCCATCTGCCATTAGGGCATAGGCATGGACTGCTCCGGCGTTGATTCGGAAGGGGCGTGGATCTGCAAACTCTGTCTTGAGGGTTTCTCCATGAATCAAATAGAAGGTATCTGATTGAGATCCCACAAGCATTCCTTCCCCAAGCACTAGTAGTGAACATGTATCGACACAAACACGTTCTCCGTTTGATAAGGAGCGAATTTCTACAATTTCAGAGGGGGTCAAGTCAAACTTTGCTTGTTGGGTTCCTCGAATCTCCTGCGCTATGTCTGACAACCAATCTACTTCCGAGGAAATAACTAAACCGTCCACCCCAACTTCAAGGGTACGCAAGGCTAGTTTTGCATCTTCTGCGGTCTCAACCTTTGCATATAATTGGCATCCTTTATCGTGGAGTTCTGCAATGAGATTTTCAAACGGGATAATCTTCCAATCCGATGTAGAGACAAGAACTCGATTTACTCCAGCGGTTGCTGCTGCTATGGCCCTCTCTTCATCTGATTTTCGTTGAATCACAAATTCGACCGAGATATCAAATCCTTGCGCCTTGAATTCATGAATTTTAGACTCGTCAGGTGAACTAAGCAGTAATCCATCAGCACTCTCATTATTATTTGATGAGATTACCTCTGTCCTTCCAAGAGGCTTGATTTTTGATACTAACTCAGGTGGGGCAATAAATCGAGTTATACCTAGTTCTAAACACCGTTTCACATTCTCTTGAGAAGTTTCCCATGGTTCTTCGACCACACAAATGAGATCCTTCACTTCATTTCCCCTCCTATAGGAGGTTCAAGGCCTCTTCGACACTAACGTCTTCCTTCACGATTGTTGAGATGGCTCGCGTAATTGTTGTGGGGTTTTCATGCTGGAAACAATTTCTACCAATGGATACTCCGATTGCCCCTCCTTCCATTGCTCCTTTCACCATCTCCAGCACTTCTCGCTCCGTTTCTGCCTTTGGCCCCCCGGCAATTACGATTGGCACTGGACAACCCTTTGTGACTCGCTTAAAACTGTCGGGATCTCCTGTGTAGTTAGTTTTAACAATATCCGCGCCAAGTTCCGCCCCCACTCGTGCCACATGTGCAACCACCTCGGGATCAAAGCCATTAGAGACATTAGGCCCTCGTGGATACATCATCGCAAGGAGGGGGATCTGAAACTCTTCACAGGCGTCTGCAACTGCACCTAGCATTTCGAGCATCTGAGGCTCTTCTTCAGTTCCACCTACATTAGTATGGGTTGAGACGGCATCAACTCCGAGGCGGACGGCTTGTTTAACGGATGCTACGGTGACTTTGAAATCTGGTCTGCATGCAAACCTAGTATTTGCAGAGACATGCATGATTAAACCGCAGCTAGGGCCTGGATGCTGTTTCATATTTCGGATAATTCCTTTATGGAATAAAACCGCCGTAGCACCTCCTTGCACCACCTTGTTGACCGTTTCTTCGAAGTTTGATAGCCCCTTAACAGGTCCCAATGTGACCCCATGATCCATTGGGATTATGACGGCTTTCCCTCCATCCAATATCCGACTCAATCGGACTTGTTTTCCTTGCACGCGAACACCTCCTAAATCAATTTTTTGTATTTTAGTAGCTCTGCATTCAAGATAGCCGCTCCTGCGGCTCCTCGAATGGTATTATGGCTTAAAACGGAAAATCCAAATGTTCTCCCGTTCTTGCTTCTGAGTCGTCCAACCGACACCGCCATTCCTGGGCGACTACCGGCATTTCTATCTAGTCTGGTTTGAGGGCGATCAATTTCTGATCGTACGATTATGGGCTCTTCCGGGCTTGTTGGAAGACCTACTTGTTGTGGGATCCCTCTGAAGCTCCTTATCATCTTAGTTAGCTCTTCAATGGTTGTATCTTCCTCAAGAAGCACAAAAACAGATTTCAGATGTCCATCTGTCACTGGAACTCGATTACACGAAGCAAAAAGCTCGAAGGGGGCTGGTTCGACGACACCATTTTCGAGGGACCCCAGAATCTTTAGGGTCTCTGTCTGAACTTTTTTTTCTTCGCTCTCAATGTAGGGAATGATATTATCTGCGATCTTTAGACTCGGAATGCCGGGTAATCCCGCGCCAGAGACTGCTTGCATAGTTGTGACAAATACAGAAACCAGGTGGTAGTGATCGTGGATTGGTTTCAAAGGAAGGGCCAGTCCAATTGTGGAACAGTTAGGATTTGTCACAATGAACCCACCCCACTTCCTTTCCTCTTTTTGACGCTCAATGAGCTCCAAATGGGAGGGGTTAATCTCTGGAATCACCAGTGGCACATCTGGTTCCATTCTTAGAGCGCTCGTGTTACTTGATACGACTAGTCCTTCTTCTGCATAACTTGGCTCTATTTTTCTGGCAATATCGCTGGGAAGTGCCGAAATTACTATGTCTACATCAGAATTTTTTGGATTTGGGGCTTCAACGGACATTTCTGCAACTCTATCGGGAATTTCTGTAGATAAAATCCAGTTTACACCCTCTTCATATCGTTTTCCAACTGATCGTTCCGAAGCGCACACCCGATCAAGTGTTAGCCAAGGGTTATCCTCAATCATTGAGATAATTCGTTGGCCTACACTTCCAGTAGCACCCAACAGTTCAACGGTGCTTTTCTTCAGTATTTTCCACTCCTAGAGCATTCTGAATAAGCTCAATTGTTTTGTGCCTGTCCTCCCATCTCACAAAAATCCGAATAGTTGAATTCACTGTCAGAAGACCAAAGAGATTGATTCCGGTTTGGAACAAGGGATCTGAAACAGATTGAATCAAACCTGGAATCGTCTCTAACTTTTTTCCTCGGATATCAACCATTGCAAGGTTATCGAAAGAAGTCAAAGCGCGCCCAAACTTTTCTTCATCAAGAACATGGTGAAACTCTTGAAGCAAATTCTCACTGTCTGTACTAGAAAGATAGATGAGTAAAGATCGTGGGTCTACAATTTCACCCAAGATTTCATCATTTCGGTTTCTAACAATCCGTTCATAGCTTGCTAGTGCTTTGGATGAACCTGCACTCCTCCCTACAATGGTAACCATTATAACTGGCGCTTTAAACAAATCAACTTCTAAAGAACTGGCATATCCTCCTCTTATTACGGTTCCGTTCTCAAAAACATTGTTTACAGTAAGTCCTACAATTCTAACATCCATCCAGGAGGGTTTGTAATTCAAGGCTTTAAAGCACACAACCTCCGTCCCCGAACTCGCAAGAATTCCGAGCTCCTTTACATCTATTTCCTCAATAAAAGACGGATAATCTACTTTTTTTGGATCTGCAGAAAGAATACCATTTACATCTTTCACTAAAATTACTTCTTTTGCCCCTAGACAATTTCCTAGAATTATTGCAGTTGTATCACTCCCTCCACGACCAAGAGTTGTTACCCTTCCCTCTCTTGTTCTCCCAGTAAAACCACATACTACGGGAACCATCCCGTTCTTTAACACAGGCAAAAGAACTGCTTGCACCTTTTCTCGTGTTTCTTTAATCAGTGGATTTGCATTTCCAAACTGATCATCGGTAAGTATCGGGAATCTTTCCTGGTCTGGTGAAAACACCTCAGATTTTATATCATTCATCTGTAGAATATTTGCAAATAGAACGGCGGAAGTACGCTCACCCATCGAGAGAATTTCGTCTCTTCTTGTCTCGTCTATACAACCACTGACCGCTTCCTCGGAGATCTGAATTAGCGCGTCCGTGGTTCCTTGCAATGCAGATACGACAATAACTACCTCAAAGTCCCTCTCTTTCAGGCTCTTGACAATCCTTGCGGCCTCTCGGATACCCGTTCCGCTGTCAAAGCACGAGCCGCCAAATTTGACAACAATATACTCTCTAGTCGGCATCTTGAATTCTAGCAAAACAAAACCCCCCAAAATGATTTAATCGGGTAAAACACGGTCTTGTTTTAGCTATACCCTATAGGTATAGCTATAGCGATAGGAATACGTATAGGAAAAACCCGCCATGGGATTCAACTCCAAAAAGTCAACATGCTGCATACGCATTCCTCTTGATTTCAGCAAACAAAACCCTCAAAAACGAAAAAGTTCGAAATAACTGGTTTTGCTTTGCTATACCTAATAGGTATAGCTATAGCAATAGGAATACATATAGAAAGAACTCGCTATTGGATTTAGGTATAAAAGACAAGCGTACTTCATATGTATTCCTCCTCGAAGTGACGAAATTATTGTACGCTTATAAAGCTTTCGTCAAGACGGTGGGCTCTGGTCACTTCCATGTTGGACTGTATAAAGCAACCAAGCTGGTTTATTTGGTGATATTCACATCGTCCCCTCCACCCAATACAGATACAAAATAAAAAGTTAACGGAACACCTCTATCTACGGAGGAATTTCTCTAGACTCTCATTGGAGGCTTTTAAATGACTCAGCTTGTGATCTCGATTCTCGGAGCAGGAGGAATGGGACAATGGCTTGCTAACTTCTTTAAAGATGAAGCGAAAGTTAAAATCTATGATATTAATTTAGAAAAGGCAATAGCCATGGCACAACGCTTGAACATACAAATTGCTGAGACAACAAAGGAGCTTGTGAGCGGGTGTCACATTTTGATTCTTGCTATCCCCATAATGACAATCAAACAAGTAATCGACGAGTTATTACCTTTATTGCATCCAGATATGGCGTTAATTGATATTGCTGGTATAAAATCGCCAATACTCAACTCTCTCAAGAAAGCTGCAAAGTCAACGAACGTTCTAAGCATACATCCTCTTTTTGGGCCAACAGCAACAACAATTCAAGGTAAGATTCTCGTTTTAATGCCTGTGACAGAAGGGGTAAACTCTCACCCCGAGATCAGAAAAATAACAGAAATTTTTATTAGAAATGGCGCCAGAATTGTTGAGATGCGTTTAGAATCTCATGATGAGCGTCTTTCACACACACTCAACTTGGCTCATCTGTTAAATATAGCATTTGCCATGACTTTGCGAAACTCCAATCAATCTATATCATCCTTCTTACAACTTGCCACAACGACTTTTAGCGCGCAACTTATACTTGCAGAGGCTGTAGCAATCGAGAATGTAAAACATTATACACAGCTCCAAATATTCAACCCCTATTCTATCAGCATGCTCGACCAACTAATAAATACTTTAACTGAGATTCGCAAAGTGATGAGTAAGAAAGACACACGCACACTTGAACAAATTTTGAAGCAAAATCGAGAATTTCTAGCCGAAGACCCACATTTTCCTACTGCAAAGATCAAAGTGTACCATTTTCTGGAGAGGGTGTAGAACCGTTCTTTTCATAATAGTCGTCTGTTAGCAAATATACGCATTTGTTACAGCGACTTATCCACTCCAAATAGAGTTATTGCCCCGCTAGGACGGTTGAGCAGGATACTTGTTTCCATAAAGGACACAAGCTTTGGCTATAACTGCTGATAAATGCTTATAAAAATGTTAGCAATTGACTACCCAACACTTGAAAAGCCTAAAGTGGCTGTTCGGCTGTTTCTTCGCTTTAATTTTATCTAGATCTTCCTATCACGCCGTTAAGGCTCTTTTTCTTGCCAATACGCAATAGCATTCAAGGCGCACCTCACAAAGCGAAGAGCAAAGTTTCGGTTGTCAGCAGCTAAAGCCTCTTGGGGGGATGAGTGAAGTTTATTAATAATCATATTCGTTTAGAAATCCGGTGAACATCTTGCCGTTTAAGGTTACAACCGTCGGGCTATCTGAAGAGATATGATAGAGGCGCTTGAAGATCTTACAAAGCGGCTTCAGAGGGAGAAATCCGACGTTATGAGGGAAGCATTACGGATAGGCATAGAGGAGATTAAGCTACGCTTAGCCATTGAACTATATTTAAAGGGTAAGATTTCGTTTGGAAGAATAGTTGAACTAACAGGTTTAGGTTACAGAGAACTCTCTATCGAACTCAAACGAAGAGCTATTCCAATCAGATACGGAGAAGAGAGATTTGGTAAAGAGATCAAGCAGTTGATAAGCTAGTTGGCGGCATCCTCAGACGCTGACCCACTAATATGGTTGGGAAAGTGTGTCCTCTTACACCTATTGAAGAAGTTATACTCGGAGATAGTGATTCCAAATAAAGACGCTCAGATAATCAAGAAGGCTCTCGAAGAGGGAGGGATAAGAGTCTGTAAGACACACAAACAATTCATAGATAAGGTGGGAAGGGTAGAGACAAGGCTTGGCATCGAGCTAGGTGAAGGAGAACGTGAAGCAATAGCACTAGCTATGGAAAAACGAATATCCATCTTCCTAACTAACGATGAAAACGCATACCATGTAGGGAAGATCCTAAGCCGAGAGCCAAAGGGAGTCCTCTATGTGTTGCTGAGAAGTGTAAGAGATGGACATTTACCCAAGAAAAAAACTAAAGAATCCCTCAGACAGATCCTTGAAGAAGGTTTCTGGCTCTCACCTACCATTATCCATAACTTTCACGAAGCGTTAGATAATCTCTAAGATAAGATTCCCTTCAAAGCCTCCACTCAAAACTGCGCATACAAATACCATGAACCACTAGATTATACGGATAACGGATCTATTAGATTGTATCTCACCAAATTTCAAGAAGCACAAAATGAAGACCACCTTGGAGGTATACCAAACAAGCTATAACGATATGTTTCCATGGTTTAAAGTGGAAGGTTTCTTACGCATTATCTTGTAATTTTCCATACCCATCCAAGTACTTTGTAGACGGGGTTACTTAATCGTCCGTCAATTTTCGTTTTCCCACGAATTAAACAATTTCGAATTTCCTCTAAATCATCTCCGTTTACTTGCATCATCGTTCGCGCGCCTCCGACTTCGAAAGGAGAATGGGCATCGCTCCCAGCGATTTGGGGAATCCCATATTGGAGGGCAAAGGTGCGGGCTTTTGTATTGTAAGAAGGAAGGAACACACGTGAATTAAACGATTCGATCACATCAATCCATTTCCAAAGCCGGCGCGGATGGATACCCTTACGGAAACGATCGAAAGGGTGAGGAAGTGCAATGACAGCATCGATTTCTTTTGCGGCATCCAGAACGTGAGCCACTGGTGGGTAGGGGGTACCCTTCAATGGTGGGAGATCAATCTCAAAAAGGAGAAGCAGTTCACCCTCACAGGTCTGGATTTCAACACCAGGAATTATTAGAAAGGGATTATCTTTTCGTACCAACTTGCGAAGAACATAGACCCCTTTCGTAGTGTCGTGATCAGTAACAGCTACACCATCTAGGTTTTTTTTCTGAGCAACTTGCAGGAGAGTTCGAGGGGAAAGTAATGAATCAGCTGAATAATAGGTATGGATATGAAAATCGATGGATAGCATTTTTTTATCGCCATTTTTAATAGGTGAGGGACTACTTCGAGATGATTGGAAAATTCTATAGAGCAGTCTCTCTAAGCATTATGCTACTCATAGATAAGCACATTTAGGCAATTCCCAAAACTTGCTGTTGTGATTTTTCAAAGGGATATTGACCATTAAAATGGAGTTCGGCAAATCATGTGTTTAATAGGTAGTAATAATAAAAAGGGTACTCTTTCTATGTAACGGACCTTAATCTCTCACAATGAATTATTCCTTAGGCTTGGAGTCAAGAAGCATTCGGAGTTCATCGAGGGTGAGGCGACTCCCTGCAGCTAACTTTTTTTCAGCGGTTTCTCGTTCTTGTGAAGTCTTCTCGAGGATTTTTTGACGGGTTCGAAGATCTCGCTCCTCAGTGACTAAGTTTACTTTTTGACGAGCAGTTTTAATACGTTCTAGGAGAATTACCACTTCTTTATGAACCGCATCTGCATTCTTTCGAGCCGTGAGATATTTTTCGTGGAACTCAACTCCCTTAGCACGAAATTCATCCATCTGTTGATAAGTTTGAAGCATGAGTTCATGGTATTTTTGACTTTCCTCAGCAAGTTCCACGATCTGTGCGTGGATGTTCTCTCGCTCAGCAATAGAATTTTTTGCGTAGGTGATAGCTTCTTGTAACTGTTCATAGGCTTTATTTAATGTGGAGGCGGATACCACTTTTCTATACAGCTCAGTTATGTACGAAATAAGAACATTTTCCTCCTCAAGAGAGAGGTTCGGTGTAGTTTGTTGTTTCCATTCGAGACGTTCTATTTCTTCGTGAATTTTATCAGGAACCGGTCCAATCTCTGCTTGTAATTCCCTGAAATCGTCTTTAAATTGTCGCACATTGGTCCATTCTCGTCTAATTTTTTCAGTGAGCTGCTCTCGCTGTTGTTTGAGGATCTGGATCTGTTCATTGATTGCGTCTCGAAGCTTTTTGTACTCCTCTGCTTGATTTCTGAGTTCTTGCAGTTCACCAGAAGAAACACCAATCGCAGCGTCCCGTTTCTCTTTCCATCCCTTTGCCTCACGGTTATAGTTTTCTCGTTTCTCCTTGCGAGTTGCTAAATCGCGTGTCATCTTGTCAATGTCTTTTCGGATTGTTTCACTGAGATTAAACAGAGCTTTTCGAGTTAACCCTTTCAGTTTCTTTTTAAACTTTTCAAGTTCTATGGATTCTTCTAAATCTTCAACCAGCAACTCCGTCATTCTATTCTGCACCTATCCAGGTCTTGGAGAATCTTCATTTTTCCAATATGAGCTTAGTAGAGGGTTTTGGATGGTTTGTGAATCCATTATCTTGTAAGTAACTTCAAGTATCAAGTTGTTGGCATATTAATGGGTATAAGTTTTTTCCCATTCAATGTTAAGCAAAATCTCGAGGATTCTATGTTTCTAGGATAAAGGCATTTTGAAGGTGTTAATTGTAGAATTCCTTAAAACATTCAAGGAAGGAGTATTCCCTATTTTTCATTAGAATCAAGGGTTTTTTGGGTTTTTTGAGATCTACAAAGACAACAAGTCTTTCAATTTGCCTCCGTCCCATAAATATTCATGTTGTGAATCCTCATTCTTAGATACTGGAACAAGCTTCAACTACTTCAGTCCTACTTAGAATTTTATTGAATTATCCCTAACCCAGGCTCCTTGCGCAGGGATAAAGTGTGATTCTCTCAAAAATTTTGAAAAGTAAGGTTTAACTTAGTTTTCCTTCAAAGGGAGGGAGGACGTGAGAGCTTTACAAAATTCTATACAGAATGGCTCCCACGTCAACTTATATGAAGGCATCCTTCCTTTTAAATCTTATTAAATTTGAACTGTCATCGCCTTTAGTTATTAATCAGTTAAAAAAGCTTTTGATTAGCTTTTATTTTAAATTAGAGAATTTTTTGAATTATTATTTTACATGATACTATTTGTCAAATTTTAAGTGGCCTTTTCTAAATTTTATTGGAGTAGATACAGTTTCCTACTTCATATAAAACTATAAATAGAATTCCAAGTGTGATAGAGTAAAATACCAGGAGTTATGTATAAATTGAGTCCCCACATGAGACTATCTTCCCAACGGGGAACAAACACAAAAATCTTTAAAGCAATAAACCCTCTCCCCGTGAACAGGGAAAAGGGTGAATTCTGTGACGGAAGAAGATCTTGAAGTAATCCTAGATCGTGTAAAAGAGCTTTTGGCGGAGGAAGATTGGGAACGTGCAGCTTATCAAGAGGTGGAGGCGGCAAAAGCGGCAGGTCGATCGAAGAATTTGGCAAAGGCGGCAGAACTATATGAGCAATCAATAGAACATTTCATGAAAGTGTGGGACTACGGGATGGCAGCAAAATCATCCGAACAAGCGGCAAAATTGTATCTTGCCACAAAAAACCCTGTAAAAGCAAAAGAACTTTTTAATCAAGCAGCAGAATATTACGAACTCATCCGAGAGGATAAAGCCCAAGAGAGCTGCCTTGCAAGAGCCGCTAAACTCTAGTCACGTAGGAGTTCAGCCCGATACTCGCATATATGGAGGTTGCTTAAAGAAATGAACCCAGATGAGAGTTTTAAGAAAATTCGGAGCTGGATGAAACAACATCATGCATGGTTCCAAAAAGCAATTCCGCTCATTGCCTCCGAAAACGTGTGTAGTCCCGCCGTTCGCGAAGCGCAAATGTGTGATTTTGGACATCGCTATGCCGAAGGTTGGCCGGGGGAGCGAGTATATGCAGGATGTCGCTATATCGATAAAGTTGAGCTTATGTGCATAGAGCTAATGAAAGAATATTTCAAGGCCGGATTTGTTGATATGCGTCCGACTTCTGGAGTAGTTGCAAACCTTGTGGTCTATTCTACGTTTGCGGAGGCAGGTGATCTGTTTATGCCGATGTCCATCCCCAGTGGGGGACATATCTCCCATGGACCCCTTTTTGCGAAGTCGGGGGCAAAAATATGGGGTAGTGCGGGTGCTGTTTCCCGTCTAAACGTGGAATACATGCCTTTCGACTATGATTCAATGAATCTCGATGTTGAGGCATCCAAGAAAAAGATCAAAGAACTGAAACCGAAACTTGTCATGTTTGGTGGGTCTGTCTTTTTGTTCCCTCATCCTGTTAAGGAGCTAACACCGGTAGTACATGAAGTCGGGGGGACTATTGCCTATGATGCTGCCCATGTGGCAGGGTTAATCGGTGCGGGCTATTTTCAGGATCCTTTAAGAGAGGGAACGGATGTAATGACCATGAGCACCCATAAAACTTTCCCAGGTCCCCAGAAAGGTGCTGTTATCCTCCCGGACGGATCAAATCTTGAAGAACACTCCCAACTTATCAAAAGCGGTGCGTTTCCTGCTGCAACAAGTAACCATCACCTTCACAACGTTGCGGCAGTAGCCATTACCGCGGCGGAGATGCTAAAATGGGGGAAAGAGTATCAGGGAAAGATTATTGAAAATGCGAAGGCATTCGGACAAGCATTATACGAGCGAGGATTTGATGTGATTGCTGAGAGTCAAGGATTTACAGAATCCCATACCCTTCTGATCAGCGTCGTCAAACTCAAGGACAAAGTAGGTCTCGGTGGTGACATAGAACGATTACTTGAAAGCGCGAATATTATCCTGAATCGGAATTTGCTCCCGTGGGACATCCGAGAAGGGCGACACTATCAAAACCCGGGTGGGATTCGCCTTGGTACGCAGGAGGTTACTAGACTAGGCATGGGTAAATCTGAGATGGAAGCCATTGCTGAGTTCTTTAAAGAGCTTATTTTTGACGGAAAATCCCCTGATTTGGTTAGAGAAGAGGTTGCTGAGTTTCGTGAAAACTTCAAACGCGTGCACTACGGATTTGGAATACTTGAAGACGCTTACAAGTATATTGAGGTCTTTTCCTAGCAAGTTCTATGAAAACATCTCACACACCGCAAATTTGCCTTTGGGATGGATTAAAAGTATGTATAATTTACAATGTCCTTTAACAAGGACTGGTAAAGAGGTTTTCACTAGTTATATGACAGCGACTTCATACGTGTACCGATGATGAGTTTTAGAATCTTAACTCCAGAATTATCTCTTAAAACTACTCAAGGATGCTGATTATCTAATGTAAAATTCCCATCTGCCGTTTTTATGCCTGATTTCCTATTAAAAATCCTATCAGTTTTACGATGGTTTAAAGAATTTCAAGTTTAAAAATTAATATGGATGGAAAGGAGGCTAATACTTGAAGTACACCCTTCTTGCAATTCAAACAAGGTTAATCAAACCTCTAGATAACATTATTGATGTCCTGATGACATCGCTCGGGAAACAAAACATTACTATAGAGAATGGAGACATACTTGTAATCGCATCGAAAGTAATCTCAACTGTTGAAAACCGCTTTTATAGATTAACAGAAGTCACTGTATCCCAGAAAGCCCTATGGTATGCTGAAAGGACGGGACTTCCCCCAGAGTTTGTGGAGTTGGTTTTAGCTGAGTCGGAAAAGATCTATGGATGGGTTCATGGAGCATTGTTAACGCTTCACAATGGAATTCTTCAAGCCAACGCTGGAGTGGATGCGAGCAATGCACCACCGGGTTTTGCGGTTCTCCACCCAGCGGATCCAAATGGTACGGCGGATCATATTCGAAAAGAGATTTTGAAAAGATTTGGGGTAAGAGTAGGAGTAATAATTTCAGATAGCCATACTCGTCCCCTGAGAATGGGAACTACAAGTTTTGCACTGGCTGCATCTGGGCTTCAAGATGTTGTTGTAGACGAACGAGGAAAGCATGACCTTTTTGGGAGGGAAATGCGAGTAACCCGCCGGGCAGTGGCAGACAGCTTAGCTACTGCCGCATTTGTATTAATGGGTGAAACTGCGGAGCGGATTCCAATGGTTATCATTCGCAATGCTCCAGTATCAATTTCTGAACGGACTGCATCTGCATGTGAATCCGACATGAAGATAGATCAAAAGCAATGTATGTTTTCGGGGATTCTAATTAATTAGTAGTATCACTATTTTTATTTTTGATTTTCTTACAGTAAACTTGAGATATAAGATAAGTACAAATCCGGAGGAATGGAGCTCTATAAATCAATTTTGCCACATCACCTTTGTCGCTCAAGAAAGATCATCTACTATGGTCATGATCAGCTCCCTTATTAGGAGTACGCAATTGCGGTTTTACTGCTTGACGTTGAAATTCATTTTATGCTTTAAGAAATCTATTTATTGAGTTTAAGGCGTGTAAATATTATAGCCCAAAAGAAAAAAGGTACAAAAATCATAAAGCGAATTCAATTATGATAACTAGTAGAACGTATAGTAGGGACAAAGTGCGTGGATCGTGATATTTCAACTCGAGGGCAACAAAATGGGTACAAAATCCCGAATTCTAGTAAAAGAAATTGAAGCTGACTACACCGGAAGAAATCAGATCCGAATTTACCGTGATGAAAGTGATAATTGGATAATCACCTTTGTTACTATTGATAAACGAACAAAGGAGGTAGTTGACCAATTCTCTGAATCACAAGTGAAACAAATCAACGAAGAAGAAATAGTTCAGATCATTTCAGAAAGTGGGCTTGGAATCTCCTCAATAAGTGCAATTTATGCACTCTCTGAAAAAATACTCGAAGTATTACTACAACCTGAGGAATCTATGCCGGTACTTGCAGAAAATACGAGTTCTGAAGAAGTAAAAGAGGGAGTAATAAGTATTAAAGAAGAGATTGCTGAAGTTGAACCAATTGAGGCTCTTGAACCTGAAATGGAAGCTCCGGAGATTGATCTTGCTAGCCTTCGAAAACCCGAAGATGTTGCCTTGTATATCCAAAAGATGAAAGCAGCTATGGATCATGCAAAACCTGTGCTTGTTGGCGAGATTGAGGTACCATATAGTCAAGGAAGTCGAGCACAAATCTACCGAAAAGGAGACTCTGACGAATGGTGGATCACATTCGAATCTGCAAGTAAAGAATCTCTTACTGGGTTGCTCCCACTCCCGTCCTTCGATGTCGACTCCATGGCTAAAGTCATCAACCAAGGGATTCCATCTATTTCATTATCTGCCGTTTATGATGCATCAGAAAAGGTTTTAAAAGATATAAATAAGTTAGAGGAACGAGGGACGGATGATGCGATCCTTTCCCAAGCAGTTCTACATTTCACGAAGGTTATAGAGGAACACGAGGAAGTCGGAGAATATGATGAAGCAAGAGCCCTTGCAGAAGCTCTGCTCAAAACGTTTACAGAAATGAACAATGCTGTTGGTGTCAAAGAGTTCTCTCTCCGAATTGTCAAGTACCTTGAATTGAAGGGAGTGGAGGGGGTAGAAGAAGCCCTCGATGTCGTGGATGAGAATTTGGAAGTCCTTTTCAACATCCAAGGCAGTGGAAAAAGCACTCAACAATATATTAATGCTTGTTCGGCTTTCCTTAATGCCCATGGAATGCAGGATCGGGCTATTGATTTGCAATATGAACTTGCAAACTGGTTAATTAAGAACGATGAGGCGCTTGCGGCTGCTGAATACGTAAAAAAGATAGCTAAACATTATGAAAAGCTTGGATTGATTGAAAGGTTAATTGAGATCACCGCCGACTTTGGGAAAAAGCTTCTTGAAACCGGGACCGAAGAAGAGGCTTTGCTACTGCTGGATGAATGTGTTAAAATTCTTGAAGAAAAGAAACAATACATTGCCTTAGTAGATCTCTTGGGCGAAGTTGTGCAAACTATCAAAGGCTTAGTGGAGCAGTCCTCTAAAGAAGACCGGGACACTGTTGGGGTTAAACGAGAATACCGCACCTATGCTGAAAAAGCAGTACTCTATTATCAGCAAATGAATCAGAACGATGCCAGCCTAGAAGTGCTTTTATGGCTTTTTAAGAATATGATGAATGAGATTTCTTATGAAGATGCTTTGAAATACGTGGATCAGTCTTTAGAAATTTGTGAACACATAAACGATCTTGAGCGATACGTTACAATTTCACTAAACGCAGCAGACGCTCTTTTCGATATAAAAAGTAAAGAAACTAGAACAAAAGCTATAGACTATGTGGTACAAGCAGCTCACCGCATGAAACGCTCAATCCAGTTAATTAAAAGCCTTAAAAGATATCACTCAAAGTTTATCGAAGTCGAAGACCTACCGGGTGCGAAGCGTTTAGTTGATAACGTCTTAGAATTTTTAGCTGAAAAAACAGACATAGGGAGTTTCAAGACGGCAGCAACAATTTCGTTGGATTTTAGTACCTCTCTCTTTGAAAAGAAGGCCAACGAGATGGGCCTTGACTATTTGAAGCTCTCTGGAGACTATTATGGCCGGGCGATGGCTACTGACGAGTTCATTCCTATAGGACTAGAACGCGCTCAACAATTTATTAACCAGAAGAACATTAGACCTGCTGTAGAATTGGTGAATCTTGTTATACAGAATTATGAGTTTTCAAAAGACTATAAAAAGGCAACAAAGCTGCTATCTGACTTCGCTGACCAACTTTTCCCGGAATATTTGGAAGCTGCTATTGAATTTGTTCATAAACTTGTTCAGCTTACTGATACTGGATTTGGGGATTCAGAAGCGATTAAAGTTGCGCTTAAATATCGTGACAGATGGAAAGATCAAGAACGTGCTGCCGTTGAGTGTACTCGCGCGGCTTTAAACGTGATTATTGAACGGGGATCCGATTATATCGAAGCTGTGCAAATCATTAGATCCTTGATAGACAAGATTCTGATAAATACTAAGGCGTATGAAGAAGTGCTTAATTGGGTTATGATTTCTCAGAAATTTGCAAAACACGCGGAAGACTTTGACTCCTCCATTGAAGTTGCCCTAAAATATCGAGATCGTCTCCTTAAGGAGTCTCCTGAGACCGCGGCTCAACTAACAACTGTTATTCTTCAACTTGTCTACCAAGAGGGACATGTTGAGAGAGCAGGAGATTTGTCAAATTACTTTGCTATAAAATTGACAGAATTGAAGCAATTTGATTTAGCTACGTATTATGCTCAACAGGCAGCTAACCTTTATTATCAAAAACCAGGCGTCCAAGTGGCTGTGGAACGGCTTTTCAATTTGATAACTGAACTGCAAAAGAATCCTGAGGGAATTCAACCTTCAGAAAAACTAATGGATTGGATCTTGACAGTAGTAGAGAGATCTTACTCCAAAAAAGAAGCTGCAGATTGGAGTAATTGGTTTCTATCAGAAATGATCCGTCTTGAAGAAATCGTCCTAGCAAACAAATATGCGACCTTAACTATCCAGTACTATATTGCTAGTGACCTAACTGAAACTGCTTTGAATGTCGCTCTGAACCAAACCGACGAGGTTCTTAAGTATGGACTGTTTGACAAGGCTGTGGAATTTCTAACTTCGGCTATTACCATTCTGAGCTCAAAGGATCCTGTAAAAGTAAAAGATATAGCACTTAAATACACAGAAACATTTTTAATCGCCAAAGATTGGTCTGTAACATCAAAACTAGCCGATATAACTATAAAAAAGCTCAAAAATGAATTGGAACTTGTTGGTGAGTTTTGCTCGAAGTTCACAGCCCAACTACTCGCTAAAGGATTTGAATTAAAACTAGCCCGAAAGTACACTGATGAGGTTCGAACTGCTTATGAAGTCAAAGGGGACTCACTTAGCCTTCTTGCAGCGGCAGCATTGTGTTTAGACTTTGCAGTGAAGGCAAGAAACGAAGGAGACCTCGATCTAGCTAAGGAATATTCCAATGAAGCAAGTAATTATCAATCGAAGGCTGGAGATAACCTGAGTGCCGCCGAAACCCTTGAAACCCTAGCTGATGTCTTGGAAGAGGCCGGAGATTTTCAAGGGAGCATCCGATACCTTAATAGAGCCATTATTCTATACGAAATGGCTGGAGCCGACCATAATCAACTACTAAAGATCTATCATTCCCTCTTTAACAAACAGATAGGATTAAAGGACTTTTATAAAGCAGAACAAACTTGTGATAAAATTGTACAAATGGTACAAAAGGAAGATAACCCGCAAGAATCTCGAAAGTTCCTTCTTATCGCAGTAGATCGATTCCGACAAAGTGGACAGTTACGCCAAGCTGTTAAGAAATTTGAAAGCCTGTATTCCCTCTCCGAAGAGCTAGATATGTTAGATCGACGTCTACTCGGAGAATTGAAGATTTTAGGCGAAGATTTGAAACGTTCCAAGGATAGTCAGGGTCTTGAATGGTTTAAAAAGATCTTAAACAAAATAGCAGAAAAAATTGCGGAAGAAGAAGCTAAAGGCAAAGCCAAAGCCGAAGCTGAAGCAAAAATTAAGGAGAGATCGTCCTCAAGGGAAGAGGTACACGCCCTTCCCCCATCAACTAAAACAGAAATCACAGAAGAAGTGCCCACTGAAAAGTTGGAAGTTGTGGATGAACCACCAGAACTCCAAATACCCGTCCCCCCAGTACCAAAAGTAATGCCTTCAATTGACAAAGAAGTGCCAGAACATAAAAAACCTGTCAAATCTGACAATGACAAGATTGGATTGCCAGAAGAAGCAGAGGAGGAGGTTAAGGTCGCTTCAAAAAAACCCCCCTCAAAACGAAAAACGAGAAAATAATAGGATATCAATTTTTAGATTAATTAAGACTATATGCTTAACTTTTTACTGCTAGATTAATTTGATAGGGAGAGATAATTCAACACTCAAATCGAAGGTTATTAGTACAATGGATTTCTCTCTGGGCTTTCTTTCTAAAAGTGACATTACAAGTCTTTCTTCGATAAGAAGATGTGTATGTAGATTGGAGTAACGTATGGTTTATCACTCAATCGGGCATCCTTCTATAATAGTAACACCTGCACTTGCACCCAGTCTATTTGCTCCAGCCCGAATCATTTGGATCGCTTCATCATATGTGCGGATGCCTCCTGCAGCTTTGACACCCATTTTCGGACCTACGACTTTTCTCATTAACTGAACATCTTCGATTGTTGCCCCTCTAGGACCGAACCCAGTCGAAGTTTTGACAAAATGTGCGCCTGCAGCCTTCGCTAGCTGGCAGGCTTTGATTTTCTCCTCCTTTGTCAAGAAACACGTCTCGATAATTACTTTAACGACATTTTCCTTAGCAGCTCCAACTACCCCCTTGATATCGCGCAGGACAAGATTAAAGTCACCGCTTTTTAATGAACCTATGTTTATTACCATGTCCAGCTCATCTGCCCCATTCTGCAGGGCATCTTGCGCTTCAAAGATTTTTACATCTGTTGTTGAAGCTCCGAGAGGGAAACCAACAACTGTACAGACTTTAACTCCAGAATTCTTAAGAATACCTGCTGATTTTGCGACATAGATCGGATTCACCATCACAGAAGCAAATCCAAATTGTTTTGCCTCTTGGCATACCCTCACAACATCTTCTGTTGTCGTCTCCGCTTTCAAAAGTGTATGATCTATCATTCGTGCAAGTTCGGCTTTAGACAGTTCCATTCTCAACCCTCAAAGAGATCATGATGTTAAAATCATGCGTTCTAAGATTTCGCAAAACATAGCTTCAATGTACAATTTTGACATTTTCTCAGATACTTTAAAATATGGTTTTTAGCCCTACAATTTGATAACCTAATAGAACCATTGGAGAATACCTTTCAAATATCATAAAGAATCGAGTTCTAGAAAATACTCCATGTCAATAATAAAAAAATGTTTTTGGTGTATTATCATGGTAAAAATAGTCGGATTAGAGACTATAAAAGTGGTGCATAGACCTGGTCGCACAATAAAGGTATTTACCAATCCAGACACGCTGGATGTCTCCAATATGACACAAGGAATTGTCTGGTTTGAACCAGGTGAAGTTTCCAGACCATGCCATGCTCATTTAATCTCCGATGAAACAATATTTGTCATCCAGGGAAAGGGACAAGTTTATGTAGATGGGAACCTTGCAGAGATCAAATATGGGACGGTAGTCCTTTTTCCTAAAGGTTCTAAACATATGATTCGGAATACAGGTACTCAGGTACTAGAAATTTTATTCACTGTCATACCTCCCATTACTCCAGAAAATGAAGCCTATTATAAATCGATAAAATTCCCAGAAGCCTAGGATGGGTTGTTACAATATTTCGGATAAAACAGAATATTGCCTATGACGCCTTTTATTCTCGATTACATGTTATCAAAATGAATCTTATCTAGTCCCAGTGGATCTTCTTTCCTTCCATGGTTTCGATCTGGATTTCTCCAATTATAACAGAACGAACCTGCGATTCATTAAAGGGTTTTGGATCTCTTGGAGAATATTTATCCATAAGCTTCTCTAAAATTTGCAGTTTCTCCTTGGGCTCTTCAATAAACTTAACCTTACCAATTGTAATGACACTACGAGCCCGTACAGTGAATTGACATGCAGTGTCTGCCGACAATATTCCTTTAAATTCGTCTATCTCAAAGCAAACCTTATTATTTGACTTGAGATAGGTGATTTTTTTCCCCCTCTTCCCATGGAAGTAGATTTTTCCTTCATGATACAAAAAGTTGAGTGGGATAATATAGGGTTGCCGCTCGTCTACGGTTCCCAATCGTCCAATTTGGGCCTCTTTAAGGAATTCTTCGATTTCTTGGCGATCCATCATTTAATTTCCGCTCTTGATACAATTTGTTACTATTTTTTTCGTCGTCGTAATAGGAAACTGACTATTACGACAAGAAGTGGCGCTATAAAGAGGACAGGTATAGGGTTAAATTGTTGAACAAATTGAATAATAGAAAAGGTAGTATCGGAGGTATCCTCAACAGTAAACACACCATCCGAGGCTTCGACCTTGATAAGGCCTTGATCCGTCCCAATCCATCGCGAAAGATCTTGTGTTAGGTGTGTTTCTGTCACATAACGGGATCCTCGCTCGTCTTTAAGAAGCGTCCAATTACCTCCCTTATTCGGACTGAAAAAGACCTGATAGCGTAAGGACTCATCCAGATTTCGGTCGTTTGCTGTCCAGGTGATGTTGATTAGACGATCAATTGTTTCTCCTCCATTCGGAAAGGTTACTGTGACCTTTGGTGGGAAGAAGTTTTCCGCTGTGATAGTGATCTCATCTTCGAATTGGATATTCGTGCCTGTGTGGGCGATAGATCGAATGGAAAACTCGCCATTATGCCCCATGTCGTGTGTATCCACCGTGGTAGTTGTCCCAAGTGCGGTCCTGGTGACACCACGGGTGGTGTCTGAATACACATAATACTGAACGAACTGGCTTCCTCCAAACCAATCAATTCCAATAGTATATGTCCCCGTTTTCTTCGCAGTGAATGTTGCTTTTTCAGGATTGTTCTCTGTCGCCATCCGTGAGCCGACAAGATTGGCATCATACGTCTGTTTTTGACCTGGTCCCCATACGAAAATATCCATATCGGTGGATTCATCCTCCGCAGCCCACCCCACCTCTACTTGGACTTGATCTCCTTTCTTGAATTCTCGCATCATATAATCCTCTGCCACTTCCCCTACAGACTCGAACCAGCCCCCAACGAGCATATCTTCTTTGCGATCAATTGTCCCTGTAGTGTTGACAATTTCACCTTCTAAGGCAGAGATGCTTGTTGTATTGATTTTTAGATATGGCAATTGACGGCTTGAGATCTGTTCCCACCGAGCACTGATCATTGCATGAGGACCTTCTAACACCGCTTCATCTGGAACTGAGAATTCAACCGTCGATGTAGGAAGCTCCTCAGTCAGATATGACAGTTTGAGGGTCATATTTTCTGGGATGCTGCGTCCATCGAACTTTGTACAGTGTAACACAACTGTGTAGATCCCATTCTCAGTCACTGGGGAAACGATTATCTGCCCAGTAGACCGCGTTGTAGTCGAATTAAACCGTCCATCCGTCAAGAGGATTATGTCAGAGGTGTCAATCACTTCTCCCATTGGATTTAAGATCCACACATCTAACACAGTTCCTGTATGCTCCCAAGTGATATCAGAGACAAGGTATTTTGCCTTCGTGGTTCCTAGTTCAAAGTTGTAGATACGATAATCCCCAGATTCTGGTCGCCATGACCAATCGAAGCTGCCATATATCCCTCCTACGTCTAACGGTCTATTTGTTTTTCCTCCGAATTTGAGGGTGCTAGGGCCAAGAGGGATCGTATCTATTACAGAGACGGTCACAGGTACAAGTTGATAGGTCTGATCTTTCGAAAACTTGATGTAACCTTGGTAAATTCCTGGAATGGTCTTTAGAGGGATATTTACTGTGACAACCCATTCGGTTGAATTTATCCCGCGTTGGACCACTGTACACCAAGTCCATGGGATTCGTTTGTACAGTTGGATGGTCAATGAGAGCTCTACGCCAGCCCATCTGTTTGTTTGGTTGAAAGCATCATCATGAACCATGATTGCAGGACTGTTTACGAAATCCTCTCTTGGGTTGCCTACGTACATACTGAGGATATTTGCGACGTTCTGGGATGATGCTATTCGCCGTACCTCCCCAAGGGCTTCAGTTTGGTTCTTATTATCAATAATACCATCTCCATCCCTATCATTCCAGTCGTGTAAAAACACATAGAGTGGTTCCCAACCTTGTTTATCATACAACTCAAGAATTTCTTGATTATAGGTAAGGTAGAGGGCTGCCAAGTCGCTTGTGTAGAACTGTCTCATAAATTCCGAGTTAAAATAGTCCTCCAGCTTATAGGGGTTGTATACATCCCAAGTCGGTGATAAACTGCGAGTTTCCTCCATGAACAACTCATATGTGAGCGGACTCGCCGCCTCTACTCCGTCTCCATTAACTGTTTGGGCAATTATTGTACCATTTGTGCTTCCTCCCGATCGTACCCTTCCAGCAAAAAAGCTCGTATCGTTGAAGGTCCGTGAGATCCCCGGATGTGTAGAAATGTCAAATGTACCATTATTTTTGTTATTCGCTGAAAACAAATTGGCAAACGTTCTGTTTAGCAGATTAGCTGCATTCTTAAAGGTTTGTGGACTATAAATTTCAAAAATAGGGCTTTCATCGCTTCTGTCCTCCCCCAAAGCGAGTTGGACTGCTCGAAAGGCATCTACGCGCCCCGCTCCCTGAACAACAGCTTCATAACCTAAATCTTTTGCTGTCGATTTGAGGATGTACCGAACTTGATCAGGTGACCAAATCACATTTCGCTGTTTGAGGGCTTCAATAATCAGGGCGCAGACACCCGCGGTTAAGGGAGCTGCCTGACTTGTACCCCCAAATTGCATGTATGCCCTGCTTGAGTTTCCGACAGTCGCCCATAATGGAATCACACTAAATCCAAAATTGCCAATATTGGCGACATCTGGCTTTGGGGTCCCCAGTGAGGTTGGTCCTCGCGCACTCCATGGAGTGACCTCGTCAACTCCTTGATTAGTAGGACCATAGAAGTCTTCAAAGGGGTGATGTGAAGTACTTGCCGCTACGGTTATTGCAGCGGTAGAACTCGCCGGAGATGTCACGGTCACGTAACCTGGGCCACCATTCCCACCTGCAGCAATAAAAATGGTTCCCGGGTATGATGGATGAATAACGCCTGGCACAGAAAGGAGGTCGACTGTTAGGGTGTCAAAATCCCAGCTATTTCCATACCCATCAAGCTCAAAATTTGAGTCCCCAAACGAGTTGTTGATGATATCTACTTTGTGGTGGTCAGTATACTCCCAAATCCCTGTTTTGCTATTAAGGTCAAATCCACATAACCAGAGCCAGCCCAACAGGGTACTCCCACCAGAGAGTACTTTGACTGCTGCTGCTTTGGCGCCTCGTGCCATTCCTGGCAGATTATAGGTTGTATTGTTTTCAATCGGATCTGTTAGCCAATCATCATAAATCATGAATGGTTGAACACCCCGTCCTACTGCATTCCCTGCTACAGAGGTTCCATGTCCTTGGTCATCCCACATGACTGCAAAGCCACTACCATCCTGTTTGATGCCTCTGATGACTTCTCCATCTGCACGAAATAACCCTCCATAATCCAACGTGTTTGCTAGTGCACCTGCTGAGATATCAGCAAATCCATCATCATCCAGATCCCTGGCTAGGACTTCACTATTTCCTTTAGGATCCCCCCATTTGTGTGGTTTCTCGTCAGCTAGACTAAAATCGAGGTATTCATCTAAGACAAATCTGGCGAGAAGACGGAGAAAAATGCTTTCTTCCTTTAAGAGGTGTTTGATGGTTAGCGCAAAAGAGGTATCGAAATCAATATAGAGGGTATCATAGTGATAGGGCTGGGTTTCATCAACGAGAACACAGAGGAAGAATTGTGTGTATTCTCCCATTTCTGTCAGAATCCCCACTTTATAGTCACCGGATTTACTGGGAGGGATTCCCGTGATATCGAGATCTTTGAGATCCTGCTGCGAGAAAAAGTCTGTAAACTTGGACAGACCTCCAGCAACCCAGATGTCAAAATCGATGTTGGAAATCGGGAGTGTGTTCCCCATGGCTTGAACTGTGTGGTTAGTAAGTGCAAGACCATGACCACTGGGGTCAAAAGACATTGGGTAATCATCCTCATCTCGCGCCAAAGCGGGTCCCAGATCCTTTAATCCAAAATCAACCCCTGAATCAGCAATGCCAATCACAATATTTGATCCGTTTATATCAAGCTCCTGTTCTACCCTATCAACACCTAAGATCTCCCGGATTCTGAATTGGTCGATTTTTGGCCCTGGAGCGGTTGCAATTCGTTCATCAAACGCGATTAAGTAATCCCCAAAGACCATTCCAACTCCCTTCATTTTGATAATGGAACGAAGCTGCTCGGAGGAGTGAACGGGTCCTTGGAATATATAACCCACCCCAAGATCTGCAATAACTTTAATCTGCATCCTTTCTTTGAGGTCATTGATATTCATATCTCGATTCGTCGCAATGACGATGTTTGGGCTCCCTTGGGTCTTTCGAATCCCTTTTGGTAAAATCCCTGTCCTAATGTATCGTTCTAACCCTCTATCTAGGTGAAGATTTGGAGATACCCAGCTCGATAAGCCAGGAAGGCGATCAATCTTCTGAATGATTGATCTTGCATCATCGAATTCTTCATCGAATGGCTTCCTTTCTTCTACTCCCGCTTCAAAATAAATAGGACTAATTACAGTTGAGAAAACTAATACCAAAACAAAGGAAAGGATGGACACCGATTTAAATTGCATTTAGAAAATCCTCCTTTTTTCTTGCTTTTTGATACAGGAAAACATGCTGGAGACCCTTGCATCTAAATGTTGAGTTAGAATTATTTCATTAAAGTCCTAACATGAAATAGATAGATCATTTTTATTCTAATTGTAAGCTAGCGGCAGAAGTTCTCGAGGACGGATATATAGAGATCGTTTTTCCATCATAGCGTAAAAGGATTTCGAAATTGAATGTTTTATCATGTTACAAGATATTTAGATACATCTCTCGTATTCTTAGGGATGATAGTTCGCTTTTTAAGCGACTAAAGATTGAATCATTAGACATTATTTTATAAGAAGTATTAACGCGTATTTCAAATAGTTTATCAATTCGAGGAGAAAAAGAATTAAAATTGGCTATTTAGCGATTAAACCTTTTTTACCAATATTGAAGTTTCTTAAAGCACAATAAATGAAGATAACAAACAGTTTCATCAAATATAGATATAATAATTGCAAATTAAGCGAAATGTTCTTAAAAACGGGCAAACACCATAAAAAAGAGAAATCACGATCAATTCTTTAAGGAAGCGAGTCAGATTGTCAAAGAAATTGTTTGCTCTGCTCGGAAAAGTAAAAATTGGTGATCAATACCCTGTAAGAACCGTGGGGGTAATCAACGTTGGTCCAGAGAGTTTTTATCAAGGAAGTATCCGATTGACACCTGATAAAATCCTTCAATTGGCGTGGGAACATAAGGATAATGGCGCAAGCATAATTGACGTGGGAGGGGCCAGTAGTGCGCCCGCATCTGTCTATTCTGGAGTTAAGGAGGTTGGAGTATCCCAAGAGCTAGAACGTATCAAAATGGCATTTCAAGCCCTTAAAAGTGGAGACCTAAAGATTCCCCTCTCTGTAGATACACAAAATAACGAAGTCGCTGAGATGGCCCTCTCTTCAGGAGCCTCTATTGTTAATGACATCTCCGGTTTGAAAAGAGATCCCAAAATGGCTCAGGTTGTTGCCAATTATGAGGCAAGTCTAGTTTTAATGGCTACACAAAAGCGTCCGGGGGATGTAAAAACCATCGAAGAGGCAAAAACCGCCTTAAGAGAAAGTATACATCTAGCAAAAACCGCCGATATAGATCCGAAAAGAATGGTCATAGATCCTAGCATTGGAGCTTGGGATGGACGAGACTATCGCATTGATCTCATGTTTTTAAAGAATTTAACTCATTTTCGAACACTAGGATATCCTTTATTTGTTGCAATTAGTCGAAAATCTTTTATTGGCCAGATAACTGGAATTCAAGATCCCAGAAAGCGACTTATAGGATCAATCGCCGCTACAGCAATTGCGGTGTTTAATGGATGTCACATCGTCCGTACACATGATGTTAAAGAAACAATGGAAGCTATTCAAGTAGCAGAGGCCTTACGCGACTCGTTACAAGAAGATTTTTGAGGTTTAATTGTTTACATCAGAAAAAGAAAGTTATGTATATCCTGTTGAAATCAAATAAATCAAATCCTCAGCTTTTATTATTTCAATTGATACTTGAATCAAACTTTGTGTTATTCAAGGTATGTTTGAGTTTAACGATCATTAAGGAATAATGAAATCGAATAACAAATTCAATTCCTTGCGTCATACTTTATTTCAAAAATGTGAGCTGTTAGTAAATATTTCAATAGGATTTTATCAATTCATATATGTTTCTTTGTTCTGATGGCACCTCTATAGCCCATAGAAGCCACAACCTTCCTTCGTAGGACTTCCACGCCCTGTTCATCATTTGCGGCTTCAAGTACCTGACGGGCTTTTTTCAGCTTGTTTTTATAAATGTGGTATTCAGCCAATTGACGGGGTGAAAGCTGGCGAAATGCTCTAGCCACTTTAGCATGCAAACTTAGGATTAACCAAAAAAACGTAGAAAACCAGACAATAAGGATAGCTGCGATAATTGCTAAATTGATGCCTGAAATTTCAATCAAATTGTTAAATAATGCAATGAGAATAAGTGTTGGTATAATTAAGGAGACAATACTGATTTTATAGAGACGTGACGCTCGGCAATTAAAACAAATTTCAGGAGTTCGCAATCCTTTTCCAAAAAATTGCCTTTGAAACGAACATTGAGCACATACAGGGCGGTTACAGCGCTTACACATTCCGTTTGCGGAAGATTTTGGATGGATTGGACACCTGACATCGATCGCATCTGATGTGAGTACTCTAAATATCATATCTGGGCGAGATTCAGGTGAAATGTCTAGCAAATCGAGGGGATAAAACCGCTCAAATGTTGGCAATTCAACCATTTGAACTTCAGCCGTTTTTTTCTTCTTGGTATCGCGAGCTGGAGCACGACCTCCAGAATCAGATCCATACCTAGGGCGTTTTGCTGTTTTACGTTTTCTCTTTATTCTTCTTCTAGGAACTGGTCTTTTTTTGTTATTCTCTGGCATCTCTTTAGCCTCGCTATTGAATAAGAGTAACTTTTCAGCAACTTATATTTGTCTTGTCTTTTCGTATGTTGTGACGTTTTGTGTATAATTCCTGAGTCCATTTGAGGAAAAACTCAGGTAGAATTGAAGGACTAGATATCAGGATCGATTTAAATGTTTTAAGGATTCTATCAATAAATATTGAAGCGGAAACAGCCTCCATGAACTACTACAATGGTTAGAAAATCGCATGAACCGATATTGAGCCATTATTACCGAATAGTGAAGATTTCAAATACTCTTTACTCCAAATGTTGGAGAAATGAATAGGAAAAAAAGAAGGGGGAACTCCTAGAAGAGATTGTAAAAGATGTCTTGATGGACAATCCATATATCATTATAATAGCGGGACCTGAGGTAACCATCCCACAAAATCCCGATGGTATGCGGATCCATCAATGCCAGCTCTACGTAGCACTTATAGTTTCGGCGATAGAGCATTTGTTTTAATTTTCCTATTGAAGTTCTATCATGGGCTTGACCCAACATAATGACGGGTCTAGGCATGCCGATCTTAGTAGTCACATTGGTGACCCAATCATATGCTTCGGAAACGCTTGTTTGCCAAGGTCCATCTAAGTCAGGTTTACGTAACATTTCATTTATGTAAGCGACGTACTCTCTGTATGTCTTTTCAGGCGGCTTGGGATCCGGATATTGATACGGTTCAATGCAAACGATGTCCACCCCCTCGGGGATGCGATTGAGATACACATCATAACTAGGATCTTGCTCGTTATAGTCCCACAGTGAACTGAAGAGTACCATCGTCTTTATTTCATAGCCATAATATGCTTTTGATGCAGTATGGACGTCGTTGCACCATTTCGTTAAATTGTCGAAAGTAAAACGTTTTCCGAGATGGTCCGAGCGAGTGGGACACCCCGGTTCGTCGAGATAATAGGCAAGGATTCTGTCGCCATAGGTCCTATCCGGATCGAATAGCTTAATGACTGCAAGCACCTTCGATTCAGGATAATGCGGTAACCCAACAAACATTGTTAGATTGGTCTTCTCTACGATGTACTGGACGTAAGCAGGGTTATAATTCGCCTCGTCCTTATTCGTATTCTTAAGATACCACAGAACATAGATCAGGTTGGTGAAGAAGGCGACAGCGTCAATGTCATCCTTAATATCGTCCACTGTTTTTCCCCAACTCGAGGACGGGTAGTCTTTTACATTGAAGTATCCATAAAAGGGCTTGGAAAACAACCCCCATAGGCGAAACACATCCGCTACTGAGAGCTGCCGCTTGTACACACGTACTTCGTCTAAGCGGCCTGTCCAATACCTCCCGTATTTATCCCATCTGCCCAATTCTGCCCCGGACCAGTCCTCGAAAGAAGGAACACCACCCATATCCTGAGTGTCTACATGAATTCCGTTTTTATAGAATTTTGCTTGTGCTGTGCTTCTGTCGAAGGTTATTGCAATGTGTGCCCATGTGTAAAATTCTATGGTGCATGCACTAGATTCATAGTGTGGGCCATTGAATCTCAGTTGTACTTTGTTTTTATTAACTTCTCTCTTTATACCAACCCAAACCATGTCATACAAATCGTTGCCATTCGATTTGCCCTTGGAAACGAATATACATGCTTGATTTCCGTCCCCTTCATAACAAGGTGGACCCCATGCATAACCTGCAAAATTCAGCCAGAAAGCTATTGTAAAATCTGTGTTATCAAGTCTTAATGACTCGTCGTCGCCCAAGTCGATCCAATCTGGCGCCTGACTGCCTCCTCTCCGATAAGGATAGGACGAGAAGAATCGCGCTTTGCCGCCAACTTGTGGTGGCCCTTCAGCGGGTGCTGTATTATGGTCGGTTCCGTGATTTTGGAACTCTGAAAGATCCTGCAACTTGTGATCAACACTACGTTCAAGTGGCAGATATAATACCTCACCGCCTTCCCCTTTTGCGTACACTGGATGTACTACATTCAAAACTAAAAAGCTCATTAGAAGTGTAGAACCTACCAACACCCCATAAAGCGTAGGTCTTTTAAAGATGTTTTTTCTTTTTTGCCCCTTCATATTTCTTCTGTTTTCCTTTGGAATAGTTTTTTTCCTTACCATTATGGCGTCAAAACCTCGATTGGAGGTCATAATCCTACTTTCTGATCAAAAATAGAATCTCCCATTGTCAATCTTTCAATACGAAGAAACAACTTAAGGATTTTTAATGTTTTGATAGACTTTAGAATTATATGCTTCTGGGAATTATTACCCGATATTTGGTTTCCCAATCAAGAGATATTGCTTTATAAGAAATAATATAGGCATATTAATGCATTTTTGTTATACTATTGATATCTATGGATTAGAATACTAAGAGTTATATACTTAAATGCATAAACATACCTCCTCTATTTGTAAAATACAGTATTCTAAAATTTTTTTGTTTGGAGACTCTCCATACTTTATTTTAACTCTCCTATCTTAATCATTTCATATGAAATAATAAAAAAAGAAGAGAGATCCCATTTTTCGGGCAGAACACTTTTATAGCGAAGGAGTTAGAGATCTATGTATCTGAAACCGAAAAGTAACAAATACCAATATGGTTTGTTGCCGTTAAAAAAGTAAGTCTGCAGATCATGCTTAAAAGCATCCAAACGGCAGTATATTTATCTTATTTATTGTACGGGGAAAATATAAAGGACGGAGAATAGCTAGATGACGCCTTACCAAATTTCTCGAGTGTCAACTGAGCTGAAATGTTGATTAAGGCTATGCAATAAACTGTAACTGCGATAAAAAATTAATATTCACAATAAATAGGATGAAGACTATGTTTAGACATATTGGTTCTTTGACCTATTACAGATATCATTATTGAATCAAAATGTAAGTTTTAAGACCCAAATTGAAACTGAGGGGATCCTTAATGTGGCGCGTAAGTGTAATTAGTAATGGAGAAGGATCATTGGAATTTCGACTCGCTGACATTACTAATAACAAAGAAGAAGGAATTGTGTTCCCGAATGAGCTGTTGCGAAAAATAATCGAGTTAAGTCATGTTGAGGAACACTATCAACTCTATTTTGGGTTAAATAAGATTATAAAAGGGGGAAAGTATGAGTTGGATCACCGTGAGAGACGGAAAGTTAAGCTTGGGACCCCTCAAGAAGTTTCAAAGTATCTTCTTCTTTTTGCAACTCCAATGGAAAAACTAACAAATCTAAATGGGGTTGCATTACTCCTTCGAACTATTGAGAATGGTTTCGAAACTGTTGGAATCTGGATCTCGGATTTCACCAAAGCATACGGACCTGAAAGTACTGATCGAGTCTTTTCTACTCTACAGCTTGCAATAACTGAACCATCTCTTTTTTTACATGTGTTCCTATTTTTTCCCACCATGAAACATCCATCTCATTGATTTGATGAAGTTTATATTCCTATAATGTATTTTTGATCTCATGTCGAAAGAAGCTATTCTTTTGCGTTTTGAGTTCAATCTTTTATTCATTGAAATATAATTCCTTAGTGGGTCTATATGCTTTGCTTAGTAAGTATAGTTTCTTAGTTTCGTTACCGCTTTTCCGTTGTTTGAAGCAATATAGCGGCTTCACTGGCCACTTTGCTCGCTTCTTCTTCTCCTTTTACTTCAAATTCGCCAGTCACACGATTAGCATAAACAGCACATATACATCCTGCTCGGAGACCATAAATACTAGCCAGTGTGAAAAGACAAGATGCTTCCATTTCAAAATTAAGCACATTAGTCCGCTGTAACATCGGAAGAATAGTGTCTGTGAATATTTGCTTATAGTTTTTAAAGCCTGGCCGACCTTGTCCGAGATAAAATGAATCACTACTGGCAGTTATGCCAATATGATATGGAAGGTTTAGGGTTTTCGCAGCTTGGATTAAGGCTGCTGTGACCTGGTAATCACTGATCGCTGGATATTCAACAGGAACGTAATATGAACTCGTATGCTCAAGTCGTACTGCACCAAGGGAGATGACTAATTCTCCACATTTAATCTCTTTTCGGAGAGAACCACACGAACCGACACGGATGAATGTCTTAGCGCCGATATTTGCTAATTCTGTAACTGCAATTTCCACAGAACTCGGACCAATTCCCGTACTTGTCACGGCGAGTGGAGTGTTTCGATAATAACCGCGATATGTAACAAACTCTCGATGTTCTGCAACTTTTTCGAAAGTATCCCATATTTTCGCAATTTTTTTACTTCGTGCCGGATCACCAGGCAATAGAACACATTCAGGGATATCACCGGGTGCTAACGCGATATGGTATTGTTTACCATCAAATTCTGGGTTTTCAGCTTTTGAAAAAACATCCTTTTCCAACTTGCAATCCCTCATTATAGCGAAAAACAATCTTACTCATTAGGATAATTTTAAGGGTTTTGAAAACATATAATATCATTCCAAAATAGAGGATAATATTGCTAATTGGTAACTGCTCATTACGATGTATACGGACAATTATTTAGGGCTATTGGGGATTCGTTTGTAAACCCACATTGCTTGTATTTTGTTTATTAGTTAGGATGTATTCATAGCTTAAAATGGCATGAGAAGCGTAAAAACGCCTGCAGTCACCAAGTATTTAATGATTATGACAAGTTTTTCTCTTGGTATATTTGATAGCGCCCTCAATTCATTGAATGGTCTTGGAGCTTTCTCTATTGTTGTGATAATTCGCCGCAAGTTACTTTCGGGTACCCCTATTTCTCCACAAAACTCTTCAAATTCTTTACTCCACCTGATTGATTCAAGAAATATTCGCCTCCCATCAACTTTCCCGACATCAAACCCAATATATGAGGTTTTAATTACCTCAGGATCGGTTGAAGAGGAAGGGTGAAGCATAAGATAGAGTAGGACAGAGTCCAACTCGTCCATGATTATGTTTGTTAGGTCTCCTGCATTTTTTGCCCGCGCTACCATCTTAACGAGACCATCAATAGCTGCTTGGGCCGTATAACTTATCTCATCTGTTATGAGGGTCGCTATTATTGGGTTTCCTTCACAATCAATCGATTCACTCCATTGAATTCGCATTCCTGGCAAATCGATATGGGATATTGGCTGTTCTTCTTCTGAAAGTGCCTTCCCTTTTCTGGCAATCTCAACAATAGATTGTAGATCATTTGGGGTGATTGGAAAGTCTTCAGTGGATCCTAAGTTCATTACCCAAGGTTCAGGGATCATTTCTGAGAATATAATTAATTTTCGGATTTTCGGCCGTGAAATAGGCATATTTTTCACGTTCTTAAAATTTCTACTTGATTATAGTTCAGATTTAGAACGTTTTTCAATTTGATTTAATCTCTTTGAGGTTCATGTTTATGGTGAAAGACCTGATCAAACCATCATTGGAATTACATCACATGTTTATAAACATAATTTAAGGTATCCTTGAGCCACCCAATGGCAAGAAGATGAAAGAACAAACAAAATTTCAGGACTTTCTGATTTACCAAATAGCCGGTGATTTTGACTATTGATCCTATTCTATACAGAAATCTGAAATAGTTTGTTATGCCTCTCCATATTCTGGATTTGCGTTATAAAGATATCACCTGAACATCTAGCAAGTCAAAGTATAGGGGGAAAAACTTATTCGATAAGTATTGGTACGTGTGATAACAAACACAAGAAATGATATAGACCCTTGTAGGTATAATTATGAGTAAAGATAAGGTGGCAATTAGGACTGAGGACATCTATGATCTTATCATGCTCCTCTCGTCTCTGAGCGAGCTAAAGCGGCGAATACTACTAGCTCTTGCTCATTTAGCCCCGAAAGCAGTATCAGGAGTCCAATTAACAAAACTAATCAATTATAGTGGGAAATCACGCACCCTTTATCGTGGGGTTCTTGATGAGCTTGTTGCAGATAGTCTTATCTTAGCAGATAAATTAACTCCACGTCTCTATAGTGTGCGAATAAATCACGAACATCCATTGATACAAACCTTGATTCAATTGGTAAAGAAGCATGGATGTGAATTAAGAGCCCTTTATGGAAAAATGCTTCATGAGAAGGAATAAAGAAGAGGAATCAGATGCATTCCAAAGAGAAATGGCTGATGGAAATCGTCACTAGTCAAAAGAGAGCCCTCACCATTTCTGCCCTTTTTTTCCTTTTAACTATTGTTATTATTCCCGTAGGAATTATCCTTCTTCGAATTGAACCTTATTGGGGAACAATCTTTGAAAAGGAGAGTGAACCTCCCACTAAAATACAAGACCACTTCGAATTGGCCTTTGTGCTCATCACTATTGGGATTCTGTCACTTTTAGTGATGATCTATCTTTGGCAATATCATACACCAAGCGGAGTACGTAATCAGCTTAAGAACTTACAAGAACTTATGTCTGCGACATTGGAAACCCATCGACAAGAATACCGACTGTATTTGCCAGATGGTTCTATAGTTACAGTCAAATACATCCCATATCGTTGGACTACCAATGAATTTTGTGGATTCCAATTATATTCTTCGCCGTTGGCGGCAAGATCTGAGGTTATAAAACAAGAGGCGCTTCGTGGTGGTTTTGCAATGAATCAGCGAAGTACCCTGAGTACGAATTGTTCTCTTGAAGAATTCTTTCCACGAACGCTTTTATTGTATAAGACAATCCAACGAATAAGTCAATACGATCAGAAAACCACCTAAGTGTAAAATAGACTTTCTGGGCTTCGAACAATAAACCTTCCATAACAATTATTTGGTTTATTATTATTAAACAGTTGATTCTCCAATCTTTAGCATTAATTACAGTATATTATAATATGGAGCTCGCATTAGATAGAAGTGAAGTCTAAAGGTACGAAAGTTTATTAGGTGGCTGTCGTGGAGTGGCCAATTAAGAGCTTCCGCTCCAATGGTCTGGGTTCCAACATTTATGTGATATTTTCTGAGAGAGGAATTGTTGTTATTGATGCAGGATTCCCGAAAGATTCTGCCTTTAAGCAAGTGATTCACTATCTCCGAGAGTTTCCTGGGGCCGCTTTGCATCAGAAACCAATCTATCTTTTTTTAACCCATTATCACACTCGACATGCGGGTGCTGCAGCTAAATTTAAAGACAATTTTTCTAATATTGAGATTTTAGCTCATGTTGACACTATGAATTATCTAAATGATATAGTTTTAGTCATTAATGAAGGTGAACCCATTCTTTGCGATCAGGTGATTAAAGGACCCAAAGAATTTGATTTTGGAAATTATATCCTCTCATCCATTCCATTACCAGGCCATTGTGCGGGTCATTGTGCCTTCCTATTGCATAACATTGACGACACAACTCCATCCTATGACAACAAATACCTTTTTACTGGCGACCTTCTTTCTAAATATACTTCATCCACGTATTCGATGAATGATAGTAATGTCGCACGATTAATAGATAGCTTGCGAAGAGCTAGTGACTTAAAGTTTCTAATTGCGTTTCCAGGCCATGGTCCTACCCTCGTTAGACGACAGTTCGTTACCGCTGCAGCTCTCTCCCTAATAGATCTAATTACATGCGAAGAAAACGTTCTGAAATGCCTTTCCGTTCCCCGATCCACAGAACAGATATGTCAATATGTATTTGATGGGCTTTTGCGTACAGGGACAGACCTTCAATCGTGTTTAAATATGACACTAAATCATCTCAAGAAATTACAAGATGAAGGACGAGTCCAAAATGAGCAAGGGGTGTGGGTTTCACTTGAGAAACAGAGACTAAAATCAGATAAAAATGTACTTTAAGATTAAACCTTTTAAGCTTCCAAATTCCCAAAACAAGTTTATAATCCCTATGAAACTAAAGGAAATTTGATTTGAACATATAATATTATCATGCTATTTTCCAAAAAATAACCGTTTTGCGTTTATCTCTGGCAATCCTGCATCAAGAATAGCTTTCGAAGCGGCATCTATATTATATGGAACACGTTCAAAGGACAAGTCAATATGGTCGCCGATAATAGTTAATATTACATAACTAGCCTTTGGATCGCCGTCTCTCGGTTGGCCGACACTGCCGGGATTTATCACAACGCCCTTGTTAACTTTAATTTGAAACGGGATATGGGTGTGACCAAGGATGACTAGATCACTTTCTGCATCTGCCAAAAGTTGAGAAAAATAGAATTCTGGTAGATAGGGATAAATATACTCTGTCAATGGTTCCTTAAATGAACCATGTACTGTTAATATCTCAATGTCTTCGACTTGTAACCATTGCATAAAGCTTAGTTGTTGCAGATAGCGTTTATGCACCTTTTCTAACTGATCTCCAGTCCATAAAGCAGTCATAGCGGCATGGGAAACCAACCTAGTAGGTTCTTTTAAAACAGAACATACGTCGTGATTACCAAGGATATTCAAAATACTATATTCCTTTAGCCGTTCAATTACTTCATTAGGATTAGCACCATACCCAACGGTATCGCCACAGGTAATGAGGATATCGACATCTTCTAAATGACGCAAAACGGCATCTAGGGCGTAAATGTTTGAATGAATATCTGAAATCACGCCTATCCTCAACATGATTCTTGTAATACCGCTGTTTTGATTTAGCCCTTATGGTTTGGTTCTCTTTATTCAAGGAGATCTTCTTAAATTGGAAATAATTCATATAATGACATGATCTTGATATGAATGGGGAGATCTTTCCTTTAGTCTCAATAATAAGATTGATTTAGATCAGCTGATATATCTTGAGCGTTTAGGCTGTTAAATCCTACATAAATAATTCTTAAACAAATTGTTTAGACCACCAAAAAGGCCTTCGATATTTGTTTGGTATTTCGGAAGGTTTTTTGTATAGATCATCTATTACCTCAATAAAAGCTATTTCGATGCAAAATTATAAAACACTAAGCTTTAGATCGGTTTCACTACTAGTCAATTAAAGACTCCTTTTGACAGCTTCAAAAGGCTTTAAATATGCATATAATTAAGCTTACCTGTCTCTCACACCCTAACAAAATGAGGAGCTGATGAAATGGTAGAAGAAAAGCCCTTTCTATTAACAATAGTGACTGTGGCGATTGGATTTGTAGGAATCGCTTTAACGATAATTGGACTGCCTGCAATTTTAACTTCCCAACAGTCAGGACTTGAGTCACTTATTGGGGAAACCTACCGTGTTCTCCTTAGCCAATTAACCACAGCATCTTCTGTTATTGACATAAGAATGGGAAGTGTAATATTCATAATAGGTGTCATAATCCTTATTGTGGGCAGTGGCCTGCACCAAATGCGAATGTGGGCCCTTCAAGCTTTAATGGGTCTCTTTCTTATTGCAACAACTCTTTGTGTGGCTTATACTCTTCTCTTCCTTGGAGTGATTGATTTCTATGATGTTAGTGGGTTCGAAAGCTTCAATAGCATGATCCTACCCTTGTTATGCGTTAGTATCTTTTTCATCATCTACTTGATCACAGTTCGCCACTATTTCGACTAAAATATATTATTTAATCCCCATCGATATGAAAAATTGCCCTTTTGGATCCAAGTTAGATAATCCCCAGTTATAAGGTAATTAATTGAATAGAAGGGAATTAAATAATCTCTATGCTTTTAATAGAATTCTTTTTCGCCGGATAAGATGAAGAGCTTTACGATTAAAACAAATCCCCTTCAATCATGACGACATTTCTAATCAAGTATGTAGTATATCCCAGTCTTTTACATTTCCTTTGCAAATGAAAAAACAACCCTTATTTTGATGTGCGAACAGTATAAGAATTAATCTTCTTATTATAATAGACAAATTGCATTTCATATTTAATTTGAGGTACGGGACGTGTGTTCGCCCAATCCAGAGTCACGCATACCACCTTCGATTCCACCGACACAAGTACCTTCTCCAATGGGGCCAATTGAGCTTAACCTACCAGATGAACTTGCATGGCAGCGGTATAGGGCGGTTGCAACCCCCCAAAAACATGTTGTTCGGCTTACTCCGATGAACGTCTCTAAGAAAGCGGGACAGCTGTTGTCAGGAGGGAATTTTCTTACTGCAGGGATTTTGTATATGGTAGCGGGACTTTTATACTCTGGATCGCCTTTTCGAAGTACGGGTGAACGGCAATACCTTACTACTACAGAAGATCATCACAAAGCTGTAGAAGAACTTGTAAAATCTTTAGATGCTTTTAAAACCGCTGAAGCCGAGAGTTATTGCCGTTTAGTCCAAGAATGTCTTGGCATCCCGCTCATGAAATTCACAATTGAAGAAATGAATGATTCTGTTTTTACTTGGCTGCAAAATATCGTTCATCCGCTCTCAATCCCTGTGTATGATGCCTGTCTCATATTTAAGCGCGGTTCGCATCTATTAAATAAATGTGAAAATCTAAACGAGGCTAGTTCATTCTTTCGCGCATTCCTCAAGCTTACAAAGACTACTCCAGACTCTTCTCTAATTATCACAGAGTACCAACGTCGGCTAGATGTAGATCGAAGTCAAGAAACTATTAGACATACTAATATCGCAACTGATTTTATTTTTGATTATTCACGTGCTGTCAAGCAATTTCTTCGTCCTAAATTTTTTGCCTGGTGGTTATACCTTGCTTCACAATCCCTTGTTCGGTATGGGCTTAAGAAAAAGTATAAAAGAATCTCTAGAGAGCTCAACCAGTATTTAGATAACGTTCATCGTCTAGTTGAGTTATTAGACAAGAGTATCTCAAAATTACTTAAAATACAAACCCAGATTGAGACATTGGGAGTGATAAAACCGCTTTATGGAAAATTATTATTCCAATTCCACTTAGAAGCAGCGACTGTTCTTGTAGATGCAGCAAAGATCCTGAAACTTTGTCGTAAACATAAAGAAGCGCAGGAGAAAATCATTGAAAGCTTAAACTTCTTACAAAGAGGTGTCGAGTGTGCGCAAGAATTGGACAAGCCAGAATGGAATGCTTGTTTCCGAATGGCCCAAGCAATTTTATTACTCAGACAGAAGAAGACCAACGAAGCGAAAGAAGCTCTTCGTACGAAAATGAAGGCTCTTCGTGCTCATTCTGGCATTAAAGCTGTAAAAAACCTACTTTTAGAATATAAAGAAGGTAAAGAACCTAATAAGTTAACTAAAAGGCATTTTAATCAAGCCATAGCAAAAAACTTAGTGATCCAACCTCTTGATTGGAAGAAATTTGATTGGAATATGTTTTTGAGTGAGTAAATTAGGCTGTGTTATTTTCAGAAAAAAACCGGCCATCACTTACTTATAAATAACTCAATTTCCATTATTCAACCTCCTATGCTTTGAACACATGAAGTTTATTAGCAACTTCGACTTATCTCCTTTCGAGATTATTTAGAGAGAAGATTATCTACATTGTTCCAATCTCATTCAATGAAAAAAGCTATTTGAAGATATAACATCTAATACTCTAAGGGAGCCGAATAGTAGCGTGGAATCGCAAGATGTTTGAAAAAGGCGTAGATTACTGGTGTGATTATGAAATGAAACCTGTTGAATCATTGTTCCAAGAACATAGATATGATATTTTACAAATCCTTTCTAAAAAGGAGGAGGGAACAACTTTTAAGGAGATTTTAGGAAATGTTGCAAGAGTAGCCGGTCGATCCAAAGAAGATCTCGATACAGGGCATGGCCTTGTGAAGGCGGTCTATGAGCTAGTCGAGCTTGACTTAATAGAGAAAAGGGGACCAGATTCGTATATTTTAGCGAAAAAAGGCAAGAGAATCTTGCATGCAATGGATAGTTTAGATGAAATGGAGCGTAAAAGCCTATCTGAGCCTTCTGCAATTCAAATGGTCAAACTTCTAGGAAGTCTTCATAACACATCCATTTATCGATTAAAGAGCAGGTTATCTTCAACTGTTCAAGTTGAAACTTTAGCCGAAAAGCTCAAAGATACAGGGCTCGTTGACTTTAAAGAATCACCACTAAATACGCATAGGGTAGTGGACCTGACAGCCCGTGGTGAAGAAGCTTGTCGAGTGATTGTACAAATCGAAGCGGAGACACAATCCCGTGATACGCAACAACGAAGGAGACCCCACTTCTAACGAGTGAATCCATCGCCATTAACTGAGTTCTCTCAATTTACAGAGGTTAACAGCAACTTAAATTCTCATGCCACTACTTAATCCCCATGCACCGATTAGGATTGCTTAGGGTTATTTTGCGACTGGTGCGTCAATATGGGGGCTTTCCCATATCCACGTAAGTGATATAAAACAATTCGACGTGCGCATTCTGCAAAAGCTCTGGTTACCTGATAACCACGGACAGCAATGGTCTCATAGATAGTTGAACTCCATATAAACCAGGGATTCTGAGGAGGAAAGATGAGGTCAAATTGTTTCAAGAGAGCTTCCATCTTCGCTTTCTCTATTATGTTTGGGAGATCACGCTTGTTCAACATAACAATCAAAGGATAGTCTTCGATGAGTTTCTTTTTTTTGCTTTTAACTAATGCAATCAATTCTTCAAATGCGTCAACATTTTCTTCCCATTGGCTTGTCCGTGAGTCGGCTACGAAAATCAGACCATCTGTGCCGGTAAATACCGTTTTACGGAGCGGACGAAACCGTTTCTGTCCAGCTACTGTATATACCTGAAAATACACCTTCTGACCACGGAGTTGGAATGTTCCACGATCAAAGAAAAGAGTACTGCCCCCAGCCATGTCAATTTTCTGAAAATTACTTACAGGAATTATTTTACTTTGGTCTTTCGCCATTATTTTATACAATTTGTCAACTGCAGTCGTCTTTCCGCCTTGGGAAGGTCCCCAGTATGTTAGTTTGAAATAGGTCTTACCGTTGGCGGTTTTACTGACCATAAATGGATTCCCCATAGTTAAACCCTATTTATAAATGCGCCAAGAAGTAAACTCCTAGGAATAACCCATTCCTATCAAGAGGTTTTTTAAAAATTGTGGACACTTCTTAATTTATACTATGTTTTAAAGTCTTTTTTTTCTTTTCAATTATATCAATTTAATGCTTTGCTAAAGCTTTATAATTTTCTGGGGATTAAATTGGAAAGGTGAGTCTTCGGGCATATATCGACCTACCCTTATGTTTTATGAGCATTATGATGAATTTAATGGGAGTTCTAGTCAAGACTCTCTATTATAAAATTTGACCCACCAAGCCAAATGATCAAGTATGGTGTCTGTTGTCCAGAACAGCTAGTTAGAGTTGTTTTCCTGAAGTTTTCATTTAAAAAAATAATGCTTCAAAACCTCTTCTTTTGAAGCATGAGCAGATTACATACCTTCTAAATAATCTATATGTTCTGGATAACTGTTTTAAAACCCGTTTAAAAATCTAAAAGGTGCTTATAGTATTATTTAGAGCCACTTTAAGTATTATCAAATAAAAGAAAACCTACATAGATAAAACGTTTAAATGATATTAAGGGCTGGAGGAATATATTAAATGAGATCAAAAGTCTGTGTGATTCTTTGGAGCTTAGGGGCTATGGGAAGTGGAATTGCAAGGATGCTATTATCCAATAAGGGGTTTGCCATTACTGGAGTCCTTGAGAATGACCCGACCAAAGTAGGAAAACGCCTTTACGAAGTATTAGAGATGGAACCTACTGCAGATAATCAAACTGTCATTTCGAACAAGCCCGAAAAAATCATTAAACAGAATGTAGCAGAGATTGCTATAATCTCAACTTTTTCAAATGTAAAGCAAGTCTTCCCATTAGCAGTGGAAATCGATTGAGACACTAAGATTCGACAGCGTGTGGGTCGCCGATCCAATATGTTATCTGCAGTAAACCTACTTGACCATGGTTTGAAGTGGGGACACTTTTAGCGTGATTGGTTACTCAGACCAGTCGAACCTAGGAAGTGTTATTCTTAGAAAATGATTAGAAGTCATCCCCTTAATCGGATTTTTATCTCTATGCTGTTTTGTTTTCTATTAATACAGAATAAGTTAACAAGTATGCTGTTATAAGGCGATGTCACCTATTTTCGTAGCTTCCAAAAAGCTTCTACAACATCTTCAGGTGTTACCTCACGTTCTTTTTCAGTTGCTATTGCGAGTGCAATTATTGCTATATCATTACCTACTTCTTCTAATTTTCCTAAAAGCTCTTTTGTGGCTTTTTCAGTGAAATAAGGATTATTTATTGTTATCGAGACGGTTTTAACAATCTTTTTCGCTGGATTCACTTTGATTCCACCTAAATAGGGCTTTTATTTAACCGCTTTTAAAATATATATATGGTAAGATTATTTTTTGATTTATTTGATAATGGATATCAGTGAACACTCGGTGAAAAAACCATACCGACTCAGATCCCAATTAATATTAGGTGAGCTTTAACACTGTAAATTTATACACTTCTATTCCTTCAGTTTTACATGTATTGATATGATTCTCCGAAATATCAACACAAACAAGAGCTCTTCGTATGTTTTTAGGGGAAATCCTAAATTTCTGCGAATACGGATTTAAAAATTTAATGACCTGTCCTATTGCCGCGTCTGTTACTTTAAGTTCAATTTCGATTAGGACATGCTTACTAGTTTTATCCTTGAAAACCATATCAATTTGAGCTCCCTTCACAGCAACTTCAGTATCCAAGAATTCTAACTCTTCTTCTATCAAAGCCGGATAATTGGAGATCATTTTTGAAATATCTTGTTCAGAAAGAACTTCTTCAGCTCTTAATTCATCTAAATGATCCGCCTTTAGGAGTGTATTTAGATGTTGAAGAACTTCGAATCGTTGTCCTTTGACTCCAGCTTCATGAGGATAGACATGCATAGGTCTTTCATCCTCTAACACGAGGAGGATCGGAATATTTCCCAAATTAACAGCTCCGGAACGTGAAATAGGAAGGATTCCACCTCCACCACTTCGAACGCGAATTCTTTTTTTCCTGCTAATTCTTCGGATAGTTTCAGTTAGTTCTTCTATCTCTTCTCGATTCAAACGAGATCCATCAATGATCTTATAGGAAATCTTGTGTTTGGTCCGAATTCCTTCTAACAGATTTTCTATCTGTTTAATTTCTTTAGTGGAGATTGTAGGTTTCACATAAAGAATATAACTACGCACTTTTTCCACAACATTGATTTGGTAAGGATGAAGAAATAGGCAATTTCGATTGATTACCTTCTATTGTTGAACGTATAAAACACCAATAAGTAGGTCATCAACTCAATGCGTTATTAGAAGACACATAAATTCACAGGTAGTGAGCTACCTGGTGATTAACCTAATGAAAGTGGCGATGCGCGAATTCAGCTGCGGCGCTTTTTTCCATAACCAAACTCTTTGTAAACTTCCCTCTGGATTAAAAATCTAAGAATCTCCGCGGTACCACCTCCAATTGTCATCAAACGAGCATCTCTTAGGAATCGTTCAATTGGTTGGTCTTTTGTATATCCTTCGCCACCATGAATTTGCAGAGCCTTATCTGCAATTTCTATTGCAGCTTCGGTTGCAAAAACTTTGGCCATAGTTGCATGTTTTGTCGCTTCATATCCCTCATCAACTAATCGCGCCGCAAGCAGCGTGAGAAGGCGAGCGGCTTCTAACTTTGTTGCCATTTCAGCGACCTTAAAGGAGACTCCTTCAAACATCCGGATTTCTCTACCAAACTGTTTTCGTTGAACTGAATAATGTACTGCATGCTCATAACATGTTTGAGCATATCCTAAAGCTTCGGCAGCGATAGCAATCCTCTCACCATTCAATTCATTCATTAAAACACGGAATCCCTCATTGACTTTACCAACAATATTCTCTTCTGGGACTCGAACATTCTCTACTTTAAAGTGACTAACTCTTGCACCTCGCATCCCTAACATCTTATAATCGCGGATGGGTTCAAATCCGTCCATTTTTTTTGTTTCAACTATAAATGCGGTCATGCCATTATGAGAATGAACACCAGGATTAGTTATTGCAAAGAGACAAATATAATCAGCAACGTTTCCATTTGTGATATATCTTTTCTCTCCATTGATAACCCACTCATCCCCCTCCTTTACGGCCCGGGTTTTCATTCCAGCGGTATCTGAACCGACATCTGGCTCAGTGATCCCAATTGCTCCAATTTTATCTCCAGAAATGATGCCCGGCAAAAATCGTTGTTTTTGTTCGCCCGTACCAAAATTTCTTAATGGAAGACCAAACAGGCTTGCTGATGCCATTCGCGACATGTCCAGAGCAGGGAATACGGCGGATATTTCTTCAGCTACGATTATCTCATAAGAGAGTCCTAAATCTGTGCCACCAAGTTCTGTACTATGAAGTTGGCCCATGTACCCTGCTTGACCTATTTTTTTCATCAGATCATAGGGATATTCGTCATTCTCTTCGTAATAATCCACATAAGGTGTTATTTCCTTTTCAACGAATGTTCTGACTTTTTTTCGGTATTTAATTTCTTTTTCTGTGAAAAATATATCAATACCAGGTTCGACTTCCATTTTAGACCCTCGAGCATTTGCTCAGCATTCCTTCGACCCAAAGCAAATAAGTGTTCTCCTATTTTGAACTGTCGACTGGTAAGAAATTATCTGTTTGAATCAATGGTTAACAATCATGATTTGAAAGGGAATTTTCAGGTATCTGCTTTAACCAAAAAAGGAAGTACTTTAGTATCTTCATTTTAGTTCTAATTAGGCACTGATTCCATCTAAAAATAGTTTATAGCTTCGAGATTCATTAAAAAGCATAGCTAGTATATTGTTACAAGAAGAACTGCTATGTACACTAGGACAGCACTCAAAGAATCACCATCCAAATCCTTAACAAGACTACAAAGGTAGGAGACAATGAGTAGCAATGAAGAATCGAATTTGGATATTAAGCTTAATTGGGCTTTTAACTCTATTAGCATTTTATAGTGATTTTTCCCTATCGCCTCGTGAGATAGAAATATCAGATTTGGTAAATAATACGAAATCATATGAAAATACAGTAATTTATGCCGAAGGACGTGTTAAAGAATCCCCTATTTACGAGGATGACACTTTGAAATACACTATAGTGTCAACAAAGGGGGATGAGACAATTCTTCTTATTACAATCCCCTCCCAATTAAATAAAATGCCAAGGAAGGGTGATTTGGTGACTGTAAAAGGATTTTTAGTCGTTTCAGAGTCACAGACTTATATCGAGGTTTATGAGGCTCATATTCGAACGATTTGGGACGAGAGATCAATTCTTATCCGATCTTTTGCGGCAATACCGTTGCTTTGTTACTTTATTCGTCAAGGTTGGGGCCTGTTGAGGGTGTAATTATGCCTGATTGGTTGACACATGTTCTTATGGGCTGGGGGACCTTTAATTTATTAATGCTACGAAAAAGCGATATAGAACTTTTCAGGCCTGCTATCATAGTAGGGAGCGTCCTCCCGGATCTCTGGTACGTCCGAATGATTTTTTTTCGATTTGGAATAGACCTTTCTTGGTATCTTTATATTTTACATACCCCCATTGGCTCAGCCATGATGTCATTGTTGATTGGACTCATCTTTCTAAAAGACAATGTCTGGAAACGAGGAACTCTTTTCCTAATGATTGGTGCAATTATCCATCTATTTTTAGATGTGATGTTAAAGCACATTAATGGAGGTCATTACTTACTTTTCCCATTTTCCTTGCATTTAATTGAACTAGACCTTTTTTGGCCCGAATCCTTCACTTTTCTGCTGATAGCTTTAATATTCTGGGGAATCACTTATTTTCTGACGATTTATACGAAATCACATTCCAAAACTAAGTTAATGAGTTAAAACACACATTTAATAGAAATTGAGCCTTTAACAATCCGGAAGTCGATATTGAACCTAAAATGCGTCAATATAATTGTTGAAATGTATAAGTTATCCTGATGATACGAATAAACAGGTATAAGCTTTAAACTTTTAGAGAGCATCTATCAAGAACCCATAGATATTTTAGTTTGAATAAATGTTATAAAGTGGGATAAAGCAAGCGTTGTGACCACAAAATGCATAGTATAATGGAGATATTCAGATTATTACCCCAATTTGACTGTGGGGCTTGTGGAAATCCTGTATGCATCACTCTGAGTCGTAGAATCGCAACGGGATGGCAGAAGCCAAAAGACTGCATGTATATCTCAAACACCAACATGAAACGAATCCATGAATTGCTTGATGAAGGGGTCGATATAGGCCCGAAAGATGATGATATTCCGAATGGTCATATTATAGAAATCCAGCCCTGTGCTCATTACGGTAAGGTTACCCTAGAAGCCCAGTTATCAAGACCCACCGACTCCATATTTGATGTGTTTGACTCATGTGAGATGTGTACATCTCTTGGTAATGCCGGTTTGCTAAAAAATGTTAAATGTTCTTTAGAGTTGGGGTATTCCCTAGCCGAATACCGGGAAACAAGAATTCATCTCTCAAAATCTGGAAAAGTCGTCATGCGACACGCTCAAGACCGTGCCCTAGCTATGGAAGCGATGGAGGTAATTAAGAGATGTCTATGGGGGGCAGTGGTATGTTCCTGCGGGAACCCCGCGGTTGAGTGCTTGGCGAATGGATGTACTGCTCACCATTCAGAACCTTGTCATTGCTTGGCTTGGGGTCTCACTACAAAGACTTATGAACTTGAACGGGAAATGACCCACCTTATTCGAGGGAACAATCTCGAAACCGCAAAACTTTTCATAGCATGTATGAAGGAATTAGATCAACTTATAGGAATTTTAAAAAGGCGCTCTAACACGATTCTTCAAAACTCTCCTAGGGCAAAACCTACCGAAGGTGAACAAATCCGAAAGATACTAACAAATGCGAGTCGATTAGCAATTGAATTTATGATAACAACAATTAGAGCAGAAGATGCATCATTAGGATTGATTTTACGTGCATTAATCCGGTGTTTGGGACGTATTTCAGATGGATTGATAGACCTTCAAGACGAATTAGATCCCAATTTGATTCAACAAGCTTTTGAAATTGTTTTTAAATCCTATAAGGCCTTTAAAAATGGAGAAAAACCCATTTCAAGCGTTATAGCTGAAAAGTTGAACACATTTAAAACACAATGGAATGAACAAAGTCGAGATGTCAACTTGATAAAGATTGCAACAAATGGCTTTTCGATCTCAAGATTACCATCAATAATGCTCCCAAAATAGAGGGAGAGAAAGTAAATCTAAAATCCCTTTCATAGAATAGAATAGAACAGAAGATCTGCTTAGAGATGCTCTCACAATAGATAATAGCAGTAAAAAAGATTGAATGATGTGGAGTTCTTAATTCCTTTCCCCCTCAAAACGGTGAATAAGATGAAACGAATATATTTAGATTACGCAGCGGCTGCCCCTGTTGATCCAAGGGTTATTGAAACCATGTCACCTTATTTTACAGAGAAGATGGGAAATCCCTCAGCTGTTTACACTGAGGGGCGTCAAGCAATGCGAGCGATCCAAGATGCACGCTACCAAGTTGCGAACCTTATAGGCGCGAATTCAGAAGATATTGTGTTTACATCAGGCTCAACAGAATCAAACAACCTTGCATTGCTAGGTGCAGCTTCTCACCAGAAGTTGGCACATAAGCATATCATAACTACAGTTATTGAGCATATTTCCGTGTTAGAGATCTGTAAATTTCTTGAAGTCCAGGGATATGACGTTACTTACCTACATGTAGACCATGATGGCCTCATTGACTTCGATGATGTATTAAATGCCATCACAGACGATACTTTTCTCATTTCAGTGATGTATGCAAACAACGAGATTGGAACAATTCAACCCATTCCTGAAATCGGTAAGATCGCCCACGAAAAAGGCATTCTATTTCATGTAGATGCCGTCGCTGCATTAGGGAAAATCCCAATAAATGTGGAAACCGACCAAATAGATCTAATGACTATCGCCTCGAACGATATCTATGGACCACGAGGAGTCGGAGCACTTTATATCAAAAACATAAAGAAACGAAGAATCCAACCCTTGTTCCATGGCGGGGGACAGGAACGAAATTATAGATCTGGTTCGGAGAATGTTCCAAGTATAATTGGTTTTGGGACGGCTGCAGAAATTACCAAGAAGGAGATGAAAACTGAATCACAGCGTTTGAAAGATCTCAGAGACACGTTGATTGAAGAACTTCTTACAAACATACCCAGCTCCGCTCTGAATGGCCATCGTACAAAACGATTACCCACGAATGCCAATTTACGCTTCAAATATGTCGAAGGTGAATCATTGGTTTTAAGTTTGGATATGGAAGGTTTTACTGTCGCAACAGGCTCTGCCTGCACATCTAAGAGTTTGGAACCCTCACATGTATTAACTGCAATCGGGTTACCTCAAGAAGAGGCACACGGATCGCTACAGTTTACATTGGGCCGATGGACGACAAAAGAAGACATAACTCGCCTGCTCGAAGTGCTGCCTGATATTGTAAAACGACTAAGGGCGATGTCTCCACTAACCCCACCTGAGTTATTATCAAAATGAAATATGCCTTAAAATAAAAAAGGAGGTAAAATTTTTTACTTTTAGGTTAGTGATCGTTCATTATGTTTGACTCTATAAGGATTGGCCGCATATTTGGAATCTTAATTTGGAACCGTTTACATTTTTACTTATGATAATTTGGAGGGTTTCAGAATTGGACAACACCAACCTGAAGAAGTATATTGAACAAACGGGTGTAGTTGCTGAAATATTGACCATGAAAGGGCGCGTGCACTCTGTGGCGGCGGCTTCTAAAGAGTTGGGCGTACCAGCCGATCATTTTATTAAAACTGTTGTCTTTACCAGCCATGAGGAGAAACCCATTCTCGCTATTGTCAAAGGAACAGATCGAGCTAGCTCAAAAAGAATTGGGAACGCCTTAGGCATCAGTCGTCCGAATCTTGCAACCCCGGAGGAAGCTTTTGAATTAACAGGGTATGCTGTCGGGGGAACACCTCCTGTTGGAATAAGAAATGCTCGGGTACTGATCGATCCGAAAGTTATGGATATGAATACTGTAATAGGGGGAGGAGGAACCGACCATCATTTACTCAAAATCGCACCGAAAGAGATTGTTAAAGCCACGAACGGAAAAGTTACCCGAGTTAGAAAATAAAAAACTAGATTAAATATTTTGAAGGCCCACATCTCGTCTGAATCACATTATATGCCTCTGCTAAGTTACAACCCGCTTCTATCCCATTCATTCTTGCTAAAGCTAAGCTAAACTGCTCAACTTGCCAGTCACCATAAAGTTCAGAATAGATAGCGATGAATTTGCGAAGAGTTTCTTCATGCCCTTCTATATCCACGTAATGTACTGGAAAAGGTGATTCGGGGGTACGGATCATATATATCCCGACTCGTTCTCGATGTGGAGGAAACTTACTTCCTTCTAAAGGAAATCGAGCATAACTAATTGCATCGAGAACATTATAAGCTGTGTTCCGATGATCAGGATGACCTCCCCCCAGTTGCCAAAAAACCCCCCACGTAATAATTATTGTTGGTTTAACTTCTCTAATCAAATCTGCAACCACATAGGCACTTTCCACTGTTCGTGGAACGTGAGAGTCTCTGAACCCGAGAATCCTTGTTTCTACACCGAGGAGTGCGCCTACTTTCATCGAATGGCGTTCTCGGATCTGAGCTTTTTCTTTATGACTCCCTGTAATCGTTGTAGCTTCTTCACCATAGGTCATCCAAACAAGCATTGTTCGATCACCCCTTTGGGAGTGATTTGCTAAGGTTCCAACGGTAGTCAGTTCATCATCTGGATGCGCAAAGACAGCTAAGACGGTCTCCTTATTCGTCATAAAATAAGAAACCTCCATTCACATCTCTATTTGTGTTATTCTAAGTTGTAATCATAACTTCGCATAAAAAATGTTATTCGAGCAAAAATCCTGCAGTTATATGCTTATCAATTAATGTAAAAGCAGGGCATCTATACAATTTTGTATAGTCATCCTTCATTATAAAGGCTTGTTCTGCAAAAAGAGTATTCTGATTTAAAGATACCAAATCTTTAACTTTTTTTCTAAAAATGAATAGGAAGTCATTTTCAAATGGACCAAAGCATGATAGGATTTGAAAGGATAGTTCTGCGAACCAGTATCCTATTTCACTGGGTGATTGATGCAAATCAAGTTCTGATACCAATTGTAAGTCCAATTCTGAAATGTATATTTAAACTCAGTTATTTCCAACTAGGCGCCTTATTTGGATCATTTCTTCTCACTATGGTCTGTTTTCAAGTGTTTGCTGGATGGCTTGCAGATATATCGGATGAATCCGATCTGATGGCACTTGGAATGTTCCTAGTATTTTGTTCATGCATTCTATTCACTGTATCTTCCACATTCTACCAATTGATCTTGTTTAGTATGGTACAGGGAATTGGGGTCAGTTTCTATCACCCGCCCTCATATACTGCTCTCTCTCGAGCAACAAAAGATACCAGGCGAAGAACAAAATCGATGGGATTTGCTGGGGCCTCGGGAGATGTGGGGAATTTTATTGCTTTTTTATCAACTGGTGTTTTAGCAGTAAAATTTGGTTGGAAAGCCCCATTCTTACTTTGGGGGATTATATCTTTTTCAACTCTTTTTATATATCTTATATTCCTTCGAAAATGCGTACGTGATATGAAAACCCAACTTGACCCTCAAAAGGTTGCTTTGCCACAAAAAGAAGGTAGGATAAATAAAAGTCAGATTATATTTTTCCTAATTGCATATTTTGTCCTCGGGGGCGCGTATCGAACATATGTGAACTTTTCACCTCTTTTCCTTACAGAAAAAGCTAATATATCCGCAGATAATGCTAGTATAATATTTTCAGGATTTATTATTGGAGGAGCAATTGGATCTGCTGTTAGTGGCTTTCTAAATGAAAAATTTGGAATGCAAAAAACTGCAATCGGAGAATTTCTTCTTGTTGCAACCTTTTTTCTAAGCCTAACTCACTTGTCCATCCAGAAACAGATTCTGCTTCTTCTTATTATCTATCTCCTCAGTGGACTCATGCTATTTGCCATCTACCCTACAATCTATAGTATAGCTTCGATTCTATCCAGATCTACAAAGCGAGGTCAGTTCTATGGGCAGATTATGGCCTTTTCCTTCTTCGGAGGATTTGTTTTTTCCATTCTCAATGGGAAGTTAGCTGATCTTTGTGGGATTACGGTTGTCTACGTTGTCGGAGTGATTATTTGCATCATTGGGACTATCTCAACATCTCAGTTGGGTCAAAAAGCATTCTGAATATCTATAACTCTGTGATGTGCGAACAATCAACTGCGAAAATTCAAAAGTTTGTGTATTAGATGTATGATATCAAGGGAAGATAAAATGGGCTTCCGCATCACGGAGTGGGAAAACAACCACATGCCTAAGCTTATCTTTATATAATTGAATCTGGGTGACGATCAGATAGTTGGACATCGTGTGTCCCTTCTCAATTGGTCTAAAATAGTTTTGGCCTTTCACTCCAGTAACTTTCACTTTTTCGAGTGCAGAGGCAACAGCGTCTTTGTCATGAGGATTCCCTGCCTGTTTCATCGCCTCCAGCACGATGTAGATACCATCATATTGTTGTGCAGAGTAATACAATGGTAAGTCGCCATATTTTGCAGAATAAGCTTGTACAAAAGGATATGTTCGACTAGAGGCATTGACAGTAGTGATCCAGACCTGATCGACCAACCACCATAGAACTTTTGTACGTTCAACCCGAAGAAAGGCATTACTGGTAGCATCCCCTCCGTCTGCGAAGACTATAACTTTGGGATCGCCTCCTTCATACCATTGATCCGCAAATGAGTAGAATGGAGTTCCAATTAGCATGAGCCACAGTAATTCGATACCAAGACCTGATATCTTAGCGATTTCAGCAGTGAAATCCGTCTGCATGGGATCAACATAATCGATAGTAATCTCTGCAAAATCCATATTTTCAATATAGAATTCCATAAATTCTTCAGAGATATCGCGACCTGCATCAGAATTCTCCGCTATAAGGGCAATTTTTGTAGGAACTGGATCTATTAATGTCAGAATGGCTTCGACATCAATTCGTGCGCGATCTTCAGCTGTTGGACTCAATTGGAAGAGATGTGTCATATTCTGTGCAGCAATCCTATCTCCTATTTTACTAGAAATAGCACCTGTGATTACGAAAGGGGTTTTAAGTTCCTGGGAAATTTCCATTGCAGCTAGGCAGGCAGAACTGTGTAAACCTCCCACAACAACATCCACATTATCTTCGACAATCAGGCGTTCTATTACTGCTACACCCGTATCAACCCGATATTCACTGTCGGCAGTGATGAGCTGCACTGTATATTTAGTGTTACCAATCATAATTCCTCCAGCGGCATTAACTTCATCTACTGCTAATTGGCCGCCTTGGACCATATGCCATCCTAATTGGGCAGCTTTGCCTGTGAGAGGACCTATAAAACCAATTCGGATTACATTATTTTCCGATCCTTCATTGGTCTCTTGTCCAAGACAGCCAGTCAAAATAAGTATTAAGATAACAAAAAAGCTAGGTATGAATGAATTTCGTTTAATATACCTCAATTGTCACTCATCACACTTCGATCATGTTTAAGCACATCAATTATTAGATGTGAGCGACTTTAATCGCAACAAGAACAGAATAACAAGAGTATCTTAAGTCTTGCATCTTTACAATCGGAATGTATTTTTAGAGTTGTTATTATGACGGATATATTTCAAATTGAGCCTTTTTGAGGCTGTGACCGACAGAGGGAGAGGGCGCCACGTCCCTCCATTAGCCTTGCACTCTCACCTCCGGGGCGTTGACTTCGACTTCCTCACGTCGGGGGCTCCACTCGAGTCTTAAGGAGAGGTCCAGTTCGTGGCTGTGTTGGTGGCGGTATCTCGTGGTCACTTCCCGCAATGGTGTGCCTTGGGGGGCTGCCAGGGTCTGCTCGCTTTTCCACCGCGGCGGGAAGGCTGCAAATGGATTCCATCGGGTCTCTGGCTTCGGTACGCCGAGGAGGTCATACAAGTTCCCTTGGCCTGACCCTACCATATTGTGTTGTAACAATAAGAGCCCTTGTACTGCATAAATACTCCGCTTCGCCCGATAACAGAGGGGCCGGCGCTCCCGGGCGCGGAGGGCCCGATTGAAGCCCTCTAACCGACAGGTGGTCCGAAGTTTGCTCTCAGGCCCCGTCTCCCCTGCTTTCTCTCGGGCGACGCGGGCCGCGGCCTGGCTGCAGTAGAGGTGGCGGTGGAGGCATTGGCGGAAAGTTCCCGCTCGTTCCTCGATTTCCTCTGTGAGAGCAGTCGCTTCACGGGCTTCCCATGCATGATAGTTGGCCCAAGCGGTTTGACAGGCATCCTCCAAGGCGGGGGTAGCCTCATAGTCTTGATAGGCTTGGTCTAGGTATTCAGTGAAGATGATTCGGTCCTGTTGGAGTCGCGTCTGCCACGTGGCCGTCAGGGTGGCCCGATAGGTCTCAACGGCGGCTTCAAGTTGACGTTTCACCGGTTTTTTCTTCCGTACGTTGCGCACCTTATGCACCAGATCCTGAATGAACTCTGCGTCCGGAAACACATGTGCAACGGCCCCTGGATAACTGGGTTCCCCGTCTCCTGTGATCAGCTTAGGGTTATGATGGGCCACGCGGTGGAACTTTGATTCCACGATCGCTAAGTTAGTTTTAGTTCCCTCCGAGACCTCTATGTGAAGGATGGCTCCATATTGGGCCTCCTGAAGCACCGTGGAAAAAACAGGAGAGTGGCGACCCTCCGCTTGGCCATCCCGCACGGCAGTGAAGATCTCGTCGAGAGCAAGCTCTTGAACCTGAACGGGAGCCAACGCGGTGCGGTTCAGCTGGTGGGCGGTGGAGCCCAGATGTTACACCCAATTCTCCACAGTGGAGAGCGCTGGGGAGATCCCAAAGCAACTAGTCAGAAGACCGCGAGTAGATTCATAGGAACAGCCGCAAGTATACATGGCGACGCTGTTGAGGAGAAGACCACGATCGTAGAGGCCTCCAGGGAGCGTCAGATCCGGGCGCGCGTCGGACCGGTAGTGACACGTGGGACAACGATGATAACTCACTTGAATAAGGAGTTTAATGGCCCCCGTGGTGAAAACCGGCTTGGCAATAGTCTTGTAGGGAGTTAAAGGCTGGGAGGAGTCCGGAGCAGAACAATGTGGACAAGTTCCCACCCCTACCTGGAGGGTGAGCTGCGTCATGGTGTGCTCCAGCAGGAGGAGGAGGGGATCCAACAGGTGCCGGTTTGCTGAGTCCCGATGATAGAGATCCTGGACAACCGGCGGGAACCAAGGTAAGAGAGGAGAGGATGGATCCATTACCGGAAAGTTTTTAGAACAGGGCTCAGAAGGACTATTGGCTGTGGTTGATTTGAGCATTTTTAGTCAGAGTGGTTAGATCAGCCACAGTCTTAATTATTGTCGGTTTTTCCATGTGAGGATCGCGCGACCAAAAAGCCCGTTACGAACCTCCCCCTCCATCGGTCACAACCCCTATTTGAGACATCAAAATTTATATAATTACTAGAAAAGGGTCGAAAAGTTTTTTTGCTCTTAACATTTCGCTAACAAAAACAGGATGGATTTGATAGTGGACTTTTTAAACTTTTTATTTATTGGACTCGTGAATGGAAGCATATTTGCTCTTGTTTCGATGGGAATCGCACTTCTTTTTGGGACTGTACGGATCATTAATGTCGCACATGGAGAATTGTTCGTGATTGGGGCTTATATAGCCATAACCTTAACTAACGCTACAGAGAACATTGGATTTTTCCAAGCACATCCTTTTTTAGGACCTATGCTCTCTTTGATCCTCTCCACAGGAGTAGCTTTTTTACTTGGATTTGGACTAGACCGAGTTCTTTTCTTTCGAATTCGTGAAAAAGGAGAAAATATTGAGGAAACTATCTTAGTTCTTACTCTAGGACTCTCTTTGCTAATCCAAAATGTATTACTTCTTTTATTTGGCGCAGAACCCAAGCAGAGTGCTTCGTTCACAGAAGGAGTAATTTCAGTGGTTGATGTACGAATCAGTAAGACGCGTATCATTGTTGCAGGGATCGCCATCCTTTTAATTATCGTACTTTTTCTGATTCTCGTCCGAACAAAGTTAGGAATGACAATTCGTGCTGTAAGTCAAAATCCTGAGGCAGCCAGGGCATTAGGAGTCCCAGCAGATCGAATGTATGCATTTACAATGGGAACCTCAACTGCTTTGGCAGCTAGTGCTGGGTCGCTTGTAGCTGCTATTTTCTGGATTACTCCCACAAGTGGCTCCCCCTTAGCAATAAAAGGTTTTATAATTGTCATCCTTGGAGGGTTAGGAAGTATCACTGGAGCACTTGTTGGTTCATATATCATTGGCTTAGCCGAATCAATGTCCATAATTTTTCTACCATCCCAATTTAAAGAACTTATCGGAATTCTAATTATGATTGGAATTCTCATATTCCGTCCATTTGGCTTGTTTGGAAAGGAGGAGTAGTTAAATTAAGAAAATATACTTTATCCACAAGTAATTTGTCATCAAATTTTGTAGTTAGCAAAGCGATTTAATGTAGTGATATATATGGTAAGACGAAAAAAAGTGACCTATGCGGGACTCTTGGAACTCCTATCAGGAATATTGGGAATTATTCCTCCAATATTCATTGCATTGGTAATGAAATTTCCTACATTCGAGAAGATCTTAAGTATTGTCGAGATAATCCTTCCATGGCGAGGAGGATTCCATTTTACGGTTTTTTTGATCCCTCCTTTCATATTAGGATGGGCACTCCTTGCTCAAGAGCCTTGGGCTCGTTCCTTTACAGTAATATATGCATCTATCGACATCATTTCAGATTTCTTAGCTGTAGATATAGCTGGTATTATTGTTAACCTTAGCGTCTTAGTTTATCTCAATTCATATGAAGTCAGAGAAGTCTTTATGGGCAGAACCTATCGTGAATTGTTCAATACATTGCCAAAATGCTTTGAAAGAACCACTAAAAATATTCTGATTACAATGAAAGCCTCACTTTCTGCCATAAAAACTCCCAAAAAGGATCAACTTCTCTCCAAACATGCTATTGTATTATATTTATTGATCCTATTAGTTATTGCGCCTCTTTTACTTAATGACCGATGGATATCTACTTTGACTTTATTTCTCACCTTTAGTGTGCTTGCAACTAGTTGGGATTTGTTGGGGGGGTATACTGGGCAGATCTCATTTGGACATGCAGCGTTCTTTGGCATCGGAGCCTATACAGGTGTAATTCTAAATATTAAGTATGAGATTTCTCCTTGGGTAGGATTTTTTGCCGCTGGAATTTTTGCAGCAGAATTGGGAATCCTCGTCGGTCTACCATGTTCCCGAATGCGGATCCCGTATTTGTTTATCACTACCTTAGCCTTTGCTGAAGCATTGCGACTGATTGTTCAAAATACTGTGAGCTTGACTCGAGGAGCTTCAGGACTTCAAGTTCAGGAAGACCTTATCACCTTTGGCATTGATTTACATGGCCGTAAACTTAGCTATTTTTATTTAGGACTCATCATTTTTCTTATCCTCATAGGATTCATGTATATCCTCACCAATCGCTCCGAAATTGGACTGATCTTTAAATCCATTCGAGAAGATGAAGTCCTAGCTGGATCTCTTGGAGTGGATATTGTTGGTTACAAAATTCTAGCCTTCGGATTCGGTTCTTTTATTGCTGGCCTGATTGGTGCTTTCTATGCTTTTTCAATTCGGGTTCTGACTCCGGATCTGCTCGGGATTACTTGGACTGCCAATATAATTAGTATTGTAGTAATTGGAGGGATGGGAACTATTCTAGGACCTATTATAGCTGCATTTCTTCTTACTATCCTTTCTGAGCTGCTCAGAACAATTGGCTTGATTATATGGAACCTTATCATTCAAGGACTTGCTGTTATTTTGGTAGTGATCTTCGTTCCAGGGGGTCTATGGGCGGTAATTGAGCGACTGTGGAAAAAAGAATCCTAACAAGACCTCCAGTCATAGTTTTTCGAGATGAGTCGCCAATTTATAGGCATTCAATGAAAAAATGAAACAATTGCTAATTTCCTAAGTAAAGTCGTACAACCTTATCATTCTTCAGAATATCTGTACTAGAGCCATCAAATACCGTTTTCCCCAGATCAATGACATATCCATAATCAATTAGATCTAAAATCTTTCGAACATTATGTTCAACCACCACCACTGTAACTCCTTCTTTTCTCAGCTCTTGGATCGTTGTATACATACTTTCTACCAATTTTGGTTCGAGACCTAGCGAAAGTTCATCTAAAAGGAGGAGGGTTGGTTGGATCAGAAATGAGCGCCCCAGCTCTAGCATTCGTTGTTGACCTCCGCTCAATGTATGGGCACGCTTAGTTTTCTGCTCTTCCAGATGTGGAAATCTTTCAAAAACTTCTTTAATTCCTTTTTCAACTTTTTGGGGGTCGTTAACGATGTAAGCACCCATTTTGAGGTTTTCCAAAACCGTTAAATGTGAGAAGACACTTCTTTCCTGGGGCACGTACGCGATTCCCTTTCGAATGATCTGTTCTGGTTTAAGCCCTGTTATGTCCTCTCCTTTGAAGATTACCGATCCTCCTTCTTTGGGAGGAAGAAACCCAACAATTGTCTTAAATAGAGTTGATTTTCCTGCACCGTTCGGTCCCACGATGCCAGTGATGCTTTTTTCCTTTGCTACAAGTGAAATTCCATGTAGGATTTCAATAGGCCCATACCCAGAATAAAGGTCCCGAATTTCCAAAGACATTTCATGCACCTCCAAGGTACGCTTCAATTACTTTTTCATTGTTCTGGATGTCTTTGGGCGCCCCCTGGGCGATTACTTCACCCCGGTCGAGGACAATGATATCTTCACAACAACCTGTAATAAATGGCACATTATGCTCAATTAGAATGAATGTTTTACCGGTCTTTTGTAAATCTCGAATCAAATCCTCAAAATTAGATACCATATCCGGATTGAGTCCAGCGACTGGTTCATCTAGTAGAAAAAGCTCAGGATCAGGTAGTAGGGCCATGGCAAACTCAAGTAGTTTTTGTTCTCCGTATGATAGGTTACCTGCTAATTCATGAGCAGTCTGTTTGAGTCCAACAAATTCCAATAATTCTTGAAAATTGTTAGGATTCCTTTCCTCCGGCAAGAGAAGAGAAGCCACTTTTAAATTCTCAGTCAGTGTAAGTTTTTGAAACACCCGAACCCGTTGAAAGGTTCGTCCAATTCCCCGTCGTGCGAGCTGAAAGGGTTTCAAACCAGTAATCAGCTCCCCCTTGAAATACACTACTCCAGAATCTGGTTGAAAATGGTTCAGGATCAAATTGAATAGCGTGGTCTTGCCCGAGCCATTTGGCCCGATCAACCCAGTTAAACTATTCCTTTTTACGTTAAACGAACAATTGCGGACCGCTGTAACACCACTAAACTTCTTTGTGAGATTCTTGATCTTTAGAATCAATTTCATGCCTCACTTAATTGGCAACATTTGCTACATAATCCTGAATCAGGTAACGGATGACTCCTTATCTTTCTTCTTTTTCTGTGAATACGCAAACAAGAATGAGAGCACACAAAGAACACCAATATTTTGGAATTCAGAAACTTCTCCTACAGTGAATGTCACGATTGCAGGTCCCCCGATCATTGACCAGTTGGGATCTCCGAGTGTGAAATCTCCAGTATCATTGGCCCATGCGTAGATTGTGTATTTTCCGGGTACTAATGCTCTTGAGACCGGTTCTTTGTAGGTGACATTAGCAGGATCAAGCCATTGATTTCTTGAATCGTCATGAATCCGGAACCACATGTGATCCAGATCTAGCGCGGTGCTAGAAAGAACAATCTCCACTTTGGTAGTAGGGTAGACGTTATTGCTTGGAGATTCTATAGAGATGGAGGGAGGAACATTCAACCGATCGCTTTCGTAGAAGAGGTTCCCAAATACAACCGGTGCTTCAAACCCCCAGACGAGATCTCCTTTACTGTTTATCTCAATCACGCGTGTGACACTACCAGCTCTGGAGTCGGTGATGAGTGTGTTCCCATTAGGCAAGCGATCGGCATCTCGGGGCCAATTCAACCCACCAGCCCCTTCACCCGCACATTCAGTAATAATTTTGCCTGTCCAATCAAGTTCTAAAATTCGATTGTTCCCTGAATCGCAAACCAAAATGTGATTATTCAATAATACATCTGGGTTGTGTTGCTTCGTGAGAATGCTGGTGCCATTATAAAACCATACTATTTCGCCTTGCCGATTGACTTCAAGGAGTGAATTCCAATCACGTAGAGATATAAAAACGTTCCCATTAGGAAGAACGTCCACATCATTTGGATAACTTCCGTTTCCTGTTTTATACTCCCAAACCACGTTTCCAGACGGATCAACTTCAATTATGCGTTCATTGTGAACATTGGGTGAGGAATCAGCTATAATTGTATTTCCATTCGGTAGTTTATCCGCATCGTGAGCGAAATCAAGTCCTGTTGTGAAGTTCCACACCACATCGCCATTTGTATTGACCTCAGCAACTATGGAGGGATAACCCATAGTTCCTTTGGGATAATCAGGTTTGGTTGTTAAAGTTTCATTATAATAAGTTATTAATGTATTATTATTTGGCAGTCTATCGGCATCTAATGGAATACTATGTGGAATAATGCCAGGTGCAGTTCTTTTGGAAAAAAACCAAGTGACATATCCAGTTTGATTTACCTCAAATACAGGGTCAATGCCTGAAATTAGAGTATGACCTTCATACGGTTCCATCGAAGTCTCATTTACCTCTGTTATAATTCTTGTGACAGCTAGAGTGGATTTTTGTGAGGGGATAGGAGCAGCAGTGGTTAAACAGAGTATTAAAATTATAAGAGAAATAGAACCCTTATAATATCGGGAAATTCTCATTGTAATCCTCTAAATGACTTCTTGAGATTAGATCTTCTTTTACGCTTTTTTAAAGATAAATATCTTATGAAACGGTAAATAAAATAAAGGATACCTGAAAAATGAGGTTCTTAAATTTATATAATTTGATCCTATTATTTTTTAACCAGGATAGATGAAAATATAGGGAAATTGTTATGTATTAAGTGTTCTTTTCTTTAATAGTGTAGGGAATCTCTGCATAATTAAATTCGGTTATAACATCAACCAACCCCGTGCGGGTAATGTATCCTCTCAATAATGAAAGGAAAAAAGAAAGTTACAAAGGAGTTTTTCTACCACACTTGATGGGGGTTGAATGCCATGAGAAATATCCAAAAGAAATCAATGGTGATAAGATTACTAGTTTCTTTTGTTGTGTTACTAGTCTTATGCTTTGGGGAGACATCCCAAGGAATTGTCGTACGTGGAGAGGAATTCATTAATACTCAAGCGGAAACTTGGACATTTCGACTAACCCACGATGTACCAGGAGAGGAGTGGTTTTCGGATAACCCAGTTCTCGTAGTAGATTCGCAAAACCGGACTCATGTGGTTTGGTGTGACGAACGATCTGCCCCATTCCATTATGAATACATTAGCTTTCGCGATCTATATTATAAAAGCTACAACGGATCAACTTGGAGCACCGCCCAAAAAATAACCTTTGGGAATGGTACATCCTTTTCCCCCGTTTTGGTAGCCGATGAATCTAATAAGCTGCATCTTGTCTGGCAAGATTATTGTCATGGTCAATCAGAAATCTATTACATGTTTTATAATGGGCAGAGTTGGAGTTCAGAGTACCGGGTGACAACGAGTTCCAATGATGACCTGAATCCAACTATCACCGTTGATTCTCGAAACGTTATTTATATCTTTTGGGAGGAGGGTACTAACGGGACAATGTTCAGAGTTTTCTACAAATACAATAATGGAACCGGATGGAGTGAAACCATTCAACTCACTAACACAACCCATAGTGCTCAAAATCCGACCGTCGCCGCCGACTCCCAGAATACGCTGCATTTAGTGTGGGTTAATGAGCGAGATGGAAACAAGGAGTTATATTATAGATCATGCTATGCTGACCAATGGAGCACCGCTCAGAGATTGACAGTAACAGATGCAAATTCTGAATCCCCAATCTTACTCGTAGATTCTCTTGATAATCTCCACTTGATCTGGCTCGAAAAATCTAAGATATTTCCATTAACGAATCACATCTACTACTCAAGGTATGAAGGGATGGAGTGGACAGAGGAACAGCAGTTGACAAGGGAACCTCCCGAACTACCTGAACAACTGCCTTTATTGGCTTATGCAGAGAGACCGGATAGTCTTTCCGGCGATTTGTGATTCTTTTAACCATATCCATCTCAGTTGGCAAGATGAGAGGGGAAGTAGGAGGGAGATTTTCTACATGGGACGCGTGGGACGGGCTTGGAGTCTGGACATACCACTAACCTCAGATGACGGGAGTGATTCGGTTTCTCCTACGATTGGAATAGATCGTAACAATAATGTTCATACAGTATGGAGTGATCATCGTCATGCAGAACTCGCAACAGGTAATACAGAAATATATTATCAGGTTGAAACGATACCTATTGTGACGGTTAGTAAACCTGAAGTCTCATACAATGCTGAAATCGAAACCATCGATATTGTTGGTATCGTTGCGACCAGCAGTTCACCCACAATAGAGACTATAGATCCTTCTGAAACTCAAGTCAACTATTATAAGATTTACAACTCTATTAATGTTCCCACGGATCTTAGTGGCAATATGACTTGGTTGGGGAATGGTTGGGAAGCCACCAACATTGATGTTTCGAGCCTTACTCAGGGAGAATATTATGTTCGCTGCTTTTTTTCTGATGTCCAAACATTGGGGGTGAGTCGTCCCTCTGATTTATTCCACATTAGTCCTCCCGCTTCACTTTCGATTTCAACATTTTCTCCATTTATTGAGGAATTTCTCCTGATTTACGTTCTGATTGCGGTTTTTAAGACCCTACTCATCTGTTGTATCAAGATTTGGAGAAATCGAGCCAGAAGAAGTCTTTAAGATAGAATATTTGCAAACTTTTTTCAGATTTTTGAGCCATAATCTAAGCGAACACAAAAAGTGTTTTTGTAAAAAGGACCACGGAGTAGAAAGAGATTTGGCAAAAACAAAAATATTAATCATATTTTTAATGTTAAGCTTTATTTTGAATTATTCATTCTCCGATCAGGCACTCATAAAATCCGAACTCCCAGAGGAAGTGAACCTCCATCAGAGTGGGTTCTGTAAAGTTTTTGTTGGTAAGGTCTGCCGACGAAAAAAACTACTTGTTT
>JBHIFL010000007.1:0-73845 GCA_046761065.1 Candidatus Heimdallarchaeota archaeon
GAGAATTGAATTGAAAATCACACGTAAGCTTAAATATCGCAAATATTGAGACCCAAGAGATATCCCATGAATCCTTTTACCTTTACTGTGCTGGCTGATTCTCATATTCGATTACAACCGGGTAATGGTTACGACTTTTATCCTTCGAATCAGTTTGCTAATGCTCGTAATCGTTACGTTGTAGATAAAATCAATCAATTCAATCCAGAGTTTGCCATCCATCTTGGGGATGTGGTCTACCCCATCCCAGCACTACCCACTCATGAGACCGCCGTACAGATGGCTTATAACCTGTATCGACGCCTGAAGAGGAAATTATACGTCGTACCAGGGAACCACGACGTCGGTGACAAGCCGAATGCCTGGGTCCCGGCACCTATGGTTACCGAAGAGAGCCATAGGATTTACGAGAAATTCTGGGGTAGGAGCTATTCATCTTTCAATTATGAGGATTGCCACTTTGTCCTCATCAATTCCCTAATATTGAATTCTGGGCTTCAACTTGAAAAAAAACAAAAAGTCTGGCTAGAGAAAGAGTTGGATATCGCCCAAACGATGAGGAACCGATTATTCCTGTTTATGCACTACTCCCCCTATTTGAACCATCCCCTAGAAGTAGAACATTATGATAATATTGGCGAGCCAGTGCGATCATGGTTGCTCTCTCTACTCGAGAAGTACAACGTGGAAGCGATCTTCGCAGCACACTCTCATAATTTCTTCTATAATCGTTATTGCAACACCAATATATACGTAGTTCCGTCTGTGACCTTTGTAAGACCGGATTTCAGCGAAATCTTCCCTATTAGGCCAACATTAGAATATGGGCGTAATGATATTGAGAAGTTAGGTTTCTTTATTGTTAAAGTTAACGAGACAGGACATGACATTATATTCGTTCGAACCCGTGGATTGACTGATCAGCAGGAAGAAGCTATCGTAACTCGCCCTCTTTCTCTCTCTGGGGACCCCACGGAGGTGAAGACAGCTCCGGTGGGTGTTTTCCTGCGCCATGCTTGGGCCACATCCGTTGAGATGCCCTATGATAATCTCGATGAGTTTACACGTAAGTTTGCACGGAATGATTATTTGTTGCCAGCATTGTGGGAGCTAGGCATTCAAAAGCTACGTGTGCCCCTCAGTGACTTGGCAAATACAAAAATTCGAAAGAGAATGCGAGCGCTGCATACTTTAGGGCACAAATTCACTGTCTTTAGTATAGGTGCGCCGAGTTCTTACATAAGGGAGATGATGATTCGTCATCACAAGCTAGTAGATTTGTGGGAAGTCATAGTGCCTAGGGATCAGATGTCCGAAGCTATTCACAACATACAGGATGTCAAGCGGAAGGTTGCTGTGCGGACTGCGCTCTCTAAATTGGACACCATAGCAGATCAGCGCTGTGGCAGCGAGGAGTTCCAGTTCTCGCATTTTCCAAGCCATGGATTTCGAGTGGTGGAGCAGGATTTCCTCTCAACATGTATCACAAAATATGACCTGACTAGAGTAATAGATGGTGTTGTATTTCGCCTACCTCCAGAGATGAGTCCTTGGGAGGGCATTCAAGCTGCGAAAAAACTTGCTGCGGAGTTAGGCACGGTCGCAGTGGTGCATGTTCAGTTACCCAGAGAGAGCGAGGGCGTCATGTACATACAAGACCGTAAAATTTCGAACCGGGTCGCAGAAACACTTGCCACCGCTTTAGTCGTGAATGATGTAGAAGTGTTACTAGATACCTTTGTTGATCACGACCGAGGGTACTATCCAAGATATGGCCTTCTGGATAGACGATATAACCCGCGACCGAGTTACTATGTCTTTCGTCACCTGCATCATGCTCTTAGTCAACATGAAATCAAGATGACAAAGATAAAGGCCACTGCAGGCATCCACGTTTTTGACTTGGAAGCCTTGCCATATCGTTGTATCCTCTTACTTTTTGAAGAAGAAGAGGCGCACACTGAACTGGATCTTGCTTGGACTCCTAGATTCAACTTCCGAGAGGGACTGGGAAGATGGATGGATTTACGAACAGGAAAAATGAGAGAAGTTCATTGGAAGCAATCAGATACCCAGGGCAACTGGATCACGATAGATCTTCCGTCGATAGCCTTAGATCCTGCGCTCTTGATTCTTGAAGCTTCAAAAGGCCAATCGGACGGTACAAGAAATTTTCGCGTATGAAACAGCCGCTTAACACACCATTTTCACTGATTTCATTATTCTTCAAGCCTTTGGTGGATAGCTGCTGCCAGTTCTGCTGTCTTTTCCGAATCTGTTAGAATTTCTATTTTGGAGGGGGAAGACACCCCTAAACCTAATTCAATCGCTCGTGCGATTTGTTCTTGCTCAAAAATTGGACCTTTGCTTACTTCCGGGGTAGTTCCTAAAATTCGGAGAATCGCTACCCCCACCGCATCAATAGCCACACGATCCGTCCCGGCGAGTGTTATTTGGGCATCTTTTCTTGTCCCGATATCTGGACCGCCATCTACGAAGGCGGTGACTCCATCTAAGACGATTAAATCGGGGGTAAAGGCGGTATTGATTTCAGCAATCATTTTTCTAATGTGCAAGGAACTATGGAGTTCTTTCATATAGTCATACCCCACTCGAGGAACTAGCCCCACTGCATTTTTTAATGACAAAGTGAAGTGTCCACCAAATCGGTGAGTTTTTAGGCAGCAAGTTTCCACAATGCACTCTGCTTCATGGTAAATCTTAGCGAAAAGAAACCCATTTTTCCAATGACTATCTTCTGGGATGATCTCCACATAATCTGCTGTATCGAGATTAATAATCGGAAAATTCAACTCCTCAGCGAGTTTAAAGACCCCCTTTTGCTCCATAACTTCGTGAGTGTCTGGTGGCCCACTTCGCTCGGCAAGAGTAACAGAATTGGCTCCAAGGGCTCGAAGTTTGGGAATTATGGCGTGTAAGGTCTCAATAGCAGTGGAGCCGGGTGGAAGATCGGCAGTATTGAAGTTTGGTTTCAAAACTACATCTTTTCCCTTGACAGGGTTTATTCCCAAACGATCAATTGCTCGAATTGTCCCGCTCTCCCGATCTGCTGAAGAAACGAGTGCGATCTTAGTCATGGGTTCCTCTCCATTGAGGTACTTTAATGGCGCCATAACCTCTTGAATCTTTATTATTTTTCCGAATATGGTAATAAAATGCATAAATGAGCTCATAAAAACGCTACTTTTTGTGTTCGTCTACTTTCAGACCGTCTTTTTTAATTTTTAAAATTGAAATAGAATACCTGTGTAAAACGGCACCTTTTTTATTGCTATGGCAATAGAAAAACAGGTATTAAATCAGAAATATCCTTAGGATGCTGTGGAAGGTTGATTGTTGCTCATAGATTTTCTTAGACAACATATAGAGCGATGCTTTTGCACGTGTTTATATGATAATATGTGTATGTGGGATGATTCATGTACAAACACGATATATTGGTTATTGGCGGGGGATTGGCAGGTCTTCGAGCTGCCATTGAAGCGAGTACCATGAATACGGCGATTATAAGTTTCGTTTACCCGTTCAGGTCGCACTCTGGAGCGGCTCAGGGAGGGATTAATGCTGCCCTAGGGAATGTGGATCCAAATGATAATTGGGAAAGGCATGCTTTCGATACCATCAAAGGCTCAGATTATCTTGCTGATCAAGATGCTGCTGAAATCTTAACCAAAGAGGCCCCCAACAGAGTTATTGAATTGGAACATTGGGGTGCTCCTTTCTCACGGTTAGAGAATGGCAAAATTGCTCAGCGACCATTCGGAGGAGCAGGATTTCCCCGTACATGTTACGCGGCAGATCGCACGGGGCATGTCCTTCTACATTGTCTCTATGAGCAAGCGGTGAACAAACGTGGTATCAAGGTCTATCCAGAATGGTTTGTCGTCGACCTCGTTGTAAAAAACGAAAAGTGTGAAGGTGTGGTTGCAATGGATCTTTCAACTGGTGATTTGGAAGGATTTCATGCAAAAGCCGTCATTTTTGCAACAGGGGGTGCAGGGCGCATCTATTCACGGACGACCAATGCTTTGATTAATTCAGGTGCCGGCATGGGGATTGCCTACGAGGCAGGGATTCCTCTAAAGGACATGGAGTTTGTGCAATTCCATCCCACAACTCTTGTGGGAACAAATATTCTTGTTACTGAAGGAGCGCGAGGAGAGGGAGGTTATTTATTAAATTCAGAAGGCATACGATTCATGAAAAACTATGCTCCTGATTCGATGGAACTCGCCCCTCGAGATATAATAGCCCGAGCAATCGAGACTGAAATAAACGAAGGACGTGGCGTTAATGGTACTCATATCCTCCTTGATTTACGCCACCTTGGAGCGGATCGCATCTTTGAACGCCTTCCTGGGATTTATGAGTTGGCGATCAACTTTGCAGGTGTCGACCCAATTAAGGAACCAATCCCTGTCGTGCCGGGTCAACATTACACGATGGGCGGTATCGACTGTACTCCCAACTGCGAAACGATCGTGAAAGGGGTCTTTGTGGCAGGCGAATGTTCATGCATTTCGGTTCATGGTGCGAATCGATTAGGAGGAAACTCCTTACTAGAAACTATTGTGTTTGGAAAAATTGCTGGAGCAAATGCAGTAAAATATGCCAATAGGGTCGAAGAACAAAACGAAGGTGCCGTGCTAGAAGGCTTAACTAAAGTAAAAGAAGACGTCGACCAATTCCTTGAAAGAAGAACCGGTCAGGAAAACTGTGGCCAGCTGAGGCAAGAGATGCGACAAACAATGATGGACAACGTGGGTATTTTCCGAAGTGCTGAGCCCATGAAGGCGGCTCTCGAAAAGATCTTGGAACTCAAGGAGCGGTTTGAAACCACTGCACTGAAATATTCTGGACGAAAGTTTAACCTCTCTCTATTACGGAAAATTGAACTGAAACATATGTTAAATCTGGCCGAAGTTATTACAAGAGGAGCGATATTGAGAGAGGAAAGTAGAGGCGCCCATTACAGAATAGACTTTCCTGAACGCGATGATAAGAATTGGTTGAAGCATACTCTGGCGTATTATACCCCTGATGGACCACCACAATTCACCTACAGTGAAGTGACCATAACTCGATGGGAACCAGTAGCTAGGAGGTATTAGTTATAATGGTGACGTTTGAAAATTATCGATTTGATCCGGAAACCGATCAGGCTCCCCGATTTGATAAATTTCAACTCAAACCTCGAAAAGCAATGAATGTGCTAGAAGCCCTTTTTGAAATCGTAGATACACAGGATGGCTCTCTTGCCTTCCGATATGCCTGCCGTGGCGCGATTTGCGGTTCTTGCGGAATGATAATTAACGGGGAACCGCGTTTAGCATGTCAAACATTGGTTGAACGCCTAGAGACTGATATCATCAAGTTGGAACCATTACCTCATTTGAAAGTCCTCAAAGATCTTGTAGTGGATCTAAACCCATTGTTCGAAAAGTTGAGCGTTGTTATGCCATTTTTTAAATCGGATCAATTGGTAAAGCAGGATCGAGAGAGCTCACAGAGTCCTAAACAGCGTATTATGATCGATGATGCCGTTAACTGTATCCTTTGTGAACTCTGTGATGCTGCGTGTCCAATCGTGAATTTTAACAAAGACTTCCTAGGCCCTGCATCTATCGCAAAAGCGTATCGGTTCATCTTCGACTCTCGCGACGGAGCTATCATAGGACGGCTTAAGAAGGTGAATACGGAACAGGGAGTTTGGGGATGTCGTGTTATCGCGCGATGCACGGAAGTTTGTCCGAAAGATGTTGGTCCCAGTCGTTGTATCAGCGCAATCAAGAAAAAACTAGTGATAATCCATGTAAAAAACAAGGACTAGACTCATTACCCACTCTAAAAGGGAGGGATAATTGTGTTTTGCCTATACAAGATGATGAATCGGCTACATTTTTCATATATAAAGTATAACAATCACACCGTAACAACAATTTACCAAAAACATTTAACAAAAGGAACCTGATCGACTTTTTCGAATCTAAGAAAATAATAATCAAGATTGATTATTTACTGACTTGGATTCGTTCCCCTTTCTCAAAAATATTGAGGCTCAAATGAGTTTACACAATTGATGGTTTGATAAAGAGAAAACCAAGCTGACAAATCTTTGACCCGTTTTGAACGAAATGGTTTTAAATAATCGGAAGAGCGGAGTTGTTAATTTCTTCAGTTTGATGATTTTGATTAATGGTGAAATATACTATGGATGATGAAGCACGAATACCTGCATGGAAGGGGAAAGGAGCAATACTCCTCTGGGTCATTATCTTTGTAATTACCCTATTTGGATTTAGCTTACTTCAAACCTATTTTAAGAATGCTTTAGGAATTCCCCAGGGCATCTGGTTGGGTATAATTATCACAGAGATGAGTATCGCACTGATTTGTTTGTTCTTCGCGCTAGTTTCCCGCAAAAGTTCGCTTGAAGAGCTCGGTATCAAACGTCCCCCAATGAAATGGCTTGTACTCGCAGTAATCTTGGCGCCAGTAATTCTTGTGATTACTGGCTTTGTGATCACCATTCAAACTGCTCTGACAGGCGAAATCCCCGCCGAAATACAAGAAGAGTATATACGTTTGTTGATGCCAACTTCAGCGACTACTCTAATAGTCTGGATCTTGATCTATTTATTGTTTGTTGGACCTGCTGAAGAGCTGTTTGCGCGAGGTATTGTCCAAAAAGGGCTTCAAAACTCTTTTCGGGCAAAAAGTCTACCAATTCTGCTCAGTGGCCTGTTGTTTGGGGTGTGGCACATCGATCCGTATCGTATTGCCGGCGTCACTGCGGGAGGGATCTGTTTTGCTTACATATACTACAAATCTGGAAATAACTTAATTGTTGTTGCATTGCTTCATGGAATGTATGATGCCTTTTCTATAACAATAGCCTTTATCGCGCAGCAATATCTCCCGACTGGAGGAATTCCACTAATCTAGAAAATTCTCGAAATGGAGACTATCTAATTAACTTGTACATTTGTTACTTTTCTTATCTTTATGTAAATAATCCTCATCATATCTATCTTTCCTACTGATGTAGGAAGTCGTTCTAGAGGAGAATAGCCCGGATAATTGCCATTTCTGTCATTATGAGTAAAAACAACGATTTTTTAGAGGTTCAATATTTATTACAAAGATAGATTTCTGCATCACTGCTAGGTTAGGAACACGATTGAAGTACGAAGCAATTCGAGCAAAATCGCCCATCTTAAACAAGTATCCTAATCCTGATAGCTGGTTTTGGGTTGAAGCCTCGACAAACCCTTACAGAGGATGCCAACATAATTGTGCGTATTGTGATGGGAAAGCTGAATATTATCGGATTGATAACTTTGCAAGCCATATCAGAGTAAAAACTAACGCACCTCAACTCCTCACAAAGGAACTTACAAACCTCGGCTTTCATGAGATATTTCGGCCCGGTCGAAAATCTCTCCTTGACTACCTTCCAGAAGAGGTGCAGGAAAGGAAAACTTCGGAGGGATTAAATGGAAAAAACCAACGTAAATTTCTTATCGCAGTTGGGGGAGGGGTTTGCGATGTCTATCAACCTGCGGAAGCGGAATTTAAGGTAACACGAGGCTTGTTAAAAGTTTGTCGTGATTTTGGGTTTCCGGTTTCCATGTTAACCAAAAATGTCCTTATTCTTCGCGACCTTGATCTCTTGAAAGAGATTAATGATATTTCCTATGCGAATGTGTCCTTTTCGATCACATTAGCAGATGAAAAGATTAGAAAAATCTTTGAACCGGGGAGTTCTCCGTCGATTGACCGATTTGCTGCCTTACAAAAAGTCAGACGCGTAGGATTACCTGGAGGAGTAATGTTCATGCCTATCCTTCCAGGAATTGGGGACACAGAGGAGAATATGCGTGCCATCATCAGTCGCGCAAAAGAGGTGGGGACAGAGTTTGTGTTACCTGCGGGACTGACCTTAAAGCCGGGTCGAAATAAAGATGCATTTTTACAAGTAATTGCAGAGCACTTTCCCGAGAAGTTACCACTTTACAAGGATATCTTCCGTCACAATAACAAATATGGGAAAGGGGACGCCTCAAAATGTAAAAACGTAGCCAGGATAGGACATGAGCTGTGCAAAGAATTTGGCCTTCCGGATAGAATCCCCCGCTACCTTGGTAACGCTCGAACATTTCTAGGTGTCCAGAATAACTTACGTGTTTCAGAGGTGCTTCATGAAATTGCCTATTTAATCCAATTTGTCCATGGGCAAGGGTGGAAGATCGCCCAGCCTTACACAAAAGCCGCGCACGCTGTGGAAGCCTGTGCCCAAGATGTTGGGGCATTATCTGTTGAGGAGATCAAGCGAATTCGAGGAGTAGGAGCAACAATTGCGAAACTAGTTCGAGAGATCTTAGATACGGGGACATGCGAGTTGAGGGAACAGCTGTATTGATAGAGCCCATACAAACCAATTGGTCTTGACTCTTACCTTATTAGATTACATGAGTCTATGCATTAATCTCTGTAGGGCTTTAGAGACTTCAAAGTGATTTAAATATAAGTGAATATCCTTAAAGCAGTAAGTTATAGGTAGCCTGTTCAGAGATTAGTTGTTAATTTCAATCCTCCCAAAATAGTAATCGGAGGGTAACCACATGACAAGGCCGGAACTGCCATCTGTGGAAGAATATGAAGCGCGTGCAAAACAGTTGCAAGCAACTATGAAAGAAACCGAACTCGATGGAGCACTCCTTTTCCAGCGTGTGGATGTGTTGTATTTCAGTGGCACCGGGCAGAATGCCGCGTTGTTTATCCCCTCCACCGGGACCCCCTTATTGATGGTGCGGCAAAGTTACGAACGAGTCCAAAAGGAACGTGTCGCTGGACGAATCACTCGATTTCGTCGGATTCGGGACCTCTCACGTATTTTAAAGGATTTTGGAATTTGCGATTTAGCTCGAGTTGGTCTAGAACTCGATGTTCTTCCAGTCCTTGAGTATCAGAAGTTGAAACGCTCTCTTGACGTCCGTGAATTCCTGAATATTTCCCCTTTGGTGCTAAATCTCCGCATGATCAAAAGCCCAACAGAGGTGAAATTAATGAAGCAAGCTGCGAGGGTGGTCAAAATGGGGCATGAGCGGGCAAGAGAGATTCTAGAAACCGATGGTGTGGGTATTCGAGAAATCGAACTTGCTGCGGAAGTTGAAGCCGCCATGCGTCGGGAAGGGCATGATGGGCTGATCCATCTGCGTCGCTGGAATCAGGAAAATTTTTATGGGCATATTCTTTCTGGCCCAAACGGTGCCCTACCAAGCTATGTCGCTTCACCCACAGGCGGTCAGGGAACTAGCATTGCCGTCCCTCAAGGCGCCGGAAATCGGAAAATTCAGAGGAATGAGCCGATTTTGGTCGATATTGTAGGTGCATATCAAGGTTACTACACCGATGCTTCACGGACCTATGTTATTGGGCAGCTGCACAACTCGCTACTTAATGCCTATCAACTCACATTACAAATCTTAAAACAAGCTATCAAGCATATCCGTATTGGAACTCTATCAAGGGAGGTCTATCAGTTAGCTTTAACTATGGCAAGGGAGGGTGGTTATGAACAGGGGTTTATGGGCTGTACCAACGATCGAGCCCCTTTCTTAGGACATGGAATCGGGATGGAACTTGATGAACTGCCTGTTTTGTCGAAAAGGAGTGATACCCGACTTCAGAAGAACATGACTCTCGCAATCGAACCAAAAATCGCGATTCCGAAAGTCGGGGTTGTCGGGGTAGAAGATGCATACCAGTTAACAGATACGGGCTTGAAATCATTGACGCAATGGGAGAATTTTCTTGATATTGTTTGATATGAACTGTCACTTCGAATGCATATTATTGTAAACGAATACCTATAATTTCCTCTGGCAACGCAAATTCTGGTGTCTCTGTAATACCCTCTGTATCAAGAAGCTCCTCTGCCAACTCTTCTAACAATTCTTCTCGTTGTTTTTCCGTGATTTTCAACATAAATTTTCGAATTTTCAGATGAAACGCTTCGAGTTCAATTTCAGTGAGATCGGTTAGATTTTTCCATGAGCATGTAGCATTTGCTAGAAACTCCTCGATTTCAAGGAACTTTTGAAGCATGAATGCCATAATTTGCTTACGCATCACCAATAAGAACAGAATCACTGTTGTTTGAAGACGAGAATCTTGCTGGATTTCTTCTGGGTACCCTTTAATCGTACGATAAAACCCTAAACATAAAAAATCACTGCCTGGAATCTCAATTGTTCCCGCATATTGTGTGAGTTTCTGGTCACGATAATTGATACCAGACATCAAGACGGTGAAACCGCGATATGTGAGATTAAACACTTCTCCTTCGTTTAATAGAGATTTATTAAAAATCGTTGTCGGTCCTGCGGCTCCTGCATAGGTCGCCACCAAACCGATCTCACCTGCCAACTTCTCATCCAGTAGTTTCCGTAACTCCAAATATTCTTTCGTTCGCACAAGTGTATTATGAAGCGTTGCGACTTGTTTCCGCTCAGAAATGTCACGTGTAATGCCTAAAATTCCAAACGGCTGGCCATCGTCCCGGAGAAAAGTCATTTTAACCTCGGTCCAGATAGTGGAACCATCCTTCCGGTATTGTTCTAACTCTAGCGTTCGTGTTCTCGATATGTCCTTTTGTTTCATGTTTTCTATAGCCATTTCTTCTGCAAACGCTTTCTTGGCAATCTTAAGAGATGTTGGAGTCAGAATGTCTTCCAATCTTTGGGCCATGGCTTCTTCCACACTGTACCCACGTAACCGTGTGACAGTGGGGCTAATATAGGTATATTGTAAGTTTAAGTCCATAGTCCAGATAATATCGGTCACATTTTCAACAAGAAGTCGGTAGCGAGTCTCACTCTCCTGCAATGCTTCCTCCGCCTGTTTATGTTTAGTTATATCATCTATGACCCAGATCAGGCCTGTCACTTTCTCCTCTTCAATTAACGGATGAATTTCTGTTTCAAAGTACCTCTTCGCCCCTGGCGGGATTTCATACTTGTGATCGAAGGCGCAGGAGCTCCGACTTTCGAGTACCGCTGCCGCTTTTTCTCGAAGCTCAGCTTCTGATGGAAATCTAAGGATAGTGAATAGGTCTCTTCCTATAATGTCATCTTCCACGATCTTGAAGAGTTTTCGGACGGCTCTATTATAACTGATAATGATGTATCGCGTATCAGTGATGATGATGGCATCCGTGATGCTATCTAAGATGGCAGTGTTTAATGATGACAACTGGATTAGTCTTTCTTTGGCTTCCTCAAACAAATTCTTGTACATATCTCCTGAAATCATTAGATTTTCCTCACCTGCAAGATTCTAGAAACTTATATCCAACCTATCACTTTTCTTTTTAGATCATTATATTCTGATAAATTATTCAGCCGAATAAGCACTCATAATTTATGGTTCCCAGATATTTGGTGGTTTTGTCAAAATTGTGCGACAAAAACTGTGCAATATACATTATGACCCAAATAATCAGGTATCAAAATTTCATTTGCCAACGATGTAAGTTCAACCAATCAGCTAAACAAGTATCTCATATAAACGATTTGAACCAAAAGAAGGTAAGTGATGAAACCCGATAATAAACAATAAACGATTTGATCCGCCTTATGTAAGGTTGGAGATGTACATGTTACCAGATGACGACAATATAAGAAAAGAAGCCACAACAATATTACGTGATCTGATCCAAATAAATACTACGAATCCCCCTGGCAATGAAACTAAAGCAGCTCAATATTTATTTGATTTTTTTTCTCAAGAAGATTTCGAACCCGAAATTTTGGAATCTGCTGAAGAACGCGGAAACCTTCTTGTGCGGCTTCCTGGTGAGGACAGTCAATCTCTTCTCTTCCTCAGCCATCTGGATGTAGTTCCAGCTAGCCTGGAAGGCTGGGATCTTGACCCTTGGAAGGGAGAAATAAAAGACGGGTTCATTTATGGGCGAGGTGCACTGGATTGTAAGAGCTTAGTCGCAATCGAAGCGTTAACCCTTGTACTTTTAAAACGGGAAGGTTTCCGTCCGAAAGGCGATCTCATCTTCGCCGCCGTGGCAGATGAAGAGAAAGGTGGAAAATTAGGGGCAGGATGGCTCGTTAAAAATCATCCAGATAAGGTTCGAGCCGCATTTGTGATCAACGAGGGGGGTGGGATTGGCGTCCCTATGAAAGGAACGAATAAATACCTAATTCAAGTGGCAGAAAAGGGCGTTTATTGGACCAAAATCCGAACAAAAGGAACTCCGGGCCATGCCTCCATGCCAACAGTCGGGGAAAATGCATTACTCGCGATGGCGGCAGTGGTTGAAAAATTAGGTAAGCACCGGACTGCTATTGAAATTCAGGAGGTCGTGAGAGAGATGATTTTCAAATTAGCTGGAAAAGGATTGGGAAGCCGATTACTTTTAATGCCTTTTTTGACTGATCGCCTGTTGAATCGCCTAAAAACGACCAAGCCGGAAATGTCTGAACTATTCCGTGCCCTCGTAAGAATTACTATTGCCCCAACAATGTTTCACGCTGGTGTGAAAGAGAATATCATCCCTGATACGGCGGAGGCTATTCTCGACTGCAGACTGCTTCCAGGTCAAGACTTTGAGGACCTTAAGGCTGAATTCGTGAAAGCCCTAGGTGACCTGTCCCAACTTGAAATTGAACTTATCACACAGGACCCAGGGACGGTTTCCCCACACGACTCCGAGCTTTTCGCCGCGATCGAGCGGCAAATCGCAGCTGCCGATCCAAGCGCAACTTGTGTGCCCTTTATGGTTAGTGGGGGGACAGACAGTAGATTCTTCCGGAAAGCCTTTGGGTCGGTGGCCTACGGTTTCCAACCCGTACAACCGGATATCCCTTTGTCCGAGCTTATCAAGTTGGCTCATGGACGAAATGAACGAATCAGCCAAGAGAACCTAGTTTTCGGTACGAAAATTTTGTATCACCTGACGAAAGACCTCCTATCGTGATGTTATCCTCTGGACTACGTCCTCGAAGGGAAAGAAAAAAGGGGAATTGACCTCCGGCCTCAGATGTACTTGAGCAGTGAATCCGGATGGCTCTTCTTAAGCTTTTCATACCAGTTACATAATCGCCAGAGGATAACTAGTCCGACAACCCAGAAGATCGCAGTCCCCATCAAATTCATCTGGAAGGTAGTCGGCCGGTTGAACCAGCCAACCCAGAGCCTGTAGAGCCAGATATGTATGCAATAGAAGAAAAGAGGAACCTTCCCGAAGGTGAGGGTGACTCCTGTGATGCCCCAAGTGAAGTCGGAGCGGTTCTGGAGGATTAGGCCGAGGGCAAGGAAGAAACACATGCCCCCGAGGGTCCATAACAGGAAAGTGATACTAGGTGGGTATTTTGCCATGAACAACCAGTCCTGAATCGTGTTATCTGTGTTTCCTAGCCGTGGAAGTCTATTCCCATAACCATTTAATAATCGCGTTACAAACCAGAGCACTAGAGCGGCTCCTCCGATAGTTGAAATGGGAAGGATCAACCGCTTGATTTGTTCTTTATCGTATGAGGTAAGAAAGATGCCAAAACACCAACCAAGCCCCATTACACCTATCCATGGGATGAGTGGATATAGGCCAACATACGGCCACAATTCGAAGTTTGGTTGGTAGAGAATAACCTTGAGGTACCAGCGAAATTCTGTACTGAGTCTTGTTGGTAAAAGCCAGTTAAGGTCGATGAATGGTTGGCTTATGATGATTAAAATGGAGAACACTAAGATAGCAATGGGAGGGATGCGGCGGAGGACGCTGAATATGATGAGGGAGATGCCGATACAGGCAAGGACCCCGAAATACAAGTACGGAGTGACGAGGTTGGGAGGCAGGTTATAGAAGAAGGCGGGGGCGATAACAAAAGCCTCTAGTAAGAGGAGCACCATGCCTCGTTTGACTATCCGAAGGGTGATGTCCCTCTGGGACTCGCCTTGGGCAAGCCTTCTAACCGTGGAGAGAGCTAATGCGGTTCCTGCAAGGAAGATGAAGGTTGGTGCGCACCAATGTGTAATGAACCGGAGGAGAAACTGGGTGAAATCGGGAAATTCAGGCCGGTATAATGTTGCGACTCCATTTGGAAACGTCAACAAGCCCTCACTCCCCCGGCGTCCGGGGTTCCAGAAAACGGAAACGTGATCCCATGCCATGAAAATCATGACGATACCGCGGGCAAAATCGATGAAGGGAAGCCGAGCCTGCGCAGGGTTCTGCATTGAGTTCTGATCGGGTTTGCCGATGGCTTTGACATTAAAAATTGCTTTGACATGGGACCTGGTTAGATAGAAGATTATTACAATGTAGTTAGCGATATAGGTAATTATAATCAAGATTGCTCCTAAGAAGCTATCCTCGACTGTTAAATCCAATAATTCGATAATTAGCACTGGGATATTGATCCATAACACAATGATGCCGATTAATGCCAGAATTATGCACAGCCACCACGCCCAGTTCCTTCTCATCCATAATCCATACGTAAGGAGAAAGCTCCCCACCACGGAGGCAGGAATGATGAGTTGAGTAAAAATTACATTTACAAAAGAATCCCATGATTGGATCATTACTAATAATAATATTAGAAGCGTCAAAATCCCTGTGAGAAGGTTGTACCCCACTAGGAGAGTTAACCCCAGAGGTCTTGCTTGTTTTTCTGAAATAATATTCATTATACAACTTCCTTGAGCTAAGTAGCAGAGAGTAGAAAAAATTTAATGTTTTAAACTTTTAAGGCACCAAGAATGTTTACGTATTCATCGACAACGATGTTAACCATGATTGCAAATTTTGTATTTAAGATAATCTTAGGGCAAGATTTTCAACCTTGTGCATTTTGTGTGTTTAATTGGATATTTATTTAGCTTCTGTCTAGCTAAGATATGTGAACAATTTATCTTTTACACTCTATTTAAGTTTTATAATCTTATTTTCAGAAACCAAGGCATTTTCATGACACATAAAATGATCTGACCATGTAATACTCGATAAGTCACCTAATTAGGATTTTTCTTGGATATCTTAGGAAAAGACGGTACATTTAAATAGCAAGATTGAGCTGGCACTCGTTTAGATATTGCTAGGAGAGTATGATTTTGGTGTCGCAGATAATCATTGATGCGTTAATTTATTCGAACTTAATACTTATACTGTCAATAGGCTTCACATTAACATATATGACTGCGAGAATTCCCAATTTTTCCCACGGGACTCTAGCCGCTGTTGGCTGTTATGTGACCTTCCATATGCGCTATGTCTTGCACTTCAACCCTTATCTCGCAGTACCAGTGGCTACCGGTCTGATTGCCGGTCTCTTGCTTGTATTATACCTGCTTGTTGTTCGCAATTTAGTCCGGATGGGCGCAACCGTCATCGCCCTGACAATATCTACTATCGCGCTTGAGATCATCATCTACGCTGTGCTAAACATCTACGTTGAAGACATCAGCGAGAGAGCCGATGTATTTGCGAGATACTTCGTCTTAAGGGGAGCCGATTTTTCGTTGATGAACTTGCCAGGAATCTTGATCGTCTCTACATTGCTAAGCATATTTCTTATCGTTGGGCTTCATCTTCTATTGACCCAGACCAAGTTCGGAATCAGTATGAGAGCAACTGTCGAAAATCCCGAACTTGCTGAAATTATGGGTATTAATACTGAATTCATTATAGCGATTTCATGGCTGCTTACGGGAGCACTTGCTGGACTTGCTGGAAGTTTACTGCCTATGTGGTTACAAGCAACGCCGCTGACAGGTTTTTATGTATTAATTAGCGTATTCGCAGCTTCCATTTTAGGTGGAATCAGAAATATTTACGGAGCAATAGTCGGTGCTATGATTGTCGGGTTGACGGAGGTTTTTGGAACGGTTATACTAGGTCGCCTGTTTGGTCCCGCTCTGGCAGCATACCGTTTATTGATCCCCCTCACTATTATGGTAGTCATATTAATGTTTATACCCACTGGAATAACTGGATTAATCGAAGAATACCAAAGCGCTAGACTAGCGAGAGAGGTGGATGAAGCCGTTGCCTAACATCATATCTCATTTATCTGACAGCGTATCTAACTTCATAAAATGGTTAAGAGAGGATAAGCGTAACGTGATCTATGTGATTCTATTGTTGGTGTTAGTTTACTTAATGCGTCCATATATTTTTTGTCGACAATGTATTATGGAATTGCTCGCCTTCTTTTCGATCTACTTCATTATATCTGTGAGTTTGAACCTCCAATACGGGTATGCTGGTGTCCCAAACTTTGGCATGGTGCTTCCAGTAGCTGGGGGGGCTTATGTGACCGGAGCTATCGCAGGAAGAATTGCGATGTGGTATTATGGCCCTTTTATAGACCCTGACACCGGAGAACTGGTGGTTGACCCAATTAGCGGGAAGCCATTGGACTTCATTGATAATAATAACCTCGTCACAAGCTTGGTTAACAAATCCTTAGCTAATGATCCTATTGGTGGTATTATGATCTTTTTAATAACAATGACCATTGCTATTCTCGTTGCATTCGTTTTAGGGTATGTCGCATCACGTCCTGCAATAAGATTAAGGGCTGATTATCTTATCATCGTTTTGATCACGATGGGAGAAGCCATACGAATAATTGGAACGAACTATCCCCGACTAGTGGGGGGGACCCTTTGGGTTAGTGTTCCTGATATCTTCTTGTGGGTGGGAGATCGACGTTCCTATATCTATGTGTTCCTGTTGGTCGGGACCGGGTTACTTGTATGGATGATGGTCCAAAGAATGATCTCTTCCCCCTATGGAAGAATGTTGAAGGCTGTCAGGGAAAATGAGATGACAGCAGAGACTATGGGCAAGGATGTTGTCGCAATTAAGACGTTAATACTCGTAGTGGGATCCGGTATCGCTGGCATAGCTGGTGTGCTGTGGAGTTTTTATTCGAAGGTTGTGATTGCCGCAGCGTTTCTTCGCGCAGATTACACCTTTTGGCCGTGGCTTATGATCATGATCGGAGGATTAGGAAACAATCGCGGGGCGGCAGCAGGAGCTGGTAGTGTTATAGTCTTCAGGAGGCTCCTTTATTTCTATAAACATAATATTGCTAGGTTCTTCCCGTTCTCAGTTATATATCTTGAGCAATTATTGCTGGGGATTGCCTTGCTCCTCTTCATAATGTTCAGACCTCAAGGCCTAATCCCTGAAGAGACAATACATATGAGAGGAATAGACCCGAAAGAATATGAGGAGATACATACCCGTGCGAGAAGCAAGGCCAAAGCTGAGACTTGATTAAAAAAATGAATAAAAAACCTTCTCCCTATTTAGGGACAAAGGCGCTGTTTTCAGGATCATAACATTAACATCTTTCTTTGCATAGTTATTTTATGTAAGCCCTAAATACATGCGGCTGAACTCCTTATGAGCAAGCAACTCTTGGGCATCCCCCTCAAAAATTGCCCGGCCATTGGCGAGAAGATATGCTTTTGTTCCAATTTCAAGGGCATGCTTCACCGCTTGCTCTACAACGATAAGTGTAAGACCCAAACTATCTTTGAGTTCAACGATCTTAGACAGTACTTCGAAGGCTACTTTGGGTGCTAGACTGGCTGTCGGCTCATCAAACAAAATTACCTGGGGTTCTCTCAATAGGGACATCGCCATAGCTACCATTTGTCGTTCGCCCCCACTAAGCAGCTTTAGCTTTTGATCATAACATTCTTTAACGATAGGGTATAGCTCAGCTACATAGGCAACCCGGTTCTCAAATTCCTCCTTACTAAGGGCATGACCTGACATCACCAAGTTTTCACGGACAGACAAGGTGGAGAACACACTTTCTGTCTGAGGTAAGTAAGCAATTCCTTTAAGAGATCTTTCATGGGCGGGCAAATTGGTGATGTTTTCTTCTCCATACTTAACGAATCCGGAGTAAACACTTGTCAATCCCATTATAGACTTCAATAAGGTACTCTTGCCCGAACCATTCGGTCCTACAATTACAGTGATGTCCTTCGTTTTTGCTTCAAAATTGATGTCGTAAAGGACTTGAAATTTTCCATACCCGGCATTTAAGTCCTTGGTCTGAATCGATGTCATGTTTCATTCCTCTACAAACATTGGTATTTCCGTGTATGCTTCGATTACCTTTGGATCGTTCACCACTTCCTTAGGTGTGCCCTCACAAGCGATCTTTCCGTCTTCTAGGCAATATGCGTAATCGGCATATTGCACGGCGAGATCCAGCCGGTGTTCCACCACCACCATAGTCATTCCCAGCTTGTCTCGTAGATTGATCATGTGCTGGAAAAGGAGGTGTGCAAGCACAGGATTAATTGAGCCCACGGGTTCATCCATCAAAATTGTTGTTGCTCCAGTCATTAAAGCACGTCCTAGTTCTAAGAGTTTGAGTTGTCCGCCACTTAATTCTGTAGCGGGTTTATCCCAGAGGTGATCCAAATTCAATAAAGTCATCACGTCAAAAGCCCTTTGTGTTGACTCCAACTCCTTATCTAACCAATTAAACTTTAGAAATGACCGGATAATTTTCTCGCCAGGATTATCTTGTATACCCAAACATAAATTTTCGAGGACTGTAAGTCTTGGAAATGGTTGAGGGATCTGGAATGTTCGAGCAAGGTATTTAGCAATCTTATGGGGCGGCCATCCTGTAATATCCTCTCCATGATACAACACCTGGCCTGTTTCAGGTCGGTATATTCCTGTGAGACAGTTCAAAAGGGTGGTCTTACCGCTACCATTCGGACCAATAAGCAAGGTAATCTTCCGTTCTGGGAACATTATATCGATATGGTCCACAGCCCGTAGAGCTCCAAAGTACTTTGCAATCCCCCGACCTTCAAGGATCACTTCACCCGTTTTAATCATTATACCTCACCAATACGCATTTTCAATATAATTTGAAGTGACTCTCTAAAAATATTTCTCTCAATAATAATTCCTTTTCTAATTAAGTGACACTCTAAAATTGTATCTGATAAAAAAAAGGGAGGGATTATATTTGAGATTGGATTATGGTTCTAAGCCAAGGAGTAATTGGATATTAGATTTCAATGAACCAAGTGGTTTTGTCTGCCATGACGTCATAAAACCCTACAATCTCCCAGCCAATCTCGTTGGGATCGGGGAAGAGTGCTTCAGGGTCTAGACTTTCTTCGGGGGAAACTACGGCCCAGATGTCGAAATTGGCTGCAGCTCGATCCCCAGCTTCGTTAAGTTTAGTCCACCCGCTTGCTCCAAAGTACTGAGCTGCGACCGTTGGCAATATCTGCCTAATCGTTTCCGTGTTGGTACTACTGGCCTCTAAGATCGCCTTACCAAGAAGCCAAAAGGAGTCATACTGGCACGACTCATACGTTCCTGGCGGTGCTCCGTATCGCGGTGTGTATTTCGCTGAGAAATCATAGTATTGATCATGGTTTCTCGCAATGCCCATTAATGTACTTATGTGCCGTACTTTCACTGCCAAAGGACGAATACCTTCCGCTTGTAAAAATTCTGCTGTGTAGGCATGGCCGTCGCTACCGAACCATGGAGTGTTCATTATTTCTGGATATTCACCAACAGAAGTTTGAAGTGCTGTCGTGTCCACTGTGAATCCGAGATGGAGAACACCGACCTTGTCCGCTCCGTACTGCGCTTTTGCTTCCTTTAGGTAGCCATCGAGAAGTTCGGCTTCTGCCCCAAATTCGGTTTTTTCTGGGTCGTATCGAATCCGTTGATAGACTGTGAAGCCAAATTCGCCTACCCATTTCTCTTCAAAATAGCCATAAAGACCATCAGCCCAAGTGTCAGCCCTCTGGGTGACAACGACTGCCTCGATCCCATAGTCACGAATCATACTCGCGATTGCGGGACCCTGGCCTACATCTGTGACTGGCATTCGGAAAACAAAATCGTCGGGGATTGCTAAGTCCATGGCAGTAGAGGCCCCACTAACGATGATGATTTTCTGTTCATTTGCCTTTTCTATGATTGCTCTGACACTCGAACTCCACCAGAGACCAATTACAAATTTGACACCTCTAGCCATTAGGGTATCGAATTTCTCTACGACCAAGGCGGTTCGTCCTTCACTAGCTTCAAAAAGCGGCACAAATGTTACGTTGATACCCAGGGTTTGGGCATATGCATTAACTTCCTCAGCAGCGATCTCAGTCGCTATTCGTTCGCCTTCTGTAATACTCGAAGCGTGGATTACACCAATCTCAATCGTTTGACCTTCCAATGGGTGTTTTGCTACGACCTCTTCTTCTTGTCCTATACATCCGGACACGAAAAAGATCCCTAGAACAAAGATGCTTACAAGCAGTATCCCTGGAACCATTTTCTTAAATTTTGAGTGCATAGTTTTTCCTCCTTATTTGATTAGTCTGATAATTTGATGGGTTAACTTTAAAAAAATTTCGGGTCTGGCTGTGTTAGATAACGTTTTCTGGAAAAATCCATTGTCCTTAAGCTTCAGACCCAATAAGTGCCATTTCGAATCCATTCTTTAAAAATAGGTGTAGTATTTAATATTAGAAGTATATGGGTTATGTCGGATCATCGAAGAAGATGATAACCTGATTTTTATCACAATTCCACTTTTCAACGATTTTAAACCTTTTATTAACTTTGTTTCGGCAATAACAGTTAAACTCCACTTCTCATTAGATTAGAAGAGGTATTCCACAGGTGATGCCGAATGGAAAAAAAGTTTTTAACCCTGCTTTGTCTTATTTTGTTGTTTGGAGCCAGTAGCTTCTCCAAGGCGACTTATACAGGGAGTGAGAAAGCAGTTACAAAGAGTACCCTTTTGTTACAGAACCTTGAACGCCAACAAGCCAACCCAATGCATACTGTCTCAGAGGAGACCATTCAGTGGACAAACACCTATGGCGGTACTGAGGATGATACAGCATTGTCAATAATTCAAACGTCCAATGGCGGCTATGTTTTTGCCGGATCCACTGGCTCATGGCCTAATGATAATGCTTGGCTTGTAAAGATTGACACTTATGGAAATGTGCAGTGGACCCAAATTTATAACTTCTCTTCTGTAAATGCAGTTATCCCGACAGCCGATGGTGGCTATGCACTCGCTGGAATCCAGGGTGGGACTCTCGGATCCCCCAGTGACGCGTGGTTAGTGAAAACTGATGATCACGGAGTGGTCCAGTGGAATCAGACCTATGATTGGAAGGATCATGATGAAGCAGAGTCATTAATTCAAACGAATGATGAAGGGTTTATACTGGGTGGCTCCAGTTCTGACTTTGATGGAGATTGGAATGGCTGGCTAGTGAAGATGGATATCAATGGGAAACTCTTGTGGAATCAGACCTACGGAGGATTATCTCACGATTATATTCATGTGATCATTCAAACAGTGGATGGAGGGTTTGCTTTTGCTGGAGACACAAGGTCCTACGGGGCGAGTATTATAGATGGCTGGCTAGTGGTAACCAATGCCCACGGTGAGATGAAGTGGAATCGAACTTATGGTGGTCCAGGTTTCGATAGGGTTTATTCAATGTTACAGATGGTAGATGGGGGTTTTGCACTTGTGGGGACGACTTCATCCTATGGAGCAGGAGAATATGACGCATGGCTAGTGAAAACCGATAGTAATGGAACCATAGAGTGGATACGGACCTATGGAGGGCCTTTTCACGATAATGCATACTCAGGAATCATGACAGCCGACAGTGGTTTCGCGCTAGGGGGAGCAACTAACTCATATAGAGTTAACTCAGTAACATTGGATTTCTGGTTGGTAAAACTCGATATTAATGGGGTTCTCCAGTGGAATCAGACATACGGCGGCGAGCAAGATGAGGAATGCAAATCCGTTATTCAGACCGCTGATGGTGGGTTTATACTCGCCGGACGGACTCGTTCCTTCGGAGCAGGCGGGTGGGATGCCTGGCTAATAAAAACAGACGCTTGGGGGGTCGCGCCGGATATATACATTCCGCAACGCGATTGGTTTGTGATTGGATTACTGGGTAGTCTTGCTCTTGCTGCTATTATGGTGATAGTCCTTTATGTTCGGGGGTATTGGAGATTACGAAAATGGCCCTAATGCCCTATAAGTTTACAAATTTGGCTTTGTTAAAAATCAAGACATTTTACTCATGTATTAATAATTTATATTATTTAACCTGTACGTAAAACATAAAAAATACTAGAAGGACCTTTTATCAAGTTATTAAACGCCCATATTTGTTCAAAACTTCTCTAAGGCGATTATGAGGAAGGCTGATCACTTTGTTACCATCACGACCAATCATGGTTTCTGCCGCACACAATGCATTCACAATCGCTTCTTCAGTAGCCTGAATGGTTGCTTCAAATACAGAATCCATTTGTTCGTTCGGAAACATTGTCAGTTGAGCAATTCCCGATGGGTTTGCAGCTCCACGATTGGCAGTGGAAAAGGCAAGAAAAATGTCTCCGGAGAAGTTACTGGAAATACTACCAACTTTTCCAAGTCCTAAAGAAGCTCGGTGTGCCAATCGTGTTAATTGATGTGGCAAAAGAGGGGTATCCGTTGCAATGACGATGATGATTGAATTTTTGACCTTGGAACGAATTAAATGATTCTGAATTTCAAGCCCTACTGGAACTCCGGCGATTTGAAGGTGATCCCGACGTCCAAAATTCGCTTGGACAAGTACCCCTAATATAAACTCACCCAGAGTTGTCTGGACTTTTCTGGAAGCCGTTCCAATTCCTCCTTTAAATTCAAAGCAGATCATCCCGGTCCCACTTCCCACACTCCCTTCGAGCACTGAGCCGGAACTAGCATTCTCGATCGCCTTAAAGACATGCTTTTTCTTGATGTGAAATCCGTTGATGTCATTTAGGAACCCATCATAAGTTTCTGCGACGACGGGCAACGACCATAATTGGCTCATGGGACCCTGCTTCACGTGCCATTCAATTACACTATCTCGAACGATTCCGACACTGTGAGTATTAGTCAACATAATTGGACCTTCCAAAAAACCAGACTCTTCAACCCAGGTGGTCCCAGTCATCTCCCCATTCCCGTTCAAAGAGAACCACCCAGCAAACACACATTCAGTCGCTTTTTTTCCACGTGGAAAAATTGCTGTGACTCCTGTTCGGATCGGTCCTTTTCCTACGATCAATTTCCCCTCCCCAGAGATGAGCGTAGTATGACCAACCTCTACTCCTTGGACATCCGTTATGGCATTTAGTGGCCCAGGAGATCCTTCAAAAGGGATGCCTAAATCACGCGCCCTCGGTTTTTTCATCACATTATTTTGCATTTTTACCACCCCAAATTCAAGCTTTTTATCAATTGTACGGTATGTGAAATGACATTTTGATCTGCTATTAAAATTCGTATTTGTCAAATTATTGCCTTTCTCAATGGATTCCCGTTTCCTTAAAGAAATAGGTTGAGTGTTCAGATAGGGATTCCAGAAAATAGGAAAAATAGAGATACAAGTCAAATTCTTGTATAACCATCGAAACCCAAATTAATTTATAATGTCCCATAATGGGAATTATTAGCTGTTAAATTTCCGCGAAAGAACCATTGGTGAGTGATAATGAAAATCTTGGTACTTGGCGCAGCCGGAAAGATTGGTTCAGCTCTGCTTAAAGATCTGATCCGAAGTGAAGGGGTATCTGAAATTGTAGCGGCTGATCTAAAAATTCAAGGATTGGAAAAACTTGTTAGAGATCTAGGAAACGAAAAAGTCCAGACAGCACAGGTGAACGCTGCAAATAAAGCACAACTGGTTGAATTAATGCGAGATGGCATTGATGTGGTGGCTAGTGCTGTTTTATCATCTTATCAAAACACTGCCACCCGTGCTGCTATTACGGCGGGTGTTCATTTTTGCGATGTAGGTCAACCATATGAAGTGTTCAAACTTAATGAGGAAGCTACGACAGCTGATGTCACTGTGGTCCCAAGTTGTGGACTAGATCCTGGAATTGACCGGGTCTGCCGTGGATACGCTATAGGTCGTCTAGACAAAGTTTTTGGTCTCTATTTATGGTGCGGGGGCATTCCTCCACCAGAACAAAAGGATGACAACCCGATAAATTATAAAATAAGCTGGGCTTGGTTTAGAGCTGTATCCACCTACCTCGGGGAAGCGGAAATCATTCGAGATGGGAAGGTTGTTAAAGTTCCCAAACTGGAAAATCCCCAGACCATTATATTTCCGGAACCCATTGGCGAGTGCGAAGCATTTATGTCAAGAGCTCCGTTTGATCTGATTGAGCAACTTAACTTGACGGACATACGTGAAGCATACGATACCTCTATCAGATGGAAAGGACACTGCGAGATCTGGAAAAAACTCATTGGATTACACCTCACAGACTTTGAACCATTGCCAGTTAACATGCGGATACAGCTAGCCCCTCCAGGGTCCCCCCATAAATTCGATACGGAGTATCTCGAACCACCTATCGAAATTAGCCCATTTGAGTTCTTAAGCGCTTTGGGTGAGAAATATCTTCATTACGATCTTGAGAAGGGAGAAGGTGATCTTGTTTTATTACGGTCAAAGGTTACAGGCGAGAAAAACGGAGAACCAATGATGATAAGTCATGAACTCATTGAAAACTACGACCCTGAGACTGGCGTAACAGCAATGGGGCGGACCACAGCCTATCCATGCTCAATCGTTGCCCAGATGATCGCAAAAGGCGATATAACAGAGCGAGGAGTTGTGCATTGCGGTAAGATTGGTCGGAATCCCAAAACAGCTGAGATCTACTTTCAAGAACTAGCCAAGAGGAACATCAATCTCACGGAAACTGTGAGTAGAGCTCTGTAATGTGGGGGATCGTGACAATCCGCCACAGCCAACTCTTACTTTTTTGGATAACGTGATATCCCATTGAGAGAATAGATAATACCCTTTCTTAAACCTTAAAAGTTGCGGTTTCTTCTTTAAATAATGTTAAGGCAGGATCAGAGTATATTTTGTATTATGTTGTTTTATTATTTATTTAGCTTGATTTAGAAGCAAGTATCAGTAAAGAATGTTATTTTTAACCAAGATAGAACTTTTAATTTGTTATAAAAAATAAGAAAATGTGAAAGACCGTTTAATCATGATTTAGGAGAGTTCATAACACTTTGAGGGCATCTGGGTCTTAAGAAAGCGAAACTAGGCTTCTGTAATCATATATCAATCCCAAAATATATTTCATGGAAAAATTATTCAGAAATCATAGGACTCCATGTGATGAAAAAATATGAACAAAAAAGGGCTGAATCTGCTCTTCTTGGTTCTGCTTCTTGGGGTTATTGGTCTACCCTACACTAATGATGTAGCAATAGATCAGAGAGTCGCTAGAAATGTGATCCTTCTGCAAAGCCAAGACCAATCACAAATCAGGTCTCAACTAGCTACTGTTGGGGACGATATGCAGTGGAATCGGATTTATGGTGGCGATGATGATGATTGGGCATCCTCAGTCATCGAGACGGTGGATGGAGGGTTTATTTTCACAGGAGCCACTGCTTCTTTCGGAAAGGGTATTAACTACGACAGTTGGCTAGTGAAGACGGATGCATATGGCGTGATCGAATGGAATCAGACCTACGGTAGTTTGGGTGATGATTTAACATACTCAGTCATCCAAACGTCAGATGGCGGATATGCACTTGCCGGGTGGACTGGTATCCCGATGGCTGGGGGGGACAGTTGGCTAGTAAAGACCGATGCGTATGGTGTAATGGAGTGGGATCAGACATATGGCAATGAATGGTATACAATTTCAAAATCGATAATCCAAACTGCCGATGGCGGATATATGCTTGCTGGATATATTCTTTCCTTAGAAACAAATAATTATGATGCTTGGCTGATGAAGACCGATGCAAACGGCGACATACAATGGAAACTTACTTATGGTGGACCAGGAACCGATAAGTTTTTCTCTGTCATCCAGACGGATGATAGTGGATATGCCTTCGCTGGATACACCACTTCGTTCGGGATGGGTGAAGAGGACTTCTGGTTAGTAAAGACTGATGCTAGAGGAGTGGTAGAGTGGACACAAACCTATGGTGATGCCGGAGAGGAACAGGCATATGGAATAACCCAAACAACAGATGGTGGATTTGCAATCATTGGTCATACTACTTCCTTCGATGCGGTTGTTAGTGATGTGTGGTTGGTAAATACTGATGCACACGGAGTGATGAAGTGGAATAAGCTCTATGGTGATTCTTTACTTGAGTGGGATAAACTCTACGGCGGTTCTTCGTGGGATGAGGCATATTCAATTATCCAAACAGCAGAAGGCGGGTTTATCCTCGCTGGACAAACTCACTCGTTCGAGGGTCATAAAGATGCTTGGTTGGTGAAGCTCGACACCTATGGGGTGATGGAGTGGAACAAGGTCGTAGGTGGTTCGGAGGATGATATTGCAAATAAAGTCATTCAAGTAACAGATGGTAGTTATGTTCTCGCAGGATCGACCTTTTCATTTGGGGCAGGTGGAAGGGATGCTTGGCTTGTGAAAATAGGCCCACCCAGTATCGCGTCTTCTACTCGTTTTATTTATAATATGGCTGTATTCATTCTATTTGCATCTTTTACAATTATAAGACTTTGGAAAAAAGCTCCGTATATATATGGATTAATTATGCTTACAGCTGCAACGATAGCCATCTTGAAACTTTGGAAAAAAAGGCTATGAAGCCCAAGTTCTCAGATATCCCGTGGTTACTCATTTTTTGACCATTATTTGATTGAAATTTATTATAAAATTAATGATCACCAAATAGCAGCTAGAGCTTTTTAAGAAGAACTTCCCCATGAGTCCACATAGAGCCAGCAATGCACTATATGATGAGAATTCACTTGGATGGGCTCAGGAACTTTCTTCGAGCACACTTCCATTGCACGAGGACAACGTGGGTGAAATCTACAGCCAGAGGGCGGATTGACTAGATCGGGAGGCGTCCCAGGAATGGACTGAAGATCCATGGATTTAGCTAGAATGTTCGGGATTGAGGTTAAAAGTCCTTGAGTATAGGGATGCAGAGGTTCTCCATATAAAGTTGTGGCATCGGCCTCTTCTGCGATTTTCCCGGCATACATTACAGCAATTCTGTCAGTCAATTCAGCTACGACGCTTAAATCATGGGTTATCAAAATGAATGAAAGATTGAGTTGGTCCTTCAGGTCTCGTAACAAGTCAAGGATGTGTGCTTGGACGATCACATCAAGGGCAGTGGTTGGTTCGTCGGCAATGATTAAATCGGGATTTAACACCAAAGCTAAAGCGATCATAATTCGCTGTTTCATGCCCCCACTGAATTGATGTGGGTAATCTGTGAGCCGTTCCTCCGCGATACCAAGTGTTTCCAAAATTTTTTTGGTCCGATCAAGGGCAACCGCTTCTTGAATCTCTTCATGCGACAAGATTGTTTCGAGGAGGTGTTTGTCTACCCTCATCACAGGATTTAGGGATGTCAGAGGGTCTTGGAAAATCATGGCAATACGGGTCCCTCTAATCTTTCTCATGTCTTCTTCACTTTTCTCTAACAGATTTTCACCATCTAGAAGGATTTTCCCGCTAACAATCTTCCCCGGATCGGGGACGAGTCGGATAATTGAAAATCCAAGCGTGGATTTACCACAACCGGACTCGCCAACAAGCCCGAGGGCTTCACCATGGCCCAACTGTAAGCTCACATTATCTACCGCTCTTACCATGTCTCCGCTTGGTAGAAGAAAGAAGGTCTGCAGATTCTTTATTTCGAGTAATGGTCTGGGCATTTCTACTACGCATCTCCTTCTGGGAGTTAGAAACGGATTTCACCGGCCCTGTGACACGCAATTTTGCGCCCTTGGAATTTACGTAATGTGGGAACTTCCTGCGAGCAAATATCTACAACGAAAGGACAACGAGGATGATATCTACAGCCGCTGGGGGGATCTATAGCACTAGGTATTTCGCCTTTGGGTAATTTTTTCTTTCTTTTTGCGGTTGGATCAGGGACTGGGACTGCGGACAACAACGCAACTGTATAAGGGTGTAGTGGATCCTCGAAGATGGTTTTAACCGGACCTTGCTCGACAATATGGCCGAGATACATGATTCCAATCCGGTCACAAACATATTTGGCTGTGGCCAGGTCGTGTGTAATGTAAAGATATGTAAGGTCAAACTCGTCTTTCAGGTCGGCCATTAGCCGGAGGATCTCGATGCGAATCGATACATCCAACATCGAGATTGGCTCATCTGCCACGATGAATTCTGGCCCTAAGATTAGCGCCCTGGCAATAGCCACTCGCTGCCTTTGCCCCCCACTAAGCTCGTGCGGGTACTTCTCATAAAAGGACTCAGGAGGGGTTAACCCCACTCGTTCTAGCATGTTGAGTACTCGCTCATTCTTGGGGACTTTCTCTCGCTGTCGGAGAAAGTAACCTAGTGAAATAACGATAAGAAAGAAGCCAACAATGAATGAATACACGGTATTGGCAAGTCCTAGACCCCCAATTAGACTAAGTAAGGCTGCTGCGAAAGCACACAAAGATAACAACCACACAGACCGGTCGTATTTTTGAACAATTTCTTTTTCGTGAGCGTTTTTGTATAACTGATGAATCTTGATGGCATGCTCGATGATTTGGCCGATCTTCATGCGTGGGTTCAACGAAGCATAGGGATCCTGAAAGATAATTTGCATGTATCGCCGGAGCAGGCGGGATTCTTTTTTAGAGAGATGCGTAATATCTGAATTTTTAAATAAAACGCGGCCATCCGTCGGTTCATAAAGACCAATGATGAGTTTCCCCGCAGTGGTCTTTCCACACCCACTCTCCCCCGCCAAACCAAAAATTTCCCCCTTTCTTATTTCTAGGTCGATGCCATCAACTGCTTGAACAAACTCCTTCCTGCCCGTGAAAAGGCGCTCCAGAAAAGATTTCTGAACTAAGAAGTGCTTCTTTAACCCCTTGACACTAATAAGTATATCACCATCCATTTTTTATCCCAAGTCATGATTTTATGGAACAATAATTGTTAACATATTCAATCATGCTCGTTTCCCCACTATTTCCGTATTTGGGGGCTTAGAATGACACTTAGACCTTCTCCGACCAAACTAAGGCCGATACACAAAATCACTACCATCAACCCCGGAAAGACAAAGGTCCAGGGATAGCTTGGAAACCAGCGATAGAAGGATTTTTGGAGGTCCCACCCCCAGTCCGGGACATCGGGACCTACACCAAGGCCTAAAAAGGAGAGTCCTGCCTCCGTAAGAATGGCATCAGCCATGTTGAACGCAAGTACTGCTAGGATTGAAGGAACGATATTGATCGCAACATATCTCACCAGAATTGATGCTTCACTTGCTCCAATGGCTTTTGCTGCCTCAACATACAGTTCCTCACGCACCTCAAGAGCTTGCCCCCGCATCACCCGGTAGTAGATAGGTATATAGATCACGCCGATAGCTACCGCAACATTGCCCGCGCCAGGTCCTAGCACCGCAGTAATTGCTATGGCTAACACGAGTCCAGGAAAGGCATAAAGCGAATCCATAACCATAGTAGTCATGCGATCAAAGGTTCCTCCTCGGTATCCAGCGAGAAGACCCAAAGGCACTCCAATTAGGATTGAAAATAGTGATGCTACAAAAGCGACTAACAAGGCGATTCGAGCCCCATAGATAACTCGACTCAAGACATCTTGGCCAATATCATCCGTTCCCATAATGTATTCATAGCCTCTAATAGAAGTCTGAAATGGAGGCGTAAATCTATCTGCAATTTGCTTCGTACTCTCTATATTAGGGTTATAGGGAGCTAAAAATGGTGCAAAAATTGCAAAAATAAAAAATATCGAAACTATAGTTAGACCTAAAATCGTTAATTTCCTTTCCATCCCAGGGGGGAGAGTTCCAAGCAATTGACGGAATATTCCAACCCTTTTCGGTATTTTCTTAATTTCAGGGGGGCGATCTTTCTTTAACACAGTCAATCGTTTCACTTTCCATTATTAATATCTAATTCGTGGATCGAGATATGCATAGAGTAAATCTATGATCAAGCTGACTATGGCTACCATAATGGCAAAGAAAGCCGTACCCCCTTGAACTACTGCATAGTCTCGATATTGAATCCCTTCGTAAATATATCTACCTATTCCAGGCCAATTAAATGTAGTTTCGGTCAGGATAGCCCCTCCCAACAACAAAGCAAATTGCATCCCAGCAACGGTGACAATCGGAATATAGGCGTTCCTCAATGCATGACCTCTTACAACCTTCTTCTCGGGGATTCCACGTGCTCTAGCTGCGGTAACAAAATCCATTCGAAGCATCTCCAAAACATTGACACGAGTCATTCGACTAAAAAATCCTGACAAGTAAAGCCCCAAGGTAATTGAAGGGAGTGTCAAGTGGGTTAACACGTCTTTGATCCAATATGGATCCCGATTCATCCCTTCTGGAGGCCATATGATACCTAAAAGGCTATCGAGAAAATATAATCCAGTTCTACGATAGGAGGAAAATTGGTCTTCGGAAGATATGCGGAAGCCCATCGGAAATTGAACTAGGGGAAAAAGATCTCGCGCCAAGAGCCGTGGATACAGTACTGCCGTGAATAGATATGTCAGGACGATTCCCATCCAAAAATATTTTGATGACAACGTATGACCTCGTCGTTCGGCTAGTGCAAAGGCGAGAATAATTCCCAGACAGAATAGAGCTGCTACAAGGTCTAATTTTGCAAGAATTGAAAATAAGATATCGTATGCTAACAAAATACCAGTACTTGCAAACGACAACTTCTTTGTGGATCGGTGAAGACCCACTTCTTCGATTAGGGCAAATGACACAATGATCCCTAAACAAAAGATAATAGGAGCCGAATTGTATCGAACTGCAAAAGCAAAGATCATCATGATTCCAAACCAGAAGATCGGAATGGAAAAGATCCCGATTGCATATACGCGTGCAGCAGCATCCCCGACTGTGTTACGGTGAACTGCCGCAGCCGTTCCCGATCTCACGCCAACTATATAAGCAACGAGCGTTGCGAAAATCGCCAATTCCATAGTGGCTGGAAATTTGAAGAAGAGTTCATCCTTAACAAGGAATCCCTTCCTGATCCCCATCGTCTCCCCAAAATCAAACCGTAGCATATCATGAATGAACCTAATGTATTGGACCCATATCGGATCATTTAATCCTAGCGCTTCTCTTTCTGCTTGGATTACTTCTTCAGGTGTCCGCAACCCAGCTAGAGTTCTCACAGGATCCCCAGGGATCACACGAAGAATCAAGAAGACGAATGTGAGAAGAATAAAAATCATGGGAAATACTAAAATCAGCCGGTGGATAAAATAGGCGCGCAGCGATTTTGTTGATGACAAAATAATCACCTGATCAAAAAAAGAGAGGGGATATGGAGAGTATTTATGCTTTTACTTAGTTTCGCTTTTTTCTGGAAGCTCTCAGTACAATAGATATACCTAAAGCTCCACCGACAACTAGGATGCAGGAAGCAAATTCAGATACGACTGTAGTGGTCACGAGGGTAGTAATTGGCATAGTAGTGACAACTGTTTCGACCCCGATAACCGTTTGCCCTATCGTTGGGGGACCGGTTGCAAGATGATAATCAATCTCTGTCGTTCCTTCCTTATAATCTACCAGTGTGCTCCCGCAATGCCTTGCTAAATTCCAGGAATGATAATCGTACGTGTCCGCGGCATCTAGCGAAATTACCTTATCGACAGTACCTACTCTTAGTACACCATCGGTGTTGGGCCCTTTCTGAATATTTTCATAGCGTATGGTCATATCCGGACCGAGCACGACTCCAGTAACGTCCTTCTTGAAGGCTGCATTTTGGTAACCGTACCACAAGGGAATCACTTTGCACTCCTCAGCCATTATCTCCGCTGCCCTTTCATATAGGGCTTTTCGGATATTTAAATCGAGCGTTAGTCTAGCATTGTAAAGCAACGAATCTAGTTCGGGATTGAGAGGATCCGGTTTCGGGCCCCAGTTTGCCCCAGAACTGTGGTAAAATGGGTATAGGTATGTATCGATATCCAAATAGTCTGGATACCAGCCGAGCAAGAATACTTCCATTTCAGTGGCTTTCCACTTCTGTCTATATTCTGCCCACTCGACGAATTGTATAGTAACTTTCATCATTTTTGTTTCTTCGAGAGCAGCCTTAATTATTGCTGCAACAGATGCTTCTTCTGTGCCGTAGTGTGTAGGAGAGTACCACAACTCAAATTCGAACGGGTTTGCTTCTGAATAACCTTCAGCAGCTAGTAATTCTCTTGCTTTAGCTAAATCTCTCGTGGGGAATTTTGAGGTAAATTCATGGCCCCACATGCCAGGCGCTACCATGGTATAGGCCGGAGTCGTCATACCACTCCACGCTCCCTCGATGATTGCTGCTCTATCCACGGCATAGGCGATAGCTTGTCTGATGTTCTGGTTGATCCTCGGATACAGGGTTTCATTGGGCAACACAAGGTAACGGACTTGGCTGCTGGGAGGTAGGATGACATCAATATCATCCGCTTCATTCGCCATCAACTCTGTTATCTTGGTGGCAGTAAGGTGTCTGTGGGCAAGATCAATGTCTCCCGCTTCCAGAGCGGCTGCGAGTAGGGCATTCGACGCGTAGTATGTGATAATGACTTTAGAGTTCTTCACTGGATTTGGGTAATTATAGTAATTGGGGTTTCGTTCTAATACTACTTCGACGTCCCTCGTCTCGGATGTCAGTCTGTAGGGGCCTGTGCCCCATGCTATTGCTCCATCTACTCCGTCGGCCTCTCCGGAAACCACGGATACACTATCCTTCTTGAGGACAATAGCAATGGAATTCGTCAGTATAATTTCGAAGAATGGAAAATTGTCCTTCAGAATGAATTGGACATGATTATCATCCACTACCTCTATTGAATGGATCATATCCGCTAAGAGGAATGCAGCATCTTGACCCATATTAATAGCTCTCTCGAAAGACCATTTCACATCGTGAGCGGTGAGTGTCGTGCCATCTTTAAACTTCGCATCTGTACGTAGTTCATACGTGAATGTCGGTACTTCTTTCTGTGCAAAGACCGGTGTAGTTGCAGCAGTTCCTAGACCCAGTACGCAAATGAGCAAAAGTAGTCCATAGAGTCTTCTTGTATTTCTCATTTTGATTTTTCTCTCCATTATTCTTTTTTTTTGATTTGCTTATTGGTGCAAATCAAATATTCTTTAGCTTTGAAATGACCATAAATATTTTTCCCTCTCTTGTGATTAATCCGCTGAGCTAATATACAGCCTTGTGTACTATTGCGCACCAGAAAAATTTGACAGATCAGATGAAATCGTAGAAACCTGAAATTTGGGATTCTTCATCATTTAGTACTTGTTTGGCTATCTCAAGTTACTCGATAGAGATCTCACCAGCATATGCCGAAAACATCTTGAAGTGTTCCGCTATCTCTGTAGTTACTTATTAGTACTATAAATCGATATCATCACAAATGAATAGATTATCATGTTTGGCACGAATCATCTAAGGCAATCGGATCTCCTCACTCCCATCTTATCCATAGTCCACTACTCTAATCTTCTTCACCGATTCATATAATTGATATCAGAAAAAGTTAGTCTGTAAGCTAGTATAACAGTAAATTAGACAACAATATAATATTTTCTTATAAATCAATTTATAAACCCACCATAGCTTCAAGTCCCATGAAGAGTAAACCAAGGTGAATTTTGATGGATTTGAAAGTTGTGTTCGGAGATTGTTTAATAGATGGCACCGGAAGCGATCCGATCGAAAATGCGGTAATTGTGATTGAAAATGAAAGGATCACAGAAGTCGGCCATAAGAACGAGGTGAGCATTCCATCAAATGCTCAAATGATTGAAGGAAAAACCGTTATGCCGGGGTTGATAGAGGCCCATGCTCACCTGTTTGGAACTTTATCGATGAACCCACATGACTGGTTACTTGATCCAGTTGGTCTGCGGGCAATCCGAAGTACCGCGGAAGCGCGGAGACTTCTCGATGCAGGATACACTGCTATTCGGGACCTGTGTGGCGCCACCATACTTTATCTAAAACATGCAATCAATGAGGGATCCGTTCTAGGCCCTCGAATCTTTGCGGCGGGTCGTAGTATCTGTCAGACAGCTGGTCATGGCGACGCACACGATCTTCCAATGACATGGCTTCTTGAACATGGGTGGTTTGGACTAATGGCCGATGGACCAGACGAATGTCGTAAAGCAGCGAGGATAAACCTCCGGGACGGAGCGGACCTCCTTAAAGTCATGACGACAGGAGGGATTATGAGTGAAAAAGACCACCCCATATGGCCACAAATGACCGTGGAAGAGGTGCGTGCGGTTGTGGAGGAAGCTGATAAGGTCAATACGATCGTTGCAAGTCATGCTCAGGCTCCTCAGGGTATCCAAATCGCCATCAAGGCGGGGGTTAAAACGATCGAACATGGGATCTTCTTGGATGACGAAACTATTGAGATGATGTTGAAAAAGGGAGTCATCTTAGTTCCCACACTTTCAATTCTAAGCCAAATTGCCTTGATCGGAGACCAGCATGGTGTACCGAAGACATCTTTACATAAAGCAAAAGAGGCGAGAGAAGTCCATTTAAAAAGTATCAAGAAAGCTGTGGCAGCGGGGGTGATCGTGGCAGCAGGAGCAGACTTTCTCGGGCCAGCGATGTGTCGGCATGGCGATAATGCCATGGAATTAGGGTTCTTGGTCGAAGCTGGAATGTCACCCATGGAAGCGATTGTAGCAGGAACTCGAAATAGTGGCCTCGCGTTGGGACCGAGGGGACAAGATCTAGGTACTATCGAAGAAGGCAAATTAGCTGACTTAATTGTAATCGATGGCAACCCTTTGGCAGATATCAATGTGTTGAGAGAAACCGCACGTATAAAAGTGGTCATGAAAGGCGGTGAGGTAGTGAAGCGGTAGAAACTTTGAAGCAGGTCTCCCCAGAGCGGACAGATTAAAGTGGACTTTCCCTTAAGTTTTTCATATCGTATATAAAGTGATAAAATTCTGGGTGCTCTTCTATAATAAAGATCTTCTTACCAACGGCTCATAACACCTTTTTTGAATGTTATGAATACATAAGAAAAGACTTCTCGCGGTCCAGAGAAATTATTTTTATATCATACTTTCTCCGAAACGATATAGTTTCTCAAGATCCCGATTCATTCAATTTCCGCCTTAATTATATCATCAGCTATATGAGAGGGATTGGAGGTTTTCGTGCGAATCCAACACCAGCAGGTGTTCCCGTCAAAATCATATCATCTTTTTCTAGGGTCATCCGCTAGGAGATCCACGAAATGAGATCAGGAATCTTAAAAAATTAGGTTTTGGTTATTTGAGGCTTGCCTTGTTTCTCCATTCACGCAGAAGGAGATTTTCAAGGAATAAGGATCATTAATATCATCCTTTCGGACTATTTGGATTATTATAATAATTATCGGATATGAAAAATCAGTATATCTTATTTATGATTCTATGAGCTCTTTGGAGATTTTCAGACGCTTGTAAGATACTCAAGAATTATGTAAACGATTGAATTTGTAATCTCTTCCCGATTATGAAAGTATCGATTCTATGACATTTGGAAGATATTCTTCTCTAATTGAGCAGTTTGGATTAGTGTATAACCACTTTGGCGATTGCCTACAAGAAGGTTTTCTAATTTCATTTCAGCTATTAATTGTTCAAACTCATAAAGCTCCGGAAGCCGCCCATAGTGTTCCATAAAATAGTTATCTAACACCTTAATCAAATTACGCGGCGCCACAGGCTGATCGCGGTTGCTTAAATAATCAATAATCAGCGATTTGGAGTCAAACTTTTGCATTTCAAAATAACAGTGCTCAGCAATGCGATACAATGCTTCAGCAACTTTTTTCCCTGCAGAAGTTAGGTTAAAAGTCACGGGTTGCTTTTGACGTCTTATGAGTCCTCGTTCTCTCAAGCGTTTAAGATGTTTGTAGCAAGTTCGTGGTCGTGATTGAGCAAGAGCGAACAAATCGGGAACCCGAATTCCTCCATTGTTTTGAATTAAATGGAAGATTTCCCGTCCAGTGGAGGGTATATCACTTAGCAAGTTTCCATTCTTTCCCTCGTCTGTTACATAATAATAAGTTCTAGGAGGTGCTTTTTGGAGAAACGGATCTATGCGTTTCTCAATTCGGGAAATCGTATGGAAGGGGACAATTTCGGTCAATTGTTCATACGTGTTCAAACCTAAGGCTAATGAAATTAAGAAAAACTCTTCATAACATTTTCCTTGATTCAATAAATTTAGATATGTCTCGATGGGTTTGACTTCTCGTTTGATCTTTTCTCCAAGGTAGGTGATCTTAAACTTTTCTCCCTTTTTCTCAATCAACTTCCCTTTTTGAAGAGGCTTTACATAATATTCAAGTACAGTACTCCGGCTATGCTGATAACCTCTTTTTCGCAAGTTTCTTGTTATTCGTTTGATGGTAAGCCCGTCGAAGGTACAAAGGTCGTTTAGGATAGCTCGCCTTCGGGAATTCTTTATCGAAGCAAAAACAGCCCTCAGCAAATGTTTGAAGGTACTGTCTTTGATAGTCTCAGGCTTCATATCAAACCCTAATATAGTATTGACAGGAATCTTTAAAAGTTTATTTTTTGAACCAATTTGTTTATTTATGGTATTATTCTGAATTATAATTTTTAAAAAAAACAAGTTTATCTACAAAAAATACAGAACCTAAAAACCCATTAAAAAAATAAATATTCTATAATCATTTTATAAATTTGTTCAGAAAATAATCGAGGAGAAAACAATTGGATAATGTGGATCGAGCAATCATTTCATCACTGGTATTAAATGGTCGCACAACGCTTAAACAGTTGAGTGAAAAAATTGGCTTTACTAGCACGGGCATCAAAAAACGATTAGCTCGATTATTCAATAAAGGGATTCTAAAAGTATCTGCACTCCTGAACCTTAACGCCCTGAAATTACACGCAGCACTCCTTTTGCTTGAACTTGAGAGCGGACTTGTATTAGACAACTACATTCAACGGTTTCGAGAATGTCCCCGAATCGTCCAAACATTCCGCCTCCTTGGAGGTTATAATTTAGCATTAATCCTGATTGCTGAAAATTCAGATACTCTTGAAAGTATAACAGCTTATTGTCCTTTACGAGCCCAGGAGGTGGTCCGCAGGTCTGAGTTATATCTAATAAGTGATCTACCATATTCCGCTTATTTACCAGTTCGCGAACACCTTGTTCGTGGAAAAAACGGAGAAACTCCTTGTAATTGCGATTGTGCTGGCTGCGGTCGGTATCAAAGTAACAAGTGTGTGGGATGCCCCGCATCTGAAAAATATCGTGGGACCTTATAAGAATAATCTATTACTTAGGGGTGAAATAGAAGAATCCCCTTTTCAAGAACCAGTAGAAAACTTTATTGATTTGGGAGATTTTTTATTCATTTTGGGGTAAACGATGCAAATCTATGTGAGAAAAATAGACTCTCAAGGACGAATATCTCTTCCCAGCGAATGGCGCAAGAAGCTATCTACCAATGAAATTCTAATTTTTTATGATGGGGAGACTTTAATCTTAAAACCAAAGCAAGACTTTGATCTGACTAAACATTTCGACTCCATTGCCGCTGATATTAATCCTGAAGATTTCGAAGACTATCACCGATTAAAAAGAGTTCTTCTTTCAAGGGAACAGGATCTTGAAATTCGTTGATGCATCAGTGTTTGTCTATGCGTATCTTAAACCCACGAAAACCCTTCCGAACAAGCTTAAGAGAATGAAAAGCAATGTAAAGGCAATTGTTGCAAGAATTAATGCTGGCGAGTCAACTGTAACAAGTGTTGCTCACTTATCGGAGGTTGCAAATATTCTAGAGGCCAGAATTACACGTCCCAAGTGCAAAGCATAATTGAGGCACTAATACTAAAAGAATCCCTAAATGTGCTTGGCGTCACCCAAACTCAATATCAGAATGCTGTAATTATCAGTAAAACTCATAACGTGGGAATAAATGACGCTTTGACAAAACTCTTGATGGATGCGGAAACGATTTCTGAAATTTATAGTTACGACAAACACTTTGATACCCTTGGTGTGACTCGTATTACGGAATAGAGGCATCAGAGTTCATAGAGGTTTCTAATACGTTTATACCAATTGAAATGGGAGCACAACACATTAACCATGTATTTAACGTTTGTGTATCTAATTTTTTAGAACCTAACAATAACCAAGTATACTCCTCATAACAGTAGTTTTTGATTTTCCTTTTAGATCACAACAATAAAACCAAGAGTTTTCTCAGTTGTCTTTGTTCTTCTATGGAGATAAGGATGCAATCACTGCCGGTTTTTGGGCGTTTTTGGCGCTCTCAATGATAGTTGCATCCCATGTGGTTAATATTTTAGACGCCATTTTCAGATATTTTTGGGTGGTTGGAGCTCGATTGAGATACTGGCATACAAAAATGTCAAGAAGGGTTGTATTATGCCCTCCAAAAACTAATCCCAGGGCATCTAGGGTATGGTAGCGGTAGCCAAACATAGAGTGGTACTTCCCATTGGGATGAATAACACAAGCCGTGTTGACACCTTCAATTATACCCACCACATCAAAGAGTGCGTTATACACTTTATTAACGTCCAGAATACTTTGATCAAGTTCTGAATCGTTGTCTCCATGATAACGGCCTCTACTTCCTGCGTAGTGTCCAGGGATGAGGCCAAATATGTTTTTTAGGCACAAACTGAGTCGTTTTAATTTGGCGAAGCTAATTAAGATAGCCTCCTCTCTCAGGTCGTAGAGCCGTTGTGGGATATATTCGTAGAGTTCCTGTCGAACAACTGGAGGATAGCAGCCTTCAACCTTGGATCTCGTGAGGTCTGGGGAGGCAGCTCTCCCAGCACAGAGTTCCTCATCTATATTCATATATTCTGCCCGATTCTGTTTCAGACTCTCAGCGATCCCGGTCTTTACAAGAAATTCCTTTTCTGTTTGCCTAAGCACTTCTAGGGTGAGTGATGGGAGCGCATCAGGAGTTGAATCGTTACCGATGTTAGGATCGTTCCGAGCAGAGTATGCCTCCACTACGATCTTCTTTGCCCTTGTAGGAAGACAGGATAGAAGCCAATCCAAGATTTGTGGGTCTGTGAAGTGCCCATATTCGGCATTTATCCAGTTCGGTTTGATGATAAAACATGCAGAATCGTATTTCGCTCCAAGAAAGTCTTCCAGGAATCGTTGAAACTCTTCTCGTGTGTGAATTGTATCGAAAAAGATTCCCCACTGCTTCCATTGCATTGTGACTACACCAAATCAGATCTGATCACTTAATTAGATTCAAAAAGAATTGTTTTATCTTTTTGGTATGACTAGTTAAATCATATTTTCATAATTTTGCTAGAAACAGCATGCACTTCATGAATCCTATTCAATGGAAACACATTTGTGGCATCGGAAAGCATTTTTTATGAGATCTCATTGGGTGATTTCAACCAATGCCCAATTAAACTGTTCTTGAGCCTACATATGTGAGGCATTCTACCATGTTCTTATTTGAGAAAGAACAAAAGATTGTGAAAATAGCAGGCATCTCTTTGGGAGGCCAACCCGGAGAATACCCCACAGTCCTCATTGGAAGTCTCTTCTATCAAGGACATAAAATCGTGCAAGATTTTAAGAAAGGTATTTTCGATAAGGCCGCAACAGAAACGTTGCTCAATCAACAAGATAGCCTTTCAGCGAAGACCGGGAACCCATGTTTTGTCGACATCATCGGTGAAACTTCCGAAGCCTTGATAACCTTCATTGATTTTGTGGCAGACACTACGGACGCCCCTTTTCTTATAGATAGCACTCGAGCTGAGATCAGGCTCCCTGCAGCACATCATGCCGTCGAGATTGGTGTAGGGGATCGAGCTATTTACAACTCCCTCGAATATAGCTCCGGGGATGATGAACTCACGCAACTGAAAGAGATTGGTTTAAAGAATGCTATTCTACTTGCCTATAATCCAACGAATGTTCGGGAGACTGGACCGTTAGAGATAGTGAAGGGAACTTCCACTCAACAGGGCCTTCTTCAAAAGAGTCGGGAAGCCCAAATTGAGAATATTCTTGTCGATGCGGCGGTCTTGGACGTCCCAAGCATCGGCCTTTCGGCAAAAGCTATTTACCTAATAAAATCTCAATTGGGCTTGCCTTGTGGTTGTGGTCCTTCGAATGCCATCGCCACATGGAAGAAGTTACGAACCACATTTAGTTATGATGCCTATACTGCTTGCGCGGCAGCTTCAGGGACCGTTCCTGTTACAATGGGGGGGGATTTCATCCTCTATGGTCCAATGGTCTTCGCAGAGCGGGTTTTTCCTGTTTATGCCATGATTGATTCGATTATTGCGTATCATGCCCGCCGATTGGGTGTCCATACCAAAACAAAAGCCCACCCGCTATACATGATCTTTCGGGATTAATAACTCTTGTTCTTTTCGAGTGACATCGGGAATTGGTTATTGACCCATGGTAAACAGCACCAATCTCCTGTTCTTTTATTGTTAGCTTGTTGATCGGATTGCATTCAGAGGTAGAAAAACGAGAAAGCAGCTTTCTTTCGTAGAGTTACGAAAAAATCGTAAAAACGAGGAGAACTAGAATAACATCGGGACCCAGAGATTTCGTTTGGAGTATGATTTTACCAGAGTTCGATACGTAGTCCTGGAATTCTCCTAAAGTGCTTTTCGTTTCTCGTTACAAGTGTATATTCACTAACTATTGTGATTCCAGCTATTATTGCATCCCTTAAATCAATGGGTGTTCCTCTATGAAGGAGTTCAGAGAGGATTTCACCGGATCTTCTCGAGCTTTCTAAGGTGAAATCAAGGAGATTATTTGAATTAAGTAAGTTTTCAGCTTCCTTAACATTCTGTGCAGTCTTTTCCGATCTAAAGGCGCCTAGGCAGATCTCAAAGGCATTCATTGGTGTGGTTGTGACTTGCACCCCGATTGAATCGTATTCCTCAGCCCTCTTGATAGCTTCTAGATGATTTCTCAAGATTGCTACTAGAAAGTCAGTGTCCAAGCAAATTCTTTTCATAATTCCTCCACAGCTCCGAAAGCTCACCAAAAATCTTCTTCTCTTCCTCGTCGCTCATTACCCAAGCTCCAGCAAAGCTCGCCAGCGGTTTCTTAGTAACTTTAGAACAAAGCCGAAGTACCACGTCTGTGAAGGATTCCCCTTCTTTTTTTAAGGACGCAAGCTTATTGTAGGCTTCATCAGATAGATTGATCGTTTATACCCTATCCGCACCACTCTTCATAAAATGAATGGGCTCTCGATTTATTCTGTATTACTATCACATACAGACGATTCTCCTGAGAGGAATTATTGCACACGCCAAAGTTGAGACGCATTCACCCTAAGATCTTTCGGGAATGATCAGCTCTTGGTCTTTTCAAAAAGCACTGTCATTTGAACGCTACATCCGTAGCCCACCATCGATTTGGACTGTAACTCCCGTCATGTAATCGGAATCATTGGATGCTAAAAATACTGTCGCCTTGGCTACGTCCTGTGGCAACCCAGTTCGCATTAATGGGATTTGAGCAATGGTCTGTTCTTTGTAGACAAGTGGCGTATCTGCTGTCATAGCTGTTTCAATAAACCCGGGCATAATCACATTCACATTGACTTTGTATCGAGCCAGTTCTCTCGCTGCCGTTTTTGTCAGGGCCACGATTCCCCATTTGGAGGCATTATACGCCGCTTGGCCCACATTACCATATTTTGCGCTCGTACTTGTAAAATTGATGATTTTTCCTCCAAGTGGTCGTTTCTCCATAAAATGAGGTATAACCGCCCGAATTGTGTTGAAAGTCCCCTTAAGGTTGATATTAATGACAGAATTCCAGAGGTCATCAGTCATCTTAGCAAGGAGCGAACTTCTCGAAATCCCGGCATTGTTGACCAGGATATCAATCTTCCCAAATTGGTCTAAGGTTCCCTTCACTAGGTTTTCCACATGTTTCACCTTAGCGACATCACAAGGGATCGCAAGGGCTTCGCTCCCCAATTCTTGAATTTCACCCGCCACTGCCTCAATATCTGATATCGTTCGAGCCGCCACCACAACCTTAGCCCCTTCTCGCGCAAATTCCAAGGCAATCTCACGTCCTATCCCTTTCCCTGCGCCTGTCACGATTGCAACCTTTCCGGCGAGTTTTTTTGCTCGGATTTCGGGTTCTTTAGGTTGCGTGATCGTATCCAAAGGGCTCTCTGCTGCACTACCTCTAAGCAGCTTATAGACCACTCGATCGCCTTCAATAACTTCAGGAATGACCCTTACAGGTTCTCCGATCTTAAGGTCTTCTGGATCATCACCCACCCAAGTTAACAACCGCCCTCCATAAGCACCTGTCCGGTCCTTTAAGTTGACTACACAAACTGTATAAGGCGTATATCGCTCAAATCCTGCAGGTGGGATATGTACTTCGGAGAAAGATAAAATCGTACCTTCACCTGACAGTTCTTCCCATTCAATATGCTCATCTGTTAGACATTTTGCAGTACAATACGCCCGTGGCGGAAAGTAGAGAGTGTTGCATCGAGTGCAACGCGTCCCTTTTAGTTTTCTTTCTTTCAAAGCTTCTAAAAATCGGTTACCAACTTTTGATTGAGCTAAAGAAGTGTATGTGACATATCCAAATTGCGACATTTTCTCACCTCTGGAAGATATGCACGACACAATATTGCCCATGCCCTCCCACGTTGTGTGTTAGCCCAATTTCTGCTCCATCAACTTGTCGCTTCCCGGCTTCTCCTCGGAGCTGTTTAACAATTTCGACGATTTGCGAACACCCCGTGGCCCCCACCGGATGGCCTTTTGCCTTAAGTCCCCCATCAACATTCACTGGAATTTTGCCCCCAATGTAGGTTTGCCCTTCTTCCGCTAAGGCACCTCCCTTTCCACGCTCGGTGAAACCTAGATCCTCATATGCCATAATTTCTGCAATAGTAAAGCAATCATGAACTTCTGCTACGTCAATATCGTCTGGACCAACCTTTGCTTGAGCATAAGCATTTTTTGAGGCTTCCACAGCACTAGGCAATGTTGTCAGATCCGGTCTGACTAGTATAGAGAACGGGGCTGATGCAGCCCCTAACCCTTTAATCCAAATCGGTGTATCTGACAGTTGCTTTGCTTTCTCTTCGTTGGCCACAATAAGGGCTGCAGCCCCATCTGCGTTAGCACAGCAATCAAACAGATGTAAAGGCGAAGCAATAATCCGAGAGTCTAAAACTTGTTGAATAGAGATTTCTTTTTGGAACATTGCCAAGGGATTCATGGTGCCGTAATAGTGGTTCTTAACTGCGACTGTGGCAAGCTGTTCTGAAGTTGTCCCGTATCGGGTCATGTGCTGGCGTGCGTAAAGGGCGTAATAATTAGCAAAAGTAGTGCCGTAGGGAGCTTCCCACTGGACGTCTCCACTACGCCCCATTATTTTTAAAATTTCGGCAGTATTCTGTTCCAGCATTTTTTGTATGCCTAACACCAAAACAAGGTCGTGCATGCCCGATGCGATCTGTGCATAGGCAGTCCGGAGTGCTACAGCTGATGATGAACACGCTGCTTCAGTTAACCAAACTGGTTGCGGGTTTAAGCCAAGATACTCGGTAATAGGTCCAGCTATACTCCGCTGGATCATGTAAACTGGCGATGCTCCGATTATGGTGGCTTCAATATCTTCACGCCCGATCCCTGCATCAGTGAGGGCTTCTACAAAGGGTTCAAATGCAAGTTCTTGAACGGATACATCGTCCCGTCTTCCAAATTTACCGTGTCCGATTCCAATAATGCCAACTTTCATACTATGTCATCTCCTTTAGCCATAGTTCAGGTGGTATTTGGAAGAATGATGAATACCACCGTTCGAGCAAGGAGGTGAAATCTTGTTCGAAGCGATTTGATCATCTAAATATCCACGAGGTGTCTTTTGAGGATACTTAAGGGATAGAACCCCTCGGGATAATTAAATGACTTTATGGGTTGGATAAAAATTACAAGTATTAGTTTACAGTGGTGAGTGTCAGCATGCATCCAAAATCAGATTCTTTTTTGTTTTCGGTGAAGCTGAAGCTACTTTCAGTCGTTTCCTATCACTATTTCTTAATGCCAGAAAAGTTTTCTTGAGTTAAAAGATATTTAAATTTTTTAAGGTTTGGATGCAAGCTGTCCGAGCAAGGGGGACTAGCACGCCTCTGAGTGTGTGCATGTGTGTTTGACCCCATGTAGTCTGTTTTGATAACGCATCCCGCACACAGTCATAGTGATGAATCCAAGTATTGGAGGGAGGGTGTCCGCTAATTGTTGCAAGTGTATCGATAACTGCTTTGTAGGATTTCAACGCATCTTCAGCATAATCCCAATGGTAATCGTTGGCATATTGCCACGCATTCCCGATGGAAAGCCATCCCTCTATGGTGTGATTTAAAATTCGTATAAATTCGTTCTTAAGCTTATCAAACTTACTGGGAATAATTGGGGTGTCGTTCATAATTTCAGGACTCTGGAGTACACTATGAATAGTTGTGAACGCAAATTTCACCAATTCTGATCGAATTATGTCGAAGTGTTCGGGAGGAATCTTTTTTTCGGAGATGGCCAGAAAGATAAGTTTATAGAATTCCTTCCAATATGGCGGTGGGCCCTGGTTGCCTGTCATGATGAGATCTATCACCTTATCATCTGCAAGGTCAAGAAAGTATTCGGCAGCGCCCCAATCATGTTTTTTTGCTCTACTTCTTATACACTTGATATAACGGATTCCCTCACAGACTGTTTCAATGATAAAGTCAATCTCATCTTTTAAGGTCTCTAATTTTTCGGATTTAATTATTTGCACGAATGTATCTCCTATAATAGCTAGTTATGAATTCTTCTTGATAGGAAGTAATAAACTCTATGGTACTTATTATTGTATTAAGCGAGATTATGCATTCTGACAGTAGAATGAATATACATCAGTTTATTTGACATAAACAGCGATGAAAAGATTGGGAAGTCTAACGCTAAAGCTTTTTGAAGAACACTTAAAACATGAAATTTAATCACGATTTTGAATGTTTTAACAAGTTTGTATCCCGCTTCTGTTTACATTATTTGTCGAAGCAAAATTTATGTACTCTTTCAATTTCTGGGTGGACACCCCCAATAATACAGTTTTTTTAGGAACAGAGGGGAGATCCCCATCAAACAGATTCTAGATAATAAGTAAGCTCCAATGTCGAGAACAGAGTTGCTACCACTTCAATTGACATAGTTAACACAGATTCTTCGATCGATTCCTTCACCCTATGAGAAATCCTTTTTTGATCAAACCTTTAAAATAAGAGCCTTATTTTTTATATATATTCAGTTGTATTTTATTTAAGCCTTTATATTATAACTAAATTAAGATTTTTTAGTGTAGACCTCTACAGTATTCTAGATTTTAGTGTAGACCTTTACAGTAATTAGTGTAGACCTCTACAGTATTGTAAATTTGCCAAAAGACTAAAATACCCGTGCTGCGTGATTTTTTTTACCATCAACTCAACTAAACTATAACGCAGTTTCATTCCTCGCCCGTTCGCGAACTCCTTTTCGGGGAGTTTTTGTGAAGTGTAATTGGAGGAAATAAAATGTTGTGGTTCTATCTAGGAGCAGATAAAAATGGTGATTGGGGACTCGACTGATAGCCCTCCGACTTGGGCTAGGGGAAATATTACTCGCTATATAACCAAACGGTGGAAGACACTGGGAGGGGTGATAGGAAGTCATGGAGTGTTTGGGGCTTTATTTGGCTTGATCTACGGTGGTGAGGTGGGGGAACTGCTGTGTGGCGCTCCACTCGCCTATTTAGGAATCACGGTTTTTAATTAAATGGGTTAAGCATGTTTCATATATGTTTTGATGCAACAAGACGAGAGAATTATTTACACTGTGAACAGTTTTATAAACCATTAATCTAAAAGGAAATAATCTCTTAATTTAGAGACAAGAACTCCTCCGCTCCTAAATGTCAATAAAGTGATGATTTATGAATCAAAATATCTCGTGGCGAAATATCTCGGCTTTTATTATACTTAATTTTGGGCTTACGTGGCTAGTAGCACTTTTAATTTACTTAAAAGGAGGCTTGACTTACGGTCCATCTATTACCTTATTGCTACAACTTTACATGCTTTTTCCTGCATTCTCCGCTATATTCCTCCAGCTTTTCATGTTTAAAGAGAATCCTATTTATTTCAAGACATACCGTGAATTACCTCGACTCTTCTATTTGTTCTTTTTAATATATACTGTTCTTTTTGCTTTGTTTACCCTTATAACTTTGGAAGATCTACTACCCCTGCAACTTACGAACGTAATCACTTTGAGCTTGTCTATCGGAGGCCTCCTATTTGTAATCGTACTCTACGCAAAAAGTGGAAAGGGTCTTTTTAAACGAGTAGGGCTTTCTTTTGGCTCTCCAAAGTACTTCTTGTACTATGGTCTATTAATAGTGGGTATATACTTTGGAATGACCTTGCTCAATATTGCATCCAACTTAGGGGACTTTGTGGATGTCGAAGAATTCATGGTTGAGATTAGCGGATCTGATCCTGAAGCAACTGACCAATTAGCTGATATCCCTCCCGCAGTATTTATTTTTGCCGTAGGAATTGAATCCCTTCTTCTGGGGCCTTTTATGGGTCTTCTGATCACATTTGGAGAAGAATATGGATGGAGGGGCTATCTACAGAATGAGTTTACCAAATTGGGGCGGGTTCGGGGCGTAGTGCTCGTGGGCTTAATCTGGGGGCTTTGGCATGCGCCCATCATCGCGATGGGCTATAATTATCCAAACCATCCTTTCCTTGGGATCATACTAATGACTCTCTATGCGATTGCATTGGCCTTTATTCTTGGGCTTGCTTATTACCAATCACAAAGCGTCTGGCTTACTGCTTATCTCCATGGACTAAATAACCAAGTCTTTTCATTCCTAATATTGTTGATTTATACCCCAACTGATATGGCCTTTTCTTTTGGGTTAGGGATTTACGGACTATTTGTTTTTGCAGCCATTGTGATCCTCCTCTTGCGTCATCCTGCATGGCGGGAACCTCACGTAGGGATACAAGAATCATTTGAGTGAGCTTACTAAACGGCACTCACATAGTTCAGTTCTATTGAAACGAATGAAATGTATGAATTCGACAACTTGTATTATTTTAAACGAGATGATGCGAAATTTGGAATATATTAATACCCTATGAATTCCTGTGGATTTAACGGGATGAGTATCTTCTACTTCAAGTCTTCTTGTAAGTGAACAAACGAAAAATACTTGATCCTTTCAATTAGGAAATTCTGCTATATGCAATTGAGCATATATTACTAACATATCTGATATTTGAAGGGATACGTCGTGATCGACTTGCTGCAGGAGTTAATAGACTACGAGGTGCCTCCTGGCGTGACTTACGCCGAATTAAGATATCATAAGCGTGAAAGACTTAGCCTTCACGTTCGAAAGGGGGAACTCGAGGATGCGAACTCTGATATTTTCGCGGGGGTTGGAGTTCGTGTCCTCCAAGATGGGGCATGGGGATTCTCCTCCACCTCAACCTTGGACTTCGCTACCTTGAAAGGCAAATTGAAAGAAGCACAGAAGATCGCTAAGATTACAGCTACTCAAAAACAAACTCGAGTAGAACTTGCTCCAGTTGATCCCATTGAAGGGGTTTTCCGAGCCAAGGAAAAGGATCCACTTCGTGATCACTCTATTGAGGAGAAAATCGACCTTGTGCTCTCATCCGATAAGGCAATCTTAGCTGCAAATCAGATTAAGAGCAGTATTGTAAGCTATACCGAATTTTATGATCACAAAATCTTGATAACAACCGATAACACCGCTGTAGAGCTTTTTGATACCAAACCAGAATTTCGGGTCGGAGCGGTAACAAGTAGGAATGGAGATATGATATCCGCTTTCGATGCGAATAGCATCACAGGGGGGTGGGAAATGTTTAAACGAAAAAGTCCAGAAGCTATGATCTCCAAAGTGACCAAATTAGCCCCACAGCTGCTTTCCGCCAAACATCCAAAAGGAGGAAAATATACAGTGATTCTCAAACCTTCTCTCGTCGGACTCCTTTCCCATGAAGCCTTTGGACACACCGTTGAAGCGGATTTTGTCCTAGCGGGGAGTATTGCAAAAGGAAAACTTGGGGAACCGGTTGCGAGTGACTTAGTTACAATGGTTGATTCCGGTCTAGAAGCATCTACTGCTGGTTGGTTACCTGTCGACGATGAAGGAGTCAAGGCACAGAAAACTGTGATCATCAATCAGGGTATATTAGAGTCTTATTTACATAACCGCGAGACAGCTGCTATCATGGGAGTACCTCCGACAGGAAATGCCCGCGCGTGGGAATTTGATGACGAACCAATTATTCGAATGCGAACTACGTACATTGAGCCAAAAGATTGGGAACCAGATGAGATCATCGCTGATACAAAAGAAGGGCTTCTCCTGAGTGAAGCCGGAGGGGGGCAAGCCGATTCCAATGCAGAATTTATGTTTCAGGTTCGTGAAGCCTATCTAGTTAAGAATGGAGAACTTGGCGAGTTGCTCCGTGGAGTGTCAATGACTGGCAATGCTATCGACGTCCTCAAGACGGTAGATGCGGTTGGGAAGGATTTGACGTTCGATATGGGATACGGCCATTGTGGCAAGGGGCAATTGATGAAAGTTGACGGTGGAGGCGGGACAATCCGCTGCCAAGTCCTGGTAGGAGGGCAAGTCTAGGAGGAGGAAGTGCGATGTCCGATTTACTTGCCCTTGCCGAACGTGTCACAGCTAAAGGCCTTGCTGCAGGTGCTGACGAACTAGAAGTTTACATCGAACGAGTCAGACTCATGGCGGTATCCCTCGAAAGGAACGACATGCAGTCTGGTCAAAGTCAAATTTGGTCGGGGATTGGGATCCGTGCATTAAAGAACCATGGCTTGGCCTTTACTGCAGTAAATCAACTCGACGAGGCGCAAGGCAAAGAGGTGGCAGTGCGTGCTGTCACTATGGCCAAACTAGCTCCTCCTTGCCCTCACTACACCCTACCTGAGCCCAAGCCACTAACCCCTGTTGAGGGTCTGTATGACCCGCGAAGTGAAGAGTTTTCCATTGATGATGCCTTAGACTGCACACTCCGACTCCTGCAATCAACCAAGGACTATGATCCACGGATAACCATCGATTCGGGAGGATTCATGGGAGTGATTGGAGAACGAGCTATTGTTACGTCAAAAGGAATCGAGAGTTCCGAAAACTTCTCGGGTTTCACTTGGTTCCTCATGGGGATGGCAGTTGAGGGCTCCGAGGTTGGTTCTTGGGATTACGAAATTAATGGCGCTATTCACGTTGCTGATATCGATGTCGAGGCAACGGCAGAGCTTTTTGGTGAGAAAGTAATAAAAGCGTTGGGAGCTCAAAAGACCAACCCCTTCAAGGGGTCTGTTTTGCTTACCCCGTATGCGGCCGCAGGGCTTGTGCTCCCCCCAGTGGTGTTTTCCGCCAATGCAGAGAACATTCAAAAGGGCATGTCCCAGTTTGCAGGTAAACAAGGTTCCTCTGTGGCCTCGGAACACCTTACAATTACTGATAATGGAACTCTTCGAGACGAACTAGGATCAACCCCGTTTGACCGGGAGGGCCAACCTCCTCAGCCCCTAACACTTCTCGACCGGGGTATCTTGAAGGACATTATGTTTCACGCCTTCTCCGCAAACCGTGCAAATACATCCTCGACAGGACATGCTGCCAGCTCTTATCGAGCCCCACCTAGTATCGCCTCAACCAATATCAAGATCCAACCAGGGAACCTTTCACAAGACGAACTCATTGCTGAAATTAAACGTGGTATCTTAGTAAGCCGGTTGAGTGGGGGACCCCACCCAATTTCGGGTGATTTTAGCGCTGTGGTCAAAGGCGGCATGTTGATTGAAAACGGCCGCTTAACTCACCCAGTAAAGGAATTGACCGTGCAGGGGAATATCTACGACGCGTTAACAACCATATCATTGGTAAGTCAGAACACTCGAAAAATTGCGAGCATTGGGGTTAGTGGCGGATCCTCTGTAGAAACTCCTCACCTCGCTCTTGAAAATATCCACATTTCTTCTTAAGTAGGTAAGTCTTGTTACTTATCTTATTGAAAAAAGGGAGTGTTATGATATAGTTCCATTATAAAAAAGCTATTCCACTGCGTATAGATGCTAGCACAAATACAAGATCGGGAAAGAAGAGCCCAATAAATAGTGAGGAAGAGCTGTTTACACTCGTCTCATTTTTTCTTCTTTCCTTTACGTTTTGGTTCCTTTTTTGGCTTCGGCTCTTTCTTCGGCTTTGGTTTTTGTGGTCGTCGGAAAATTCGCTTTAATAAGGGAATACTGACGAATCCAATGCCAATCCCAATTGCAAACAACTGAACTGGAGGGATCCTCTGCCCAAACACGACAATGCCGCCCGCGCCGTATTCTTCCGGGCTTGTAGGTTCGTTCGGATCCGTCCCCGCTTCTAGCTCTTCTAGATCAGTGAACCCATCGCCGTCAGTGTCTTCTTTTGCTGGATCGATTCCTTTGTCGATCTCTACTTTATCTTCTATTCCGTCACCATCACTATCCATATTTGTGGGGCCGCCAGGCGTGCCAGTTCCGTTATAACACTCAACACATGCGAAGTACGTCATGTACTTAAAGATCTCATCCCCATCGGTGATCCCATCTTCATCATAGTCATGATCATCCCCATCGGGCGTCCCATCCCCATCGGTATCTGGATTTAGGGGATCAACCCCATAAATCAACACTTCGGCGCCATCTGGTAATCTATCCCCATCGGTATCTGGATTTGTCGCACTGGTTTGATATTTGGGTTGATAAGCGCGTAAACTTTCCACTGCGGTTGTTGGCATACTTGGGAGTCCCGTCGTCCACCCTCCTCCCAACGCAGATTGTCTCAACATAAGTGCTGAGGCCTCAGTCAGTTCTTCGTTATCGGCTAGCCCGTCTCCGTCTGTGTCGTTCGCTGCAGGGTCGGTTCCATGGACGTAGACCTCCGACCAATCGTCAAGGGTGTCCCCATCCGTGTCATTCGAATTTGGATTTGTGTGATAATACTCTCCTACGGTTTCATTGTACTCAATAAAGCCTGCTGGAATTCCAAGCACTTCTTCACCATCTAATAGTCCATCCCCATCACCATCCGGGACACTCGGATGAGTTTCGTAAGGGAACGTGATAGAGAATGAGAAATATGGATATGTTACGATTGTTGTGATGTTTTCCAGCCTTACTTCTCGCCCATCAAGTAAGCCATCGTTATCGGTATCAGGATTCAATGGATCAAGTGGAATCGACTCATAAGCTACTGAACCTTTCGTTAGAAATAGTTCAAACCCATCACCAAGGGAGTCACCATCACTGTCGGCCACGTTGGGATCGGTTCCATATACGATTTCATCATAATCTGTCCACATAAAAGCGGGTTTACCCGTCTCATCTGGTTGAGTAACGGAATCATCATCACTGTCCACATCAGTTGGATTGGTATTGAAGAGATACAGTTCTTGATAATCTGTCAAGCCATCGCCATCACTGTCTGCTAAGCGAGGATTACTGTGGAGGTGTCGCACTTCAATGAAATCGGCTACGCCATCGAAATCTGTATCAGGCTTGGTAGGATCTGAATTTGCCTCGAGCACTTCTTCTCTATCTGAGAGCCCATCTAAATCCGTATCTTGCACAAATGGGTTACTGAAATACAGGTAAACCTCTTCCCCATCTAAGAGTCCGTCATAGTCCGTGTCGTTATTAGCCGGATCTGTTCCAAAGACTAGAACTTCCGGCCCATCTAAGACCATATCATCGTCTGTATCAGGATCCCTGGGATTTCCCGTCAGGGAATCACGTAAATCGTTCAATCCATCGTTATCCGTGTCTGGATTGTTGGGATCGGTCATATTTGTATCGTAACGATTTAATCCTTCCATGCCGTCTACAATTCCGTCATCGTCAGTGTCGCCATCCGTGGGATCCGTGGGTTCGGGTAAAGATAGCTCCGCGCCATCACTAGTCACGCGTACAAGGGGGAGGTCGGTTGGTGGGGGTGGCCCGGAATCGCCATCCGTGTCTGGACAGGTCGGATTGGTGTAGACTCGGACGGTATCTCCAGTCTCATATCCAGGCCAAGGCGCCTCACCCATTAAGACCTCGATCCCGTTGACCTCTACACTATCAGTCATGTCCATTAAGAAGAGGTTATTTGGGCTTTTCTTCATAGAACCGTCGGCAAAATACTGGAGTTCATAGCTATCATCGTCTGTGTCTGCATCTAAGGGGTGAGTGTAACCCTCATTGAAAATCACCAGCTCCACACCTTCTGGAGCATTCTCAGGGTCCCCATACCACTCCCCAAATGGACCTTCTTCCCCATCGAGGAGACCATCCCCATCGGTGTCCGCATTCAATGGGTCGGTGTGGTCAGTGTAGGAGACACCCCCGATACTCACTGAGGCAACAGTTGGGGTAACTTCCGGTGGAATCTCCCAAGCTTCAAATATTTCGTATGCGTCATCTAGAAAGTCCTCATCGGTATCTATTTTCAAAGGGTTCGTTTCATAGATTTTGACTTCGTCATAATCACTTATCGAGTCGAAATCCGTATCCGGAAGCAAGGGATTCGTTGACCATTCAACTACTTCCTCTCCGTCGGTTAACAGGTCATCATCTGAATCCTGATCACGTGGGTCTGTCGCCAGATCGTATAATTCCCATTTATCGTTCAGTCCATCCCCATCAGTATCTACGTTGTTAGGATCCAAATTAATCCCAGGAAGGGCTTCAAGCGAATCCGAGAGGCCATCCCCATCTTTATCCGGCCCTAACTCGTTTTCCTCAAATTCTTCGCTTTCAGGTTCGGGAGTAAGCCGGATCCCTTCTTTTCCAAAGGGATACCAATCCCATCCAACTTTAATATCAAAGAACAATAAGTTTACAATGACCTTAAAACCGAGTTTCAAAATCCAGAAGATTTCAATTGGGGTTATAGAGGCGAGATTTTGGATAAAACGCAGGGTGCTTTCAAGAGTCCCAATGAACTTCACAATCCAGAGATTGATGGTGAGTGTCGTGCCTAAGATGAGATCAAATGTTAACTTCGATTCTTCACTTTCACCGGGCGGGGGGAATTGTTTGATAATTTCTAAAGCCAGTCCAAGGAATACACGAAGATTGATGGCATCAAGTCCCAGATATTCTTGAACGACGCCCAAGACTCCCCCTCCAGTCGCTCCACCCGTTAGAAAATCCAATAACGTGAATTTTTTCCCTAATTCGATGCGAAATTTAAAAGCGAACTTTCCAATCTTGATGAAGTTGATAAACTCTCCTTCTCCTGAGAGGCGGAAGATCTCTAACACGAGTTCTGCTTCCCCCTTGGCTTTTAGATCAAGGCCATAAGCGGCTAGGAGATATTTTAAGAGGCTCGATTTCCCTGTGTCGAGACCTTCAACCTTCGCTTTCATTACAAGTGCCGGAACTAGATCCATGAAGCCTAAAATGTCGAAAAAAACAGTTTTCCAATCGGTTTCGTCCCAATAACTTGTATCTAAGAAAACTGTTCTGTTCATGAAATCTATGAATTTGGCTTTATTGAGTCTTGGACCTGCGGTTACTGCGATTTCAAAACCTAACTTAAATAATGAGAGCCCTCCCAAGCCGACGGGATAGCTTCCTTTCCATTCAAAGATTTTTATTTTCCCTAAAAGATTGTCGATGGCTTTAGCGATATCTTCGATTTTCTTCTCAACTACTCCAGACAACCAATTTACAAATTCATCCCATTTCCCAAGGCCTCCAATAATTGCAGCGGAGATCCCCCCGATGGCGGCGACGCTTCCGGCGGTAATTCCAATGACTGCCCACATATTATCTTTAACCCATTTCCAATACTCTTTGAGCTTTGTAACTACGGTTTTCGCCACGTCAGCTCGAAGACCAATATCTATACTGCCACCTAACAGATCGCCTAACAGTTTGAGGAGCAAATCGACAATTTTTCCAACAGGTCCCGGTAAACCCGCCTTCTTAGGCAGCTTCTTGATGGAGACATATTCCTCCTCGTCGAACGGCATGTACGCGCCGGAGAATTTCGCACCGGGGACTACTGGTGGTTTTGTCTGACTGGGAATCAGTGTTAATGGGGGTTTAAACCCGGCAGGAAACCCTAATTCTTGGAGATCAATACGTTCCAACGTTCGTTCTAATATTGCAGGATTCCAGGTAACCAGATCTTCACCTAGAATATCTTGAGGGAAAAAGGTTCGAGAAAGGAGTGTTTCAAGTGAAGTGATATAATAGATGAGAGTATGGGCACGTAACTCAGAACCGATATATTGTTGAGGGATGTTTGGAGACTGTTCTAATAGATCGGCAAGCGTCCATAGTGCATGGAAGCTGGCGACATAGGAGTCGATGATTTGATTCTCATCTGCTATAAAAATATTCATAGAGGGCTTCAAGTGTTCTAAAAGTTGAATACTATTCCCCATGCTTAGGATATGAAATTTTTCTGGGAAATTTTTAAGAGTAGTGGTAAATTGGGGCCATGATATAGTTTTTTCTCCAATTAGGAGTCCGTGTAACCGTGTTTGAAACACATAAACAAGTGTCCAATAGTCTTGTTTGAGGTAAGAGGTGAGTTCCCCAAATGTCGCAATATTCTGTATTTCCGTATCTTTGTAGAAATACACAATAGATTGATAGATATAATGAGCAGTAAAGTTTGCAACGACATCTGTTGAGTCATAAACAATTAAAATTTTATCCGAGGGTTCCATAATGGTCTCGGCTTGGGAAGAAGACCTCTCAACTGACGCAATTAGACTGAGCATCAAAATGCAAAGTGCTAATGACCAGGAAAAATTGCGTTTTGTGGTTGGATTCAATTATCTCACCATTTTTAGGTTTATTTTATTTAACTTCGCACTTTCGCGATTGTACCGTTCAAAGCGGAGCCATGGGAAAGGGAATGGCTTCCATTTGTTGAGCTAGTGATCACCACACAAATTTGTGTAGGTTTTCTTCTTCTGCTTAGCTCAATCCAATCTATGGTTCTTTAAGTTCATATCAACCGATAGGATAGAATGGTTGCTGAATGAGGGTGGCGTTATAGAGTGGAACCGTTTCCTCAACTGATTGAAGTTGTTCCGCCTCTTCTATCATGGTAGCCTCACGGTAGACTGGTGAATAAACGGGATACACATATTGTGCGACCAAGAATATCTCCGTGACCTCAACATCGACTGCATACTCATATGAGAAGGTGAATCCTCCTGGAGCCGAACAAATGATTTCATCGTATCCATTATTGTTCGTATCGCCGATCGCCATGTCGCCAACGTTTACAGGCTCTCGGAAGGCTGTGTTATACACAAGTTCGTATAGAAATGTTGTTCCAGGTTCCAATTCAAGCACTGAGATAATGTTCCTCGGCAAGTTCGGCCCACTTTCACTCACATTCGTTGCCGCAACTAGGATTTCCCGTCTATTATCACCATCACTATTGCCCACCCCTAGGGCCCCGACCCAGCCGATTGTATCAGAAGGCGTCGACTGTTTAAGTACGATTCCATCATCTACTCCCGTGTGCTCAAAGATGGTAATTCCATAGCTTCCACAAATCAGCTCTTTTCGGCCATTACCATCTTGATCGTCCACTGCAATTGCTGTGACACCAAAAGGTGGAGTTACTGTCCACTTTTCCCTATAATCATCATTAGCCACTGCTTCTAGACATCGAACGACCCCATTAAAGTGAGTCATCATGGCGAGATGATATACTCCTGTTAAAGAGATGCCTGCTAGAATGATCTCGCCACGACCATCCAAATCGAGATCTTCTGTTATCATCTGTGTCACTAAAGTATTATCAAAGTCAGGTACATCTAAGACGGATGTGACGATATAGTGGTTGTAGATCAGTTTGAGCTGGGTTGCTGGTTGAAGTTTTGAAGGTTGAATGATTGGAATCTGTTGTTGGGATTTCTGTTGGAGTTCTGTTTGAATACCCGGACCTGGTTGAGGTTGGACTATTGGTTCGACTGGTTGAGGGATGATGGGTTGCACTACAATGGGTTGGTCGGGTTGGGTGACAATTGGGGAAACATCAATTGGTTCAGCAAATATGGGACCGAGTTTGGGGTTTGTAATATTTAAAACGGGTTGGTAAGGTTGGACAAGCTCGGGAGGGACATACAACTCTGCGGATTCAAGGACATACAACTTATTTCCTACAAGGACGATAATTTCTGGCGCGCCATCTCCATCTAAGTCATCCCCAAGTGTAAGCGCAGAAATCTCATATTTTGCATCAATTTGGAAGTCACCACGCCAAACCAGCTCGTACGAATTGGGGTTTACCGGCGTTGCACGATTCTCAAAGACAAGAATACTACGCGTCGTTGCAATAATAATTTCAGCGGCCTCATCCCCATCGGTATTCCCAACAACCATATCAATTGCTTCATCATATTCCCGATATGTAAAGGGTATCCCAGCAGTGGTGCTAATGAAAACGGATTGGCTCCGACTCGGTGCTTGGACAAATCCTGAGATGACAAGGGGAGCATATAATGTCAGTTTGCCGGTTTCTACATGAGTTAGGTCGGGGGAACTCCACGCATTATAATACGTGCCATTGTAGATATTCTCAAACAGATAGATGTTGCTATCCCAGCTCCCAGCAACGATTTCATCCTGGTTGTCCCCATCTGGGTCACCAATCTCCACAGCTTCGCCAAATGTCCAGCCATTTAACCGTTCGAGAGTGTCCCAGGCATTGTTGGCTCGCCAATAGATGGTGCCACCAATATTTTTCTGGAAGATTTCAATCCAATGAATTGCGGGATAGGTTCCACAGAGGAGGCCTTGTTATGTGGGGGAGTCTGTGATGCTGATAAAGTTCCAGATGCCGGTGCCCAAGCTGAATACAGAGTCTTCATATGTGTCATAGATTCGAGGAGCTTGTTGTACACCTTGATAGTCGTAAAAGATCAATCGTCCGTCTTGAGTTCCAAGGGTGATAACATCTTGGTCGTCATACTCGGAGGGGATGATGTCTCCACTGGGACGAGCCAGCTTCATGTTGGTCAGGTGAAGACTCAAGGTTTCGGCGAGTGGGCGGTAGAGGATCCCATAGGCAGTGTCGACATAAATATTAACATCTCCGGTATTTTTGATATACAGATAGCGGATGGAGTCCCATTGGGTAGCCACTAAAACAGGGTCTATGTCAATGACATAGGAAGGCAAAACTTCCATCCCTAGTTTTGTAAGGCGTTGAGAGCCAAATGTCCACTCTGCTTCCTTGATAAAGGTAGAGGGGATAATTGTGAAATTTTTGCCATCTTGCGAAATGGCAATCTCAACACTCTGCTTTTTTAAGACATCAACGATTGCATCACTTGGCAGAAGTGGTTGGATGGATTTAATTTGGGTAACTGACACGGGAGTGGCTTTAGAAATTGAAGGTGAAATGGGTTGAATCGCATCAACGGTACGAATGGGTGAATATGGTGTAAGGAACGGCTGAATTGTTTGGACTGGCTCAATGGGAGTAGATAACTGGAAAAATATGGGCTGAAAAATGGGTTGATAAATAATCTGATCCGACTGAATTGTTTCCATGGATAGAGCCCGGTTATTTCCACTAACGACACTATCGGCTTTCGATTGAACTACCTGAGGGATTTCCTCAATCGGTAGGACTTCGCCCCCTACAACCAACTCAGTTGGCTCAATCGGGGCAATTGTTGCTGTTGGTTCGACCAATTCAAGTGGTTGCATCTGTCCAACCGGGATGATTGACTCAACGGGCTGAAGGGTGCCAACCGCCTGGTAAAGTAGTTCCGCTGGGCCCATTCCTAGTAGGATGGTTAGATCTGGGGCCGAATTCCCACCTCCTGTGACAGTCTCAAACTGTCCAAAGTCCAAGATGGTGCTTCCTTCCGTTGGGATGCGGCCTAAGATCCCATCTGGTTTTCGAGTCATCGCGGAGTTCGCTTCTAAGGGATATACCCCTTCGTAAGGGTCTTGGACACCTCCAAGGCTACCAGTAGCCCAGTCCGTATAGATATCGATGGGATAGGGAACTGGGGGGCCCCCATATTCCTCCGGCGCTTCCCAGGGTTCCAAAGGCCGGAAGAGTTTTGTCATGGTCATAGTTCGATCTTTGAGATAGGTAACAGCGAGACCTGGCGCCCCAGTTGGCATTTCCACAAGTTGAATGGGTTGACTAGGTTGGATGGGTAAAACAGGTTGTATCGGAACGGGTTGAACAACAATGGGTTGGGACTCGATGGGTTGAACAATAGGTTGAACAATGGGTTGAGTAATGGGCTGACTGACTTGATTCGGATTAGGCGCTGATCCCCCAAGCGTCTGGCTTGCTGGGCTTAAAAAGGTAGCTTCTACAATAGCAGTTTCTGCGATCAAAAGGGTGGAAACCAGTTGAACATCCGCTGCTTTTTCAAACACAAACACACCATGGCCGTAGGCGCTTACAACAATTTCATCCGAAGGCGTAGTAGGATTTAAATCCCCGACCGCCAGCGCTTGGATAGGCCCAAAGATCTGCCGCCCAGAATCCCATTTCAGCACGTAGGCATTATCTGCGTGTGGAGGATAAGCACTCCATTCATCGAGAGTGTTCTCAAATATATACACTCGATGATCCTCTGAGCCAGCAATTATTTCTTGGAAGCCATCTCCATCGGTATCCCCCGTAGCCACAGCTCGAACCTGTTTCACAGTATTTCCATTGCTCCAGACCTCAGTAAATGCCTGGGAATATCCAAGTCGGTTGCGATACCCACTCCGGGTTAAATATTCGAAAACATGAACCCCATCGCCCGCGCCGACAATGATTTCCTTAATCAAATCCTCATCAAGGTCACCTATGACAATTGACCAGACTCGATGAGTGATTTCGTTGGAACTCTTCCATACGAGCTGATAGACCTCTGCGGCTTTCTGTTCAATATAATCTGGATTTCCAGTTCGGAGGGCATAAACGTAGATTTTGCCCCCCACCGAGCCGGCTACAACCTCGAAGAAACCATCACCATCCATATCGTCAATTGCAAGGGCTAAGACGCTCCCTTCGATGATCCCATCGCCCGCTGACCAGATATGGGTCCATTGACCTGTCCAATAGTACAGGTGGATTTCATTGTCCCCAGATAAGTGCCCCCCACCAATCGCAAGTAGCCGTTTATCTGGACTTAAAGCAACGGCATGATACGCGGCTTTTGCACGATTTGGTTCCCATAATAACTCATATTCAGCCGGTTCATCCGTTGCGAGCGCCTTGACTCCCCCCAACATCTTGTTGTTCAATTGATATGCATTTTGTTCCTCTAAGCTCTTTTCTGAAAACGCAAGCACATGGACTTGGCTGGTATGCAAAATTGGCAGGAGCATGAGAAAAATAAATCCGAGAGTTAACAATCGCTTTCGCATTTTATTCCGCCACATCATTTCTTCTCGACGACGAAATTCGATGGAGGTTTATATTTGGGATACGATAAGGCAAGTTATGTTTCGCTGTTTGGTTTAAATCCGGTACCTGTTTAATTTGCGTAAATTTTGACAAAAAAGCAATAATAGGGGTTATTAGGCAGCATCTAAAGCAATGGAAGTGATATGACATCAATATTGAATATCTTCGGCTTGATCATGCAACCTCTCTAAGAAGTCGTTTTGTACTGGGTTCCGTTTAAAAAGATTGCGCCTCCAAGGACAATAGAGAACGTATCAATTTTGAGCGATTTCAGATCTTGGATTCCGGATGGAACTCAAGAAATAGTAGAGCACAGTGTCCAATTGCCATTTACACTCTTATGCGTTTCAATGAATCTTAAGCTCAAGAGGAGCAGAAGTTGGTTTGCATTGTGTGACTGAAGGATAATACCTAAATGGATCATCCTGGCTGTTAATCAAAACATGAATGAAGTCACAAGAATGTGATGAACAGGGTATGTGTGGGGATTGGGTTGAGAAGAGAGAAGTTGATTGGGACTTACTTGCCTGCGTTGATTATGGTGATCTTGTGGATGAATGGGGGGATTTACCCTATCCTCTTACTGCCACTACTCTATGTCAGGTACGTAGAGAAGCGGGGGTTGAACACAATCGGTTTCCGAAGAACCGCTATTTCCTGCTCCCTAATTCTTGGATTCGTGGCTAGTGCAATTATTGCTGTTATGGTATTCCCTATCTTTTCTTATTACCAAGAGAATCTAAGACAGAGTCCCGCGATCAGCTTGTATGATGTCATTACGGATATTGTATGGTATCCCTTGTACGAAGAGATTAGCTATCGCGGATTTCTCCTTTCCCACCTCATAAAAGATCCCGATGTATCCAGGATTAGGTCACCGGTTTCCAAGCGAGAGATGGGGATAAACCTCTTTCAAACCTCAATGTTTCTCTCAATCCATCACCACCATGTGACAGCGGGCATGCCCTTAATCCTCCTCCCTGTTTTTCTCCTAGGTTGGGTCACCGGTTTCATCTTTATCAAGACAAGGAACCTAACTGGTTGCCTAGCTGCCCATGTGTTGACTAACGGCTTTGCCCTTCTCCTCCGCAGCCTCCTCATCTAACCCTCTTCATAATCAGGGTTGAGCAACTTTCCTCAAATGAGATGAACTTTTGGCGTTTTAAAGTAAAGAAATTATTGAACATTTGATGGATCTTCGGCTTCTTAATGACGCTCAATAGATAGGGTTGGAAAATATCACATCGCCATTGGCATCCTGGGTTATTACAAAGAAACTTAAGTTTATATCGAGTAATCTGAAAAGTTTTTATATTTGTAATAATTTTATTACATTATTGTAATACATAGTTAGTGAACAAAATGCCAACCATGACAACCAGAGTGGATGAAAAAACAAAGAAAAAAGTGGATTCATTACCTCATATCAATTGGAGTGAGGTTATGCGACAAGCGATTCTTAAAAAATTAGATGAGGAACAAACAAAGCTAAAAACAAAGAATCTTGAACAGATCAGAGAAGCCATCAAACGGATCGATAGTTTGCAGCGTACTTGTGAAGGTAATACCACGGAGGAACTCCGAAGTTGGCGCCAGAAGAGATAATAGTACTAGATGCCTCTGTGATCCTCAAATGGTTCGTAGAGGAAGAGTGGAGTGAAATTGCCGCAAACATTAAATCTGAGTATTCAAAAGGGAAGTTTACAATTGCAGTACCCTCTCTTGTCTTCTATGAGGTTGCAAATGTCCTCCGATACAAGACTGAATTTGGATTGAAGGATGTAACTGTAGCACTTACCTCATTATATGCTCTACAGTTTGAAATCTGGGGTTTTGAGAATATTTTAGCTAGGAAAACAATCGAGTTAGCATACAACTATGGGATCACAATATTTGATGCAGCATATCTAGGACTTGCTGCGTTGAAAGAGTGTCGTATCTATACTGTGGACGAGGTTCTAGTAAAGAAAACCAAAGATTTCAATTATATGGCTCATATCCGGGAATGGGAGTCCTAAATTAATAGCCCAGCTTTGAAAATTGACGTTACCTATCCTTTTCCAAGACAACATAGTGTATATTATCATCTATCAAGTCCTTAGCAATCTTCCACCCTGCACGCTGAATCACTTCATGGAATTCCTCTGGAGTGGGCAAGTAAAGCCCAAACCACGCAGATTTATACCTTAGGTAACGAATTCTAATTGTTACTTGCCCAATAGGAAGCCCCATCGCTTGATTTCGTTTATGATACGCAAGGTGAAACGGGTTCTCGGTAGGAATTGGAGACCGGTAGGACAACAGAATGTTCGCGTCTTGGGTACTAAGGCGATAAAGTGTCTCTAACATCTGCATGGTTCCGGCGGGAGACCCACAGATGCCAAAATTATTACACAGGAGAAGAAATGTCGCAAAAGAGTCTTCAAATGAAGGAAGTTTATGAGCAGACCCCAAGATCGTCCTTTTCACCCCTTGTTGCTTGGCAACAAATAACGCGCCTTTAGAAACGTCTAACGCCACCACATCATGCCCTTGATCTTGTAAATAGAGGGAATGACGAGCAGCCCCACAACCAATGTCAAGTATGGGAGATTTTGCGTGTTTAAGAATTTCTAGCTCTTGAGACGGCCATGATGATGGGAGAGAGAAATAATTATCGGTTCTATTCGCTTCTAAATATCCATCATCTCGCTCAATGTGATGATAAATGGGGTCTTTCGATTCTAATTGGTGTTTTAACGCGAGCCCAAAGACGTCATAGACTTCTTCTAGAGCCATTTTCATTACATCCTGAACTTCTTTACTTAAGAAGAGTTTCGCACGATATTCCATAAGATTGTGTGGGGGTGCTGCGAAACTCGTTAAAAAAGAAGGCTTGTATAGTTAATATGATTGGCAAAAATCCTAGGATCATATTGCAAGTAAATAAAAAGAAAGAAGTTGAAGAGATTAGATTAACTCTTTGAGCGCTTCGGAAATATCGACATCCTGAATGTCGTGTTTCACTAGGGGAATCGTCGCAATGCTGGGAATCCCATCTCTAAAGGTAGGTCGACTCTCTTTGTAGAAGACTCCAATTGGGATTTTCTCGCCCCATTCGTCTGCTCGCTGAAGAGCTGCCCATTTATCCGAAGGATCATGGTTCGCGTCTTTCAGTTGATAGATTCGCTCGCGATACCAATCAAATCCTCTACCGGGCTCGCGCCGATGTGGACCGAAGGTCACACAGGGTTGGATGATATCAAGGACTGCGAACCCTTTGTGGGTGATAGCCTCTTTATAGAGCGTTGTCAAGTGTTTAACATCGCCTGCAAAGCCGCGGGACACCCAGGTAGCCCCTGCGGTAATTGCCAATGCAACAGGATTTGCTCGAATCTCTAAGACTCCGGTTGGAGTGGTTTTCGTTTTAAGGCCTTGTTCGCTGGTTGGGGAGGCTTGCCCAGTGGTTAAACCATAGATCTCATTATTATGTATCACGAAAGTGAGGTCAATATTCCGCCGGCAAGCATGAATAAAGTGGTTCCCGCCTTCATTCAGGGCATCACCATCTCCCGCGTGGGCAATGACGGTCAACTCATGGTTGGCGAGTTTGATGGCTTGAGCTGCAGGTAGTGTACGACCATGAATGGCGTGCAAGCCGTACGTATTCACCCAGTGGGGCAGTTTCCCATGGCATCCAATGCCGGACAGGATCACCACATTCCAAGGGTCTAGCCCAAGTTCAATAAGTGACTTCTTGACGGATTGGATAATCCCATAATTCCCACAGCCGGGACACCAACTCCCGGGAGGACGAGGCGCGCCTGTATCGAGATCCCGTAGTGTAACCATCTTAGAGGACTTCCTTAACCTTTTGAACAATTTCTAGAGGGAGGAAGGGCCTCCCGTTATACTTTAAGAGGATATGATCGAATTGGATCCCTGATTCCTGTCTGACGAGTTTTCCAAACTGACCGGTCCCATTTTGCTCAACCAAGAGGGTTTTTTGGGTGGCCTGGAGTACTGTTCTAAGGGATTCCTCGGAAAGTGGCCAGATATAGGTGAAATGGAGGAGATTGACGTTAATGCCGTCTTCCTGTAAATATTTCATTGCCTCTTGTACTGGGGCTTTAGTGGAACCCCAACAGATAAGGGTCAATGGTGCGTTTTCTGGGCCATAGCGGTTTGGTCCGGGCATATTTTTCTTGATAGTAGCTAATTTTCGCGCACGCTTGTCCACCATCTTTCGGCGGTTTTCGGGATCCTCCGATAGGAGCCCAGTCTCAAGATGTTCATTCCCTGTAACTCTGTGAATGCCCTTTGGTTGGCCGGGGATCGCTCGCGGGGAGATTCCGTTCTCAGTAAGCGCAAACCGTTTAAATTCCGAGATCTGTTCAAGTTCTTCATTGCTAAGCAACTGTCCCCGCTCGATTTGCAACCCGTCCATCTTGAAGGGTTCGGTTGATTTGTAATTTTCAGCTAGGAACTTGTCTGTTAAAACAAAGATCGGGACTTGGTAGCGTTCAGCTAGGTTGTGAGCATGGAATGTCTCGTAAAAACATTCACCTACATCCCCAGGAGCTATGATGATCCGCGGAAACTCGCCCTGAGAGGCGGACACTATAAAATCGAGGTCGGCTTGTTCGTGACGAGTCGGGAGACCCGTCGACGGGCCCCCACGTTGCGCTTCGACAATAACGAACGGAACCTCGATCATTCCTGCTAATCCTAACGCTTCGACCATTAGCGAAAATCCCCCGCCACTTGTCCCAGTCATCGCGCGGGTGCCCGCGAAAGCCGCTCCAATCGCCATGTTGATGGCGGAGATTTCGTCTTCAGGTTGCCGGACGACAATGTCGAATTCGCGTTCGTGAGCTGCCATATAGTGCAAAATGGAAGTTGAAGGGGTCATCGGGTACGCAGAATACCACGTACATCCGGCTTTAAGCGCACCAATAGCAATCGCATCATTCCCGGTCAGAACCATGCGGGGAGGGTTATGATTTGGTCGGATCAGCTGCTTAATGTTATTGGAATAGTTATCATGAATATAGTTGTAACCAGCTTTAGCTACGATGGCATTCTGTTCGGCGATCTTGGGTCTTATTCTAAAAGCATGTTTAATAGAGCTTTCAAGATGCCTGAATTCATAACCTATAAGAGCCACAGCAGCCCCCAGAGCCACCGTGTTCCGCATGACTTCGGTCCCACCACTGTCAACAGCGATCTGATCTAATGGAAGAGAAACGATATTCATGCCTTCAAGGGGTAACTGATCGACCTGACACTTTTTTGCATCACAAATGATGTTTGCTCCCTTCACGAGTTCCTTCAAGTGTTCTTTAATCGATAAGGGATCAAAAGCTAAAAGTAAATCGAGATATTCCCAATGTGAAAAGACCTCATTGGTGCTTGCGCAGATCTGGGCACTATTGTGCCCTCCTCGAATTAAGCTTGGGTATTCAATATTAACATAGACATGAAGCCCGCCGCGGGAGAACGCCCGTGCCAGGGTTGGTCCCATCGTCATGATTCCCGTTCCTGCTGGGCCTCCTATCAACACACTAATCTTATCAACCATTACAAAACCACTCCAGACAATTGGATTTGTCGCTATGGTCTCTCAAAGAATCAGAAGAGTAGTTATAAAAAATGCGTTAGTTTACTTTTCAATCAAGAACGCAGATAACCATTCCGAGTAGTTAGCTAAAAATGTTCGTTTTGACCCCCCATAACTAGCACTTTGTTCAATTCGAACTTATCTCATCCCAAAGTAAAGTGCAAAGGAACAATTAAAAGGAATAACCCATAACTCATCTCGTATCAAACCGGTTGCTATATTTTTGTTTTGATTAACAATATTCTTCAGTTCACTCATACTGGTTTTACATATGACTTTCGTTTGTTATGATCGAATATTGAACAGAAGAGGAAAGCCCCAAACTTCTTCTAATTATGGAGGCCAATCATACCAATGAATTTAAAATCACTAGCAAACTCCATTAAGGCCTTTGCGGGTTTAACTAGAAAATATATGATCGTGGAAATTACAAAGCAAATGCAAGAAACGTTAATAGCCATTCCTTCTGATGTAAAAGTGGTTCATTCCTTTGGTGAAGATTGCGCCGTGATTGATATTGGGGATAACGACAAATATCTCCTTTTTGCTGCAGAAGCGATGTGGCACACCCTCATGGAGGCAGATCCGCACTTCGCAGGTTATTGTTCAGTATTAGTAAACGTGAATGATGTTACAGTGAAAGGGGGTACACCAATAGCAATCCTTGACACGTTAGCTACAATTTCTCCCAAAATACGTAATAAAGTGGTACAAGGCATTCGAAATGGGTGCGAAAAATTTAAGGTTCCGGTGGTGGGAGGTCACCTCAACCCTGATGCACCTTATAATGCGCTAATGGTTGCAATAATAGGCATGGTCCCTAAAAAATGGTTGATTAGAAGTGATACAGCGCGGTCCGGGGATCTCATAGTAGTCGCTATGGATTTAGATGGACATTTTCACCCTTATTTTGAGTTTGCATGGGATACAACTACTCATAAATCAACAGATGAAATAGAAGAGCGGCTACAATCAATCCGTGAGATTGCATGCAATAGATTAGCCACGGCAGCAAAGGATATTAGCAATCCGGGTGTTATAGGAACATTAGGCATGCTATTAGAGACCAGTAACATGGGAGGAGAAATAAACATCACAAAAATTCCTAAACCACCTAAAGTTTCCTTAGAACACTGGGTTAAAGCATATCCCGGATTTGGAGTTGTATTAACGGCACCCCCCACAACAGTTGACAACTGTATCTCTATTTTTCACACTCATGGAGTTGCTTCTGAAATTATAGGCGAAGTTGATAATTCAAAGACTCTGCTTCTTACAGACGGAAAATCCTCCGTAAATATTTTTAACTTCAAGGAGGAGAACTTTTCTGGGAAACCTAGAATTGAAAAACCATAGATCATTCGTTCTAGTATACTTAATATCCAAAAAACGGTAATAATTTTTTTATAAAGCCATGACTTCAAATTTAACCTAGTGGTTAATTACCTAGTGATTATACAAGTGGCTCATGATAAATCAAATGATTTTTAATAATATTTGAGACCTAATTGTTGCAGAAGCGGTTGTGTCATGATTGGCTGATACTATCTATATTGTTCAAAGATATGGCGTACCGATTTATTTTGGAACGCTACCAGCTAGTAAACTTAACTTCACAATTGACCAACCACTTATTGCTGCAGGTTTATTTTCCCTTCACCGGTTTGGCTTACGAAACGCTACAACCAAAATACTTCGAACCATCCTCCTTTATAAACAAGGTGATGGGGTTGCTCTTACCTTTCACGATTTTAAGGAAGCTGAGACCATCCGTGTTGATTACGATGCTCTCGAATTACAGACACGTGCTGCTCGTTCTATGATGGGAAAAGAAACAGACTCAACCATTAAATATGAGTTGGACTTGCAAGGGATTGCCGTTGATCTTGAAAATATTGATATTTCCAAAACGAGCCTTCGCACATTGGCCTTTTTGCGTGGAATGTTAAGTGCTATGAGTACGGAGTTCGAACGGGATATAATTGACAACATATGCCGACGAGGGTTGGCCTATACGCAATACTCTCAGGAATTTGAGCGAAGATTGAAACAGGCGATCCAAAAAGTTGCTGATGAATCAAAAACAAAATTAGAAGACGCCAATGAGTTAGCGCTCCTACGGGATTATGAAGAACTACTAGAAATGCAAGTTACATGGGATCCGAAACCTAAAACCGCCAATTTCACGATCTCATTTGATAAAAAGAGTGATTTAGGGGTTCAACCGGACAGTTTGGCGCCATTAATAGTGGCTTCAAAACAAATGCTTGGAGAAATCTTCGAACCGATTTATGGAACAAAAATTGAGTTCTTAATCATTGATTTGGAGAATGAAAATCGGGTTTTTGTGGCGTATAAAAAAGGCTCAAATGAAAAAGATTTGTATAGCGTGCGTGTTTATCGAATTACAGAGCATATGTCGTCCTATACGCAAGAAATCGCTCTTCTTGAAGAGGTTCGAGCAAAACTTCCCCCCAAATGATAAACAAATAAATACCAAACAAGGAATTACATTTTTTAATATTAAGCTTTTAAAAGGTTAAATGTAGCTATCGCCCAATAAAAAGCCGTTCCCATAGGATTTTCGGTAATTTTGCATCTTTCATGGCTTTAACAGTCTTATCAACAGCATACTTTACTCGATATATTTCTATGTCAACATTATCTTCTTCAACTTTGATGATAGCCACGCTTGCTTGCGGATCTCCATCTCGAGGCTGCCCCACACTGCCCGGGTTCAGTAATTTCCCGCTTCCTTTTGATTTATAGATCATTGGGACATGTGTATGTCCGAGAATAAGAATATTAGCTCCTGTGCTCTGGATATAATAGTCAAGACGAGAAGTGGGGTATGATGGATCCACATATTCGTCTAGTGGATGGAAGGGTGAGCCATGGAACATTACAAGGTTTATTGTTTCGATTTTTATCGTTTCTGTCAAAGGGAGTTCTGCTAGAAATCTTTTTGATTCTTTTGTTAACTTGCGAGTCGTCCATAAGAGGGCTTTATATGCGTAAGGGTTGAAGGCAGAAATATTTCGATTTACATCATCAATACAAGCTTTATCATGATTTCCCATGATGATATATTTAAATGAGTCTTTCACTAGTTGAATACATTCGTTTGGGAAAGGACCATACCCAATAATATCCCCAGGACATACCCAATAATCAATCTTCTTGCTTTTTAGATGGCGTATGACGGTTTCTAATGCTTCAAGATTCCCATGGATATCACTTAATACTGCTAAGCGCATCATTTAGCCACCACAAGTTATCAGGGATGATTTCACCCATAAAAGGGCTTCAAACATCCTCTTCATTAGTGAGTCTTAAATTTTAAACTCACTCATCGAAGGATTTTAATTCTAGATGGTCTTTTGTTACTTTATTATCAAATTTTTGTGATATTAAGTTTTAATGCCTTTTTATAAGGTGGGAATGAACAAATATTCTATTTTATCAATTATAATACATGTTAAACATAGAATCTCTTATTTAATGAATAATATTCACTAATATTAGTTTGACTAAAATTTTAAAAGCATCAAGGTGTTAATTGCTAGCTATTGAAAAACTTAAGCGGAAACTTTAATAAAGTGTGGCTACTATATTAATTGAACATATTTGCGGTAGTATACATGTGGTTGGGCAATGACGAGGGATTGTTATGGATAATGAGGTTAAAAAGTATGATGAATGGCTATCACATCAATTGGTCAATCTTGTTGAAGCTCTTTTACAACATAACTCGAATTTATTAGAAAAAAGCTTAAACAACATTGAACATTCGTTAAATTTCACAGAAGACATTTCTCCGAGATTAATAGACTTAGCAATAAAATTCAGGACTCTACTGCGTTTATATCGAACTGAAAAGAAACCCATCCCCGGCTCATCGTGGGGCTGGCTTTATGCTCGTTCTGGATCCAGCCCTGCAATAGGTTCTGATACTGTTGATTTAACAGAGTTAAAATCTGTTCTCAATAAAAAAAGACAAATAAATAAGGAAGAGCAAGAAAAGAAGAAAGAACAAATAATTCAAAAGTTAGCAGGCTCAATAAAAGAACTCAGAGGATCGGATGAGGAATAATAGGACGATTTCTCACACCACAACGATTTCTTTCTTTTTAAAAAGATGGAATACCGATTCTCGTTAGCAAAACAAGAATTAAACGAATAGTTATTGCCAAATATTAACAGAGAATGCATGGATACAATTCCTTTGTTGAATTATTAATTTTTTATCCTTCCCTAAAATTTGATAAATCAATCAATATGAAAATACCAATATGACAGAATATCGGATTGAAACAGACAGTCTTGGAGAAGTTAAAGTTCCAAAAGAAGTATATTGGGGTGCACAAACGCAAAGAAGCCTGAAAAATTTTGCAATTAGCGGTATCCAGTTTCCTAAACTGTTCTTGGAAGCCTTAATAAGAATTAAACGAGCCTGTGCGAAAGTCAACAGCGAATTAGGGGAAATTCCGTCTGGCATTGCAATGGCTATCATCAAAGCAGCTAATAAGATTTTTAAAGACGATTTGTGGAATCAATTTCCCCTCGATATCATGCAAACCGGGAGTGGAACCCATACAAACATGAATGCCAATGAAGTCCTTGCAAACATTGCCAGTGAACTCTTAGATAGTGAAAGAGGAAAAAAGCATCCTGTACACCCTAACGACCATGTAAATAGAGGACAAAGCTCAAATGATATTATCTCTGTAGCAATGAATGTTTCAATAGCTGTTGCGCTTAAGACTATGCTCTTCCCAGTACTTAATAAGATCGCTAAGAGCTTAGATGTAAAAGCTAAGGAATTTGAAAACATCATTAAAGTCGCGAGAACACACCTTCAAGATGCAGTGCCCATAACACTCGGACAAGAGTTCAGTGGGTATTCCACTCAAATCAAAGCCATTGAACACCAGCTCATGACTTTATTCCCAATCGTTTGCAAACTCCCAGTTGGTGGAACTGCTGTAGGAACCGGTTTAAATGCGCATCCGAAACTTGCTCCCAAAGTTTGTAAACGCCTTAGTGAAGAACTAGATCTCAATTTCACACCTTCGACCAATCGCTTCGCTCAAATTGCAGCTCATGATGAACTTGTCACCATTTCTGGGTTGTTAAAAACGCTCGCTGTTGCATTGCTTAAAATTGCGAATGACTTACGCTTTCTAGCTTCAGGTCCGCGATGTGGCCTAGGAGAAATTTCATTACCTGTGAATGAACCAGGGTCATCGATGATGCCTGGAAAAGTCAATCCTACCCAAGCTGAAGCCTTAATCCAATGTTGTTTGAAAGTCATAGGGAATGACTATACAATGACCATGTGCGGTTTCTATGGAGGCCAACTTGATCTGAATACCGCAAAACCACTTATGATTTATTGTTTATTAGAATCTATTATAATCCTCAGCCATTCAATGAACTCCTTTACTGATCGCTGTTTAGTAGGGATCACAGCGAATCGGGAACATATCACAACCGTGGTTGAGAAATCTTTACAGCTTATCACCGCCCTCACGCCTCATATTGGCTACGATAATGCAGTAAACCTTGTACAACAGGCCATTAAAGAAGAAAAAACTATTCGAGAAGTTGCTTTGGAGAATAAGATTTTAGATCCCAAAGCCTTAGAAAAGGTGCTCGATTTATCAAAAATGGTTAGACCTCATAAAGAGTGAATTTGAACATAATTAACCTATGTAACTGTGCCACCTAAGAGAAATAGTCCCCAAATTGAGATACTTTGTAGAGTAGGAATTAATCATGATTACGCTAGGACAATAAAGCAGAAAAAGAGTGAAAAAATCGTTAAAGATACGAGTAGTGGTTCTATGTCTAAGAGTCCTAGTAAGACAACAGTGAAAAGTGGTCTTTGGCAGGTGTTGACAACTCCTCGACTCTTACCTACTGCAATGGCTCATGGCTTCATAGAAATCCCTTATTTCATCTTTCCTACAATTTTATTACTCATTCAAAAGCAATTTAACCTTGATGACTGGCAAATAGGACTTATTGGGGCTGGACCAATGCTATTATCTGGTCTTATAGCACCTTTTGCAGGATTGTTGTGTGATAGAATCAAAAAGACTACTTTAATTTCACTGACTTTGGTTTTATCTGCGTTTGGTAATGTTGTAATTGGCATTTTTGGAGATACCTTATTAGCTCTGATCATTGGGATTGGTATTTTGGGAATTACAATCTCATTTTATCACCCAGCTGGGTTTGGGTTGATAAGCCAGACTGAATTAAATAATCGTAGTTTCATGTTTGCAATCCATGGTATTGGGGGAACCTTAGGAGCGAGCCTTGGTCCCTTGTCTGTTGGACTTCTTATTGTAAGGTTGAATTATTTGTGGCAAAAGATCTACATGGTATGGGCGGTTCCTTTGTTTGGTTATGCTCTGTTCTATAAGATGATGATGCATTCGTTTAAGGGGGAAACCACATCGAGAGCGAAACAAAAGATAAAAAGTTCGACTCTACCTATTATCGAAAAAACTCAATCGATCTCGCAGATAAACCAAGTAATGACCCGTGGACTGTTTCTTCTCGTCACATTTATGGCACTTCTGGCTCTTGGACGGGGTAGTCTCAATTTTTTCCTGCCTGCCTTTCTTTTTGAAAGTAAAGGAATACCAATCGCTGCGGCGGCATTCTTTTATAGTAGCTTACCCTTATTTGGGATATTCGGGCAAATGATTGGAGGTTTTGTGTCTGATAAAACCTCTGAGAAGGTAATTATTGAAGTGTTTATGATATTACAAACTGTTACTATAATTCTCATTTATTTCATTAAAATGAAGCTTGTCCTATTGGGTACCTTTTGCCTCTTTGGGGCAGTATCTTCCGCCCTTTGGCCTGTAACCGCATCCCTCACGGCACAATCATCAACCGAAAGAAATCGAGGAGCTGCTTATGGCATTTATATGGCGCCTCAGAATATTCTTGGGGCCATTGCGCCAACTATTGGTGGCTTCTTGAAAGGGATAAGTTATTCTTGGCTCTTCGGATTTGCTAGTCTCTTAAACATGAGTGGAATTGTAACGATTCATCTCTTTTCGGAGAAAACGGCAATTGTTCCCTTCCATTGTCCTAGCTTCAACAGACAGAATAATAATTATTCAAATAAATTATGAGCCAACAAAAGGATAATCCTACTATAACTAGCTTGAGGGGTTCTGCTTGCGATTGCTCTCTATTGTTTCAGGTGGGCTCTTCTCCCAATCGATTTCCGGGATTTCCCGTCGTGAAATTGAGTTAGCACGAGCTATCTGTAAAAAGGGACATGAAATCTGCATGGTTGTCCCAAAAGGCTTCACTACCGGCTATGCCGATATGGAACAGCTAAATGGGATCCATTTTGAGTCAATAGCCTTTAATAAGCGACCTCCACGATTTTGGTGGCTTCGTCATTTGAAGGCTATCAGTTATCCTGGAATTACTGCGCTCAAAATTCGTGAGTTACAATCCCTAGATCCAGACATTATTTATTCTAGTGGTGCTTATGAGGCCATTGCAGGGTGGATAGCTTCTCGTTTAACGAACCTTCCACATATCCCTGTGTTACATGACGTTATTTCTCTTCATAAACCCGAACTTTGGCATCGAGAACATTTCTACCGATGCCGCTTTAGAACTGCTCAGCAAGAACTTGCATATAAGCTACAATACCCACTAATCCTCACTGTTAGCCAACAGAGTAAAGTTGACTTAATCAAAATGGGCTTTCCACCACAACAGATCTTTGTAACGGGAAACGGAGTCGATTTAGATTTATATGAACGGGTTGTTCCACGTAGTCCCCGGAATCCGCACCGCATCGTCTATGTCGGACGATTGGAGCATCACAAGCAGGTTAACTTGCTTATAAAAGCAGTTTATGTGCTTTCAAAAGAAATTCATGACCTTCAGCTTGCAATCATTGGTGATGGTTTTCTTCGGGCTGAATTAGAACAACTAGTTTACAAATTAGATCTCCAAGCTCGTGTAAAATTTTATCAATCCTTAACCAATGAAGCTGTGGCTCGCTGTCTAAAGTGTAGTGGGATACTCGTATTTCCTTCAACATGGGAAGGATTTGGCCTCCCTATTGTAGAAGGCTTTGCTACAGGCTGTTGTGTCATCGCCAGGGATCTGCCTGTTTTCCGAGAAGTAATTATGAACAATCAAAATGGTTTACTCTTTTCTAATTATGAAGATCTACTCTATAAGCTTCGCCTTGTGCTTCTGGATGATTCTTTGCGGGAAAAACTTGCAAAATATGGTAAAAACACCGTAAAAAAATATTCTTGGGATCGTGTTGCTGAGAAAACCCTTAGAATTCTTACTCAAGTGATACAACATCATTCATAGTCCCTCCTGAATGAAAACACAATTATCGACCTGTTTACGATTGTTAACCCCCTTAAAACAAAACACTCAAAAAGAAAAAGCCCAATTGAAAATAGGGAAGTTTCGTGAATAAATATAGGGTG